>NZ_NEGL01000001.1:0-794620 GCF_002135425.1 Acinetobacter sp. ANC 4654
CTCATCTCCGCTCGACTTGCATGTGTTAAGCCTGCCGCCAGCGTTCAATCTGAGCCATGATCAAACTCTTCAGTTTAATATTGCTTAGCACCTTAAAGGGTGCCAATCTTGGCTCATCAATTTTCTGACAAATATTTCTCAAATAAACTTCGAGTAATTTCTACCATCAATCAATGAAAATAATTTCGATCAATCAACCAGTAAAAATCCACACAAGTTGTTCTTCATAATCTCTTAATGATCTTCTTAATACTTCGTCAGTAATTAAGTCGCTCAACTTGATAATCCTTAACATCTCAGCACTTCGTGCTTCGCTTGTTTCCGGCTATCTCGTCGGGATGCTGCGTATTCTATACAGTTTCCAATCCTGCGCAACCCCTATTTATCAAAAAACATCAAAAACACAATCGGTTGTTTATTTTTTAAACTAAAATGCCTTTTTTAGCACTTTTTAAATCTTTTTCGGCTTTTTTTCATCGATTAATGGCAACAAAAAATAAACAACCAGCTTACGCTGGTTGTTTATTTTCAATGATGAGTGAATCAATTTGCTTGTTCAGCCAACCACCCCATAAATTTTTGACGTTCAGCTTTACTCGACTTTTGCCAAAGCTGGATAAGTTGCTGATCTGCTGTATTTGTAGCGTTAGCCAATACACTAGAATTCAAAGAAGTTGCTACAGAAGCTCCAGTTTGTGAATAAACAGGTGCTGGTTGGTTAACGGGTATTCTTTTCTTCTGAGTTAAATCTGTTGCTTTTGCAAAAATACCCTGTGCTAACCAAGGTTTTGATTCCGTATTTGCACCTGTTTGTTGAATCAGCATTTGGTTGTTGTTATCAAATAAAGCCACTATGGGTTGTTCAGCATATTTCTTTGCTGCTTCGAAATTTGCTGGTGTATTCACTAATTTTAATTGGTAATTTTCACCATCTTTTAGCGGTGGTGTCTTCAATGTAACGATGCCTGACTTAACAATATCATGCTCACCATTTAGATGTTCAAAATATTGGCTGTAGCGCACACTAAGACTAATTTCACCTGCATCGACTTTATAGTGATTATCCGCTGAACGAAATAGCCCTGTATTAACTTCTTGATCATTCACCGCAAGGATTTTGATTTCTTCTGGTGCTGTAAGCGTTACCGCTGAAAATACAGTACCACTCATTAGTAATGCAGCCACAGCAAAAGTTAATCTTAAAGCCATTCTACTTTCTCTTTATTCATCATTAAAATTTAATTGCACTATGCAATGTATAAATGACGATTTTATGACAAAGCTGTTTTTAATATCCAGCATTCTCAAGTATTTGTTGAGATAAGCTTTCCATCTTAATAGATATCAAGTTACTATTTTAAACCATAAAAAAGAGCGCCATCTAAGCGCTCCGTATAACCTAAATGATGAATAATTTAGTCGAATTTTTTAAAACGTACTTCATTATCCATAAATGTTTTTTCTCCAGCAGTGGCTTCGATAGAACCAAATACCAATTGCGCGCGTAATTTCCAATTTTCAGGAATACTAAAAACCTCTGCAACTTCATGATCAATCACTGGATTGTAATGCTGTAATGACGCTCCAATGTGATGCTCAGCCAATGCTGTCCATACCGCAAACTGTGCAATGCCTGTTGAGTGCTCTGACCATGCTGGAAAATGATCTGCATATAATGGAAATTGTTCTTGCAAAGATTTTACCGTGTCTTGATCTTCAAAAAATAATGCTGTGCCATAACCTGCGGCAAAACTATTAATTTTGGCATTGGTATTTTCAAAAGCCGCTTCTGGCACCATTTTACGTAATGTTTCACGCACGATATCCCAAAATTTTGTATGTGATTTGCCATATAAAGTGACAATACGTGAAGTTTGTGAGTTAAACGCTGATGGACTATAACGAACTGTATCTTTAATAATTTCTTCTATTTTATCTTGTGTTAATGCAACATTATTACCAATTGCATAAATAGTACGGCGTTGCTTAATTTGATCTAAAAATGACATTGGATAACCCTCTTGGAATTTTGATAAGAATTATTAGGATGGATTTATCTTATGTTAATTTTAGAATGAATACATGACTAAAAAAGTGACATTGTGTTTTATTTATAGAACAATCTTACGCACTATTTTCTCATTTTCCTGTCGATTTAAAGACATAAAAAAAGCACCTAACATAGAGGTGCTTTTTTATGTCTGCCAATTAAACAAATATTTTAAAACGATCACCATCTTGAGGGTCAATTTTTTCATCAGCCTCCCGCTCAATTGAACCAAAAACCAATTGCGCCCGAAGTAACCATGATGATTCAATGCTCAAGTATTGCGCAACTGCCGAATCTATACTTGGATTATAGTGTTGCAAGCAAGCTCCAACACCAGAGTCAGCCAAAGCAGTCCATACTGCATATTGTGCCATGCCTGAAGTCTGTTCAGACCAAATGGGAAAATCTTCTGAATTAAAAGGAATTTGCTTTTGTAATTGTTGAATGGTGCGCTGATCCTCATAAAAAAGAACCGTGCCAAAACCTGCCGCATATTGATCAATTTTCATTTCTGTACCTGCAAAAACATGTACAGCAATTATTTTACGTTGTACCTCTTTGACAATTTCCCAAAACTTTACATGAGAATCACCAAACAACACCACGATTCTTGAACTTTGAGAATTTAAAGCAGAAGGGCAACTTCGTACCGCTTCTTGAATCAGTTCTGCCAAGTATGCTTGGCTAAAATGAACTTTTTTCCCCAGCACATGAATACTACGACGTTTTTTCAAATGATCAACAAAAGTTAGTTCATGTATTTCTTCAGCAACTTTTTTTTTCAGTTTAAAGTCTTTGGTGATATCAGAGGTGAGAACATGCCCAATTTTTTCTAATAATGCCACAGTAGTACTCCCCAATACAGATACTAAAGCTTTTGATTCCTTATATTCTAATCATATATAAAGGACTTCTTTACACAAGTTATTTTCATATGTTGCTTTTTAACGCAAACAATAAATTCAAAAACAACAAACTCCGCATTTAGCGGAGTTTATGTGAAACATTAAGCATTTTTACTTTTCTGTTTCGAATAGTGCTGCAACAAAAGATTTTGCTGAGAATGGGCGTAAATCATCAATTTTCTCACCCACACCAATAAAACGAATAGGGACATGAGTACGGCTTGCAATATTAAAGAGCACACCACCTTTGGCAGTACCATCCAGTTTAGTAATGGTCAGCCCTGTTAAACCCACCGCCTCATCAAACATTTCGACTTGATTAATTGCATTCTGACCTGTGCCCGCATCCACCACCAACATAATTTCATGTGGCGCTGTTGCATCAATTTTTTGCATGACACGTTTTACTTTGGTCAGTTCTTGCATCAAGTGGCTTTTATTATGCAAACGACCAGCAGTATCTGCAATTAATACGTCAATTCCTTTTGCACGCGCACTTTCAAAAGCATCAAAAATCACTGAAGCACTGTCTGCACCATGACCTTGTGAAACTACTGCAATATTATTGCGCTCGCCCCAAATTTGAAGCTGTTCAGTTGCGGCAGCACGGAATGTGTCTCCAGCCGCTAACATGACTTTTTTACCTTCGCCTTGTAAGCGTTTAGCCAATTTACCAATGGTGGTGGTTTTACCCACGCCATTGACACCCACCACCAAAATCACAAATGGGCTTTTATTTGGGTCAATATGTAAAGCTTTCACGCGTGGCGCAAGTAAAGCCACCAATTCTTCTTGTAAAGCTTTATACAATGAATGTGAATAGATTAAATCACCACGTGCAGTACGTTCCGTTAAATTAGCAATAATGGTTTTCGTCGCATCTACACCAATATCTGCAACCAATAATTGCTCTTCAACTTCTTCAAGCAGTTCATCGTCAATTTCTTTACCACCAATGAGGATATTCACCATCCCATCAGCAAGATTTTTACGGGTTTTGGTTAAACCCACTTTCATACGACTAAAAAAGCCACCACCAGAAGTATCTTCTTGCTCGGTTTCTGTGGCTACAGGCGCAGAAACAGTTGCTTCTTCTTTTGAAGTTTCAACAATAGGTACATTTACCGCAGGTAAATTCGGTAAAGTGACATCGTCATCCCCGATATCAGCATCAATCAAAAATTTATTTTGCCCATTAGATTGCTGTTGCATGCCGAATCCTTGAAAAGCATTGCGTTAAAAAACAAGGATTCTAGCATAGATTTCCTCTGCAATCCCCAGTAGACATTGAGCACACCAAAAACGAACAACTTCGCCTTGCTTTGAAATCAAAATTTCTTAAAAATAATCCTAAATACAATTAATCACTTTGGTCAATATTGTGCTCAAAAGTTACATACCACCTTTTCCAAAGCTGTCTTTTTTAAAAAAGCATTTTTTAGCCATGAGCTTTGCATTACTTACAATACAAAGCAGCTTAGGGCATGCTGAAACACGTAGCACATTAGCACGCACTACATTTGAAACGACCCTTAACAATGGTTTAAAGGTGATTATTCGTGAAGACCATCGCTCCCCCATGGTGATGACTCAAATCTGGTATGGCGTTGGAAGTAGTGATGAATCGGGGAACTTACTTGGCATTTCTCATGTTCTTGAACACATGATGTTTAAAGGCACCAATAAAGTGCCAAATGATGAATTTACCCGTTTAAGCCGTCTTTATGGTGGCAGTGTCAATGCTTCAACCTTTACCAACTACACCAATTATTATCAGCTTTACCCCAAAACCTATTTACCCATGGCTTTAGAACTTGAATCTGACCGTATGAGTAATTTGCTGTTACGTCAGCAAGATTTTGAGCCTGAAATTAAAGTGGTGATGGAAGAACGTCGTTTACGCACCGATGACAACCCAAGATCTCTGGCTTTTGAACGATTCAAATGGATTAGCTATCCAACCAGTCACTATCGACAACCCGTGATTGGTTATATGAAAAATCTTCAAAACATTCAGCTTGAAGATGTCAAGAAATGGTATCGCGATTGGTATACACCCAACAATGCCATTTTGATTATTGTCGGTGATGTTGATTCAGAAAGTACTTTACTTCAAGTCCAAAAATATTTCGGTGATATTCCTGCCAAAAAAACCCCTCCACGCAATGATGTCTTAGAGTTTGATCGTGTCGGTTATCGCCATATGGAACTCAATTTACCTGTACAAGTACCGAATTTATATATGGCATGGAATGTCCGCTCACTGGTCACAGCAAAGAATCCACAAGATGCTTATGCGCTCACAATTATTAAAAATGTATTAGATAGTGGTATTTCTTCACGGCTACAAGACCGACTGGTCAGGGACAAAAAAGTTCTAACTGCGATTAGTGTTTCTTACGATCCTTATAATCAAGGAGATAGCTTATTGAGTATTTCAGCATTACCCACTGACGGCGTGAGCTTACAAGATGCGGAAAAAGCTATCCAAAGTGAAATTGATTTATTAAAAACTGAACTCATTCAAGCCAAAGAGGTTGAACGTGTGACGGCTAAATTCGTCTCTAATTTAGTTTATAGCCAAGATGATATTGCAGGTCAGACCAAAATGATTGGCAACTTAGAAATCAACGGTTTAAGTTTCCGTTTAATGGATGAACTACCTAAACATTTTGAAACAGTAACCCCACAAGATATTCAACGCGTTGCGAATATTTACTTTGTCCGCGACAACCTCAGCACTTTATACCTTTCTCCTGTTCCACCTGAAAATAAAGCACAATAATGGAATTATATATGTTTAAGCTACAGCCCTTTATTTTGCTCAGTTCCATTATTTGCACTCAATCCGTTATTGCTGATGTGGATTTAAATAACGTAAATTTAAATAACCTAGGCGATGATCATCCGACAGACTTAAAATCCATTCCTCTTTTACAAAGCTTGAAAAATGACAATAGGCAACTTCAATTTCGTGCTCCTTATGTGCATGAACTGAAAAATCGTTATAAAGTTCGAACACTGTTTGTCGAATCGCAAAATTTACCCATTATTGACATTCAATTGACCTTCAATGCAGGCTCAGCACGGGATGAAGAAATCGCCGCTGGCTTATATGGTGTTGCCAATATGGCTGCGCAACTGCTTGACGAAGGAACCGAGAAATATACTGCTAACCAAATTGCCAGTGCTTTTGAAGCGGTTGGCGCTCAATTTAGTGTGAAAGCTTATCGTGATATGTTTATTGTAAAACTACGAGTATTATCCGACCCGAAAAAGCTTGAGCCTGCCTTGGGCATGCTGCTGGAAGTTTTAAATCATTCCACCTTCAAAAAATCCAGTATTCATTTAATGTTAACCAACACCCAAGTGGGTCAAAAGCAAGTTCAAGAAAACCCAAGCCGAATGATGAATATTCAATTTTACCGCGCATTATATGGAAAACATTCCTATACTGAACCCATTACGGGAACGCAACGCAGTATTAGTAAAATTACGCCACTCGAACTCAAACAATTTAGCGACCAATTTTTAGTGGCGCAAAATATGAATATAGCCATTACAGGTCAACTAAATTCCAAAGAAGCACTCAAACTTTCTGAACGTATTGCAAGTCACTTAAAACAAGGGGAAAAAGCAAAACCACTCACTCAACCTATAGACAAGTCTAATTTCGACATCCGTCATATGGCTTTTAATTCCAGCCAAGCCCATGTCATTATGGGGCATTTAGGTACGACACGATTTGACTCAGACCGTTTAGCCTTAGAAGTTGCAAATCAAATGTTCGGAGGAAGTGGCTTTAATTCGGTTCTAATGAAAGAACTCCGAGTCAAACGTGGTTATACCTATGGCGCTTATAGTTCATTTTCATTTAGCCAAGCTCCCGGAACCTTTAGTCTTAGTTATTCCACAAAACAAGACCAACTCCTCGACAGCATACAGGTGGCTCATCGGGCTTTGGTCGATTTTGTCAAGCAACCGATTGATCAAAAACAATTACAAGAAACCAAAGCAGGGATGTTGCGCGCTTTCCCCAATAATTATAGTAGCAATGCCAATATTAATGCTCAGTTAGGCTCAATGGGGTTTTACAACCAAACTGCGGACTATTTAAATGAATACCCACGCTTATTAGAAAAACTGACTGCACAAGACGTACAAAACGCGATTCAAAAACATCTACACCCTGAACGACTTACAATTATCGTGGTGAATGACAAATTAGATAAAAAAGCTTTGGAAATGACACTCAATCAAAACCTAGTTCCTCAAGCACCAATACTTGCACCACCTTCAATAGAGCAAATGCCTAAAACAATTATTAATCCACCTGCAAAGGAGGTAATTGATGTGCCTGCGTCATTTCCAAATGATGCGCCTGCATCAATTTAAAATATTGTCCGTAAGGAACCTGTTGCTGCTGCATCAGAGACAATGCCATTTGCTGAGTGTCTGGGTAACTGGCTTGAGATGAAAGTTTAATTACATTTTCAAATTGCGTGAGTGAGATGGGACGATGAAGGGCAATTAAAGCAAGCATTAATATAATCGCAATAATTGTCACGATGAGCACGTTATAAACATATTCAAGCTTTATATTAGATTTAAATTGAACAATTTTTTGTATAGCAATATGCATAGCCTACCTCGAACTGAAGGTAGTTTAGGGGGCTGTATTCAGAAGTACAAGCGGATTTGCTCAATTTCAATGCATTTGTAACAGAAATTGAGCAATCCTCATCAGCTTATGCAACAATATTTCTAATCACTGCAAAATAAAGAACCAATGCAATAATCCCTAATACAAGCATAATCGCAAAAGCACTCAGACCTTTTTCTGAATCTACGGAATGTAGCTCATCATCATCTGCTATGCGTCTTAACTCGCCATTATAAACTTTATAAAAGTCTTCACGTTGTTGTGAATCTAATTGGCGCGTAAAATCATAAACTCTTTTACGCTGTGCTAAACAATAGTCCCCTAAGTGAATTTCTTCATGAAAAATAGCTTCATCTAAATTTTTTCGATGTTGATGAGCCAGCTCAACAATTTGAGAACTTGTTGGAGGCAAATCAAAAGTCAAACCATCAAATGTTTTTGTCATGTTCTTCTCCTTATATATTTACAACTTCCAGTATATGTATATTAATAAAAATTCATTTTGTAGATTGTTTAATCATGTAAACTTGTTTTTATAACTACAACCCACATATATTGTTTGACAATTCAAGTTTATTGTAATATTACTTTAACAAAGGTAAGTTAAATTAATATAAAGACAAATTGAACTGTCTTTTAGCAATCATAATTACAATAAGGAGTTTTATATGATTCATCAACTCTCTCACCAAGACTTAGAACATGTGTATGCAGATGCAGTAAACACCATTCAATCACAAATGAATTTTTCAGATGCGGTTCAACAATTGGAAGAAGTCGCGCGTGCTGGGCATGGTAAAGCAGCATTGTTCTTAGCAGAACTTTATTATCAAGGTTTTCGTGTAGAACGAGACTCACTCAAAGCACAATACTGGCAGAATTTAGCCACTATGCAAGCTTAATAAAACGTCACTAAGGTGGCGTTTTTTAAACCCTATTCTTTTTAAATACATATTTATTTACATTGTTTCTTAAAGCTTACACTGAACTTTCATCTAAATTTCTTACAATAGAGTCTGAATTCAATAGACGTTTTTAGCATGAAACAAATTAATTCATTACAACTTATTCCTAAAGATTTATTCTTTAAAATTACCATTTTAAAATCAATGATGTACTGTGGCGTACTTTGGGGTTTATATCACGAACAAGGTTGGGCAATCATGTCTGACCATCAAGATTTCATTTTTCCATTTTGGCTTAACAGTGTCCAAGCACATAAATATGCCCAACTACATTGGCCCAATTATACTCCCCGCAAAATCACCCCAAATGATTTCCAAGAATATCTACTTCCGACATTGACTCGTTTACACGTTACCCCTGCACTATGTAACGCTTCAAGCCAAAAATTTAAATTAACTACCCAACAGATGCGTCATTTCTTTTTCTCTGAGGCGTTAAAACCTGCTTAATTTTGTATCAAAATCGTTAAAGTAAAATAAAGAGAAATGTAAAATGAAATTTCTGACTTGAAAAGTCTTTGCATTTTTCTTATTTCGCGCTAAGTTTAATATCAAACAATAAACAACAAAGGGTGACTATAAATGACCAATGTAGCACAAGTTATTCAGAACAAAATTGAACAAAACATCTTTACGATTAGCCCTGAATCGACTGTACTTGAAGCAATTTCACTTATGGCGGATAAAGGCATTGGTGCACTCGTGGTCACTGATCAAGATAAAGTTGTGGGTATTTTTTCTGAGCGTGATTACACACGTAAAATTATACTTATGGAACGCACGTCTAAAGAGACCACGGTCAGTGAAATTATGACTGCGAAAGTACTTACCGTCACCAAATCAAATAGTGTTGAAGATTGTTTAAATCTCATGACAGATCGTCATCTACGTCATCTACCCGTTGTTGAAAATGATAAACTGATTGGCTTAATCTCAATTGGTGACTTAGTCAAAGTTGTGATGGAAGACCAACGTAAATTAATTGATCAATTACAACAATATATTGCAAGTTAAGTTTTCAAAGCCGATAAAAAAACCTCTCAACTGAGAGGTTTTTTATCCTTCTAAACTCTCCCTCAACAACAAGAGACTTTTGCTCATCTTTTTATAAAAATGGAAGAGAAAGTCCCTCTTTTCAAAAGATGAATTTAGGCAGATTTTATGATTAGTTTAAGCCTAATTTTTCGGCCACATAGTCAGCATCTTTATCCCCACGACCAGATAAGTTAACCACGATTTTTACATCTTTCGCCATTTTCGCTGCTTCACGGATAGCCCAAGCCACAGCATGAGAACTCTCGAGTGCAGGAACAATTCCTTCCACTCGTGACAATGTCATAAATGCATCTAAGCATTCTTGGTCGGTTGCCGTTGAATATTCCACTCGACCCAAATCTTTAAGGAAACTATGTTGTGGCCCAACACCGGGGTAATCCAAACCAGATGCAATTGAATGCACAGGTAACGGCTCACCCTGCTCGTCTTCAAGTACATAACACGCCATGCCATGCAGCTGACTAGGTTTCCCCAAAGTCAACGTTGCTGAATGCATATTGGTGTCTAAACCATGACCAGCAGGCTCAACCCCTACAAGTTTCACATCAGGTTCATTCAAGAATGCCGTGAATGCCCCCATCGCATTTGAACCACCACCTACGCATGCAACAATGTAATCTGGGTTTGAACCAAAACGATGTTTGGTTTGAACTTTAATTTCGTCACCAATAATAGACTGAAAATCACGAACCATTTTTGGAAATGGGTGTGGGCCAACCACTGAACCAATCGCATAGATAAAATTTTTCGGGTCTTTTAGATATTCATCAAATGCACTGTCTACAGCATCTTTTAATGTGGCTGTTCCACGTGTTACAGCAATCAGTTTGGCACCCAAAATTTTCATTTTAACGACATTTGGATGTTCTTTTTCAATATCTACTTGCCCCATATGAATTTCACATGGAATACCGACAAGTGCACACGCTGTTGCTAAAGCAACGCCATGTTGACCAGCACCTGTTTCTGCAATCACTTTGCTTTTACCCATATATTTCGCAAGTAAAGCTTCACCTAAACAGTGATTAATTTTGTGCGCACCAGTGTGGTTTAAATCTTCACGTTTGAGATAAATTTGCGCCCCACCCAATTGATCAGATAAACGCTTTGCATGAAACAATGGACTTGGACGACCAACATAATTGGCAAATAAATCAGCTAATTCATTTTTAAATTCAGCCGTATGACGAATTTGTTCATACGCAAGATTAATTTCATCCATTGCTTCTTTTAAATGAGGCGGAATAAATTGACCACCATATTGTCCAAAGAAACCCGCTTCGTTTGGTAATGGAATACCATTAATTTGATGATTCATTATCCCCCCTTACATTTAAAAGAACGTGTTCATTTCGACACGCTTAACGAGCTAAATATTTAGTCATATCCTCTACACCCTTTAAGGTCATCGGATACATATGATCTTCAAAAATCTGTTTAATTAAGCCAATGCTATGCGTGTAATGCCAATAACTGTCTTGTTCAGGATTGAGCCATGCTGTTTTTTCAAAATGCTGACGTAAACGCTGTAACCAAACATTACCTGCTTCATCATTCATATATTCAACCGAACCACCAACCGATGTCAGCTCATAGGGTGCCATACTGGCATCCCCTACGACTATTACACGATAGTCACGACCATAGGTATTCAACAAATCCCATGTGTTCATACGCGTACTAGAACGGCGAATATTGTCCTTCCATACATAATCATAGAGACAGTTATGGAAATAAAAATATTCCAAGGTTTTAAATTCAGTTTTTGCAGCACTAAATAGCTTTTCACATTGAGCAATGTGTGAATCCATCGACCCCCCCACATCAAACAACATTAAAACTTTTACTCGATTACGACGCTCAGGAACAAGCTGAACATCCAAAATACCCTGCTTCGCTGTTTCGCGAATGGTGCCGTTAATATCCAGTTCTTCAGCAGCACCCTGACGCGCAAATTTACGTAAACGACGCAATACCATTTGCATTTGGCGAGTGCCTAAAATCTGCTCATCATCCAAATTCTGATATTTACGCTGTTCCCACACTTTAACCGCTGAGCGCTTACGACCCGGCCCACCAATACGCACACCTTCAGGATGATCACCAAAAGCACCGAATGGTGATGTACCACCCGTGCCGATCATCTTATTACCACCCTGATGCTTTTTGTGTTGCTCACGCAGACGCTCTTCCAACATCTTCATCAGCTCTTCAAGTGAGCCAGCTTTTTTGAGCTCTTCGCGCTGTTCAGGTGTGAGGTGTTTTTCAAGCAGTTCAAGATCGAACCAATCTTTCGGCAATTTATCAACTTGATTGAGTAAATCATCCAAATCAAAAGTTGAAATACCCTCAAAATAATCTTTCATGGCGCGATCGAACTTATCAAAGAAGCGCTCATCTTTAACCATAACCGTTTTTGCTAATTGATAGAATTCATCTTGATCCGCAAAAACCAAACCTTCACTTACGGCATGGTTTAAATCGATTAGTTCACGCGTTGATACAGGCACACCGTATTTTCTTAAGGTATAAAACAATCGTACGAACATCGGTAAACAAATCCTTTTAAATTCAAGGTAGTTATTAAAATATCTGCAACCTTGCTATACTTCTAAAATTTTATAAATCGCATATAATTGTTGATGCAAATCATTGTACTATTATGTTTGATTGTAAAAATGAAGTAAAGTTTAAGCATGGCCTCAATGGTCGTTCGTTTTATTTGCAAACAGAAAAATTTAAAGATTGATTAAATTTGATATGACTAATAAAAAATAAGTCTAAAACTCTGTCTTTTAAAACTTATTAGAACTAATAAATAACAAAAGCACTACAGCCCTGTAATTAAAAACTTAGAAATAAAAAAGCCCTACAAAATATATTCATCTCGTAGGGCCAAGTCAGTTAACGACGTTTCGCCTCCCCCAAAGCTATTTTTTTTTCGTGACTTGTTGATATTCACGATAAGTTTCTTCAGCAAATTTGCGTAATGAATTACCAATTGCAGCATATTGATATTCATTTAAGTTCGCCAAAGAAGCACGAGCTGAAGGATGTGATACACCAAAACCAGAACCTGGCAATAAAACAACCCCTGTTTCATCTGCAACACGGAATAATAATTCTGTTGGGTTTTTATTTTTCATAACCCAATCTGCAAATTCATCTCCATAAAGTATCCGTGAAGTATTTTCAAGATTGACCAATGTATAATAATCAACAGCATTAGGATCTTGGGGAACATCTACACCTAATTGTCGATATAGGGTTGCATCACGATCACGTACGACAGATTTAACGGCTTCTTTGTAGTTTTGTCTTGAATCCATCATATTAAATAAAGCAAACAATACCATTTGAACCTGTTGTGGCGTTGAAAGTCCTGCGGTATGGTTCAAGGCTACATTACGACTATCCGCCACCAAACGATCAATAAATTTGATACTTGCAGGCTCTGTAGTCAATGACGAGTAGCGTTCTTCAAGTTCTTTTTTATCTTTCTTTGAAAGTGCCGCAATCTTGTGGTCGAGAATATTATTATTGGATAAAGCAATAACTCCAAGCCGCCAACCCGTAGCTCCAAAATATTTCGAAAATGAATAAACTAAAATTGTATTGTCTGGGCATATTGCGAAAAGGGATTTAAAATTATCAGCAAAAGTTCCATAAACATCATCGGTTAGAATAATTAAATCTGGACGCTTTTTCACAATATCCGCCAGAATTTCCAAGCCCTCATCACTCATTTTCACTGAAGGAGGATTACTGGGATTAACTAAAAAGAATGCTTTAATTGAAGGGTCTTCAAGTTTACGAAGCTCCGATTCAGGATATTGCCATCCTAAATTTGCATCAGCCTGAATTAACACTTCTTCAAGCTGATAGTCATTCAATTTAGGAATTTCTAAATATGGGGTAAAAATTGGAGTACCTATCGCAATTCGATCTCCTTTTTCTATAATTTTATTTTCTTTCAAAGAGTTAAAAATATAAGCCATTGCAGCTGTTCCACCCTCGACAGCAAACAGGTCAAGGGATTCTTTTGCCATTCCCTGCACACCCATTTCTCGCAATACATATTCTTTTATAATCATTTCACTAACACGAAGCATGCGGTCAGGTACTGGGTAGTTGCAACCTAAAACCCCCTCAACCATTTCAAGCAAAAATGCATCAGGATCTAAACCCAATTGATCTCTAACATAGGAAATAGCTTTCCCCAAAAAAACCACGCCAGCTTTATCTCTGTTTTCTAAGATAAAATGATCAAAGCGCGACTGTAATCCTTCAGAACGAGGAAAACCACCTAAGCCCTCTGGCATATAAGAAAAAGAAAACTCTGATTCAGTCGCAGAAAATAGCCCTAATTGAAAAAAAGCACGACGAGGAACAGTAGCTAAAAAGTTGGGATTTCCTCGACCTGCATTAAGCATCATACGATCAGTACGGCTTTGCGCTAGCTCAATCAACTTATCTTTTAGCTCGAATGGGCTTAATTTTGAATATTTAGAGTAATCGACGTTTCCCATGGAAAGTCTCCTTCATTGTATTAAGTCATATTGATGTTTATTTTCATTAAAAAATATTATGCTAAGCCCACAATAAGTGGGCCGAGTAACGTCAAAGATACATTTGCTAATGCATAAGTAATTGCAAATGGAACGGTTGGGATTGAATTTCCAGCTTTATCTAATACACCACCAAATGCTGGATTAGCACTACGAGCACCTGACAGTGCACCAGCCATAACAGCAACGTTGTTGTAACGCAGAACATAACGTGCAAAAAGCATGGAAAGTAGCAATGGAACCAAGGTGACTACAACACCAATCATAAACAGAGAAAGTCCACTTTCCTTAATCGTTTGAATAGCTTGTAGTCCAGACTGAAGTCCTACTGCAGCCACAAATCCAGCCAAACCTAAGTCTTTCAAAAGTTGAGATGCGGCTAGAGGCATATTGCCATGTACTTGATTACGACTACGCAGCCAACCAAATAACAACCCCGAAAGTAGTGCACCGCCGCCAGCACCTAATGTGAGAGGTACGCCACCTATACGAATGACAAATAAACCGATAATTAAACCCACGACTAAACCCGCACCATGGAAAACCCAATCTGTTTTTAAGCTCTCAGGTATTGCTTGACCACCTTCTTTGATGAGCCGATTCAGATCATTCTGAGTACCATAAACAGTAATGACATCACCTTGCAGTAGAATAGTATCATCGCTTAATACGAGAGAATCTCCACCTCGTTTAATACCAAGCACGTAAATACCATGCTTTAAAGATAACGGCGTATTTGCTTTTACATCGCCTAAACTACGATTAATATATTTGGAATTTTTAAGAATTACATCTGTGGTATCCATCACCATTTCCATGCCTTGCGATGACTGAAGTTCAGCACCGATATAACTGGAAATAGCAACCACACCGGCACGACGCCCAACAACCAAGACAATATCATCCGTTTGTAATACCGTTTCAGGTGTCACATCGATCAACTGACCTTTTCTTTTCAAGCGCTCAATGGTGATATTGCTTGCTTCGGCTTCAATATCAAATACAGTTTTACCGTTAGCTTGTTCAATTTTATAAATTCGCCCAACAATCTCAGGGATTGCTAGCTCTTGTCCAGGTGCAAGCTCAAATGCCCCCTTTAAACGTTCAGATTGCGCCTTAATCGCATCATCTCGGATTTCACGTCCCATAAATCGAGGAAGAATATTGACACAGACAATAATCGCCCCAAGCGAACCAAAAATATAGGTAACTGCATAGCCAATAGCGACGTTGGCTTGCAAGCGCTGAATTTCTTCAAGAGGTAAATCAAGTCGGGATAATGCATCACCAGCAGTACCAATAATGGCAGATTGTGTCATTCCACCTGCAGCCAAACCTGCGGCTAGGCCTTTGTCGAGATGGAAGATCTTTGCCATGACCAAAACAGTAATTAAGCCGCACACTGCCATAAAGACAGCCAATAATATTTCTTTGATCGATTCTGGCCCTAGAGATTTAAAGAACTGAGGACCACTTTCAAAACCTACAGCATAAATAAAGAGTGCAAATAAAATTGCTTTAATACCATTATCAACAGGAACACCCAATAAACTTAAGACAACCGCGACAAGAAGAGAACCTGCTACACCGCCAAACTGAAACTTTCCAAACTGAAATTGTCCTATCCAAAACCCAATTGCGAGAGATAAAAAGAGTAATATCTCAGGACTATGTTTTAATTCATTTTGCAACCATTCCATTATTTATCAACCTCTCATTATCTCTATTGGTAAATACAAGAGTTATGTGGAGTTATTCATTCTAGGATTAATACGCTAAATACATATTAGGTATAATTTTAGAAAGCCAATGATTTTTCTTTTTCAATATTTTTTAAATTTTCAACTCATAACATTTATGACTTTTTAATATTAAATAGCAATTTTAAAATTATTAATTTTTGTAAAAGTTTAATTCTTAAAGGTAAAAAAGAGCTTTATTTTTGAAATCATTAATTGCAATATGGGTCTTATAAGAATATTGAATTCACTACACTTTTTATCATGTTTAACTCAAAATAAAACTCGAAATAACCACTAAGTCGCACACATTATCACTCATATTTTCAAATAAAAAAGCTGCATCAGCAGCTTTAAGTATTATGGTCAAAGTATAAAAATATCCACTAACGTCGTGACATGAAAGCAAGGCGCTCTAGTAATTGTACATCTTGCTCATTCTTAATTAATGCACCATATAAAGGTGGAATGGCTTTTGATTTATCATGATTACGCAGTACATCTTCTGGCATATCATCTGCCATCAGCAAACTTAACCAATCAATCAACTCAGAAGTTGATGGTGGTTTTTTTAATCCCGAAACCTGACGAAGTTTAAAGAAAACTTGTAAAGCTTGGTTCACCAAAGTTGCCGAAATTTTAGGAAAATGCACATCAATAATTTCACGCATTGTGCTTTCATCTGGGAATTCAATATAATGAAAGAAACAACGACGCAAGAAAGCATCGGGTAATTCTTTTTCATTATTCGAGGTAATAATCACAATTGGGCGTTGCGTTGCAGTAATGGTTTCCCCTGTCTCATACACAAAGAACGACATTTTATCGAGTTCATGTAAAAGGTCATTTGGGAATTCAATATCGGCTTTATCAATTTCATCAATCAGCAATACACAGCGTTCTTCACTGGTAAAAGCTTCCCACAATTTACCGGGTTTAATATAGTTTTTAATATTATGCACACGGTCATCACCCAACTGGCTATCGCGCAAACGCGAAACCGCGTCATACTCATACAAACCTTGCTGCGCTTTAGTGGTAGATTTAATGTGCCAAGTCATGAGTTTCAAACCTAGACTTTGTGCAACTTGTTCTGCAAGTAATGTTTTACCTGTACCTGGCTCACCCTTCACCAGCAGAGGTTTTTGCAATGCACGTGCAGCTTTGACAGCTAATTTTAGACTTTCAGTGGCGATGTACTGATCTGTACCGACAAATTGTTGAGTATCAACAGACATGATTTAACCTTATTGTTTTACTTAAAGTGGTGAACTATTTTTGTTTACTACAAATCTTGCTTTTTTGGCTGTGTATTGGGACCATAAATAGCCAACCACCAAACCAAGCCCAACAACAAATAAAATGAGTGATGCATTTGACCACACCAAAGCATTTTCTTTGGTCAAAACACCAAATAACAAACCAAAAATTGCTGGGGCGATGGAAGCGTTATTACCTTCAGAAACCGTCGGGGTTAATAAAATCGCGAATCCCATAATCCACGTTATGCCACCGAAAGGTTTAGGCAAGCGTTTTGCAATCGCATACCATGACCAAAGCATAATGACACTTCCTAACAAATAAACCGTGACAGCAATGCTATCTTCAGGAATTGAATCTAGTAGTGCAAGAAAACTATTCATCGTGAACTCCAACTCCTGAATTGACTTTAAGCACCGCGCAACCCTTCTGGTGCAACTGCATTCGGATTGATTAATCCTTCAGGAGGAGTTTGAATAAAGAAGCCTTTGCTTTGAATTGAATCCATCACATGCAAAACATTCACACGAGCTAATTTGCGCTCTTCAGATAACTCTAAATCCATGACAAAAGTTACACGACCAAATGCTGTGCGCATCGCTTCAGGTAAAATTTCAAGCGGGCTAGCTGCTTCAGCTTCGTTTTCAGTTGGCTCAGGACGGGCAATGTAAAGATACATTTCAGCTTTTTTGCTAGATTTGAAAATTGAACAATGCATAGTTGAAACAGTACTCATTAAACTTGGCTCAAGCATACAACAAAAAAAAGACGGATACATTAGTGATTATTAACGCATCGGTCTTGATTTTGTATAAATGATAATTCTTTAAGCAATCTGCCTAAAGAATTATTCCATCACCTTCATTTGGGTGGATAGATAATTTTCATCAGCATGCAAAACATCAATCAATGGTTTCGTTAACAAATCATAGCGCCAACCTAAGAGATAAGCAGGTAAATTTTGTTCATCATTATGAAACACCACATGCTGATATAATGCATTGAGCCACTTTTTACGCATCAACACTTCTTTAGGTATAGTGGTTTCATTCACCACAGCTTGAATAACAGCATCTACCTTTTCACCAATATCTTTTGATGAATGACGAATTGGACGTGCCATACGAAGTGGCCACTCTGCCTGTTCTGGCAAAAACTTCAGCAAGTCTAGAATGGTTTTACCGTGATCACGCACAATATTTTGACGAATATCTCGAATGCCTGATAACTGAAAGTGATTGCATGGATTTTTTTCGACCAAATCAATCATGGTTGAACTTTTCAGAATAAAACTACGTGGATAATTCAACGCTTTTACCATCTGTTCACGCCACACTGCTAATTGTTGTAGCTGCATCAATTGACGGCGTGAATGACGATAATTCCCAATATCATGGTAAAGCCGCTCTAACGGCGTTTCTTGACCAATTTCATAAGTCAAATGACGGCAATCTTCGAGTGCAAAATCAAGTAAATATTTATCAGTTAATTCATGTTGAATCTTATCGGACAAATTCATCAAATACAGTACATCATTGGCTGCATAAGCAAGTTGTTCTGGGCTAAGCGGACGTGCTAGCCAATCAGATCTTGTCTGGTCTTTATCAATATCCACATCCAGCATTTGTTTTAATGCATTTTGATAACTCACTTGCAATCCATGTCCCAAAAAAGACATCCCGACTTGAGTATCAAAAACATTGGTTAAGGTTTTTTGCTGTGCATAATGATAAATTAAATCGATGTCTTCACTACAGGCATGAAATATATTTTGCTGTGCTTGAAATAATTTTTCCCAGAATATAGACAAATCTAAACTTGCCCCATCAAGCAAAAAAACTTGATCTGCAACATTAATTTGAAAGACACCCAATTTAGGCCATAGGGTATCTACTTTGATGAATTCTGTGTCTAATCCATAAATGGACGTTTGACTCATCAAATGTAAAATATTTTCTAAGTCTGGTTGTTGCTGAATGAATTGAAACATATTACCGAGTCTAAAATCAGATTCTCTTTAAAAGCATATTAACCTATATATAACATTTAGATATAACAAATTTTACGTCTATAGCACCTATTCACTGTGTTTTTAACATTTAAATAAAAATACAATGAGTTTTTATATTTTTTTTGTATAAGTTTAAACGTGATTAATACACCTTTTACCCATCTTTCAATGTTACATAATGAATAAAATAAGGAGCATTGCACTTATTTCATTCGCATTCGATTATGTACCGCTTGGCTTAGAGTATGACTATCCACATATTCAAGTTCTCCCCCTTGAGGAACCCCTTGAGCGATTCGCGTCATTTGCACAGGTAAATGCTTGGTGGCTTCAACCAAGTAATGGGCTGTTGCCTGACCTTCTACTGTCGCATTGGTTGCTAAAATCACTTCTGCAACTTTACCTTCATTGAGTCGCTGCACCAAATATGGAATGCCAATCTCTTCAGGACCAATACCATCAAGCGGCGACAAATGTCCACCTAATACATGATATTTACCACGAAAACTACCACTTTGTTCAATCGCCATCACGTCCGCAGGTGACTCAACTACACATAGAATTTGATCATCACGTTCATGTGAAAGACAAATATCACAAATTTCATTTTCAGTCAGCGAATGACAAACGCTACATTCATGAATATAGGTCGTTGCTTCATTTAAAGCATGTGCCAGCCCTATCGCACCTTCTCTATTTTTCATGATCAGGTGTAATGCCATACGCTGAGCCGATTTCGGCCCAACGCTTGGCAATATACGTAAAGCTTGCACCAGTTGATCAAATCGATCACTAAACACTAAACGTATTCCTTAAAATAAACCTGCAAGACCTGGTGGTAAGCCCATACCAGAGTTGGCAGCTTTCATTCTTTCTTCAGAAACCACTTCCGCTTGACGCGCAGCATCATTCATTGCAGCTGCGATTAGGTCTTCAATCATATCGGCATCATCTTGAAGCAGGTCAGGACTAATTTCGATACGCTTTACCACATTACGGCACGTCATAGTAACTTTAACCAAACCACCGCCTGCTTCCGCATGCACTTCAGTTTGAGCAAGTTCTTCTTTTGCCTTTTTCATGTTGACTTCAACGTCTTTTTGCATACGTTGAGCTTGCTGCATTAACATATTAATGTTCATAAAAATCTCCGAACAAATAAATTCTAAATCAATATCTATACATTAGATTAAGTCTAAACCACGACTAATATCGCGGATAATATCATCAATATCTTCCAAACCAACAGAGACGCGAATTAAACCTTCACGAATACCCGCTGCTTCTTTGGCATCGGCTGAGAGTTTACCGTGAGTTGTGGTTGCTGGGTGAGTAATTGTTGATTTTGCATCACCTAAATTACCCGTAATTGAAATAAATTGGGTATTGTCGATGACTTTCCAAGCCCCTTCACGACCACCTTTGACTTCAAATGACACAATACCGCCAAAACCTGTTTGTTGTTTCGCAGCAAGCGCGTGTCCAACATGTGCTGATAAACCTGCATAGTAAACTTTTTCAACATTCGCATGCGTATCTAAGAATTCAGCAAGTTTTTTCGCGCCTTCAGAGTGTGCATTCATACGTAAACGTAGCGTTTCCAGACCTTTTAAGAATACCCAAGCATTAAATGGGCTCATTGAAGGACCAGTGGTACGTACATAACCAAATACATCTTCAAGCAGTTGGTGATTCCCTACTACAGCACCACCTAAAGCACGACCTTGACCATCGAGGTATTTGGTTGCTGAATAAACCACTAAATCTGCACCAAATTTAATCGGTTGTTGCAGAACAGGTGTACAGAAACTGTTATCAATCGCGAGTAATGCACCATTGGCATGTGCAATATCAGCCAAAGCCTGAATATCTGCAATTTCAGAAAGTGGATTAGATGGAGACTCAACAAACAGTAATTTGGTTTCAGGCTTAATGGTATTTTTCCATGCCGCTAAATCTGTCAAGTCAACAAAATCAACACTTACACCAAATTTAGCCACGTATTTTTCAAATAAAGATACGGTTGAACCAAACACGGCACGTGAACAAATAACATGATCACCCAATTTTAGATACGACATTGCAACAGCCATAATTGCAGCCATACCCGTACTTGTTGCAACAGCTCGTTCAGCCCCTTCTAAAGCAGCTAAACGCTTTTCAAACATGGCGACAGTTGGATTGGTAAAGCGTGAATAAATATTTCCCGGTTCTTGACCTGAAAATTTAGCTGCCGCCTCTGCTGCATTTTCATAAACAAAGGATGAAGTGAGGAAAATTGGCTCACCGTGCTCACCTTCAAAACTACGTGTATGACCTGTACGAATGGCTAAAGTGTCTAATTGGTATTCAATGTCGTCTTGTTGACTCATCTTTATTACCCAGTCCTGAGTTGCCGTTGCGAATAATTGCCAACATTTTGAGCGTCTATGGTATTTAAGGTCAAGGTATAATGCATAAATATCGCCTACACTTCGATCAATCCACTCATGGGCGAGTACGAGCAGCCATGCTTCACGTTAAAAATAAAATTGCGAAACATAAAAATAAACTAAAAAACTTATCAACCCGTTTGTTTTATTCAAACTCGCTGGTTTTATCGCAAACAACGGCGTATGACGTTATTGCCGAATATAAACAAACACGTATTCGTTACTACGCATCGCCCAATAAACAATATAAAGAACCGTTGGTCTTTGTTGCCCCGCTTGCAATTAACATGGCAATTTATGACCTCTACCCTTATCGCTCATTGGTCAAACATTTTCAGCATAGTGGTTTTGATGTCTATTTAGTGCAATGGGGACAATATAACTATAAAGATCGTTTTTTAAATTTTATGTCTTTTATTGATGATTCCATTCCCCATTGTATCGAACAGATTCGCAAGCACTCAAAAAGTGAAGAAATTTCACTGCATGGTTGGAGCATGGCAGGTATTTTCGTGGTGCTCTATTGTGCTTTGCGACAACCCAATTTTGTCAAAAATTTGATCGTACTGGGCAGCCCTGTAGATAGTTATGCCTCTGGTCGTACCGGTAAACTTTTTCAAAAGGTGAATCAACTTATTGCTAAAAATAAAACACTACAAAATAAAATTTATTCTGAAGCTGTGCCAAAAAGCTTTATCCACACCTCAGGCTTACTCAACGCGCTTGGCTTTAAAATCATTGATCCCAAAGGCTGGTTTCACAGCCAAAAGCGGCTTTTTTTGAATTTAGACAACACCCAAGCCTTATATGAACATGCCACTATGGGGAATTTTCTCAACAAAATGATTGATTATCCCGGTGGCATCAATCAAGACATGATTTTTAATGTTTGGCTACAAAATCCGCTAAAAAATGGCGTTATACAATTGCAAGATAAGAATATCGAATTAAAAAATATTCAATGCGCTTTATTGATTGGCGCAGGTCGTAGCGATCAGATCGTATCAGCAGCGGCTGTTAAGCCTTTAATTGAATTGACAAATAGCCAAGATGTCACGTTTACTCTTATCCCCGGTGGGCATTTAGGCCTGATGTCGAGCCAATCAAGTGCAAATGAGTTCTGGCCATTGATGACCACTTGGCTAAAACAGAGATCGAACAAAATATAAAGGATATACCATGATTCAGTCAGTTGCATTTATCGGCCTAGGTGCTATGGGTTACCGCATGGCAGCACATTTACCTCAACATTTTGATACGGTATATGTATGGAATCGTAATTTTGAAAAAGCCAAGCAACATGCAACTGAATATGGCACCCAAGCCGTAGAACTTGCGCAAGCCGTTCAAGCCGACGTTATTTTTTCTTGCTTACCGACCAGCAAAGACGTTGAAGAACTGATTGCCACAGTCAAAATAAAATCAGGTTCCATCTGGGTCGACTGTACCAGCGGTGTACCTGAATCTGCCAAAAATCTAGCAACACAATTAAAATCACACAATATCGACTTCCTTGATGCACCTGTCAGTGGGCAAACCATTGGTGCAGAAACAGCAACTTTAACGGTTATGGTGGGTGGCGAAGCAGCGGCTTTTGAAAAAGCTCTACCTGCCATGCAGGCTTTTGGCAAACTGATTAAACATGTGGGTGGTTCTGGTACAGGATTTTCAGTTAAAGCTGTAAATAACATGCTTTTAGCCGTAAATTTGTGTTCTGTTGCAGAAGGCTTTACTGCCCTTAAAGCCCACGGTGTCAACCTCCATGAAGCCCTTGATTGTATTAATGCCTCAAGCGGAAAAAGCGGCGTGACCGAAACAGTTTTACCGCAGCGCATTTTAAACCGTAGTTTTCCACTGACCTTCGCGCTACCATTATTAGCCAAAGATACAGGTATTGCATTAGACTTGGTTCGTGAAGCGAAGCTCTCTGCGCCTGTCATTGCTTTAACTCAAAGTTTAATTCAAGCTTCTAGCGATTTATCAGAAAAAGACAGTGACTTTTCCAGTGCTGTAAAAATGTATGAATCATGGAGTAAAATTACACTTGAGTAATAACTCGCCATTGAATAATGATAACTAAACCTAATATTGTGATGATGTGCTTTACACAATGTTAAACCTGAGGAAACTCTCATGACTAAGTTTACAGTTGCAATGTTTGCAAGCCTTGCAACCTTCATCGGGGCAAATACCTTTGCAGCAAGTGCCGAGCAAGAGTGTCAACAATTGAAAAATGACCATGATGTCATTTATGCATCTAAAGGTTTCTGCTTTAAAGATCCGGAAGCTAAGGCGAAGTTTGGCAATGATAATTGCTATACAACTAAACCAAAATTTTCAGAAAAAGAGCAACAACGACTTGACGCCATCAAAGATCGTCAGAAAGAATTGAACTGTAAATAATTACAGCAGACAATTACTTTTAAGGATTAGACATGCTTTACGATGATCAAAATATTTTTGCACGAATTATCCGCAATGAACTTCCTGCAATTAAAGTTTATGAAGATGATCAAGTTGTTGCGTTTATGGACATCATGCCACAAGCTGAAGGTCATACGTTGGTTATCCCTAAAACACCAGCTGTAACACTGCTTGACCTCGCACCAGAAGCCGCTGCTTACACCATTCAAATTGTGCAAAAAATTGCACAAGCTATGGAAAAAGCATTGGATATCAAGGGTGTTGTACTGATGCAACTTTCAGGTGCCGCAGCAGGTCAAACCGTACCGCATGTACATTTTCACTTAATTCCAACATCAGTACATGAATTAGGTAAACATGCTTTACACATGGGTGATCAAGAAAAAATTAAAGCCTTGGCTGAAAAAATTAAAGCCGCACTTTAATTTAAATCATCTGAAATAAAATGGAGTTTAGGCTCCATTTTTTATAAGTCCATAATAATAAAAAACATTAGATCTAAATAAAAAATCTAAACACGTCACCAAACTGTCATTTTTTCTTCACCGCGCTGTCATATCCATTACAGATACTGCTTAGCAAGTTGGTTAGCTTCTGTAACTTTTTGTACTTAAGCAAACTAAAAAAAGTCAAGCAAGGCTATCTGCCATTAAGAACAGTGTTTTGGAGAAATCTCAATGAAAAAATTGCTTCTCGCTGCAGCAGTTACAACTTTAAGCTTAAGTGCAGCGCAAGCAGCACCAACTTTGTACGGTAAAGTGAATGTAAGTGTCGACAGCTACGATGATGGAAAAGATGACAAAGTAGAAGTCAATTCAAATGCTTCACGCCTTGGTGTTAAAGGGGAAGAGAAACTGACTGAGAAACTCTCAGCAGTTTACCAAGCTGAATGGGAAATTGATGTAGATGGCGGTGATGACGTATTTAAAAAACGTAATATTTTCGCTGGTTTAAAGTGGGCTAATCTAGGAACCTTAAAAGCAGGTATCATGGATACACCATTTAAAGATGCGGCTAATGGATACCGTGACGTATTTAATGACTATGCACATGCCGACATTAAAGAAATGATGTATGGTGAAGAGCGTGTAGAAAATGTCATTGGGATTGAAACTGATCCTAAACTGATGGGTGGATTAGTATTTGCTCTTCAAGCTCAACAAGGTGAATCTACCAGCAGTACAGTAACTTATACTGATGGTGCTCGTGACAGTATTGGCGATGGTATCTCCACTTCACTTTCATATGCCAATAAAGACCTCGGCTTAGAAGGCGTTATCTCAGGAAACTTCAAATCTATAGGTGACTTCGCGGCTGTTGGCATTTCAAATGCTCCTGCTGACGCAATCCGTGTAGGTGCTTCTTTCGACCTAGGTAAAATTGGTGCGACAGGCTTATTTTTAGGTGCGATGTGGCAAACTGCTGAAGTCTCCGATTATTTAGGTACTGAAACCTATCGTAATGTAGAAGAAAATGCATGGTTAATTTCAGCAACGTACAAGCTTGGAAATACACCTTGGTCTTTTAAAGCTCAATATCAAGAAGCTGACACTGACTGGACTACAGCTACAGTAACGGGCGATACCTCTGCAAAACAATGGGGTATTGGTGCAGATTATAAATTAAACAGCCAAACAAAATTATTCGCGAGTGCGATACAACGCGAATGGGACAACAAACGTACAAGCGCTGGAGCTGCTGCTGCAATTCCAAATGCTGACGAAAATGTTTACGGTTTAGGTATGGAAATCAAATTCTAAGTTCAAATGAAATAAAAAAGACCACCTAAAAGGTGGTCTTTTTTATTTCACAAAATCACACCAAATGCCGCAAAAAATCGACTGTTTAAAAAATATCTCCATCATTATTGTTATGCTTAAATGCAAAATTCTAATTAAAATACAAATCAATCTCATTTGATAAACATTATCTTAAATGCCAGTTTTTAATAATACACAACTGTTTTAGTCAACTTTAAAATAATACTAAAGCATTTTCGTTGGTTTTACAAAAAACCAATACAAAGTATTTTACTCAACTTTAAAACCCTGAAATATTAGTTTAATTTTTGTTTAATCTGTTTTTTAAGTTATTGTTTAAATTAAGTTAAATAATATATTTTTATTTTAAGTGTTCTAGCTATTTATTTTTATTATTGTTTTGTTAATAATAGATATTATGTTTCAAAATAGGCTTATGTAGATGAGCTTAATCCCCAAAGATTTCAATCAAAAATTAGTGCGAGAAATCACGATCATATTAATAATTAAGATCGTTCTCTTACTGACAATCAAACATATCTGGTTCGATGCTCCGACCATTCCTAAAAATTTTGACAATCAAGTTGCCGAGCATATTGCTGGCAGCCCTTCCCAAATCAAGGAGACACGTTGATGATTTCTGAAAGCGTGGTCGATCTTTCGCGGTTCCAATTTGCGATGACCGCGATGTATCATTTTATTTTTGTTCCACTGACTTTAGGTCTGGCTTTTATTCTTGCCATTATGGAAACCACGTATGTGATTTCTGGTAAAGAAATTTATAGAGACATGACTAAATTTTGGGGAAAACTCTTCGGTATTAACTTCGCTTTAGGGGTTACCACTGGCTTAACCATGGAATTCCAGTTTGGTACAAACTGGGCATATTATTCACATTATGTGGGTGATATTTTTGGTGCTCCACTTGCGATTGAAGGCCTGATGGCATTCTTTTTGGAGTCCACTTTTATTGGTTTATTCTTCTTCGGATGGGATCGACTTTCTAAAGCGCAACATTTAGCGGTCACTTGGCTGGTTGCTATTGGCTCCAATCTGTCTGCACTGTGGATTTTAGTCGCCAATGGCTGGATGCAGAATCCAGTCGGTTCAGAATTTAACTATCAAACCATGCGTATGGAGTTAGTTGACTTTGGTGCCTTGATTTTTAACCCAGTCGCTCAAGTTAAGTTTGTACATACTGTTTCAGCCGGTTATGTGACGGGTGCTATTTTTGTACTTGCGATTTCAAGTTTCTACTTATTGAAAAAACGTGATTTACCTTTTGCCCGTCGTTCATTCGCAATTGCGGCTATCTTTGGTTTAGCATCTACACTATCGGTGATTTTACTGGGTGATGAATCTGGTTATGAAATTGGTGATGTGCAAAAAACTAAACTGGCATCAATTGAAGCAGAATGGGATACCCATCCTGCACCAGCACCATTTACTTTATTTGGTATTCCAAATAAAGAAACCATGACTACGGACTATGCAGTCAAAATCCCTTATCTCATGGGAATTATCGCAACACGTTCAACAACAAAAGAAGTAACGGGCATCAAAGACCTCGTTATTCAGCATGAAGCACGTATTCGTAATGGTATGGTTGCTTATGCACAACTAGAAAAACTTCGTGCTGGTGATCAATCCGCTGAGCTAAAAACAGCATTTAAAGAATCTCAAAAAGACTTAGGCTATGGCTTACTTCTTAAGAAATACACACCAAATGTGGTTGATGCGACAGAAGCGAATATTAAAGCAGCCGCTTTAGACACCATTCCACATGTACCAAGCTTATTTTGGGCTTTCCGTGCAATGGTGGCATCTGGTTTCTTAATGTTGTTGTTATTTGCTCTTGCAACTTTTGCTGTGGCAAAACGCAATGCAGAAAGCAAACCGTGGTTACTTAAATTCGCTCTATTTGCTTTACCTTTACCATGGGTTGCAGCGCAAACAGGTTGGTATGTTGCTGAAGTAGGTCGTCAACCTTGGACGATTGGTGAGGTTTTACCTACACATCTCTCTACCTCTACACTCAGTACTGGCGATGTTTGGGGTTCAATCATTGCACTTGCAGCATTCTATACAGTACTTCTTATTATTGAGATGTACTTGATGATTAAATTCTCTCGTTTAGGTCCAAGTTCGTTACACACAGGTAAATATCATTTCGAGAAATTAGCAGCAAAAGATAATGCAAATCACGCTAAAGTTGAGGAGCCTCAATCATGATCGAATATGAACTTCTCAAAATCATCTGGTGGGTGTTGGTTGGTGTCTTACTGATTGGTTTTGCACTCACAGATGGTTTTGATATGGGCTCAATGGCACTCATGCCATTTGTAGGAAAAACAGATGATGAACGTCGTGCTGCAATCAATACGATTGCACCACACTGGGAAGGCAACCAAGTTTGGTTTGTGACCGCTGGTGGAGCACTATTTGCTGCTTGGCCAATGGTCTATGCCACTGCCTTCTCGGGCATGTACTGGGCATTATTACTGGTCTTATTTGCTTTATTTTTAAGACCTGTAGGTTTTGATTACCGCTCTAAACTTCAAAATACACAATGGCGTACGTCTTGGGATTGGGGTCTAGCCGTTGGTGGTGCAGTTCCTGCTTTAGTGTTTGGTGTCGCGTTTGGCAACATGTTCCTTGGCGTGCCTTTTACATTAGATGAAACTGTCCGTTCAACCTACACAGGTAGCTTCTTTGCCCTACTCAATCCCTTTGCTTTAGTTTGTGGTTTAGTCAGCTTATCGATGCTATGCGCACATGGTGGTGCATGGCTCATGCTTCGTACCGATGGTGTTTTGCGTCAACGCTCGGCAAAAGCAACTCAAATTATGGGCATCGTGTACTTAGTTTGCTTCTTAGGCGCAGGTGCATGGTTATACTTTGGCGGTATTGAAGGCTATACATTAGTACAACCTTTTGATACCAATGGTGTAGCCAACCCACTAGCAAAAGAAGTACTCACCAATGGTAACCACGGTTGGATGAACAACTATTCAACCTATCCTATTACCATGCTTGCTCCAATTGCTGCAATTTTGGGTGGATTACTGATTGTCTTAGCTGCTGGTAAAAATAAAGCGGGCCTTAGTTTTACAGGTTCCACTTTAGCGGTAACAGGTTCAATCTTAACGGCTGGTTTTGCACTATTTCCATTCCTTATGCCATCAAGCATTAACCCAACAGTAAGCTTGACCATGTGGGATGCTGTTTCAAGTCAAAATACACTTACTGTAATGACCGTTGTCGCAGGTATTTTTGTCCCAATCATTATAGGTTACACCACTTGGTGCTACTATAAGATGTGGGGTGTCATTACCAATAAACACGTTCAAGATAACTCACACAGCCTTTATTAAGGTTGTGTCTACAAGAAATAAGGAGAATAGTTATGTGGTATTTCGCTTGGATTCTTGGCATCTTGATGGCGTGTTTTGCAGGTGTACTCAGTGCTCTTTACATTGAACACAATCAAGATTTAGATGAGGAATAGAAAATGACGGAAGTGGCAGTGACAACAACAGAAAAAAAGCCGAATAGATTTGCAATGGCCCTCTCATTTTTGTTGGCATTGCCTCTTGCTGCTATTTTACTCATCCATCCTGCTGCAATGCTGGATGCCAATGGTGAATACAGCCATCGTGCCATGATGTTTATTATGATTGGTATTTCAGGTGGTTTTATTCACGGTGTCGGCTTTATTCCAAAGTTTTGGTTATGGAAATGGTTATTTAGCCCTTTCATTGCATGGCCACTCATGCTTTGGGGCTACTACACTTGGCTTCTCGCTTAAAATCAAAAAGCCCTTAATTGATTAAGGGCTTTTTTTTAACACAATTATTGCTTCATTAACGGTGACTATGAATCGACATCACAATTCCCATACTGGCAAGCATCGAAATTACAGCGGTTCCACCATAACTCATCAATGGTAATGGATCGCCTGTCACAGGAAGAATACCACTCACCATGCCCGAACTTAGAAATACAAAAAAGAAGAAAGTCAGTCCAATCGCACCCGAAAATAAACGCCCAAAATTATGAAAGCTATTCATCCCGATCATTAAACAACGAATAATAATGGCAGCAAATAAACTGATTAACAGAAACACCCCAATAAAACCGAACTCTTCTGCATAAGTCGACATAATAAAATCGGTATGATGTTCAGGCAAGTAACCTAAATGTGATTGTGTTCCCTCAAGGTAGCCTTTACCTGTTAAGCCGCCAGAGCCAATTGCAATTTTGGATTGAATAATATTCCAACCTGCCCCCAAAGCATCAGACTCAGGGTCAAACAAAGTCAACACACGCTTTTTTTGATACTCTTGCAACACGAACATCCACAGTGCAGGTGCTGCAACCGCAAATGCCGAAAGCGCACCTACAATCAACTTCCAAGACATACCACTTAAAAACAAAACAAAAATACCTGGAATGATCAGACCAATATTCAAATCAGGCTGCAAAGCCACAAGTACAAAAGGAATGATCATCAGCACTAAAGCGATAATAATATCTAAGAATTTAGGTGGAAATGGACGACGCGAAAAATACCATGCCATCATCAAAGGCATTGCAAACTTCATAAATTCACTGGGTTGCATGCTGCCAATTCCCGGTAGACTAATCCACCTTTTGGCCCCCATACGAGTTTCACCAACGACCAGCACCATCACCAGCATAAAAAGGGCAAATATATAAAAATAAGGGCTAACCGCTTGATAGACTTTTGGTGGAATTTGCGCACAGATAAACATGGCGATAAAACCAACACCAAAACTAATGGCTTGACGAAGAACCATTTGTGAATCTTGAGCTGATGCACTGTAAATAACCATCAAACCCAAAGCGGCATTCAGAACTAAAAAGCATAATAACCAAGGGTCTAAATGCCATTTTTTCCATTTAGATGAATCATTTTTAATGCTTCTACCATCACGTAAAGAGTGACGTAAAAAACGATACTGAGGTGATGGTATCATTTGAAATATTTGAATGTGTAGATGAGATGGCAAAGTATAAATTTAAAGCCCCAGAGATAATACATCTGGCGCCATTTTTTATTTTATTTTTGTGAAGCTAAAATTAATTTAGCCAGTTCTAAATCATCAACATAAGTAATTTTAATATTATCTGAACGACCTTGCACCACTTTCACCGTTTCACCTATATGCTCTAAAGCACTGGCTTCATCCGTAATCGTAATACCATCCTGTAATGCTTTCTCAATGGCATACTTCAACACGCCTAACTTTGAAATTTGCGGAGTCTGCGCTTGCCATAAATGATCACGACTCACAGTCGTATCAATATTATCGTGTTGTGCCACAAATTTTAAAGTATCACGGACTGGAATGGCTAAAATTGCACTACAATTCTCTTGAATAGCCGTATGCACCAAACGATTCAAACAATCTTGAGTAACGCATGGGCGTGCAGCATCATGTACAAAAACCAAATCATCAGCTGAAGCTATTCGACTCAAATAAGTCAATGCATTCAGCACAGAATGGACACGCTCTGCACCGCCCACACAAAAATGAGCTTTATCTAACTGAACAAAATTTAATGTTTTAGCAACTGAATCATCTTCACTTATCGCCAAGACATAACCCAATATAGGCAATTGATTCAAACGACTCACCGTATGCTCTAATACAGTTTGACCTTGAATCATTTGATACTGTTTAAGTTCAGTTTTAGAAAAACGACTTCCAGAACCAGCAGCAGGAATAACCACCCAAATTTTATGGTGCATTTACAGGCACTTCTTCTTGGCCATCTTCATTGGTTCTTAAATCTATTTTTGCATTTGGATCAATATAAATCGGCTTATACTGCGTTCCAATCATGCTCATTTGCACAAACGTTTCATTTGGCTTAACCAAACCTAAATCTAAACGTGCATGCTCTTCAATCGCTTCAATGCCATTTTTTAAATCGTACACTTCAGCAGCCAGAACACGATTACGTTCTTTTAATTCCGTATTTATTTCTGTTTGTTGTTGAATTTTTTGGGCTAATTTTTGATGGTCATGATAACCACCTTCGCCAAACCAGAATAAGTACTGAAACCCTGCGATCAAAATGATCGCAAGGCCCAATAATACTTTACTCGCAGCGGAGTTAAATATACTTAACATAAATAGCATTCAGTCGCTTAGTTCAAACCTTTGAATTCAGCTTTACCGCGATATGCTGCATGAGTCAACTCTTCAATACGAAGTAATTGGTTATATTTTGCAACACGGTCAGAACGGCACAGTGAACCTGTCTTGATTTGACCAGCCGCAGTACCCACAGCAAGATCTGCAATCGTAGAATCTTCAGTTTCACCTGAACGGTGTGAAATCACTGTGGAGTAACCATTTGCTTTCGCAAGATAAATTGCATCTAAAGTTTCAGTCAACGTACCAATTTGGTTGTATTTGATTAAGATAGAGTTACCTACCTTCTCATTAATACCACGCTGAAGGATTTTCGGGTTTGTAACGAACAAGTCATCACCCACCAACTGGATTTTGTCACCAAGGATAGACGTCAAGTAAGACCAACCTTCCCAATCTGACTCATCTAAACCATCTTCAATTGAAATAATTGGATATTGGCTTACAAGACCCGCTAAATAGTCAGAGAACTGGTTGCTTGTGAATGCTTTATTACCTTCACCTGCAAGGATGTATTGACCATTTTTGTAGAATTCTGAAGATGCACAGTCAAGCGCAAGCATAATGTCAGAACCAGCTTTGTAACCTGTTTGACCAATAGCTTCAAGAATAACAGTGATTGCTTCTTCGTTTGAACGCAAGTTCGGTGCAAAACCACCTTCATCACCTACAGCAGTGTTTAAACCTTTTTTGTTTAAAACTGATTTTAGAGAATGGAAGATTTCAGCACCTGCACGCAATGCTTCAGAGAATGAAGTAAAGCCTACTGGCTCAATCATAAACTCTTGAATATCAACATTATTATCCGCATGTGAACCACCATTGATGATGTTCATCATTGGTACAGGCATAGTCAAAATCGTTTGACCACGTAAGTCTGCGATATATTGGAACAAAGGAATTTTCTTTTCGTCAGCCGCAGCACGTGCAGCAGCTAGCGATACGGCTAAAGTTGCATTTGCACCCAATTTTTCTTTGTTTTCAGTACCATCAAGATCAATCATCTTTTGGTCGATTTCTTTTTGCTCAAATACAGAAGTACCGATTAAAAGATCACGAATCAACGTATTTACGTTGTTTACTGCAGTGCGAACACCTTTACCTAAGTAACGTGCTTTGTCGCCGTCACGAAGTTCTAAAGCTTCACGAGAACCAGTTGAAGCACCAGATGGTGCACATGCACGGCCAACTACGCCAGATGCTAAGATAACGTCTGCTTCGATGGTTGGGTTACCACGAGAGTCCAAAATTTCACGTGCACGAATGTCAACGATTTGACTCATGAACAATTCCTCAGTTGATTGAATAACTAGATGCTATTTAAAGCATCAATGAGTATCTAACTTTTTGAATCCTTTAACCAAAGTATCCAATTCTTTTAATTGCGCCAAGAACGGTTCAAGCTGCGACATACGAAGTGCGCATGGGCCGTCACATTTTGCATGTTCTGGATCTGGATGTGCCTCTAGGAACAAACCAGCCAAACCTGTCGCCATACCTGCGCGTGCAAGTGTCGTGATTTGCGCACGACGACCGCCTGCCGAATCCGCTCGACCACCAGGGGTTTGCAGCGCATGGGTCACATCAAAAAACACAGGGACATTCATTTCTTTCATGTGGTCGAAGCCAAGCATGTCTACAACAAGATTGTTATAGCCAAATGCTGAACCACGTTCACATAGAATGAGCTTGTCATTTCCAGCTTCTAAACATTTATTTAGAATATGACGCATTTCGTGCGGTGCGAGGAACTGTGCTTTTTTGATGTTAATAATGGCATCTGTTTTTGCCATCGCTTCAACAAGGTCAGTCTGACGACTTAAGAAAGCAGGAAGCTGAATAATATCAGCAACTTCAGCCACAGGTGCAGCTTGGTAAGGCTCATGTACATCAGTAATGATGGGCACATTGAAGTGTTTTTTAATGTCCGCTAACCACTCAAGACCTTTTTCCAGACCTGGGCCACGGAAAGAATTCAGGCTGGAGCGATTGGCTTTATCAAAGCTTGCTTTAAAAACATAAGGAATATCTAAGCGTGTACAGATATCCACATAAGTTTCAGCAATTTCAAAAGCAAGATCTTTAGATTCAAGTACGTTCATGCCGCCGAATAGTACAAATGGCAAGTGGTTTGCCATTTGTATATCGCCTAAACGTACAATTTCTTGTGGTTTTAATTGTGACATTTAAACTTTCCTAGTTTATTCCCAGACCATTGTTACTTGGTTTTTTGATACTGTTTTTTAGCAGCGTCAATAAAGCTAGCAAATAATGGATGTCCATCACGTGGTGAACTTGTAAATTCTGGATGGAATTGTACAGCAATAAACCAAGGATGTTGAGGAATTTCAACAGTTTCTACTAAGTGTTGTACTGGTGAATAACCTGAAATTTTCATCCCTGCTTCTTCAAGCACTGGAATGAAACGGTTGTTCATTTCGTAACGATGGCGATGGCGTTCAATAATTTCCGCACTACCATACACTTCACAAGTCTTCGTACCTGCAACCAATTCAGATTTTTGAGCACCCAGACGCATGGTTCCACCAAGGTCAGATTCAACACTACGCTGCTGAACTTCACCGCGCTCATCCAGCCATTCAGTAATTAAACCAATGAGTGGTGATTTCGTTGAACGATTAAATTCAGTAGATGTTGCGTCCGTAATACCAGCAACATGACGTGCATACTCAATAACAGCAAGCTGCATACCCAAACAGATTCCAAGGAACGGAACGCCATTTTCACGGGCAAATTGAATTGCTTTCATTTTGCCTTCAGTACCACGTTCACCAAAACCGCCCGGAACAAGGATTGCATCTGCATCTTTCAATACGTCGCTTACATCTTGGCTTTCTAACTCTTCAGCATTGACATAGTCAATTTGAATTTTAACGCGGTTTTTAATACCCGCATGTAGAAGTGCTTCATTTACAGATTTATAGGCATCTGGAAGTTCAACGTATTTACCCACCATTGCAACACGTACTGTGTATTCTGGATTAAGTAAAGCATCTACCACATTATCCCAATCTGTTAAATCAGCTTCAGGAAGGTCATAACCAAAACGTTCACAAATTAAATCATCAACATTTTGCTCATAGAAAGTACGTGGGATTTGGTAAATAGAACGCGCATCCTTACATACCACAACTGCACGCGCTTCAACGTTAGTAAATAACGCAATTTTACGTCGCGTATCCGCATCTACATCATATTCTGTACGACAGATTAAAATGTCTGGCTGAATACCAATCGACAACAACTCTTTAACAGAGTGCTGTGTTGGTTTGGTTTTTAATTCAGCCGCAGATTTAATGTATGGAAGCAAAGTTAAATGCATGAGCATGGTACGTTTATGACCAAGCTCAACCATTAATTGACGTACAGATTCCATGAATGGGAGAGATTCAATATCACCTACTGTGCCGCCAATTTCTACAATTGCAACGTCGTAGCCTTCACCTGCGCGAAGAACACGTTCTTTAATATTATCCGTAATATGAGGAATAACCTGAACTGTACCGCCAAGATAATCACCACGGCGTTCTTTATTTAAAACATCTTGGTATACACGGCCAGAAGTAAAGTTATTCAATTTGGTCATTTTCGCACGACGTAAGAAACGTTCGTAATAACCCAAATCTAGGTCAGTTTCAGCACCATCCTCTGTGACAAAGACTTCACCATGCTGGAATGGGCTCATTGTCCCTGGATCGACATTAATGTATGGATCCATTTTGACCATGGTTACTTTTAAACCACGGGCTTCTAAAAGTGCAGCAACTGAAGCAGCTGAAATACCTTTACCTAGTGATGAAACTACACCACCAGTCACGAAAATAAAATGGGTCATTGGGTTTCTCGTACAATCGAGCCTAAATCGGCCTACAATGTTGCGCAATTTTACTTTACCTTGTACCAATAAAGCAAAGTCAATCCGCATCAATTCATAGAACAACAAACAATTGGTTATTCTATCAGCATTTCCGATAAAAAATTAGAGGGGTTGCAGAGGATTTTTATATTCGTATTTGCTGTTATAATGCTGACATCCTATTAATGCTTTATTTTGTGCAATTATGAATAAAAAACTTTTAATTTGTGGCGCTATCGCAGCAGGTTTATTATTAACAGCGTGTGTAAAAAAAGAAGCGCCGAAAGAAGATGAATCGGAACAAGCTGCAACGACTCAGCAAACTGAGCAAGTGACTGAACCTGTACAAGCAGAACCGTTAACTCCAGTTGAAAGCGAGCAAATCGAAATTCCTACACATGTAGAAGTTGAACGTCACGAAACAGCAAATACAACGACAGAAATTCGTCGTGAAGTAAGTGAACCTAAACCTGTTGAAAGCAAGCCTGCCGTAAAAGCTGAGGCACCAAAAGCAGAAGACAAACCAACTCAAGCCACTCAACAAAAACCGAGTAATACACCTCAGTCCGAAGATGATGCTGTTGCTGCTGCCATTGCTGCTGCCACGCCTGCACTTGAAAACTAAGTTCGTTTGTGAAATGCAAAACCCAGTGATTGCACTGGGTTTTTATTTAATACTGGATTTATATTCCACACGAGTAGATCATGATTGAATTTTTTAATAAAATTCAAACTCATTAACGAATAAATACAGCCAAAAATACAGATCAATTTATGAAATAAAAATGTAAATCCACATCACGATCAAAAAATTAACGATTATATTGATTCATCAAGTAGGATTAATAAAATAAAAGTACACCACCATAACAGCCAAAATAAACATTGATAGCAATAAATACGTATTTACGGTATTAAAGCTTTTAATAAATTTCACAATTTCCACGATATTAATCCAAATCTACTATTAAAGTCATACATGCTATTTTATTAATATATGATTACATATATCCAAATAAATTAAAACTGATTCATTTCAAGTCTTTTATTCTCTTGAGATGAATTCTACTCAGCATATTTAAAGACGAAATAAATAAAATACTTGTCTACAAAATATTGTGAGCCAACACATGCTGAACATGAGCCATATCATTACAAAACAATCAGGTGATCGCTTTACGCTACAATACGTACGCTTTTTACTCATGTTGTTTAATAGATGATAAAAAAATGTTGTGATTTATTAGAGCTTAATCATTTAAAGATTGCCTTTATTGAAAGTGCAAGCTCAGGCTATCTCGCAAGCCAATTTTCGATTTATAAAAAGAGTGGCGCAGAGATCTTATTGGGTGGTTTAGTGAGCTACGACCCGTCCACAAAAGTCAATATCCTCAAAATTGAGCCAACTTTCATTGAAAAATATACTGCTGAATCTGCTGAAGTAACCGAAGCAATGGCTGTTCACGGGAAAAAACTATTTACACAAGCGGATATAATCGTGGCTTGTACTGGGTTACTCAAACCCGGTGGTAGTGCAACAGAAACAAAACCTGAAGGTACATTTTTTATCTCAATTTTATATTTAAATAAGACCTATAATTTTCATTATTTTATTGATGGAACACCATCAGAAAAACTTGTGGTCTTAACCCAGTATGTTGCAAAAGAAATCATAAAAATGATTAAGGAAATCTAGCTATGTTAAAACTCAAAACCAGTTTGCTCAGTTTAATACTCCTACCCTGCACCAGTTTTGCAACTGTAGGTGGACCACAAAATATAGAAATATTAGGCTATGACAATCAAGACGAAAAAGTCTACTTACTTAAACATTATGAAGATGGTCGTGGTCGTCTACCACAACTCTATTATTATCAATTTAAGAACAATCAACATCCTGAAAAGCTCATTCAAGTCAACTCACTCTACATCAACCCCAAAACCCAAAAAATTGATTATGATCAAGATAGCCATTTGTTTAATCAAGAAATTAATAAAATTAAAAACCGCCTTCAACCACTTATAAGCATTTCTAAAAACACCATCAAAGTTCAAGTATTGAATAAAATTACATCGAAAGAAAAGTCATGGTATGACCCAAATAAATACATCCCTAAATATAAGTATACCTATCAGTTAACAAGCAAAAATTTAAAAAGCCAAATACATCAAGCGATAGATTATCGCCATGGATTGAGTATCTCTCAAGCGTATAAAATTCCCAATCAACAGAAAGTGATCGCCACTGTGAAATACTTAGGTCTTCCTTTTGAAACGGGTTATACCATAGAAGACCCTGTTTTATTGATGCCTAAAAAATAAAGCCTCCGAAGAGGTAATGCCAGTCAGTTAAGAAATTGACTGGTTTTTTATTTTTTAAATTCATGATGTTATTCGATACACGGAAACGTCATCCGCAACTGTTCGAGGCAAAACTATTTTAAAAAAGTAAGGTTTCTGCGATTAATTAATCAATAAAAGGGATTTGGCGAGTTTTGCGGTGAGGCGCACTGCGCCGCAAGATGCCTTTCTTGCGAACTCAAAATATATTTTGAGTTTCTCATTTGGGCTTATCCAAAGTAATAGATGAGCTCCAAGTATATGATTTACAAAATATAAGACTCCGTCGTGCATAACTAAAAAACTAAGGGCTTTATTTCTAAAACCCTTAACCGACTGGCATTACTCCGAAGAGGCCTTATTACAAATTTTTCAATTTACGCAGCACTACGCTCTTCAATTGGCACAACTTTACGCAGTTCAGGACCTGTATAATCCGCACTTGGACGAATAATACGGTTGTCAGCACGCTGCTCCATCACATGTGCTGCCCAACCTGTAACGCGGCTCATCACAAAGATTGGCGTAAACAGTTTCGTTGCTATATCCATAAAGTGATAAGCCGAAGCATGGAAAAAGTCTGCATTACAGAATAATTTTTTCTCACGCCACATCACTTCTTCACAACGCACAGATACTGGATAAAGTACTGTATCACCGACATCTTTCGCCAAGCGTTCTGCCCATATTTTGATAATGCCATTACGTGGATCATTATCTTTATAAATGGCATGACCAAAGCCCATGATTTTTTCTTTACGCTCAAGTTTACCCAACATTTCACGTTCAGCTTCGTCGGCAGAGCTCCAGTTTTCAATCATTTCCATGGCAGCTTCATTGGCACCACCGTGCAATGGACCACGCAGCGAACCAATTGCCCCAGTAATACATGAATGCATATCAGACAATGTTGACGCACATACACGTGCAGTAAATGTTGATGCATTAAATTCATGCTCTGCATACAGAATAAGTGATACATTCATCACCTGTTCATGCAATTCATTCGGTTTTTCGCCACGTAGCAAATGCAGAAATTGAGCACCGATTGAATCATCATCGGTATTTTCTTCAATACGCACGCCATCATGGCTAAAACGATACCAATAACAAATAATGGCAGGTAAAGTTGCTAAAATACGATCCGCAACATCTTGCTGTTCAACAAATGATTTTTCAGTTTCCAAATTACCCAGCATCGAAACACCAGTACGCATCACATCCATTGGATGCGAATCCGCAGGAATACGCTCTAATACTTCTTTTAATGCTTGTGGCAATTGACGCAACGATTTTAATTTCGCTTTATAGGTTGCAAGCTGTTCCGCAGTCGGTAACTCACCAAAGAAGATTAGGTAAGCGACTTCTTCAAATTGGCAATTTTCAGCCAAGTCTTGCACATCGTATCCACGATAGGTTAAACCAGCACCACTTTTACCTACAGTAGAAAGCGCTGTTTTACCTGCAACTTGTCCACGCAATCCTGCACCTGAGAGTATTTTTCCTTCAGCCATTTTTTTAATTCTCCATGTTGAATATTTTATTTAAACAATTTATCTAAGGTGTTTTCAAAGGTATGATAATCAAGGAATTCATACAGTTCTTTACGCTGTTGCATAATATCCAATACATTGACTTGCGTACCCGTTTCACGAATAGAGCGCATCACTTCTAATGCTGCTTTTTGCATTGCACGCGTTGCAGACAAAGGATAAAGCACCATTGAAATACCTTGCTCACCCAGTTCTTCAGTGGTGTAATAAGGGGTATCACCAAATTCGGTAATATTGGCCAAAACAGGTACACCAACTGCATCACAGACGGTTTTATACATGGTAATGTCAGTCATTGCTTCTGCAAAAATGGCATCTGCACCCGCTTCTACACATGCACAAGCACGATCAATCACTGCTTGCAAACCTTCTTTTTGTAATGCATCTGTACGTGCCATGACCACAAAGTTGGAATCGGTTTTCGCATCGACAGCGGCTTTAATACGGTCTACCATTTCTTGTTGCGTGACAATTTCTTTATTTGGACGGTGTCCACAACGTTTTTGTGCAACCTGATCTTCAATATGAACCGCAGCAGCGCCCGCAGCAATCATTTGCTTTACAGTACGTGCAATATTAAAAGCACCGCCCCATCCTGTATCAATATCAACCAATAGTGGTGTATCTACCCGTTCAGTAATACGACGTACATCTTCAAGCACATTGTCTAAACTGGTCATGCCCAAATCAGGTAAACCATAAGAATAATTGGCAACACCTGCACCCGATACATAAATGGCTTTATAGCCCACTTCTTTCGCCATCATGGCTGCATAAGCATTCACTGTGCCAATGATTTGTAAGGGTTTTTCCACTTCCAGTGCTTGTCTAAATCTTAAGCCTGCAGACATTTGTTGTGTCATATTCCTTTCCACAGTTTCACTTTATTTATTGAATTTCGAGTATATCCATAAACATATTTAGATCTATGACTATTTAGAACATCTACTCTAAAACTTTAGTCAAATATTCACCAAACCTATAGTGTTATTTCCATTTTGCATGATTGTGACCAAAACAAGACAACCTCTTTATTTTAAGAAATGTGCGCATATTTTTGCTATAATTGCAAATGTTTTCATTTTTTTAATTATTGACTCTATACGCCATATGCAAGAATTAGCTCAACCAGAACCCTTAGGTCGCGACACGCCACAAACCAAACGTGGTCATGAACGATGCCTATCGCTTTTACTTAGCGCAAATGAGTTATTTCTAGAACGTGGTTATGATGCAGTCTCTCTAGATGACATCGTTCACCATGCAGGTGGCTCTAAAGCCTCAATTTATAAATTTTTTGGTAATAAAGAAGGCTTATTTACGGCTATTTGTGATTATCGCCGTGAGCAATTTTTCAAAGATATCTGTGTGCCTTTTGAACAAGGTAAAGATGATCTACACTCCTATTTAGTTCAAACCCTGATGAATTTTAAGCACCATCTTGTGCTTCCAGAAAATGCGGCTTTCCTTCGTTTAATTCTTGAACGGACTCAGCGCAGTCCAGAACTGGCGCTGTATATTCATGAACAGGGGCCAAAGCATATTCAGATGGCAATCGCCTGTGCTTTAACCAAAGCCGACGAACTTGGCATAATTAAATGTAAACAGCCCATTTATTCTGCTCAACTGTATTTTGGGATTATCCGTAATATTGAATGGCGCGTACTCATGGGCATTCCAATCCAAGAAAATGATCAAGAAACCATCGAATACATCAATTATTGCGTAGATCGCTTCTTAGAAGGCCATCAATAAGTCTAGTTTTTTTGCAATTCTGTCTACGTATAGTATATTAATCGATTCTTTTTCACTTAACCAACCAACAACTAATTGTTGTTTTGTTTTTTTATTCAGCAATTATTGTGGAGTAACCATGGCTCTACGTCATTTTCTGACCTTACGTGATTTATCGACTTTAGAACTTAACCAGATTTTGCAGCGCGCGATTGAACTTAAACGCAAGCAACATAGTAATGAGGTGTTCCAACCTTTTGTCGGTAAAGTTATGGGCATGATTTTTGAAAAATCGAGTACCCGAACACGTGTTTCGTTTGAAGCAGGTATGAGTCAATTCGGTGGTAGTGCGATTTTCTTATCTTCTCGTGACACACAGCTTGGTCGCGGTGAACCCATTGAAGATTCTGCACGTGTGATTTCAAGCATGCTTGATATTATTATGATCCGTACTTTTGGTCATGACATCGTAGAACGCTTTGCTTCTTATTCAAAAGTACCGATTATTAATGCCTTAACTGATGATCATCACCCTTGCCAACTTCTTGCTGACATGCAAACTTTCCTTGAACATCGTGGTTCTATCGAAGGTAAAACAGTTGCATGGATTGGTGATGGCAACAATATGTGTAATTCATATATTGAAGCGGCACACATGTGGGGCTTTAAATTAAAAATTGCTACACCTAAAGGTTATGAGCCACAAGCGAAATTCTTGTCAGAATTTGCCCACTGCGTAGAACTTGTTGATTCAGCAGAAGATGCAGCGGTCAATGCAGACCTGATTGTAACGGATGTTTGGGCAAGCATGGGGCAAGAGGAAGAGCAAAAAATTCGTGAGAAAGCATTTGCCGATTTCCAAGTCAATGAAAAACTCATGGATTTAGCACATTCAAATTGTTTATTTATGCACTGCTTACCTGCGCACCGTGGTGAAGAAATTTCTGAAAATTTACTCGACCATAAAAATGCAGTGGTTTGGGATGAAGCAGAAAATCGTTTACATGCACAAAAAGCTTTGGTTGAATTTTTACTTAATGAAAATTTAAACAAAGACTAATTCAGTGATAAATTCTTAAAAAATTGAGCACCTTCGGGTGCTTTTTTTATATTCAAATCGCTATAATTAAATCCATAATTTTTATAAGTGATTTTAACCATGTCTTTTAAAAAAATCGTTTTATGTTTAAGTACTTTCTTTTTAATCCATACGGTACAAGCCAAAGGCACGGAACTGGATCAATATTTTGTCAAAAATCAAATCATAGACTCATCGTATAAAATAAAAGACAGTAAAAAGCTCAATGAAATTTTAACTGTTATGAGTGATGAAGACTCACGTACTATGCCCTATCAAGCTGATCAAAATACAGTGATTGAACAATTACGATTATATGCAGATCACAGTGATATCCAAGGCATTATCACCACCCCAGATTTCACACAATTCGCTGAAGATATTGGCGATAAAGAAGTGAAACAACTCATCACACAAAATTTAATCAACAATTGCCATTTATTTTTTGAGCATGAATTCCAACGCGTAAATCCTTATTATATTAAAGTCAAATTGAGTGCGCCTCATAAAACCTATGATCTAAAAATTAAAAACAGTGAGTGTCAATTTTAAAATTATAATTTGATACGTTAGCCATCTAACGTATCAAACCTTGAGGTTGCAAAATAATCATCATCGCACCCAAGATAACCACCAGACCACCCAACATATCCCAACGGGTTAACACCACTTGATCGACATAACGTAACCACATTAAAGCTGTAAATATATAAATTCCACCATAAGCCGCATAAATTCTACCTGATGCAGCAGGATGTAACGTTAGCAACCACACAAATACAGCCAAACTTAATGCTGTTGGCAGCCAAAACCAGTGTGACTTGCCTTGGTTTAAAATTAAATAGGGAAAATAACAACCTAAAATTTCTGCAATCGCTGTGACAAAAAAAAGGCAAAGGGTCGTAATCACTTTGGTAATTTGAATATCCATAACTTTCTATATAGACCAGTTTTCTCCTTCTCTCTTTGGGAAAAGGTCGGAATGCGGGTGAGTAGAAAAAAATAACCCGTGCGAACACGGGTTATTTCAGCAACTCTGGTGATTATGCAGGTTCAGCCGTTTGATCTTCAAATACTTCGAGTTTCAAGCCTACTGCTTTGCCATTTTCTTTCTTCACAGAAACGGCAACATTACCACCATGTTCAGCAAGTTCACCGAATAAAATCATTTCAGCAAGTGGTTTTTTCAAATGCTCTTGAATGAGTCGTTGCATTGGACGAGCACCCATTAAACGGTCATAACCATGTTCAGCCATCCATTCACGGGCACTTTGATCGACATCAAGAATTACTTTCTTATCATCAAGTTGAGCTTGTAATTCAGTTAAGAATTTATCCACTACATTTTCAATGACCGTCGTCGGCAATGCATTAAATTGAATGATTCCATCCAAACGATTTCGGAATTCTGGTGAGAATGCCTTCTTCATTGCATCTTTATTGTCATTACTATTGTCTTGCTCCATGAAACCAATACTGGCGCGAGAAATACTGTCCGCCCCAATATTAGTGGTTAAAACAAGAATCACATTACGAAAATCAGACTTACGACCATTATTATCGGTCAATGAGCCATGATCCATAATTTGCAGTAATAAATTAAACACATCTGGATGTGCTTTTTCAATTTCGTCCAGTAGCAAGACGCAATGTGGACTTTTATGAATGGCATCGGTCAATAAACCACCTTGGTCAAAACCAACATAACCCGGAGGTGCACCAATTAAACGTGAAACTGCATGACGCTCCATATATTCAGACATATCGAAACGAACCAATTCCACACCTAACAGTTTAGCCAACTGCTTGGTGACCTCAGTTTTCCCCACACCTGTAGGACCTGCAAATACAAAGCTACCGACAGGTTTATCTGGTGATTTTAGACCTGCACGTGATAATTTAATCGCAGAACCCAGTGCTTCAATTGCTGTATCTTGCCCAAAGACCACACGTTTCAAATCACGTTCAAGATTAATTAATACCGTCTTATCATCTTTCGATACAGTTTTCGGTGGAATACGCGCAATTTTAGAGATAATATCTTCGATATTTTCTACTGTAATTAAACTATCATCTTGCTCAACTTTCAAACGGCGTTGTGCGCCCGCTTCATCAATTACATCAATCGCTTTGTCTGGTAAGAAGCGATCATTAATAAATTTTGCGGACAATTCCACAGCTGCAACCAATGCTCTATCTTCATATTGAACATGATGAAAATCTTCAAATTTAGATTTTAAACCACGTAAAATATCAATTGTTTCAGAAATAGATGGCTCATTGACATCAATTTTTTGGAAACGGCGTGATAAAGCATGATCTTTTTCAAAGACCTGACGATACTCTTGGAAAGTCGTCGAACCAATACAACGCAGTGAACCATTCGACAACGCGGGCTTAATTAAATTTGATGCATCCATGGTGCTGCCCATACTTGAGCCTGCACCAATAATCATGTGAATTTCATCAATAAATAAAATAGCTTCTGGTTTCTTCTTCAAAGCATTTAAAAGTTGTTTTAACCGTTTTTCAAAATCACCACGGTATTTTGTACCTGCAACCAATGCCCCAATATCCAAACTGAAGACTTCAGCATTTTCAAGTGGTTTTGGTGCTTTACCATTAACAATCAGCCAAGCAAGACCTTCAGCAATCGATGTCTTACCAACACCCGGATCACCCACCAACAACGGATTGTTTTTACGGCGGCGGCATAAAATTTGTGCTGCACGTTCAATTTCTTTTTCACGACCAATTAAAGGATCTGTTTTGCCTTTTTGCGCTTCCACATTCAAATTCGTGGTATATAAATCGAGTGGTCCTGCATTGGCAGAAGCAGATGTTTCACCATCCAACTCTTCAACTTCCTCTTCGGCTTGCACTTCTTCTTTGCGCGTACCATGAGATAAATATTGAGTTAAAGTTAAACGATTAATTTGATGGCGTTTAAGTAAATAAACAGCAAATGAATCACGTTCAGAATACATCGCAACCAGAATATCCGCACCTTCAACTGTACGATCACCACCGCTCGATTGCACATGGAAAATTGCACGCTGCAAAATACGATCAAAACTTTCAGTCGGATGTGGTGCCTGATCGCTATGTTCGCTTAATTTTGGGGTATGTTGTTCAACATATTCTTCTAATTCTTTGCGAAGAACAATAATGTCTGCACCACACGCTTTAAGCGCATTTACAGCAGAGTCATTATCCAGTAATGCCAACAATAAATGTTCAACCGTCAGAAACTCATGTCTCTTTTGACGAGCCATGCTAACAGCCAAACGTAAAGATACTTCCAATTGACGACTGAGCATGTAATCCCCTTAATCTTTTGGCTCAATCTGACAAAGCAATGGATAACCTTGTGACCGAGCATAATTATTTACTTGGTTCGCTTTTGTTTCCGCAATGTCTCTCGGATAAACGCCTGCGATACCTTTCCCTTCATAATGTACAGTTAGCATTACTTGAGTGGCTTGGTCAAGATTCAAAGCGAAGTATTGTTGTAAAATTTCAATTACAAAGTCCATTGGTGTGTAATCGTCGTTCATTAAAACAACACAATACATGGGTGGACGCTTTAATTCAGGTTTCGCAGCTTGTACTGCAATATCACCCTCGGCTTCCTCATGCGTTTCATTGCTTAAGCGTGGACTAATATGCCAATCGACATATCCAGATTGATGAAAAGAATTTTTGATGTCATTTAAACAATTTTGACGTTTATTCATTCGCATAGGATTTAAAATTCACATTTATTGTGCATTGGCTTCTGCTTGAGGAATATCAGAGATAAATGCTGATTGACTTTCTATCGGTTTTCCACGGCCCCAACTGAACCGCTTAATTACAGGCGTACTGGTTCCAGTTAAACGAACTTCAATAAATTCTGGTGCAAAGCCTTTAGGCATTGTCCAACGTCCAGTTAAACGCTCAGAATCTTGAAAATTGAAATTTTTGTCTTCCATCGGTACAAGTAAAACTTCCGTACCTTGAATTAAATGTAATTCAACACTACCAGATGCACTGCGTTTATTGGGACTCACTTGTACCAAATCCAGCTCATATTCATAAGCATTATCAGGTAATGGTTTAATCCCAATATTCTGTATGGTTAGACTTAAACCACCACGTTGACGCAATACTTCACGATAAATTGCCCCCAAACCTTCAGATTGAACTTTATCTACACGTGCTTGATTCAGCTCAGCAAATAAATCATTTGAATTACTTACTGCAACATCACGCTCTTGTACTGCTAAATTCAAGCCTTTATTCAGTGTTTCTAAGCTGCTCTTTTGCTTTTGTACAACTTCAACCAGTTGTTCCGCATCCGCCTCAAAACCGACAACGGTTAGACCTTGCCGATGCCCAATTGAATAGCCAAGAAAACCACTACCCACAACCAAAATTGCAGCACCCATCGCCAAAGGTAAATTACCCTTTAAAAAAGGCTTTTTACTTAATGGAGCCTGTTGTGATGGAGTATTTAATTCAGTATCCAGCATCGTCATCTCTTATTTTGATTCATTCAAAACACACATTTAAATCCAAATCTAAATGTGTGTGAAGTTGAAAAACGTTTTTTATGGTAATAAACCAATCCCTTCTAAACCTGCATTTTCGGCAAAACCGAACATCAGGTTCATATTTTGCACCGCTTGCCCAGCAGCACCTTTCACCAAATTATCTTGCACAGATAAAACAACCAGTTTTTTCGGCTGTGGTTTATACAAAGCAATACGAAGTTGGTTTGCACCACGAACAGAACGTGTTTCAGGTGAACTATTTGCAGGCATCACATCAACAAAAGCTTCATTGGCATAGAATTGCTCATATAAGCTTTGCAAATCTGTCTGATCACCAGCATCAGTTAAATCAATATAAATCGTGCTAAGCATGCCACGGATCATGGGAACCAAATGGGGTACAAATACGATGTGATTGAATACACCTTTTTGACCTGAAATATTTTCCAATGCTTCCACAATCTCAGGATGATGACGATGACCGCCAACAGCATAAGCTTTGAAGTTATCGGCATTTTCCGAATAAATCATGCCTAAGCTTGCTTTACGCCCTGCACCTGAAACACCTGATTTTGCATCAATAATAATACTTTCAGGTTTCACCAATGTGTCGCTATGTTTAAACAATGGCGCCAAACCCAGTTGCACGGTTGTTGGATAACAACCCGGATTACCAACCACATTGGCTTGTTTAATTTTGTCACGGTTCAGCTCTGACAAACCATAAACCGAATCTTTTAAAATATCTGGACAAGCATGTTCCAGACCATACCATTTTTCAAATTGTTCTAAATCTTGTAAGCGAAAATCTGCCGCTAAATCGACAATTTTAGTCTTTGCTGCAACCAGTTCCGCTGCATGTTTCATTGCTACACCATGCGGGGTTGCGAAGAAAACAACGTCACATTGTTTAAGCTCGTCGATATTTAAATCTGAATAGCAAAGATCGGTATGACCACGCAGGCTTGGGAACATGTCATCGACACGGCGACCATTTTCAGTACGTGATGTCAGTACATTAACTTGTACATTTGGGTGTCGTAGTAAAAGACGCAACAATTCAACGCCTGTATAACCTGTACCACCGACAATACCAACACTAATCACGATCACGACCTCAAATCAAAGTATCTATTTCTTAGCAAGACAGTATGACAGGAAGTTTAGGTTTTCTGAACTATTTTGCTTGGTTTTAGTGATATTTTCTCATCATTGCTAAGCGCTTTATTATTCGTACTTTCATACATTTCCAAAAAAACACGATTTCGCCCTGCGCGTTTTGCGCGATACAATAATTTATCCGCAACATCAATTGTATTGGTTAGATTCTTATTTTTCACATGAGCAACACCAAAACTTGCCGTTACAGATATTTTTTTCTCTGAAAATAATTCAGTCTCAATGGCAACACGAATACACTCAGCAATTTGATACGCAACAGAGGCCTGTTTTATTTGTAATAAAATAATAAATTCCTCCCCACCAAAACGCCCAACCAAATCATTTTCACGCACGTTTTGACTAATAATCCGTCCCACGTGTTGCAAAATTTGATCGCCGACTAAATGTCCATAGCTATCATTAATTTTTTTGAAATGGTCGATATCACACATCAGCAAAAAATATTTTTTCACAGGTCTTTGTGCTAAATTTACTTTTGCAGCATCGTAAAATCCACGCCGATTGAGCAAATAGGTTAATGAATCTCGTGAACGCTCTTCACTGAGTTTAAAGACAATATCTCGCACCATAGTGCCCAATAGAACAATAGCAAACCACATGCTCAACAAAATACTGGCAGCCAACATCATCAACCACCAAACTGAAGTCGAAAGCATGCTGGCATCAATATTTTTTAAAAACAGGAAAATAATCAAGCTACGAACAAAGGTATAAAACACAATAAACAGATATGAAAGATCAACAATTTTATTTAACCGATCACTGTGTTTAAAATGGGCAAACATTGAGATAAGAACCAAAGACTGAATCGTAGCAACACCTAAATTCAAAATCAGCATGCGTATCCACAGTTGCTCATCTACAAAGGCATAATAACCAAGCAAGGTGGCAAGCATCACAATTAATGCCCACGCAAATTTAGAATGTACCTGTACATTTTTCCTTAAAGCCATCGCATAAGCACTAGCCCAAGCACCAAACAAATACATGATCCCTAGTATGGGGGAAGACATCGTCATGTGTTGATTGGACATTAAACTTTGTGCTGCCAAAGCACATGCTGGAACAATATATCCTATGCCCAACCACAACAAATAATGTGGTGCTTTGAAGAAAAAATGACAAATTAAGAACAGACTACCCATCAAGATGAGACAGCTCGGGACGATTAATACGAAATAATGAATATCTGTAAAATTCACATCTGAGTTCTTTTATTACGATATGGGAGGAAGGTTCAACGCATGAATTTTAAATCAGTTTTTATACGATTTAATCTACACTTAAAAATAAAAAATTAAAACATCAATCCGCTTAATGGTTACTAAAAAAACCACCAACAATGTAACAGCTTTATTTTTAATATTTTCTGATGCTGCTGAAAGTTATGATCATGTAACTGTACCTGCATCCAAAACTGTGGGCTATGATCAAAATATCGGGTATGTGCTAATTCATGTACACATACATATCTAACGACTTCTTGAGGAAACAGTACCAAAGCACTATTCAACATAATATCGTGTTTAGATGTACAACTCCCCCAACGTGTTTTTGGCTGCCGAATCGAACATTGAGCAAAATTCAAACCCGTTTCAGTACTCACTTGCGTTAAAAAAATTGGAAGATGATGCTTTGCATAGGCGATTACAAACGCTTTTAAATATTGTTCAGGCTGACGATCACTGACACTGAGTCTCAAATACTCATGATCAAACACAAAATTTTTCTGCTGTGCTTGATAAGTAATTTGTATAGGTTGTTCTAAATTAAAGAGTTTAAGTTCTGTCGGAAACAGCCTATTTTGCAGCTGTATTTCTTGTTTCTGCTGCTGTTCTTGCCAAGTTTTGACTAACCACTGTTCTGATTGATCAATGCAATTTTGAATCTGCTTTTTGCTACAAAATAATGGTGCAGTTAAACGAATTTGTGTTGGCTCTACCCGCAAACGAAGTCTTATCGCTCGTGCATGACGGACAATTTTAATTTCAGGCAGGTCGTTTAGGGTCATTTTTATATTTAATCGTTATTTTAATCCCCCTCGATCCCCCTTTGATAAAGGGGGAAGTTCAAACTTTTAAAAGTTTCGAGGAGTCTTATTAAATTACAGACTTTCCCCTCCTTTGAAAAAGGAGGGTCAGGGAGGATTTCTTAAACCGCAGTACGCTCTTCAATACCATTATTGGTTGCCACAATAGCAATATCCGCTTTCTGAATTGCAAAAATACCATTGGTCACAACACCCGGAATATTATTCAAGGTTTTTTCAAGTTCAAGTGCATTTAAGATATTGAAGTTATGCACATCTAAGATCACATTACCATTATCAGTGATGACACCTTCACGGTATACAGGATCACCACCTAGACTCACAATTTTACGTGCCACAGCAGAACGTGCCATTGGAATCACTTCTACAGGCAGCGGGAAATCATGACCCAATTGCTCTACCCATTTCGAGTCATCGACAATACAGACAAATTTCTTCGCAATCGACGCGACAATTTTTTCACGGGTCAATGCAGCACCACCACCTTTAATCATGTGCATATGACGGTCAATTTCATCCGCACCATCGACATAAGCATCTAAACCACCAACGTGATTCATATCAACCACTTCAATACCTAATTTTTTAAGGCGTTGTGCAGTCGCTTCAGAACTTGCAACTGCTGCTTCTAATTGCAGTTCTGGTAATAATTCAATGAGGAAGTTCACAGTACTTCCTGTACCTACACCCAAAATACCGCCCTTTGGCAAATGCTTTAAAGCAGCTTTCGCGGCAGCTTGTTTCTTTTCATCTTGGGTCGCATACAGACTCATAACTTGGCTCAACTATTTTTTGACATTTGTTGCTGATTTTACAGCCCAAATGTACAGGGGTTTGTTACAATAAAAATCTATTTTAAACTGTTAGATGGAAAATTAACATGCTGTCTCGTTTGGTTCGACAAATATTACAAGCAACTGTGTACGACGTTGCAATCGAAACTCCACTCGAAGCAGCGCCACGAATTAGTGAGAAACTAAACAATAATATTCGCTTCAAACGCGAAGACTTACAACCTGTCTTTTCTTTCAAACTACGCGGTGCTTATAACCGTATTAGTCAATTGCCGAAATCTCAGTTAGAACGTGGCGTTATTACAGCTTCAGCAGGCAACCATGCGCAAGGTGTGGCTCTATCTGGTCAAAAACTGGGAATTCGCGCCATTATTGTGATGCCAAAAACCACACCTGATATTAAGGTACAAGCGGTGAAACGCTTAGGTGGTGAAGTGGTTTTACATGGTGACTCATTTGATGTTGCCAATAAATACGCAATTCAATGTGCAAAAGATGAAGGTATGACCTTTATTCCACCATACGATGACGAATTGGTCATGGCGGGTCAAGGCACCATTGCCAATGAAATTCTACGCCAATGGCGTGATGTCGACTATGTCTTTGTTGCCGTAGGTGGTGGTGGTTTAATCGCAGGCGTTGCGGCTTACTTGGGTGATGTTGCACCACATGTCAAAGTCATTCCAGTGGAATATGATGAATCAGCCTGCTTAAAAGCAGCTTTTGAAGCGAATGAACGTGTCATTCTACCTTCAGTTGGTTTGTTTGCAGATGGTACAGCAGTGGCACAAATTGGTGAAAAGCCATTTCAAGTGATCCAACTACAAAAATCAGATAACTCAGGCCCAATTGTTGAACGTGATGTCATTTTGGTCAATACAGATGAAATCTGTGCTGCCATTAAAGACACCTATGATGAATGCCGTAGTATTGTTGAGCCTTCTGGTGCAATGGCACTGGCAGGCATTAAAAAATATGTCGAACAACATGGTCTAGAACATAAGAACATGGTTTCGATTGTGTGCGGTGCCAATATGAATTTTGACCGCCTACGTTATATCGCAGAACGGACAGAACTCGGTGAACGTAAAGAAGCCATTTTTGCCGTGACCATTCCTGAAGAAAAAGGTTCCTTCCTTAACTTCTGCCGTGCTTTACAAGGTCGTAATATCACTGAGTTTAACTACCGCGCCAGCACTTCGAGTGCCGCTCAAGTCTTTGTTGGCATTAGTCTAAAAGGTGGCGAAAAAGAGCGTCATGACATCCATGAACTCTTACAAGCTCACTATGATGTCGATGACTTATCTGATGACGAAGTGGCAAAATTGCATATTCGTTACCTGGTTGGTGGGCATGCTGATATCGAAAATGAGCGGTTATTCCGCGTAGAATTCCCAGAACGCCCAGGCGCATTATTAACCTTCCTAGAACGTCTTGGACCCACGCATAACATCACCCTATTCCACTATCGTAATCATGGTGCTGCTGAAGGTCGTGTACTGGTGGGTCTTGAAGCAAGCGATGCCAAACAAAACCCAGATGGTTTAATTGAAACATTAGAAAATATTACTTATCCATATGCTGAAATTACCAATAACTTAGGTTATCAACGTTTCTTGAAATAACACATAAAAAAGAGCCAGTGATCAGCTGGCTCTTTTTTTCAAATTTTCAAGTCGATCTTAAACAATCTAATTGTGTATAGTGCTCTATACACACACCTTCATCCTTAAATTGCTTGGTGAAAGATTTACAAAATTTATGGATTTTAACATCATCATTCGGAACAGCCATCCAGTAAGTTCTATCTGCATAAATCAATAACAACTCCAAACCCTGTGACTTCAACAACGTAAAAATTTCTTCAAAAACAAGATCAAAGACCTGATCATTTACATTGTAATATTTGCCAATAACTTCTTTATGCTGCTCATAATGTGCATATAAAGGCGTGGTCTTTTTACGAATATCCTGCTGTATTAAACCAAGATCAATGTTTTTATGCTGCAAAGTAGCGCATTTTTCCAATCCATTTTCATAGGGATTTTCAGAATCTACCGACATTAAATAAGTATGAAAATCCTTAGCTAATTTTTCAGCTGAAATCCACGCCAAGAATTGCTCAAAATTACGTCGGTCTTTCTTCTTAGGAATTTCCCGAAGTTCCAACACCGAAAACCATTTTTGTAATATCTTAAAAATCTTTTTATCGTCCATTTTTAATTCTTCTATGCTCAGTTTCTTTAAATTCACTATAAAAATAGAAAATTATATATGCAGAATTATAGCGAGAGTTTTTGAATGTTTTATGACGGTATTCAATTTGCAAAGGCTTATATGCTATCTATTCATTTTATTTTTCTACAATGCTCCATCTTAAAAATAAGTTTTTGTTATATATAATTTTGTAAGCCTGATAGATGCATAAACCATAACCTTATAAAATGAACACAGATTTTCAGATACACGTTACGAATCTAAATCACATAAAATGGATAAGGAATGCTTGAATGGCTCAATTTGCAGTAATTGGATTAGGAAGTTTTGGAGCCACTATAGCCACGCAACTGGTGAGTTTAAATCATGATGTGATTGGGATCGACAGCAATAAAAAATATGTAGAAAGTATTTCAGATCAAATTACACATGCCGTGATTGCCGATGCAACTGATGAACATGTACTCAACGAACTTAATATTCAAAATTGTGAAGCGGTTGTGGTCGCTATTGGTGAAGACATTGAAGCCAGTATACTATGTGTACTGCATCTTAAAAATTTGGGTATTCAAAAAATTTGGGTCAAAGCCAAATCCAAAGCCCATCACATGATTTTGACGCATCTTGGGGTGAACAAAATTATTCACCCCGAAGAAGATATGGGCGTTCGTGTCGCACAATCTCTCAGCTACCCCATGGTCAGTCGATATATGGGTTTAGAAGACAATCATTTCATTGTCAAAATTGAAATTAAAGACAGCATCAAAGGTGAACGCTTCCATCACCTAATGGAACATGCTCCAGAGATTAAAACACTTTTACATAAACGCGGAAAAGAAATTCTATTTAATATTGATCCAAATTTAGTTTTACAAGTTGGGGATATTTTGGTGGTTGAAGGAGAACTTGAACCACTCCGAAAACTTTATACACGGTTTAAATAAAATATGAATCGATTACACAATAAAAAGCACAATACCATTAATCTGAGCCCACCTAGCTTGCTAGCACTGGGTTTCTTAAGTTTTATTGTGATCGGTACTTTATTACTCAAACTACCGATTGCGCATTATGGTGAATTATCTTGGATTAACGCCCTATTTACCGCGACCTCTGCTGTCACTATTACTGGTCTTTCAGTGGTGAATGTCGGTGAAGCCTACACCACCTTTGGTAAGGTGGTTATTATGTTGTTGCTACAATGTGGTGGTTTGGGCTTTATGACCTTTGCCATTCTTGCAGCCCTGAGTCTGTCATCCAATATTGGCTTAAAACAGCAAGTGATGGCACAAGAGACCATTGGTCAAACCAGCCTATCGAAAGTGTCTTTTACCATTAAAGGTGTTCTTTTATACTCATTATTTTTTGAAGCGCTTGGCACTGTCATTTTAACCATTGCTTGGATGCAAGAATACGATTTTGCTCATGCCTTTTTCTATGCCGCTTTTTATAGTGTTTCCGCATTTAATAACGGTGGTTTTTCCCTTTTCCCAAATAGTCTAATGAGCTTTTCCGAGCATTATTTCATTACGTTTACCATTAGCATGCTTTATATTATTGGCGGAATTGGCTTTGTTGTCCTGATGGATATTAAACGCGCGCATCGTTGGAAAAAACTGAGTCCAAACAGTAAATTAATACTTTCAACGATTGTGGGATTAAACCTTGCTGCCTTTATTGTCATTTGGGCTTTAGAAGCGAGTAATCCCCTAACGCTTGCAGGTATGAGTCTGGGTGATCAAGCGGTGAATGCTTGGTTCCATGCAACTGTCCCACGCTCCTCTGGTTTTAACAGCTTAGATATGGCGAGTATGAGTGATGCTTCAACCTTAGTGACCATGGTATTGATGTTTATTGGTGGAGGTTCACTCAGTACTGCGGGTGGAATTAAAGTCGGCACTTTTATTATTGTTATTCTTAGTGTGATTACTTTTTTACGTCGCTCTGAGGAACTCCGTGTATTTAACCATTCGGTATCAAAAGTGACTTCATTTAAAGCCTTCGCTGTTGTTTCAATTACAGGAATACTCATCTTTTTAGGGCTATTTACTCTACTTATTTTAGAGCCAAATAAAGAATTCTTAGATTTATTATTTGAAGCCGTTTCTGCTGCTTGTACCGTGGGTTTATCGCGCGGCATCACTAGTGAACTTCAACCCGCAAGTTTAATCGCATTAGTCTTACTGATGTTTGCTGGTCGTTTAGGACCGCTGACTTTGGCTTATCTTATTGCTACGCCTAAAAAGAGCCGTTTAAAACACCCACCCACGGATATTCAAATTGGTTAAATCACATTTACTTTAAGCCAAAAAACCACTCCATTGAGTTAATGCCAGTCAGTTAAGGGTTTTAAAAATAAAGTCCTTAACTTTTTAGTTTTTCACGATGGAGTCTTACATTTTTAAATCAAATACTTGGAGCTCATCTATTACTTTGGATAAGCCCAAATGAGAAACTCAAAATATATTTTGAGTTCGCAAGAAAGGCATCTTGCGGCGCAGTGCGCCTCACCGCAAAACTCGCCAAATACCTTTTATTGATTAATAAATCGCAGAAACCTTACTTTTTCAATCTTGCGGTGTGTACACCTCATGCATCGAACAATTGCGAATGACGTTTCCACGTATCAAATAACATCATGAATTTAAAATAAAAAACCAGTCAATTTCTTAACTGACTGGCTTTAATGAAGATACTTTTTAAGGTGTTAAAAATTTTAGAACCAATTCATCAGTGATACACCGAGACCGACATAAGTTGCACGATGGTTATAATCAATCAGACTTTCCCCGTAACCATCAAACAATTGCACATAGCCACGCAATTTACCACTAATGGGGAATGCCCAATCAAATTGAGCTGCTCCATGTGCATCATCACCCCCTTTTAATGAGTGACGTAGCATCAATGAAAAATCATGATCATTCCAACGATAGAATGCGGTTAAATCACCACGGCCAATATAGTTTTTAATATCTGGATTGTTATCATCTTTCGCATCTTCTTCAATACGATACCAAGGACGTAGCATCAAGGCAAAATTATCCCGTTCAAAACCAACATTGAACATGATGCGGTTCCAACTCCGTGATAATGGATCTGCTCGCCCATTCGATTGATGGTTCAGGGTTACACCCAATAAACGTGCATTTAAGCCCAATATTTCATAATTGGTTCGAAACACCAAGCTTGCTTCAGGCTCATAGTTGGTTTCACGAAAAGGACGTGATTCATCAGCATTATAAACCTGCCAACGCGATGATTGTGTATAGCCCAGCCAAACATCCCCATTATCACCAAATAAATTTTCCAGTGCCTTGGTTTTTAACGATAACTGAAACTTGGCTTCCATAGAGGTTAAGTTGAGTTCCTCACCAGCTGGCACCGTATTGTTTTCATTCGGACTCGATGGACGTTCATTTTTATCAGAAGTCCAAAATCCCGGCATCAGATAGACGGGCTGATGCGCACGAATATTCCATGTTCCAAGTTTACTGGCAGTCGACAGTTCCCAACGCTTATCCAGCAAAGACGTATTCGGGTTAATCGCTGGGCCTTCAGCAGCAAAGACATTACTCACACCATGACTAATTTTTTCTTTTAGTGTTTCTGGTTGGGTCGGTTCAGGAGTCAGTTCATTTGCGGCTTGACGTTCAGAAAGAAGTGCTGGTTTTTCTGCCTCAGGCACTTTAAATAAAGTATCGTAACAAACCAAACGATCAGCATTCGATTCTAATGCCACGCAGGCTTCTGGGCTTGCTGGCGCAATCAAAGACTCTGGATTTACAGCATGTACATTCGCCACATACAATGAACTGAGCATAATCATGCTCAGTTGCAAAGTAGTGCGTTCAATTCTTTTGAACGCCATATTAACCCACCCTATTATTTTTAATTTACTTGTTTAATGTCAAAACCTAATTCTAACAAGGTATCACGTTTAGCCACGGGTGCAACAACTGCTCTCACAGGTGTTTGCTGAACAAGATAGTGTTGCGCCACGCGTTTCAAATCATCCAAACTGACTGCAAGCAAACGTGCACGCAATTGCTTTCTTACCGCTGGTGTACGTGCATGCAATAAAGCATAACAAGCACTAATCGCTTCACCCGCAGGAGAACCAGGTTTATCCATGCTCGCAATTAAGCCTAAAATCGCTTCTTCTAGCTGATGAGGTTGATGTTCGGTATTCAACAACCAAACAATACTTGCTTCAAAGTCTTTAAATGTTTCTGCCAAACGCGGATCACGATAACTATAAAAACGGAATGAACAAGCATTGCCATCGTAGCTTGCACCACCACCGTAAGCGCCACCTTTTTCACGAATAGCACTATGCAAGAAACCATTGCGTAAGTAAGCAGCCAATACCATTAGAGGTGCTGCATCAGGATGAGAAACTTCGACAGCAGGATAAGCTAAAGCGCAGAATTGAACATTGGCTTGAATTAACCAAGCCTCATCTTTCGTACTATTTTCCGTGCTAATTGTTGACAATTCCACAGGAGTTTTATCTACAGCTAACTTATCCCAAACAACTTGAATTTCTTCAACTAGAGCATCAGATTGATGTTCTTCAGACACCAATAGAAATTGCTTTGGTGCTTGCAAGAGTAGACGGTGAATTGCTTTTAGTTCCACAATTAAAGCATCATAAGCCGCTTCATCATTTTCAATTTTAGCAACCAAGTCACCTAACCAATTCAGCGCGCCTAAGCCCGTATTTTGATAATCACGTTGCGCTAAAGCACCACAGTTACGTGATGCAATCTGCATTGCATAACTATGACCTGAACCTGACAAACGCGACTGCCAATGGGTTTTACGTTGTTGTAATAATTCAATAATGCGGTCTTTTTCATCAAAACGGAGTTGTTCAAATGCCAACTTCAATAAACGAATGGCTTCAAAATTATTCACCAACGATTTCGTCGTGAGCGTTAACCATGCACTAATTTTGTTTTTGTCATCCACTTTTGAGCGTAAAGATGCACCCATCCCCACACCACCGCTGACCGCGGTTTGCAGTTGTTGTAACTCGAGATAATCATATTCTCCAGCACCCACTTCACCCAATAACACCGACAGCAAAGTAAAATATGGCGACTGTACAACCTCGTCAGGAATTTTAACGGTCACTTGCTGGTAGTAAATACCATTGGTTCCTGCATGGTACAAATTCAGTGGCGTATCTAAACCATTGCTGATAATTTCACGCAATTGACCTTGTACAATATGCAAATCAGCAGGCACATCTTCTAGCCCTACTTTTGGTAACAAGTTCAGGTCATCAGGTGTATCTTGACGTACTTTTAACGCTTCTGTTTGCGCAATAATTTCAGCCTTTTGTTCTTCAGTCAGTTTGCCACCAATTTCAGCCAAACGTGCTTTTTCTGCTTCGGCTTCAGCGGCTGACTTGTTGGCATCTGGCACCAAAGTCATTTGTACGCGATGCGAATTATCAATCAGATAGATTTTAATCAGATTCGACAACCACATTGGATCTTTAAGTTCTTCTTTAACTTGCTCAATCGCGCTGTCAACATCCCAAACATGAATGGGGTCACTGTGATGAATCACACTGCTTAAACCATTTAAAATCAGGCTTAAACCATACGGCATACCATCGCCATTGATTTCACGTTGATGCAATTCAATTTGATGTAAAATTGCATCCACCATATCGGTGTCGACAGGTTTTGATGCAACATCTTCAAGAATCTTAAACACACCGTTTTTAAATTCTTCAGCATGTTCTGGATTTGAACCTTGCACACCACAGAAAAATGTCATTTCAAAGTTTGAATCATCTACACCCATAATCGGGCCAGTAGATTGTGCATAATCACACGTTTCTAAATAATGACGTAATGGCGAAGCTGAATCTTCCAGCAAAATACCTTCAACCAAACGCATACCTAAGCGCAATTTAATATCACTAGCTTCAGGTAATAACCATGAAATGATGTGATAGGTTTTATCAGTTAAATCTTCAGCATCAACGGCATAGGTTTCTGTCACTTCAATAGGCGCAGCTAAACGTGTTTCAGGTGTTGAATACAGTGTTTGACCTTGTTCAAATTTAGACAGGGCCAAAGTTTCAAACTGTTCTTGTAAGTGGTAGGCAGATTCATCACCAAAGGTCATAAATACAGCATTACTTGGATGATAATGCGACTTATAGAAATCAACCAACTCTGAATAGGTTAAATCTGGAATATCTTTAGGATCACCACCTGAGTTGTAATGATACGTAGTTTTAGGGAATAAATGATGTGCCAATTGATGATAAAGCTGATCTGAAGGAGAGCTCATTGCCCCTTTCATTTCATTAAAAACCACACCTTTATATACAGGTTGACCTTCTTCTAACTCAATACGAATACCTTCTTGAGCAAAATCAAGTTCATTTAAATTTGCGGCAAATGCAGCGTCTAAATAAACTTCTAACAAGTTTTGAAAGTCTTTTTTATTTTGTGTTGCAAATGGATACGCTGTCCAATCGGCTGAAGTAAACGCATTCATAAAAGTATTCAGTGAACGACGAATCATCAAGAAAAATGGGTCACGCACTGGAAATTTTTCCGAACCACACAATGCAGTATGTTCCAAAATATGCGCTGCACCTTTTGAATCCATGGGCTGGGTACGAAATGCGACTAAAAATACATTTTCATCAAGGTCACTTGCCAAATGATAATGCGTTGCGCCCGTCACTTTGTGTTTATATTCAGAAATAAAAACGTCTAAGGCTTCAACATGGTGTTGACGTATCAACTGAAACGCAGGATGAACAGTTTGAGTAATGGTTTCAGTAACATCTACAGTCATGTGATCTCCAAATCAGATACAACTTTATAAGTTATTCCGATTATACCTGAATCTTTCATGACTATGGATTGGTGCAAACACTAATTTCCGTGTATTTCAGTATAGATTTTTTATTCTCCTAAGTTCGTTGTCAACATTTTTAATTTTTGGTTAAAAAATAATGCAATATGCCCTAAAGATTAAATATTTTTCATCGTTGGTCGATAAGCACAATAAATACATATCACGATTGCAATCAAAATTGCCGCAGAGGCACCAAAGCGACTTAAATCCAAACCACCAGAAGCCAGCGGTTTATCCAAAAAATCGCCAACAACTGCACCTAAGGGACGGGTCAAAATAAAAGCACTCCAAAACAACACTATTCGAGAAATTCGACTCAAAAAATACAATCCAGCAATCAATGCAATGAGACCGACATACAAAACAATACCACCGCTATAACCCAAACCCGCGGTATCTGCCGACCAATCTCCCAAAGCCGTTCCCAGTGTTTGTGAAAAGGTAATGGTCAACCAATAGAAAATTTCTGCACGAGGGTAATTCACACTATGCGGGGAAATACTGCCTTCCGATTTATACCAAACCAAAAGAGAAAGGAGCACAAAACTTAGTAACAACGTACTGCCACCGATATAACCAATCCCTAAAGAGCGATCAACAAAATCGGCCATAGTTGTACCCACTGTGGTACTGGCAATAATGGTGAACCAATATAAATAAGGTCGATATGCTTTTGCACTCACCTGAAAATAGAGCAGTAAAATGAAGAGCACAGCAAAAATAGCCGTGCTCATTAAATACCCCCAATTCAGTGACATAGATACAGCGTCACCCGCTGTTTCACCAAAAGTTGTGGCAAATATTTTCGTGACCCAAAAGAGCGCTGTTATTTCTGGCACTTTGGATTTGGATAAGGAAGAGGCAAAACTTTGTGGCTGGTTCATCAGCTAGACTCAACAACAATCTTTACGGATATGTTCAAGCCAAGTACTTAATTCAATATTAAAATTGGTATAATTCCCGATATAATTTTTTGCATCATTTAAGCTTTTAAATCAAGGGTATTACCCACAAAAACCACTTAAATGATTTGAACCACGCTTATTTTTTCACAAAATAAAAAAATTAAATTTTTTAAATACTGATTTTTTTGATTTTATCAATTTAAAAAAGATATTGCGTTAATTAAAATTTCAAACAAAATCGACAACAGCCATTATTATGACGCTACCCAGTATAAAAGCCAAGCTAAGCAGCATCATAATCTAAAGCCATCCAATACTAGAGTAAATATTTGAAATAACTATAATTCGGGTGATTTTCCACAAAAACATAATTTTGCTTCTGGTAAAAATGAGCCGCAGATTTAGTATCTGTATTTAAGCAAAGTGCTGAAAAATTTTCCCGAGCATTTTTTTCCAAATGTTGTAACAACTGCTTACCTACACCATGCTTACGGTATTTGGGCAATACATAAAAACGACGTACGCGACCAATTCTGTTATCAATTTCGTTTTCATTCCACTGCTGATTTAGCCCCCCACAAGCAATCAGCTTTTCATCGTCATAAACAAAAAGAAGAAATTCCCCTGGTTGATTGAACCTATTTTTTCCACTTTCATACTCTTCAATCAATCGATCAACAAACTGAAATCCTTCTTTCTGTGCTTGCTTCGCCAATTCCTGAATTTGTGTTGGTAATTGTTCAGCTTTATCAATCGTGATATTCATCTAACCTTCCTCATCCTTTCCTATATTGCATTTTGACCGAATAAATGCGCCACATCTTGAATTTTATTCATCAATCTACAGCTATCATGAGCATTGGTGTAAACTTAGCGCTTTAATTTAAAGTGTGAATGAAAAACATGGCAACTGTTGATCTTTTTGCAATTGGTAATGCATTAATTGACCAAGAATTTAAAGTCTCTGATGACTTCCTTATTCAACAAAATTTGCAAAAAGGCACTATGCAGTTGACTGATGGTGAAACACAAGCAAATTTATATAATAATTTAAAAGAAACACAAATCTACAAAGGTCAAGCATCTGGTGGTTCTGCTGCAAATACGACCGTTGCTTTTAGTGCTTTAGGCAGCAAAGCATTTTACGGCTGCCGTGTGGGCAATGATGAATTAGGTCGTATTTACTTAAAAGGTCTAAATGAAGCTGGCATCCAAACCACCGAACATTCTGTAAGTGAAGGTGAAACCGGTACTTGTATGGTATTGGTCAGCCCAGATTCTGAACGTACCATGCACACTTACCTTGGTATTACTGCGGAACTGAGTGCAGATCAAATCAATTTTGAACCGTTAAAAACAGCGAAATGGCTTTATATTGAAGGTTATTTATCGACCAGCAGTTCTGCCTGCCTTGCTGTAAAACAAGCTCGTCAAATTGCCAAAGCACATGGGGTTAAAATTGCATTAACCCTGTCTGATCCCGCAATGGTGCAATATGCACGTCAAGGTTTAGATGAGCTATTAGATGATGGTGTAGATTTGATTTTCTGCAATCAACAAGAAGCAATGATGTATACAGAAACCGATTCTGTAGAGGCAGCACTTACTCAATTGCAATTAAAAAGCAAATACACTGTCATTACATTATCCGCAGAAGGTGCTTTAATTTCTGATTCAGAACAAACACTTAAAGTTTCTGGTCGTACTGTAACCGCTGTCGATGCAAATGGTGCTGGTGATGCGTTTGCTGGCGCATTCCTTTATGCATTAAATGCAGGTTTAAGTCTTCAAATGGCTGCTGAATTGGCGATTCTAATTTCAAGTGAAGTTGTTTCACAGTTCGGCCCACGCCTTAGTGTTGAAAGCTATGCGGAACTATTAAACAACTTCCAAAAGGAATGTGCATAATGATGAGAATTGCCATGACGGAAGAAATTCCTGAACGCGAAGCACGTGCTTTTGACACAGATGATGGTAGAACCATTTTTATCACTCAACGTGATGGGGCTTACTATGCTTACAATAATCTTTGCCCTCACCTACAAACTGAATTGGAATTTTTAGAAAATCAGTTTTTAGATCAAGACGGTGAATATATTCAATGCTCAACCCATGGTGCGCTTTTTTTGGTTGAAACAGGTGAATGTATTTCTGGCCCTTGCTTAGGTCAATCACTTGAAAAAGTAACAATCAACGTGCATTCTGATGGTGGAATTTACCTCACGGAAGAATAAAATCAATGGAATTTGACCATGCTTGAATTTTTGCAGAACTATAACTTAATCCCCTTTCATTTAAGTTTATTGGCTTTAATTTTGCTCAGCATGGTCGAAACCATCGGCTATTACTTTAATATTCGTCCCACTCAATATCTAAAAAGTCTATCCCCAAAAAAACTCTCTGAATCACCGCTCCTTAATGTTAAGTTCTCTAAAACACTAATTGTGGTGTTCTTATTGATGAACTTTAGCTTTTCAGGCTATTTCCTTCAACTTTGTGTTTATGCTCAGCAACAAAAATTTCTTCCTGCTTATTACTTAATTCTTCCAGCACTGATTATTGCAATTTTCTTTACAGTTTTTATGATTCATTGCCTAGATCAAGTGATTAAACCAGTAGAAACAAAACAACAAGTCAGTTTACTCGGACGACTCGCAACGATTTCCAGTGGCAATGCACGCCCAGGCTTCTCAGCACAAGCACGTGTTCGTGATGAATTTGGTCAACTACATTATGTACAAGTTGAGCCAGAATTTGGTGAGCTCGAATTTCAATCTCAGATCATTTTAATTCGTTTAAAAAAATCACACTATATTGCCAAGAAAACATCCAAACCCAATAGCCTATTTACCACAGGAAATCACCATTAAGATTTCCACCAGAAGCGTGCTGAGTACTTAAATTGATCATCGTATTGTCCTGCATAGAAGTGCAATAAAGGAATACGATACTTTCAAATCAACAAATAAAAACAAAGTGTTAAAACTTACAATCATAAAAACTGTATCAACAAATTACTTACCAACGGAATTTATTCCAATTTTCAGGATTAGCCCAAAATTTGGAATTAAACCAATCGGGTACATGTTTATACGTCAGTATATTAAATTGCCATAAAGCAAAATCACGATCATGCAGAGTTTTATCAATCAATTGAGTAAAGCCTAAAGAACGCAGTAATTTCTCATCTTGTAGCTGACTAACCACAACAATTCGTTTTGCCATCAAATCTCTCAATCTTACAAGTAATTGTGATTTTTGAATATTTGAAATAGCCAATAACTCTTGAGAGTCAAGCAATACAAAACCCACGTCATATCGCTGGGTAAAAGGCAGATTTAAAAATTCAGTTACGCTAAAATGGTGCCATTGAATTGATTGATTATTGTCGTATTGCTCAAGATTTTGACCAATGCACAATGCAGTTTGAATCGGCTGTTCTTTGAATAAATCGTCTAGCATTGAAGTGATGACATTTTGTTCAGCCATAACTGCATCCTTATTATTAAGAGAGTTTTCCATGGAACTACAAGGCATTTGCCATAAAATGCATGCAGGTTTAAAGGACCTTAGTGTAACTGATCAACAGACACGTAAGGCAAATGTAGAGTATAAATTCGTTCTAGATCGTTCAGAAGTTAACCTTCCATTTCGTTTAGGTCAAGAAATTGAAATTGAATGGACAGGTAATATCTACTGTGTTTCTTGCGGAAGTAAAACACCAAAATCATATTCACAAGGTCACTGTTTCAAGTGTTTTAAAACTAAAGCTTCATGCGATATGTGCATTATGAAGCCAGAGACTTGTCACTATCATTTAGGTACTTGTCGTGAAGATAGTTTTGCCCATGAGGTCTGCTTCCAACCGCATATTGTATACCTTGCCAATTCTAGTGCGCTCAAAGTAGGTATCACACGACTTGGACAAATGCCAACACGCTGGTTGGATCAGGGTGCAACACAAGCATTGCCTATTATGAAAGTAGGTTCACGCCGCTTATCTGGTCAACTTGAAATTATGTTTGGAACACAAGTGGCTGATAAAACTGATTGGCGCAAATTACTCAAAGGTGAAGCTGCCCCCCTAAATCTACTAGAAGCTCGCGAGCAATTGGTAGCCGAATTTGCACCAAAAATTCAAATGATTCGTGATGAATTTAGTCAAAACCTTGAATTCAATGAAACCGTTGAACTGATGGAAAATGAACTTCCGCATGAGTTTATCTATCCTGTAGAGCAGTATCCTGAAAAAGTAAAATCTCATAATCTAGACAAAACACCAATTATTCGTGGTGTCTTGCAAGGTATTAAAGGTCAATATTTAATTTTAGATACTGGGGTGATTAATATTCGTAAATACTCAGGTTATCAACTTAAGCTGCGCGCCGAATAAAACTTTATCCCATCCATTAAAAAAACCTGCGTTTACGCAGGTTTTTTATTTCAGCAAAAATTATTTAATTTTTGCTTTTGATTTTAAATATTGAGTGTAATCATCCAATTCTTGTTGCCCACGAAGTTGTTGGTACAACTTAGACAATTCATTCAATTGTTCATCCGTTAACGCACTTGATGTGGTCTTATTCACATCAGAGACAGCCACAACAACCAACTCATTTGGCAATGATGCCGTTGCCACTGACCACATACCTGCTTTTGGTGCTGGCACACTAAATGCTGCACGTTCAACTTCACGTTTCAAGCCTTGTGAACGTGTAAAAATGCCAGCACTTTCAAATGCAATTTTACTTTGTGCTACAACAGTTGCCGCAGGTTGTGATTTAAAACTATTCAATGACGCTTGGATTTTTGCTTTCGCAGCATCAGTTGCTTTTTGTTCAATGAGTTTAGCTTTTATACGTGGAGTCGCTTCAGCCAAACTTTGTACACCAGCAGCATGATAATTGCGTACTTTCACCCAAACAGTATCACCGTTACCTAACTGAATACTGCTTGAAGCATTACGATCACCATTTTTCACATCATCATTAAACAATTTAACTTTTACATTGGCATCGCTCAGTACTGCATGTTGTGTAGATAATGTCATGCCCTTCACAGATTGAACTGTCACACCCTTAACCTCTTGTGCAACAACATCGAGTGCATCACTTCCCACCACCAACTCATTCAGACTATTTACCGTATCTGCAAAAACATTGGCAGATTTGTTCTTTTGCAACTCTGCCATCAAACGTGGTTTTTCAGCTTCAAATGAAGGGAGCTTAACCACAGCGGCTTGTGTTTCAATTAAATGATAACCATATTGGGTTTTAATTGGTTCTGATACTTGAGCTGATTTTAAAGCAGCCACTGCTTGATCAAATGCATCACCAAATACACCTTTTTCATATGCTTCAATCACGCCACCCTTGGCTTTAGACTCAGTATCATCTGAATATTGCGCAGCTGCTTGAGCAAAAGTCATCCCTGCTTTAATTTTCGCAGCCACCTCATTTGCCAGTTTCTTCGCTTCAGCATCTGAACGAGTGTCCGCAGCAATTAAGATATGTTTTACCACAGGTTTAATATTTTTCTTTTGTGCATCCACAAATGTGGCATAGGCTTGCTGCAATTCAGCATCTGTGACTTGAGTATTCGCTGGTGCAACATTTGCAGGTGTCAATACAACATAATCCACATCTACACTGGCAACTTGCTTAAATGAGTCTTTATGTTTGTCGTAATAAGTTGCTATCTCTTGAGGGGTAACTTTTATATTTTTCTTATATTCATCAAGCTTAATACTGGCCAAATGCAAAGTACGTTGTTCAGTTTGCAAATTCGCAATTTGTTGAATATCAAGTTTACTCACCAATGCATAATCCATAAATGTTGAAGTCAACATTTTTAAAGCATGGTCTTGACGTAAATTCACAATTAAAGCTTGACTGGTCATACCGACTGAACGCAAATAATTTGAATACAAGGTTTCAGAAAATTTACCGTTTTCTTGAAAGCTCGGTTGTTGAGCAACCATTTGTTCAATCTGCGCATCACTTAATGAAATACCCAATTTTTCTGCTTGTTGTAATAACAAGGTACGAGCAACAAGGCTATCCATTGCTTTATTTTGAATATAGGATTGATTCAATAAAGTTTCGTCGCCATTAGCATAAGCCAAGTACTGTTCTTTAAATGTTTTGGTCAGTGCTTCTAACTCTTTCTTAGAAATTTCTTGGCCATTGACTAATTTTGCTGAGTCTTCTGACTTCCCACCACTAAAATATCCTTCAATACCTACAAGTGCTAAAGGGGTCAAAAACAAAATGAGCAGAACTTTGCCCAACCAACCCTTAATAACTTTACGAAAAGATTCCATAAGTATTCCAATATTTTATTTGTCAGGGATTTTACCCGAAAACCCACAACGAATGAATGAGTTCAAACTGTAAATCGGCATTATTAATAAAAAAACGCGCCTTATTCGGCGCGTTTATCGGCTTTAGAAAAGATTAAGCTACAGAATCTTTCAAACCTTTACCAGCTTTAAAGCTAGGCACTTTACTTGCTTTAATTTCTAAAGCTGCACCCGTTTGTGGGTTACGACCAGTACGCGCTGCACGTTCTTTAACGTTGAATGTACCAAAACCAACAAGTGTAACAGTATCACCAGATTTAAGCGCTTCAGTAATAGAAGCAATTGTCGCATCTAAGGCTTTACCTGCATCAGTCTTAGACAATCCCCCTTTCTCTGCAATTGCATCGATTAATTCTGATTTATTCATGAAGATTACGTCCTCTTAATATCGTTTATTTAAGGTCTAAGGATTCCATGACATCTTTATAGCAATGCTTTGGGGCAAAAGGCAATACTATCGATCTGCATTTCTGCAAAATAAATGTGAAAAAAATTGTTGAAAAATGAAGAAAAAGTAAAATTGTTTCATTTTTTTACAATTCGCTCTTTTAAAAGTTTATTTTCTTCAACCAAAAAATCAACCTTACTATGTAACTGTAATATGAGACTTTCTAAGTACTGAATATCTTTTACTGTGACTAAACCAATTCGGTTTAGTGAATGATTAACACTTTGATCAAGTAACTTTTCGACTTTATCTTTGGTATCGGTAACCGAGTCTTTTGCTTTCTCCGACACTTTTTCAACCGTTTGATCAGCAATTTCCGTCGTTTTCGATTCTAACTCTTCACCGACCTTGACTAAGGAGTCAAATAATTTATTTCCCTCTTCCTCAGCACGTGAAAAAGCACCCAATCCAGCAAGCCAAATTTGCTGGGTATATTTACGAAAATCCAGACTCGACTTACGACCTGAACGTAGCTTATTCTTTGTTTTATCGGAATTTTCCTGTTTTTCTTGATCAACATTTTGATCTTTTATTTGTTTATCCATTTTCCCCATTCTCCCGATTATTTTTTATACCGCTTAATATATTTACCCATAAAATAGCCTCATAATAGCAAACTAAACACTTGATCGATTTGCTAAACTGTTCTACAAAGCAAGATTATTATGTATTTGATTAAAGTCCTGAAGTATTTTTACAAGCTAGGATGCTCTATTTCAGGGAAGGATTAAGTTTTATGAGTGAATCGCAACAAAGTCAAAATCAACCACATTTGTTGCTTACAATGACGATGATTGTTTTGGAAACAATTTTCACCTTCATTTTGAAACATGATCGTGTCGTCGGTTTACAAGCTAAAAAGTTTATAGAGCAAAAAGTTTCCATCAAAATTAATAGTTATTTACCTTATTTTGATTTTTATGTTCAATTTACTGAACATGGCATTTTGTTTGACACCAAAGCGCCAGAGCAAGTTGTAGATCTTGATATCCGTACCACGCTAATGGACTTAATTAAAGTCTTTGTTTTGGCGAATCGCCGCAGTATTAAAAAAATGCGGATTGATGGTGATATCACTTTAAAAGATGAATTTCGCGATTTAGCTTTATTGTTTAGTGTGCCAAAAGTTTTATCTGACTGGAAACAATGGTTAACCGAACCAACTGATGAACAAGATATCATTTCCTCAAAAAAACGTATTGCACCCCTATTAGAAAAAATTGACCAACAACGCTCAACCATTAATAGTTTACATGTGGAAGTCAAACAATATAAGAACCGTATTCGTCGTCTGGAGCAAAAACAGAAAAGAACCAACATTGCATTTATTGTAACCACCATGCTTTTAATTGCATTATTAGTGTATAATTTATGGCTTGCATAAATATATAATTTTTCTTATAAAACAAAACAAATTAAAGCCTCATAAAAAACTTGACTATTTTAGTCAGGATTCTTAAAATCGACACATCTAGTCTTAACATGTGTATCGAATCATGCGTCTTACTACTCGCGGTCGCTACGCAGTGACTGCTCTACTTGATTTAGCTTTGCAGCCAACCGAACAAACGATCACGCTTGCTGAAATTGCAGCCCGTCAAACTATTTCTGTGGCTTATCTTGAGCAGTTATTTGCGAAATTAAAGCGTCACGGCTTAGTTTCTAGTGTTCGTGGTGCCAACGGTGGTTACCACCTCGCTCGTAGCGCTGAAGAAATCACTGTGTTAGAAATTATTGAAGCTGTAAACGAAACAGTTGACGCAACACGTTGTGACCATAAAGGTAACTGCCAAAATGGTGCAATGTGCTTAACTCATGATTTATGGCAAGAACTCTCCCACCACATCGCCGATTATTTAGCAAAAATCACACTGGCAGACCTTGTAGCAAGAGACAACGTGCAAACCGTTGCGATTCGCCAAAATACACCATCATTTGATTCAGCCCTTTTATCGGTTACAGGTATTTGACATGAAACGTCCGATTTATCTTGATTATGCAGCAACAACTCCTGTAGACCCTCAAGTCGCAGAACGTATGATGGAATGCCTAACTTTCGACGGTATTTTCGGTAATGCAGCATCTCGTTCCCATGCTTACGGTTGGCAGGCAGAAGAAAAAGTCGAATATGCACGTGAACAAGTCGCTAATTTAATTAAAGCCGACCCACGTGAAATCGTGTGGACTTCAGGTGCAACTGAATCCGACAACCTTGCATTAAAAGGTGTTGCTCAATTTTATGCCTCTAAAGGCAAACACATCATTACCAGTAAAATTGAACATAAAGCAATTTTAGACACTTGTCGTGAACTTGAAGCAGAAGGCTTTGAAATCACCTATCTTGAGCCAGAGCCAAAGACGGGTTTAATCACAGCTGAAATGGTGAAAGCAGCCATTCGTCCAGATACCGTGCTTGTTTCACTCATGATGGTCAACAACGAAATTGGTACTGTAACTGATGTAGCCGCAATTGGCGAAATCACACGTGCAAATAAAACTTATTTCCATGTCGATGCTGCTCAAGCTGCGGGTAAAGTTGAAATTGATCTTTCAACCATGAAAGTTGATTTGATGAGTTTTTCAGCACATAAAATTTATGGCCCTAAAGGCATGGGCGCACTTTTTGTACGTCGTAGCCCACGTGTCCGCCTAAAAGCTCAAATGCACGGTGGTGGTCATGAGCGTGGTATGCGTTCAGGTACATTGGCAACGCATCAAATTGTCGGCATGGGTGAAGCATTTGAACTTGCAGGCAAAAACCTAGAGTCTGAACAAAAACGTATTCGTGTATTACGTGACAAACTTTGGAACGGCTTACAAGGTTTAGAACAAGTGTTCTTAAACGGTCATCCTGAATACAATGTTGCAAACTACTTAAACGTAAGTTTTAACTTTGTGGAAGGTGAATCATTGATGATGGCATTGAAAGATGCTGCTGTTTCATCTGGTTCTGCATGCACATCTGCAACACTTGAACCTTCTTATGTGCTTCGTGCATTAGGTTTGTCTGATGAACTTGCGCACAGTTCGATTCGTTTCAGCTTCGGTACATATACGACTGAAGAAGACATCGACCATGTCCTTGAAATCACCAAAGCAGCTGTAGATAAATTACGTGATCTTTCTCCTCTTTGGGATATGTACAAAGAAGGTATCGATCTCTCTACAGTAGAATGGGCTGAACACTAATTTATTCATGGCATCGCATGGAAATTCCATGCAGATGCCCTCATATTAAATCTTATTAGGCTGACCCCGAGTTTTGGAGACGCATCATGGCTTATAGTGAAAAAGTAATTGATCATTACGAAAACCCTCGTAATGTTGGCGTTTTAGACAAAAATGCTGAAAATGTTGGTACAGGTATGGTCGGTGCACCCGCTTGTGGTGATGTTATGCGCCTTCAAATCCAAGTGGATGACAATGGTGTGATTGAACAAGCACGTTTCAAAACCTATGGTTGCGGATCTGCTATTGCTTCAAGTTCGCTTGTCACTGAATGGCTTAAAGGTAAAACTTTAGACCAAGCGCAAGCAATCAAAAACATTGATATTGCCACTGAACTTGCGCTTCCTCCAGTGAAAGTACACTGCTCTGTACTTGCTGAAGATGCAATTAAAGCTGCTGTTGAAGACTACCGCAGCAAAAAAGCTAAAGCTTAATTATTTTAAGTTTTGAATAAGGAATAATGGAGTTTTCATGATTCATTTAACTGAAAATGCTGCAACTCATATCAGCAATTACTTAGAAAATCGCGGTAAGGGTGAAGGCATTCGCGTTGGCGTGAAAACTTCAGGCTGTTCTGGTTTGGCTTATGTACTCGAATTCGTAGACGAAGTTGATACACATGATCAAGTTTTTGAACAGTTTGGCGTTAAAGTTTTCGTTGACCCTAAAAGCAGTGTCTATTTAGAAGGTTTAGAAATGGACTATGTAAAAAATGGTCTAAACGAAGGCTTCGAATTTAACAACCCCAATAAAAAAGGTGAATGTGGTTGTGGTGAATCTTTCACTGTTTAATCAACCTCTTATATTCTCTTTTTAAGCATTAAAACAGTGTACAATACACTGTTTTAATTGCATTTAATTTTCAATTATTTTATAGAACTTTCGCGGATCAAATCTCCCATGAATCATTTTGAGTTGTTCAATCTTCCAGTAGAACTCGATATTGATTTAGCCGTTTTAAAAAATGAATTTTTAAAATTGCAGCAACAATATCACCCAGATAAAGCCGAAGATAAAGATCAAGCGCTCATTAAATCTAGCGAGATCAATCAAGCTTTTAAAGTTCTATCTCAAGTTGATAGTCGTGCGGGATATCTGCTTTCGTTAAAAAAACAAGATCACCTCCTTGATCAATCCATCAGCGATTTTGAATTCTTACAATCTGCACTAGAAATTCGTGAACAGCTTGATGAAGCCCACTCGGCTGACGATTTAATTTCACTTAAAGAAGAAGTCCAACAATGGATTGACAGCTTAGTGCGTGAATTTAAAATTGACTATACTGAAGAAGATTGGGCTGAAGCGCGCGATACAGTGCGAAAATTACGCTTTTTTCAAAAAGTCATGGCTGATATTAACAAAGCTGAAGATCGTTTTTTAGATGATGACTCTTTCGATCTTGATGATGATTTTTAATTTATTTTTACTTTTAGACGTTCAAAGGATGTAACACAATGGCTCTCTTGCAAATTGCAGAACCTGGTCAATCAAGTGCGCCCCATGAACACCGTATTGCTATTGGTATCGACTTAGGTACTACGCACTCTTTAGTGGCTACGGTTCTATCAGGCAAAGCCAAAGTTCTTAACGATGAACAAGGTCGCGTGTTACTCCCATCGATTGTGCACTATGCGGATCAAGCAACTCAATATGGTGATGAAGCAAAAGCGTTCATGATCAGTGACCCCCAAAATACCATCGTTTCTGTTAAGCGCTTTATGGGCCGCTCAAAAGCGGATATTAAATTTCAACACCCATATACACTGGTGGGTGAAGACCACCAGATGCCAGCTTTTGAAACCAATCACGGACGTAAAACACCTGTTGAAATTTCAGCTGAAATATTAAAACACTTAAAAGAACGTGCAGAATCAAGTCTACAAAACCCAATTAATGGTGCAGTGATTACTGTTCCTGCTTATTTTGATGAAGCCCAACGCCAAGCAACACGTGATGCGGCTCAATTGGCAGGTTTAAACGTTTTACGCTTACTCAATGAGCCTACTGCTGCTGCGGTCGCTTATGGTCTAGACCAAGAAAGTAACTTAGCTTCTGATCGTAACTATGTCATCTATGATTTAGGTGGTGGTACTTTTGACGTTTCTATCTTGCGTTTTACCCAAGGTGTGTTCGAAGTTCTCGCAACAGGTGGTCATACTGCACTGGGTGGCGATGATTTAGACCGTTTAATTGTTAAATGGGCTAAAAAACAACTCAATATTGAAACTTTAGATAATTCAGAACATGTGCATCTTATCGTTGCTGCACGCAAGGCCAAAGAAGCATTAACGGATGCCGAGTCGGTAGAGCTTCATGCCTTAGATCAAGTTTTAACTTTAGATCGTGCAACATTTGAAGACATTATTAAAGTTGCTTTAGACAAAACCATTAGTGTCTGTAAACGTGTAATGCGTGATGCCAAACTTGAACTAAATGACATTCAAAATGTGGTTTTAGTGGGCGGTTCTACTCGCTCTTATGCGGTACAAAAAGCAGTTCGTGACGTATTTAATCAAGAACCACTGTGCACAATTAATCCTGATGAAGTGGTCGCTATTGGCGCAGCCATTACCGCAGACCAATTGATTGGTAACAGTAAAGATGGTTCATTACTGCTTGATGTTACCCCGCTCTCTTTGGGTTTAGAGACCATGGGCGGCTTGGTTGAGCGCCTGATTTCACGCAACACCGCTATTCCAGTCGCACGTCGCCAAGAGTTTACCACCTATCAAGATGGTCAAACTGCGATGTTGATTCATGTGGTACAAGGTGAACGCGATCTGGTTGAGCACTGTCGTAGCTTAGGTCGTTTTGTCTTACATGGCATTCCACCGATGACTGCGGGTCAAGCACGCATTGAAGTCACCTTCCAAGTCGATGCCGATGGTTTACTCACCGTTTCCGCTAAAGAAACAACATCTGGTGTGCATGCACAAATTGACATTAAACCGTCTTATGGTTTATCCGATTCTGATACTGAGCGCTTATTGATTGATGGTTTTAAATTTGCTGAAGAAGATAAGAATCTTCGCCATTTACAAGAAACCAAAGTTGAAGCACAGCGTGAATTGGAAGCACTTACACAAGCCTTAAAAGTTGATGCAAACTTACTGAGTGCTGAACAATTGGTAGCTTTAGAGCAAACAAAAGTTGAACTCGAACAGCAATTATCGACAACCAACATCGAAGCTATTGAAGAAGCTGTACAACAACTTAAAATACATAGTGATGCTTTTGCTGCAGCACGCATGAATCAACATATTGATTCCGCACTTAAAGGCACTCAACTCGATGACTGGTCAAACTCACACAAATAAATAGGTAAAAATCATGCCACGTATTAAAGTTCTTCCACATGCGCAAATTTGCCCGAATGGTGCTGAGTTTGAAGTTGAACAAAATGCTAATCTTTGCGAAAGCTTATTGAAAAATGGCATTAAAATTGAACACGCTTGCGATATGTCTGCTGCATGCACAACATGTCATGTTGTAGTACGTAAAGGCTTTGACAGCTTAGATGAAATGAATGATGTTGAAGCAGACTTGCTTGATCGTGCTTGGGGCTTAGAACCTGATTCTCGTTTATCTTGCCAAGTGAAACTGGTCGATGAAGACTTAGAAATTGAAATACCTAAATATACAATCAACCATGCTTCTGAAAATCATTAATTGATTTGATAGGCAATAAAAAACCACGCTATAGCGTGGTTTTTTCTATCTAAATGCAGCACAACACACATGATTTTAGTGATATTGTTGATCTTTTTCTTCTATCACTTCATCCTCTAAATTCAATTTTACAATGCCTTGAGAATTGGTCATTTTTTGCTGTTTTTGTATGCGCTTAATCATTTTTTCTAAAACATTAAGCAGTTCTGGATATTCATAATTTTGAACTTCATCCAAATTCAACAATAAATGAAAACCCTTATACTCATAATCAAACCATCGCTGATAATCCGATTTACGTGAAGTATATTTTTCCATCACCTGCCAAGTATTTACTGGCCCTTGAATACCTTTGAGGGTAATCGGTGCTTTAGGCGCACACAAATAGTCATTTTTAATTAAATTATAGGTTTCATCAGAAATTAAAATTTCATCCACCGCAGCAGCACTTTGTAAACGCGCGGCCAAATTTGCATCACGCCCAACAATGGTATACGCCATACGATGAGCTGCACCATAATTCCCCACGTGGCAATAACCTGTACTAATTCCCATACGAATATGCAAAGCGGGATAACCCATTTTAATCCATCTTTCTCTTAGTAATTTCATTTGCTGACGCATATCAATCGCCATGTCTAAACAAGTTTTTGCATCTTGTTCAACACCTTGAGAAATAGGATCACCAAAGAAAATTAAAATGGCATCGCCCATAAATTTATCGACAGTTGCTTCATATTGCTTTGCAATTTCAGTCATATGGCTGAGATAGTCATTGAGTAAAAATGCCAAGTCATCTGGAATAAGTGTTTCAGAAAGCTCGGTAAATCCTTGAATATCTGAAAAGAAAATGGTCATTTTTTTTCGTTTATATTCAATTTTGGCTTCAGACTCACCTTTCATAATCGATTGCCACAATTGGACCGGTGCATAACGGCTAAGTTGGTTTGCAAACTCCATATAACGATTCATTTGCTCATAATAATAAGCTTTACGATCGGTAATATGCTGAATTTGACTACGCTGGTAAAAACTGCCTACGCCAAAATAAGTAATTAAGCAAATAAAACCAAGGACAGTTAACTCCCCAGTGGTTTGCTCAAAATACTCACCAAAACCAAAAATAAAAATATTGCACAAATAAAAAATGGCAATGCCAATTAAACTTGCCAGTGACACCATAAGGAATGAAATTTTATTACTGATTGCAGTATATAAAATTGCAAAAAATGAAAGAAAAGTCAGAACCAGATTTAAATGAATAGCCGACAAAAGAACTGAAATAATAACAATATCGATAATAAATAAGACACTGCGTTTTATTTTGGAATTATAACGGTATAGCAGCCAATTCGATAACTTGGGTGTAATCAGTAAAGTAAACAGTAAGAATAAAGGAACATAAATCTGATATTTGGTATCGGATGAAGTGTAGTGATAGACAATCATGAGCAAAGACAACATCACATATCCCATCAAGCGATGGAAATATTCAAATTGTCTAGGCTCTTTTCTAATCCAGTCGTCTAACGGCACTCAAGCACTCCTAGTCCGAGTATTCACACCATATATTCCTTTATGGTTTTAAATGGTTATGAATTAGTCCATACGCCAATCAAATGGCATATCACCTTGACCACGAAGTGCGAGCATTAAAGTTTGACGCATATGCGCAAGGACTTCATTGGTATAAGGAACCGCAGGTGTCCCCCAAACTGGTTTTGGCCAAGCGACATCATTTTGGTAACGCACGACATGATGAAAATGCAACTGTGGCACCATATTGCCTAAAGCTGCAACATTCATTTTGTCTGCACGGAATACACGTGCCAGTTGGCTTGATAACCAGCTAGATTCACGTAGGAATTGTTCTTGATCGGCCTGACTTAATTCATATAACTCAGTAATACCCGGTACACGCGGAATTAATATGAGCCACGGAAATTGCATATCATTCATTAAACGACATGTTGACAGTGGAAAGTCGCCTACAAAAAAAGTATCTTGAGCAAGTTGTGGATGCAAACTAAACATATCTTTATAAATTATGCAAAATTAGAATGATGGCTAATACTATCACATCCAATGAGACGTGAATATTCTATGCAATGTGTTTCATTACAAATAAACCACTATTTATATTGAGCACCTTAGCTCCTACGAATGTAGTAAATTTCTTTAAAAAATCAAGCATTTCTTGCACGATTTTTTGAAATTATGGTCAATTTTAAATATGAGTGCGTAATATTTACGCACTCACATTCTCTTTAGTGAATTTCTTTTAATAAACTGACCAACAAATCAGAAATAAATTGAATTCTTTTTTGATAATCTTCCAACATCACCATCACTTTTAAACGTTGCCCACCATCCATACGGAAAAAAGTCGGATGTTTTTGCATCATTTGAATAATGCTGATGGCTTGTACTGGAGTATCGGGAGAAAATTCAATATAACCGCCATGCGAACTGATATCGACTTTGGTCATTCCCAACTGTTCTGCTTTCAAACGAATCTGATGCACAGCAAATAATTGCTTCACTGGTTGTGGTGGCACACCAAAACGATCAATCAATTCCATGCGGATGTTATCAAGCTTATCTTGGCTATCGGTATTACTAATACGTTTATAAAATAACAAGCGTTGGTGTACATCGCCCAGATAATCATCTGGAATCAATGCTGGCATATGCAGATTAATCTCAGCGGTTAAAGAAAGTGGCGCATCAAAGTTTGGCGTTTTACCTTTTTTGATGGCTTTCGTCGCCTTCTCCAGCATTTCCATATACAAACTATAGCCTATGGCCTGCATTGAACCACTTTGTTGCTCACCCAACAGTTCACCTGCACCACGAATTTCCAAATCTTCCGTAGCAAGCATAAAGCCTGCACCTAAATTTGATGCACGCTGAATAGCATCCAGACGTTTTTCTGCATCCCCTTTTAAGCCTTTAATCGAAGGCACAAGCAAGTAAGCATAGGCTTGATGATGTGAACGACCGACACGACCACGCAATTGATGCAATTGTGCCAGACCCAATTTATCCGCACGTTCAATTAAAATGGTATTGGCATTTGGAACATCAATCCCTGTTTCAATAATGGTTGAGCACACTAAAACATTATATTCTTTGTGATAGAACTGCTGCATGACCTGCTCTAACTCACGTTCACGCATTTGTCCATGTGCCACGGCTACACGTGCTTCTGGCACCAATTGACGAATACTTTCTGCGGCACGCTCAATAGTATCGACTTCATTATGTAAAAAATAAACCTGACCGCCACGAAGTAATTCACGCAGAACGGCTTCCTTAATCGATTCACTGCTATGTTCTTGCACAAAGGTTTTTACTGCCAAACGACGCGCGGGTGGCGTGGCAATAATAGACAAATCACGCATCCCACTAAATGCCATATTTAAGGTACGCGGAATTGGCGTTGCAGTCAGTGTAAGCATATCGACATCTGCACGCATGGCTTTAATACGCTCTTTGTCACGCACACCAAAGCGATGTTCCTCATCGACAATCATTAAACCTAAGTTTTTAAATTGAATACTTTCCTGCAAAATTTTGTGTGTTCCAATCACAATATCAACTTTACCGTCAGCCAAATCTTCAGTTGTTTTCACATGTGATTTGTTGGAACCAAAACGGGATAACACTTCAATCCGAATTGGCCAATCTGCAAAACGGTCTTTAAACGATTCGTAATGTTGCTGCGCAAGCAAAGTGGTCGGCACTAAAACTGCCACTTGTTTATTGTTTTGTACCGCTAAAAATGCAGCCCGCATAGCCACTTCTGTTTTACCAAAACCGACATCACCACAGACAAGGCGATCCATGGGTTTGGCCAGTTGCATATCATGTAATGTTGCATCAATGGCATTGGCTTGATCTAAGGTTTCTTCATAGGCAAAACCACTGGCGAATTGCATATAGGGACTTTGTTCAAGTTCAAAAGCAAAACCGGGTTTAGCTTGACGACGCGCTTGAATATGTAACAGCTCAGCCGCGACATCATGTATTTGTTCTAAGGCTTTACGCTTTGCTTTATTCCAAGTATCGGTGCCTAATTTATGTAAAGGTGCTAAATCAGGATCGCCACCACTATAACGACTAATCAGATGTAAATTGGTGACAGGAACATAAACTTTAGCCGCATCAGCATAATCAAGCTGTAAAAATTCATGGTCTTGATCATCAATACTTAAGGTGACCAAACCTGCATAACGCCCCACGCCATAATCAATATGTACCACAGGCGCGCCAATACTCAGCTCCGTTAAACTACGGATGAGAAACTCTTCGGATACTTCTTGCTGACGTTTACGACGGCGTTGTACTACACGATGTTCATACAGCTGATTTTCAGAAATTACCGTGAGGTGATCAGGAATCACTAAACCACGATCCAGTGGTGCACTGGTAATGGCAATGGCATGTAATGATGCTCTAAAGTCAGCAAAATTTTCCACATTGGGGATATCCCCAAGCGTTGGTCTTAAAGCATCTTTTAAAGTTTCACGGCGACCAGCACTTTCAGCAACCAAAAGTACGGGATGATTGGCAGCATCAATATACTTTTTAACCGCTGAAAAAGGTTTTTCTTGTTTTGGATCAACAGGCAACCGTGGAGGCAATTCAGTGTTCAGATTCAGAACACCTGTTTTTTCTACAAATTCTTCTGATGAAGCAATCACTCTGGCAAAGTGGTTGAGTTGTTCTAAGACCTGATTTGGTGGTAAGAAAATCTCCTCTGGCGATAAAATAGGATGATCAACATTATGACGACGATCTTCATAACGTCGCATGACATCCTGCCAGAAGCTGCTTAATCCTTCATCTAAATACTTATCTGTAATGACAATGCCATTCTTTGGTAAGTACGCCATAAGCGTACTTTGTGTTGCCATGGCTTGTTTACTAAAGAATAAAGGGAAATAAAACTCAAGCCCGGGAGATGCAATACCCTCTAAAACATCTTGATAAACTGGATTTTTCTTTGGATTTGCAGTCGGAAAACTTTCTGCATAACGATCGCGGAAAGTCGCACGCCCTTCTTTAAGTGGAAACTCTTTGGCAGGTAATACTGAAAACTGGGTTAAGTTTTGCGTCGTTCTTTGTGTTTCAGGATCAAAAAACTTTAAACTCTCAATTTCATCATCAAATAAATCTATTCGGATAGGCGCACTTTGCCCAGACGCATAGATGTCCATAATGCTACCGCGTACAGCAAATTCACCATGATCATAAACGGTATCGACCAAATGATAGCCCGCTTGCACCAAGCGAAGTTTTTGTTGTTCTAATTCAAATTTTTGACCGACTTTAATATCAAAATGCTCACCCAACACCCACGACGTTGGTGCGACCCGTTGCACTAAGGTCGATGCAGACAAAAGCAACACACCCGATTGTGGCATATTCGATAAAATTAACAGCCGTTCTGACACAATATCTTGATGTGGCGATAAACGGTCATACGGTAAAATTTCCCAGTCTGGGAAAATAGTCGGTTTTATGCCATAAAACTCTAATTCACTTTCCAACTGCCCTAAGTGCTGATTATTTTTGGCAACAACAATAAATAATTGCTTACTTTGCGTCGCAATTTCTTTGAACAACAAAGATGCAGATGAGCCTTGTAAATTACCGACCCAGCGTTTCTCGCCTGCTTTTAATTGTTGCAGATTCAGTTGGGAAATTTCTTGTTGGAACATGTATATAGCTTTTGGTCTAAATCACATAAGCAATATATTAGCATGTGTAATTTTTCGGTTGAGTTATTTTTATATGCGACGCAATTTTTAACCCAAATCCTTTTAGAAGTTTAAGATCTCATTGACTCAAAGCCTATTTTTTCATTATTTTTCGCGCAAAAAAATTCGATAATAGTCATTTAACTTTTTAACAATCTGCTTCAGCTGCAATAAATTTTCTTCAGTATTGCCTAAACGTGCTACAAAGCGTTGATTGGCAATTTCAAGATCAATTTTTTCATTAATAATTATGGCAGTGAAATACAGTTTTTTTAAATCGTCAAAATGACTTAATTTCCGATTTGAAAAATAAGCTAAGCGTTCTGAAAGTTGATTGACCACAATACCATCGACGATATAGCCCTGCACTTGATCAAACTGGATATGCTGTTCTTTTAAAAACAGTTGTTCAGCAGATTCTTTTGAACTTTTAAACAATCCAGCGAGTTTATTCAACATAAGCATTACAAATATTAAAAATTCAACCTATTTTAACCTGAGCTGCTGTCTGTACACGACTATTTTTCATCAAAAAGGGCAGCAACTTAAGTCACTACCCTTTATCACTACTTAAATAGCTATTTAGTCGCTATTTAAGTTCAGTGGCTACTCACAGAATTAGATTTTGCATCCGAAACTTAGCTTACCTGTGCTAATGACTCATGTACTGCTGTAACTTCTGAAACCAAATTACTAAATGAGAAGATTTCATCTAGCTGCTCTTGAGTCAGTAACTCTTGCTCTAAAACCACTTGTTGAATGGTTTTATTTTCAGCAATACATTGCTTACCAATTTCATCACACTTAGCATGACCTAAAATAGGATCCAATAAAGTGACAATGCCCACACTACGCATGACTGCGTCATAACAGACTTGTTCGTTGGCTTGAATACCTTGAATACATTTATCATCTAAGCTTTTAACCGCTTGTGTGAGTAATTCAATTGACTCATTAATTGCAATAGCGATGACAGGTTCCATGACATTTAACTGTAATTGCCCTGCTTCCGCAGCCAGTGTTACCGTTAAATCATTACCAATCACTCGATATGCAATTTGGTTGACCACTTCAGGAATCACTGGATTAATTTTTGCAGGCATAATAGATGAACCTGCTTGTAATTCAGGTAAACGTATTTCAGCTAAACCCGTACGTGGGCCAGAACTTAATAGGCGTAAGTCATTACAGATTTTTGAAAGTTTAACTGCAAGGCGTTTCAGCGTACTGGATAAAATAATAAATACGCCACAGTCACTGGTCGCTTCAACATAGTCTTCTGCGCCAATTAAATTCAAGCCAGTAATTTTATTTAAAGCTTGAACGGCTTCATACGCATAGCCCTTCGGTGTATTTATGCCTGTGCCAATGGCTGTCGCACCTAAATTCACTTCTAATAAAAGCTCACGTGTACGCTGAATCAAACGGATATCTTCTTTTAATAAGGTCGCAAAAGCACGAAACTCTTGCCCCAGTGTCATTGGAACGGCATCTTGTAATTGAGTTCGCCCCATTTTTAAAACAAACTGAAATTCTGCAACCTTTATATGTAATGTATCAATCAATTTTTGGATCTGACTTAACAGATCATCCAAACTATAATAGGTCGCTAAACGTAAAGCCGTCGGATAGACATCATTGGTCGATTGCGATTTATTCACATGATCATTGGGATGAATATGTTCATATTGACCTTTCTGAAAACCTAAATGTTCTAAAGCAATATTCGCCAACACTTCATTGCTGTTCATATTAATTGATGTTCCTGCACCCCCTTGATAAACATCTAGGGGAAAAGCAGCACTCCATTTCTCTGGAAACTCGATTAATTCATTACACGCAAACTGTATGGCTTGGCTCACTTGTTCAGAAATTTTGGTAAATTTGAAATTGGTTTGTGCTGAAGCCTTTTTGACTTGCGCCAGCGCACGAATAAAATGATGATGAGTTCCTACTTTTTGATTAGAGATTTGAAAATTCTCTAAAGCACGTAAAGTATGAATACCGTAATAGCATGCTGCTGGAACTTCTTTCGCTCCTAATAAATCACGCTCTATTCTTGTATGATCGAGTTGAACCGTAGACACTTTAAATATACTCACATTTTATGCACTAGAATTGTGCAATATAAGAAACCCTAAACCTTTGCTTTATTTTGAATACAGTAAAAAGATATCTATTGAGCAATACTCAAGTACATCCACTTTGTAGCGACTGTAACAACTTGTAATATTGTTGGTTATATTCAATTTTTCTCATTAAAAATGAAACTCAGAAATCTTTTTAGACTGATTCTAAATTTACATTAATTAAATATGCCCAAAAGAGGAATGGCATTTAGCATCATGTTTATCATCTTTTCATTTTATAATCTTTTCTCCAATTGTATCTAAAAATACATTTCGCTACATAAAATCACTATAATTACGCTAGAAATGTAACAGTAAGTAATTTTGATTTTATGATTGAATCAGCTCCTCGCTATTGCAGCTCAAAAAATCATCTCGGATTGATGATTTCAGGACAAAGGATGGGCATATGAGTCAAGTGAACCCCACATTAATCACCTTTATTTTTTACATTGTCGCAATGGTCGGTATTGGCTTATATGCCTACAAGGCTACAACGGATTTCTCAGATTACATTCTCGGTGGACGTAGTCTTGGAAGCGTAGTGACAGCACTTTCTGCAGGTGCTTCTGACATGAGCGGCTGGTTGCTTATGGGCTTACCAGGAGCGATTTATCTTTCGGGCTTATCTGAGGCATGGATTGCCATTGGTCTCATTATTGGCGCATGGTTAAACTGGCTTTTGGTAGCTGGACGTTTACGTGTTCATACCGAAATTCAAAATAATGCACTAACATTACCAGATTATTTCACTGGTCGTTTTGGTGATAAGAAACGTGTGCTACGTATTATTTCTGCATTTGTTATTTTAATCTTTTTTGCCATTTATTGTGCTTCAGGCATGGTTGCTGGTGCACGTTTATTCGAAAGCCTTTTCGGATGGGATTACACCACTGCACTTTGGATTGGTGCAATTGCTACAATCTCTTATGTTTGTATCGGTGGCTTCCTTGCAATCAGTTGGACAGATACATTCCAAGCAGGCTTAATGATCTTTGCTTTGTTGCTGACCCCAGTCATCACTTATTTAGCAATTGATGATCATAACCAACAATTTGGCTTATTGCTTGAGGCTGCTCGCCCACAAGCGATGAACATGCTTGAGGGTTTAAGTACTGTTGCAATTTTATCTTCAATGGCATGGGGTTTAGGCTATTTTGGTCAACCACATATCCTTGTGCGCTTTATGGCAGCAGACTCCGTTAAGACAATTCCTGCCGCACGTCGCATTGGTATGACATGGATGATCTTATGTCTTGGTGGCGCGGTTGCTGCTGGCTTCATTGGGATTGCATACTTCCAGCAACACCCTGAGTTTGCATTAACTATTTCTCAAAACCCTGAAACTATCTTCATAGAATTGACTAAACTTTTATTCAATCCATGGGTGGCAGGTATTATTCTTGCGGCAATTCTTGCAGCAGTAATGAGTACGTTAAGCTGTCAACTTCTAGTCTGTTCTAGTACTTTAACTGAAGACTTGTACAAAGGATTTATCCGTAAAAACGCGTCTCAAAAAGAATTAGTTTGGATTGGTCGTTTAATGGTTGCATGTATTGCAATCTTGGCAATTATGATTGCAAGTAATCCGAACAGTAAGGTTTTAGGTTTAGTCTCCTATGCATGGGCAGGTTTCGGTGCTGCATTTGGCCCACTCATCATCTTATCTTTGTTCTGGAAGCGTATGACTTTAAACGGCGCGATTGTCGGAATTCTTGTCGGTGCTGTAACCGTTATTTTGTGGAAAAACACTATGGCGAGTACTGGACTATATGAAATTATTCCGGGCTTTATCTTGTCATTCATCAGTATCGTTGTTGTGAGCCTTCTTGGCAAAGCACCTGAAAAAGATGTAGTTGAGCGTTTTGAACAAGCAGATGCTATTTACAAACGAGAAATGGCTTCCTTGAAGAGCAAATAATGGGCTTCACTGTCGTATAAATAAAGGGGCTTATCGCCCCTTTATTTTTTATCTTTGTTTTTTGATTTTAAGATTTAATTTAGAACTTTCTTTTATGACTTCCATGACTGGATAACTTCGGGTTTCTTTTACCCCCGGAAGTCGCCACAATACCTGCCCCGAAATTCTGCGGAACTCTTCCATATTGGCACAGCGAATTTTCACCACAAAATCAAAGCCGCCACTAATCATATGACATTCCACAATTTCTGGATATTGCATCACGGCATCAGAAAATTCCTCCAAAACATTCGGTGTGGTTTTATCCAATAAAATTTCCACAAAAACCACAAAACTGGCATTCAGCATTTCAGGATTTAGCTTTGCTTCATAACCCAAAACAAAGCCATCTTTCGTCAATTTTTGCACCCGTGCCAAAGCAGCAGTCGCTGATAAATTAACCGCTTCAGCCAGTTTTATATTTGAAATTCGACCATCATTTTGCAGAATATCTAAAATTTTGATATCCGTTCTGTCCAATGTAAAAATGGGGCTTGTCATCTGAATTATTCTCTAAAATGAACAAAGATTATAGTGAGTTATTCGGTCTTATTTCTGTAATCATAAATTATGTAAGGCATTTCACTCAACAAAAAATTTGCTCGGTACAGGACGTTGGCATGAATACAATAGAAACCTCTCCCCTTCATGATGAGGCAAAACCTCACTACGAATATATTACGCTTTTCAAAGAAAAAAGTGCTTATGAATCAGAGATAAACACTGCTTGGCGTCGTGCCGAATCCGAATGTGTTGAGAATCTACTTGAGCATAGCAAAATTCCAGATGAATTAAATACGCGTATTCAAGATTTAGCTTTTAACCTTGCACATACTTTACGTGAGCGCAAAAGCTCTTCAGGTAAAGCAGGTATTGTACAAGGCTTATTGCAAGAGTTCTCTTTATCTTCGCAAGAAGGTATTGCACTGATGTGCTTGGCTGAAGCCTTGCTGCGGATTCCAGATAGTGCAACGCGTGACTTGCTCATTCGTGACAAAATTAATCAAGGCAACTGGAAAGAACACCTCGGTCAAAGTAACCTGATGTTTGTCAATGCCGCAGCTTGGGGCTTGATGTTAACAGGTATGCTGATGGAAACACCAAAGCAAACCAGCTTATCAAGCTTATTGACTGGCTTATTAGCACGGAGTGGTCGCGGTGTAATCCGTAAAGCTGTTGACGCCGCTATGCGTATGATGGGTGAACAGTTTGTTACTGGCGAAACCATCAAAGAAGCTTTAGGCAATGCAGAACGCCTAGAAGACAAAGGTTTCCGCTATTCATACGACATGCTGGGTGAAGCAGCACTGACTGAACATGATGCTGAACGTTATTATCAAGATTATAGCGATGCCATTCATGCCATTGGTAAAGCATCAAAAGACAAAGACGTTTACAACGGCCCTGGTATCTCCATCAAACTTTCTGCTTTACACCCACGTTACCAACGTTCTCAAGTAGAACGTGTTCACAACGAACTTTATGGCAAAGTACTTGAGTTAGCGCGCTTGGCTAAAGGCTATAACATTGGGCTAAACATTGATGCTGAAGAATCTGAGCGTTTAGAAATTTCTTTAGAACTTCTAGAGCGCCTCTGTTTTGAACCGACACTTGCTGATTGGAAAGGCATTGGTTTTGTCATTCAGGCCTACCAAAAACGCTGTTTCTACGTGGTCGACTATGTCGTTGATTTAGCAAAACGTAGCCAAAAACGCCTGATGATTCGTCTAGTAAAAGGCGCATACTGGGACAGCGAAATCAAGAAAGCACAAATTGAAGGTATGAGTGACTACCCTGTATTTACACGTAAAGTGCATACAGACTTGTCATATATTACATGTGCGAAAAAGCTGTTGGCTGCACCAGATCAAATTTACCCACAATTTGCGACACATAATGCTCAGACTGTTGCCACAATTTATCAATTGGCAAACCCTGAGAAATATTATGTAGGTCAATATGAATTCCAATGCTTACATGGTATGGGTGAGCCACTTTATGAACAAGTGGTCGGTCCAAAGTCTGAAAAAAAATTGGATATTCCTTGCCGTATTTACGCACCAGTAGGTACTCATGAAACTTTATTGGCTTACTTAGTCCGTCGTTTATTAGAAAATGGTGCCAATACATCATTCGTAAACCGTATTGCTGATAAAACCCTACAAATTCAAGATTTAATCGAAGATCCACGCGAAACGATTCTAACATCTGCGAAGCAAGAACAATCTGTTGGCTTAAAACACCCTGCGATTCCGTTACCACAGAATTTATATGGTGCATTACGTCCAAACTCATTAGGTGTAGATTTAGCAAATGACAGTGACCTGATTAACTTAGACACAACAGTACAAAATTTATTGCAACAGCAATGGACTGCTCAGCCAATGGGTCCAGACTTAGCTGACATTACGGCTGCTACGGAACTTACGGTAAACAATCCTGCTCAACACAACAATGTCGTAGGTACAGTAAAAGAAGCTTCAGCTGAACAGGTCAATCAAGCCTTGACCAACGCTATAAATGCACAAGCAGCTTGGACAAATACACCAAAAAATGAACGTGCTGCATGCCTAAATCGTGCTGCCGACCTTATGGAAAGCCGTATCCAAGAGCTTATGGTCTTGCTATGTCGTGAAAGTGGTAAAACCTATGCCAATGCGATTGCTGAAGTGCGTGAAGCAGTTGATTTTTTACGTTATTACGCTGCTCAAGGCATTAACTTACCAACAACTGCACACATTGAGTCATTAGGTACAGTATTGTGTATTAGCCCATGGAACTTCCCACTGGCTATTTTTAGCGGTCAAATTTCAGCAGCATTGGTTGCGGGTAACGCCGTTATTGCAAAACCTGCTGAGCAAACTCCGCTTATTGCTGCCCTTGCAATTCAAATGCTTTGGGAAGCGGGTGTTCCAGAAGCTGTTGTACAGTTAATTCCGGGTCGTGGTGAAACTGTGGGTGCACAATTAAGTGCCGACTCTCGTATCCAAGGGATTATGTTTACAGGTTCAACTGAAGTCGCAAAAATTCTTCAGAAAACAGTCGCTAAACGCCTAAGCACATCTGGTCAACCTATTTCCTTAATTGCAGAAACGGGTGGTCAAAATGCGATGATTGTCGATTCATCTGCATTAACCGAACAAGTAGTTTTAGATGTTGTCAGCTCGGCTTATGACAGTGCTGGTCAACGTTGTTCTGCCTTACGTATTCTTTGCGTACAAGAAGATAATGCCGAGAGCGTTATTCATATGCTAAAAGGTGCAATGCAACAGCTGAATGTAGGCAATCCTGCATTATTAAAAACTGACATTGGTCCTGTAATTGATGTAGAAGCAAAAACCAATATCCAAAACCACATTGAAAAAATGCGTGCCAAAGGATATGCCGTTCATCAATTCATGCATAACGACAATGCAGATGTAAACCTGACTCAAGGTACATTCATTCCACCTACGTTGATTGAATTACCAAACTTAAATGATCTTGAACGTGAAGTCTTTGGTCCTGTATTACACGTAATCCGTTACCCTCAAGGTAATGTAAAAGCTGTAGTAGATCAAATCAACGCGAAAGGTTACGGCTTAACCATGGGTCTTCACACACGTATTGATGAAACAATTCAAACTGTGATTAGCCATTCTGAAGTGGGTAATTTGTATATCAACCGCAACATCGTTGGTGCTGTTGTAGGCGTTCAACCATTTGGTGGTGAAGGTTTATCAGGTACTGGCCCTAAAGCGGGTGGTCCATTATACCTCTATCGCTTAATGCAAGAATGTAGTGCTAAACAATTAAGCACACCATTTGCGACAGGCAAAGTGTTACAGCAAGCTCCACAAAATGTGGTGTATGAGCAATTCAGTGCTTGGGTTAAACAACAGTTCACACAAGTTAAGTTGCCTCAATTGCCTGCACTTGCTTCTGGTCAGGTCTATGAATTAAATGGCCCTACAGGAGAAAGCAACCAATATACGATTGTTGCACGTCACTGCGTATTGTCGCTTGCTGAACAAGAACAGGATCAATTGACTCAACTCAATGCAATTTTTGCCGTGGGCAGCAAAGCTGCGGTTTTAGCAGACAATATATTTGCTCTGAAACACATGTCTTCTATGCCAAAGGTAGTAGCACAACAATTCAAAATTATTCAAAGCATTGCAACGGGTAATTTTGATGCGGTACTCCATCACGGTACGACAGCACAATTGCTTGAGTTACAAAACACGATTGCACAGCGTCAAGGCGCAATTGTGGGAATCACACACTTGCAACCTGCTGAACAAGAGATTCCTGTTGAACGTCTAGTCATTGAGCGTGCCATTAGTATTAATACTGCGGCAGCAGGAGGAAATGCCAGTTTAATGACACTAACGTAAAGCTAAAAATAAACATTTAGCCCCCCTATAACAAAATATCTTTTTCCTTTTCAGCCAAGTCAACGACTCCCTAATCCTGTTGACTTGGCTATTTTTTTATAAATAATCCATCATCACTAAGCTGATTTTGATACACCTATTGCAAAAGCACTTTTAACGGCAATAAATAAGATCAACAACAGATCCACACAAAAGACCTATTCACCCTATATTTCTACTGCTTAATTTGGAATAAGTTTAGTCATCTTATTCAAACTTTGTTACCATCCCTGTTTTCAATGTGTTTGTGATTTTTACTGCATATGACTTCAGCTTATCAGTTACAACTTGATGCCAAGATTGCACGTATTTCTGCTCAATTTGCCGAATTTAATCCCCCTTCTTTAGAAGTGTTTCAGTCGCCTGAACAAAACTTCCGTATGCGTGCAGAATTTCGTATTTGGCATACTGAAGATGATATGTTCTATGCCATGTTCGAACGCAATGAAGACGACAATCAAAAAACCGTTATTCGTATAGATGAATTCCCAATTGCAGATCAAAGCATTAATGATTTAATGCCAAAATTATTGGCAGCTTTAAAAGCAAATCCTATTTTGGAAGCACGTTTATTTGAAGCACATTTTCTAGCAACATTAAGCGGTGAAGTGCTTGTTTCACTCATCTACCACCGTAAACTTGAACAAGAGTGGGAAGTTGCTGCCAAAGCTTTAGCCGAACAACTCAACATTAAGTTGATTGGTCGTAGTCGCGGTGTAAAATTCGTCTTGTCTGATGAGTATGTGGTTGAAGAACTCCAAGTTTTTGACCGTACTTATCAATACAAACAAATCGAAAGTAGCTTCACACAGCCCAATGCGCAAGTGTGCCAAAAGATGCTGGAATGGGCATGTAATGCTGCTGAACAGTCAGATAAAGACTTACTTGAGCTGTACTGTGGTAATGGTAATTTCACCCTACCGCTTTCAACCAAGTTCAAGCGTGTACTGGCGACAGAACTGGCTAAATCATCGGTTTATGCTGCACAGTGGAATATTGAACAAAATCAAATTGACAATATTCAAGTTGCACGTCTATCTGCGGAAGAGTTCACTCAAGCCTATAATGGTGAACGTGAGTTCCGTCGTTTACAAGAAGCAAATATTGACATCTCAAGCTATGATTTCGACACTGTTTTTGTTGATCCGCCACGTGCAGGCATTGATGATGAAACCTTAAAGTTGATTCAACGCTTTGAACGTATCATTTATATTTCATGTAATCCTGATACCTTACAAGACAACTTAAATACTTTAGCAACCACGCATAAGATTACTAAATTTGCGATGTTTGACCAATTCCCATACACCCATCATGTAGAATCAGGCGTACTGCTCGAAAAAATTTAAACAATTTATTTCGTTGTAAAAAACCTAATTTCTTACACTCTAATGGAGCTCAATTGAGCTCCATTTTTTATTAATATATAAATCAATAATTTATAATAAAATTCTATTTGTAAATGTCATAATATCGTTAAACTCTTCTGCTACTATCGGAAAATTTACTGTTCAATTGCTGCTTTTATCGCTTTAGTAGGCTTGTTTTATTTATTAAATTGGCTATATTTCGAACTATATTAAGTTATGTATGAAGGCTCTATGAGTTTTTGGCAAAAGCTGTTTTCTGCTAATCAACAGCAAAACGAACACAAGAACCAAATTTCTTGTATCGAAAATGATTACTCTTGTAAATCGAATGAACAACTGATTCAAGCTTTAGCAAAAGCGACAGATGAAGAAGTGATCATTGGAATTAAAAAGGTTTTAGCTTCGCGAGGTTATAGCCGTAAAGAGTTAAATGAACTACAGCATCTACCACTCCAATAGTAGAATCTGACAAAAAGCATTTAGATCATCTAAATGCTTTTTTTATTTGCCTATACGATAAATTTATCTTTAAGCTTTATCCCTTCACTTCTCTCTTGGCTACTGACGCTTAGTCAAACGAATGTGATGCATCTATTCCATTTAAAAAATCACTCTACTTACCCACTCCCCATGAAGGCGATGGCTTTTTACCTATATGCTTGAAAAAGCAATATGGGGCGTTCTGAGTAAAAACATCACAAATTTATTCATCTGAATGAAATATTCGATTCTTTCACACAGAAACAGTAAACTACATCAACAATATACACTTGTAACTTTATGGGCTAAGCGTACGATGCGGCAGCAGAAAACACGATTTCCTTTAGGGACACATCTGATCGTCAAGCATTGGGGATACTCTCATCATGGCATTTATGCAGGGCGTGGTCGGGTTATTCATTATTCAGGTTTTGCACATTTATTCAAAAAACGCCCGATTGAAATCACATCACTGGAAAAATTCAGTTTTGGCAAAACCATTATTGTTCAAAGCTATACCCAGCCAAAATTTATCGGTCGTAAAGTGGTTCGTCGTATGCGTTCACGCATGAATGAAAACAGCTATCATCTGATTATGAATAACTGTGAACATTTATGCACTTGGGCCATTACAGGGGTGGAAAGCAGCCCGCAAGTGATTCGTATGATGAATCGACTCACCACCATTGGCTATGTCAGTTCAATTATGAGTTATATGAACAGTATGCTATTGACAGTCACTACCACCTGTTTTGCCTTGGTTTTGTATATCAAAAAGAAATTACGCGATAAAGCCAAACATAAAAATATAGATTATTTATTTTTAAAAGATGATAAACATAAAAATCCGTAATTTGAGTTCTAGCAAAGATAACTTTTTTAAATCAAATTCGCTTTATGCGCAACTATCACAGGCGGTAACTCTTCACCTAATGAACTCAGCATTTCCCGCTCTATGTTGCGTACCATCGAATCTAAAGCCAAATCATTTTCCTGAATGCCAAATGGTTCTTCCAACTCTGCACTTAAGGCATCTAAACCTAAAAACAAGTAAGCAATCAGCGCGACAATAACAGGAGTCCAAACTCCTAAACTGGATTCAAGACTAAACGGCAGAATAAAGCAAAATGAATACACCGCGCGATGTAGCAACACAGAATATGAAAATGGCAGCGGTGTCGATGAAATTCGGTCACAACCTGCATGAATATCACCAATCGCAACGGTATGTTTGGTTAAGGTACTGTAAATAATATCGGTGATTTCAGCACGTTTATAAATAGCCACTAAATCTTTTTGCGTGATTTCCAATACATATTGCGGTGGATTCATATGACCACTCAGCATCTGCCATTGCGGTTCTGTCAATTGTACATGTGCTTGATAATGTTCAAATGAATGCGTCTGTTTGCGTAGCCGATCACGTAATAAATGAGTAAACAGCATGATACGGTACATCAATACTTCACGCGGTTGATCATCTAACACATAAGTATCTCGTATCATATGTCGTGAATTGGCAATTAAAGCACCCCACAACTTGCGCCCTTCCCACCAACGCTCATAACACGCAGTATTTCTAAAGCTTAGAAAGATCGATAAGATCACCCCAAAAACAGTAAAACCTATCGCAGGAACTTCTGGCACCGAAACATAATGATGCTTCGACAAATACACCAAAGTCGTCGAGATTAGTACCACCATCATCAGTGCAGGAAAAACTTTAGGCAGAATTGTGCCGTGCCAAGCAAACAGTAGTGCAAAACTATTGGTTTTATCTCGAACAATCATGGCAAGTCCTTATTAATCTGCATGAAAAAGCCCAACCTAAGTTGAGCTTTTATGGCTTATTTCAGCATAGTGGCATTCACCTTGGATGCCAATCTTTTACTAAAAATATCGTGCTTTCGTTATTTACCTGGTTTAAAACTATCTTTTAAATCCAAAATACGGTTAAACACCGGTTTGTCGCTTGTATGATCATATTGATCCGCAACGAAATAACCTTCACGTTCAAACTGGAAACGATCTTCAGGTTGCGCTTGTGCCAATGCAGGTTCAATCACGGCTTGAAGTACCGTTAAAGAATCTGGGTTTAAGTGCGCCAAGAAATCATCATCGGCATCTGGTGCAGCTTCAGTAAATAAACGGTCGTAAACACGAACTTCCGCAGGAATACCTTTTTCCGCAGAAACCCAATGTACCACCCCTTTTACTTTACGCCCTTCAGGGTTTTTACCTAAAGTTTCAGGGTCAATTGAACATCTCAGCTCAATCACTTCACCGTTTGCATCTTTAATCACTTCATCGCACTTAATCACATAAGCATGACGTAAACGTACTTCACCTTCAGGAATTAAACGTTTAAAACCTTTCGGTGGCACTTCTTCGAAATCTTTACGATCAATATAAATTTCTTTAGATAAAGGAATAATACGCTCGCCCATGTCGACATTTGGATGACGTGAATGGGTTAAATCCATATCTTCAGGAAGATTGGTTAATGTGACTTTAAGCGGGTTTAACACGGCCATACCACGTGCAGCGGTATTTTCCAGTGATTGACGAATACAGAACTCAAGCATTGCCACATCAACAATACCATCTGTTTTCGACACGCCTACACGCTTACAGAAATCACGTAAACCTTCCGCAGTAAAACCACGACGACGCATACCGACAACAGTTGGCATACGTGGATCATCCCAACTATTGACATGACCACCTTCTACCAACTTACGAAGCTTACGTTTAGAGGTAATGGTGTAATCAATATTTAAACGACTCGATTCGTACTGACGTGGAACGGCTTCAGATTTAACTTTCTCTATAACCCAATCATAGAATGGACGGTGATCTTGGAATTCAAGGGTACACAGTGAATGGGTAATGCCTTCAATCGCATCTGATAATGGATGAGCGTAGTCATACATTGGATACATTTTCCATGTATCACCTGTTTGATGATGCTCAGAATGCAATACACGGTATAAAATCGGGTCACGCATATGTACATTCGGTGAAGCCATATCAATTTTGGCGCGCAATACCGCTTGCCCTTCACCCAACTCGCCATTATTCATTTGAGTAAAACGTGCAAGATTTTCTTCCACACTCACATCACGATAAGGTGAGTTTTTCCCCAGTTCAACAAAATTGCCGCGGTTTAAACGAATTTCTTCAGGCGATTGCAAATCGACATAAGCATCACCTTGATTGATCAATTGAATTGCCCACGTATGCAATTGGTCAAAATAGCTTGATGCATAGCGCGGTTCGCCATTCCAGTCAAAGCCTAACCATTTTACATCGTTGGCAATACCATCAACATATTCTTGTTCTTCTGCATCGGGATTGGTATCGTCAAAACGCAGGTTACATACACCATCAAATTCTTGTGCAATACCAAAGTTTAAACAAATGGCTTTGACATGACCAATATGTAAATAACCATTTGGTTCTGGTGGGAAACGCGTCACCACCTGCTTGGTACGACCTGCTGCTAAATCTTCGGTAATGACTTGGCGTACAAAGTCTAAGCCTGCCTGTTGTTCTTGCTGCACAGCATCGACAGATTGAGTATTAGTTGTCGGGTTATTTGGCAGGGATGAAACAACATCATTCGGCTTCATAGTTGATAAATCACTTCTATAGGATAAAATAGGATAATTAAAACGCAATTCTTGTTTTTTAACAAAGAAAGTCGCGTTTTTGCTTGCCTTGTAGTTTACAGTTTGCTTATGCTTCTCTCAACCAAAAACCCATGGCTTTTTTGTCCATGATCAGGAGATTATAGAATGAGTTTTCCTCAAGTTGAATTAAACACCAATAAAGGACGTATTGTTCTTGAACTTAATTCAGAAAAAGCACCTAAAACTGTTGCTAACTTTTTAGAATACGTTCGTGATGGTTTTTATGATGGCGTAATTTTCCACCGTGTTATTGACGGTTTCATGATCCAAGGCGGTGGCATGGATGAAAATTTCAAAGAAAAAGTGACTCGCGATTCTATTGAAAATGAAGCTAACAACGGCTTAAAAAATGACATGGGCACAATCGCAATGGCGCGTACTCAAGCGCCACATTCTGCATCTGCTCAATTCTTTATTAACGTTGGTAACAACGCTTTCCTTAACCACTCAGGCGAAAATGTCCAAGGTTGGGGTTATGCTGTATTTGGTAAAGTAACTGAAGGTCTAGACATCGTTAACGAAATTAAAGGTGTTCGCACTGGTAACCGTGGTCACCATGCTGATGTTCCTTTAGAAAATGTTGTGATCGAATCTGCTAAAATTATTGCTGAATAAAAATCCCTCCTAACCTCCCTTTAAAAAGGGAGGAACTTTCCTCCATAAAATAAAGGTTTATTCCTTTAATATAAAAGTTGGGAAGTCCCTCTTTCTCAAAGATGGGTGAGGAGCATTGCTCCGCAAGGGAGATTTAAAAGGAAAAATAAGTGACCTATCTGTTTATCGCTGATTTACATTTGTCACCTGAACACCCTCGACTCGTTCGGGGGTTTTTGGATTTATTGGCACACTATCAAAACAAAAATACCCAACTCTATATTTTGGGTGATTGGTTTAATGCGTGGATTGGTGATGACTACACTGCCCCATGGTTAGATGAAGTGATTAATGCTTTAAAACAGTTCAATCAAGCTGGCAATCAAGTTTATTTTCAAGTCGGTAATCGTGATTTTGCTTTAGGTAAGCAATTTTTAAAACAATTTAATGCTATTTTATTGCCTGATGTCGATACATTAAAAATAGGTAACATTCAAATACGCCTCGAGCATGGCGATTTACTGTGTACCGATGATGTGTCCTATCAAAAATTTCGTAAGATTATTCGCAATCCACTGCTTTTAGGCTTTCTTAAAAGCATGCCGCTTAGTTTCCGTCAGAAGTTGGCTAATGGCTTCCGTAAAAAAAGTACAGAAACCAAACAAGTAAAATCCTATGCCATTATGGATGTGAATCAACATGCGGTTGAACAATCACTTCAATCGGTAGATTTACTGATTCATGGACATACGCATCGCCCTGAAATTCACCATGAATTTGGCAAGACTCGTATTGTTTTAGGTGATTGGCGTGAAAAAACATCTGAAGCAATGATTTTGGAAATGAATGAAAATGCAGAATGGCAATTCATTCAATTTAAAATACTTTAACAATATGATTATTTTTTATTCACCGCAAAAGAATTGATTTCAACCGTATCAATTATCTGTTCAATAAATGCCCGCATATTGACGATATTCACCGTCGGTAAAACCACGAGATTTTGCTCAAAAAAATATGTATTACAATCTAAACAATCATTCATTGTTTGAATCAATCTTACAGAATCATAAAAGTTAAATTCATAAACTTCTGTTTCAATTTCAACATCTAATCTAAAACAACCTTTTGCTTCAATCAACCATTCTATTTCATCAATATCATCTGGTAACAATATTTGATATTTTGCCATAAGCTTCCTCATTTTAAATTATTAGTTATGAATACATTATTTGCTATTATTAAATACATAATCACTTAATTTGGTTTTAATCATGGATTTATTAAACATCTCAAAAACTCGTTATACAACAAAAGCCTATGATCCGATTCGAAAAATCCGGCAGGAACAAATTAACCGTTTATTAGAAATTTTACGTTTAACGCCATCTTCTATCAACATTCAACCTTGGCATTTCTTTATTGCTGACAATCCAGTGGCGAAAGAGCGTATCGCAAAAGCATTGGTTGGAAAATATGCCTATAATGCACCTAAAGTTTTAGAGTCATCGCACACTATTTTATTTTGTACTAAGGCAGATATCAGCGAACAACATTTAGATAACTTGTTAACTCAAGATGATATCAGTGGTCGCTTTAAGGACTCAAGCGCTAAACAAGGACAAAAAGATAGCCGTGCAGGTTATGTCAATTACTATCGAAATGAAAAAGGTGATATTCAGCGTTGGGCTGAAAATCAAACCTTTATCGCGCTGGGTCAAATCTTGTTAGCGGCTGGAATTGAAGGTATTGATGCAACGCCAATTGGTGGTTTTGATGAGCAAATCATTAATGATGAATTACAGTTAACCGAAAAAGGTCTAGTACCATCTGTATTACTGACACTGGGTTATCGTAGTGAAAATGATTTTAATGCAAAATTGCCAAAATCTCGTTTAAGTAAAGAAGAAATCTTCACTCAGCTTTAATTAAAAATTAATTACAATAAAAGGGGATATATTCCTCTTTTATGTCATTTCAGGACTTATTTTTTTAACATTATTCAGGTATATTTGCACAAAAATTAAACGGTCGGACATCTTTATGCTAGTTGCCACTAAAATGCCAATAAAATTCGAATGTACAAACTGTAATAAAATTTATATGCATCCATATCGAATAGATGCTTTTGCTTTTTATCCCGACTGCCCTGACTGCAAAAAGGCTGGCTTACTTTTGGGCACAGCCGAGATCACAGATTTTATTAAATACCCTAGTACTTTCGCAAAAAATCTACTTAAACAGATATCGCATAAGCTAAACAAATAACACTGGCCAAGCCCAACGTTAAACCTAGAGCAGTCGGTGGTGTTAATTTTTCTTTAAAGATGATTAAGCCACTGAATGCACCAAATACAACAACAAGAATATTCATGCCTGCAAAAACAATTGCAGGTGTGTCTTTCAAGAGCATATGTGCTTTAACGTAAAGTGCAATATTGGCAAAATTTAACAGACCTAATCCCATTCCAGCCAGTATATTTTTTCTGTTACCAACGGTTTTGGTGGTCATGGCAATATAAGCCAATGACAATATAAAGGCACAAATAAACATTAAATTCAGTGCAACTGCAAACTGAAGCCCCAATCCAGTCGTATACTTCAACAAAACATCAATGAAGGCATAGCCAAACCAGACCAATGCAAAATAGAGCATGGCTTGCTTTGTCGATGACTGCCCTGTCTTGTCTTGCTGATGGGAAAATAAAAGACTTAATACAGCTAAAACCCCTAAAACAATACCGATTATTTTTAGCGTATTGAACTGTTCCTGAAAAATAAAAAATGCAGCCAATAAAGACAAGACCACGGACAAACGCTGGGCAATTTCAGTTTTCACAATACCTGCATATTGCAAAGACTTCGCTAAACATAAAAACACACTCGGCAGTAACACACCCAAAGCAACAATTAACCACCACGGCGTATTGATGATTGAAATATGCTGTAAATCTGGCTTAAACCAGAGGAAGCACAACACACTTGCAGAAGCGTAGTTCCATACAATCATTTGTAATGCATCAAAACCTTGCGCTTTAGCGAGCTTTAAAAGAATTGAGACAATTACGCTACAGCATGCTGCGGCCAATATAAGTTCCATCTTTTGCCTTATTTTCCTTATTTATAATGGTTTATGGTTAAATACAAAAAAGCCCACAATAGATGTGGGCTTTTGATTATAGATAATCTTTAGCGATTATTTATAACGATTGACCATTTTCTCTAAAGAAATTGGACGAATCTTATCTGCATGACCTGCTGTACCAAATGACGTATAACGATCTACACAAATTTGTTTCATTGCATCAACAGTTGCAGCGAAGAATTTACGTGGATCGAATTCGCTTGGTTTTTCAGCCATCATACGGCGCATTGCACCCGTAGAAGCCAAACGTAAGTCAGTGTCGATATTAATTTTACGCACACCATGTTTGATTGCTTCAACCAATTGCTCAACAGGAACACCATAAGTTTCTTTGATGTCACCGCCAAATTCATTGATCACAGCCAACCATTCTTGTGGTACAGAGCTTGAACCGTGCATCACAAGATGTGTATTTGGCAATGCCGCATGAATTTCTTTAATGCGGTCAATAGCTAAAATATCACCTGTAGGTGGACGGGTGAATTTGTACGCACCGTGTGAAGTACCTACTGCAATTGCCAAAGCATCTACATTGGTATCTGCAACAAATTGAGTTGCTTCTTCAACTGAAGTTAATAGCTGTGAATGGTCAAGTACGCCTTCTGCGCCTACGCCATCTTCTTCACCAGCCAGACCAGTTTCAAGGCTACCCAAGCAGCCAATCTCACCTTCAACTGAAACGCCACATGCATGAGCCATCGCAACCGTGCGACGAGTTACATCTACGTTATATTCGTATGAAGTTGGTGTTTTACCATCTGCACCGAGTGAACCATCCATCATCACTGATGAGAAGCCCAATTGGATAGAACGCTGACATACATCAGGATCTGTACCGTGGTCTTGATGCATAACCACTGGAATATGTGGCCATTCTTCAATTGCAGCCAAAATTAAATGACGTAAGAACGGAGCGCCTGCATATTTCCGAGCACCCGCAGATGCTTGAACAATAACAGGTGAATTCGTTTCATCTGCGGCTAACATAATTGCGCGCATTTGTTCTAAATTGTTTACGTTAAATGCTGGTACGCCGTAGTTGTGTTCACCGGCGTGATCCAAGAGCTGGCGCAATGAAATAAGAGCCATAATGTCCTCCCAGGTAATGCCCCATATTCTACATGCTGATTGCTTTCAATTCAGCAAGAAAAAACACTATTTCAAAAAAAGTCCCTGCAAATGCAGGGACTTTTAAATAAAAAATGACAAACTTAATGCGTTGCTGCGTTAGAAGCCGCTTCTTCAGCCACAGCTGTCTCTGCATCGGCATCTACATTCGAAATTTCTGCCGGTATATCTGTATTTTTTTCATCCAAAACAGGTTGATCAATTGAATCAATAACGGCTTGCTGTTCTGGTGTAACTTTTTCTTCTACTACTACAGTTTCAGCTGTCTCATTTTTAGGTGCTTCATCTTTCTTCGCACAAGCAGTTAAAGCTAAAGGTGCAATCAGTAATGCTGCAAGTGTTAGTTTTAAGTTCATCCGATTTTCCTACTGCGGGAGATTTAATGAACATGATTTTATTGCAGTTATATTTCATTTTAATGACGGTAAAATGAATCAAAAACAAAAAAGGCTGATCATGAGATCAACCTTTTCATCAAACAGTCATCCTGACAGTGCTGTCAATTATGCACGTTCAAGCAATACAGCAACGGCTGGAAGTGTTTTACCTTCGACAAATTCAAGGAAAGCACCACCACCTGTAGAGATATAACCAATTTTATCAGCTACTGCATATTTGTCGATTGCAGCTAAAGTATCACCACCACCCGCGATAGAAAAACCTGCTGAGTCAGCAATGGCTAAAGACAATGCTTTCGTCCCTTCACCGAATTGATCAACCTCAAATACGCCAACTGGACCATTCCAAAGAATTGTTTTTGAGGTTTTGATAATTTCAGCAAATGCTTTTGCTGTTTCTGGACCAACGTCTAAAATCATATCGTTGTCAGTCACATCGGCAACATTCTTAACGACGGCTGTTGCGTTTGCCAATGAACCCAAGAAATCAGCAAAGTCGATTTCAGCTGCATCTGCAACCACAACGTCAGTTGGTAATGGTACTGAAACTTTTGCCGCAATGGCTTTAGCTGTATCAATCAAATCGGTTTCACACAGTGATTTACCCACGTTGTAACCTGCCGCAGCAAGGAAGGTATTGGCAATACCACCACCAACAATAATTTGGTCACAAATTGTAGAAAGTGAAGTCAGTACATCAAGTTTAGTTGAAACTTTAGAACCAGCAACAATAGCAACCATTGGAGATTCAGGCGTTTTAAGCGCACGACCCAATGCGTCTAATTCAGCGGCAAGTAAAGGCCCTGCTGCTGCAACTGGCGCTAAACGAGCCACACCTTCAGTCGAAGCTTCTGCACGATGTGCTGTACCAAACGCATCCATAACAAACACATCACAAAGTGCTGCGTATTTTTGTGCCAATTCAGGGTTATTTTTCTTTTCACCATGATTGAAACGCACATTTTCAAGCAATACAACTTGACCCGCTGCAACCTCAACACCCGCTAAATAATCTTTTAATAATTGAACGTCCTGACCCAAAGCTTGAGTCAAATAAGCAGCAACTGGGGCTAAAGACTGTTCTGGTTTAGTTTCACCTTCAACGGGACGACCAAGGTGAGAACAAACCATTACCGCAGCGCCTTTTTCAATTGCTGCTTTAATGGTAGGAAGTGCAGCGCGTAAACGTGCATCACTTGTAATCTCACCATTTTTGACAGGTACGTTTAAATCTTCACGAATAAGAACGCGTTTACCTGTTAAATCGAGGTCAGTCATACGCTGAAAATTCATGTATAGCTCTCTTGATAGATATAAAAACCGCCCGATTTTAAATGATTATGCAGAAAAAGGTTAGCTTCTTTTGCATAAAAGCTGTCGAAAGGCAAACTTTTGATTATGATAGTCAAAAGTCACATAATGATTCGGAACGCATGTCTATTCACCCAGATCCAAATATCAATCGCTTAAATGTTTTAGGCGAACCATTGGCAAGTTGTTGCTACTCTCCTATTACGGGATATTTTCGTAACGGTTTTTGTCATACAGCGACAACAGATCTAGGTCAGCATACAATATGTGCTCAAATGACCGCTGAGTTTCTTAACTTTTCTCAAAAAGTAGGTAATGACTTGATCACACCGTTACCAGAAGTCGATTTTCCGGGTTTAGAACCGGGTGATTTTTGGTGTATTTGTGTGACCCGTTGGGTAGATGCTTACCAAGCTGGTATTGCTCCCCCTATTAAAATTCAAGCTTGCCATCAAGCTGTGCTCTCTTATGTTCCGCTTGATGTTCTTATGGAATATGCAGTGTAATGAATACATCTCAAATTATTTTGGCTTCCAGCAGTCAAACCCGTAAAGACTTAATGAATCGTCTTCGCATCGATTATCAAAGCATTGTGCCTGATATTGATGAATCTCCACGCGGTGAAAATCATGCTGACCATTTAGCCAAACGACTGGCTTTTGAGAAAGCCAAAGTGATTTCAGAACAGCATCCTGAAGCCATCGTCATTGGATCAGATCAAGTGGCATGGCGTGAAGGTGCACCCGATATTTTTATTGGCAAGCCTTTGACTGTTGAAAAGGCCGTCAAACAACTGCAAGCCAACTCCGATAAAATCGTGTATTTCAGTACAGCATTAAGTGTACAGCAACTGGCTACAGGCTTTGAGCAAACACTGGTTGAACACTATAAAGTTAAATTCCGTAAACTTGGACTGGCGGAAATTGAACGCTATATTGAAGTAGAACAACCTCTCATGTGTGCGGGCAGTTTCAAATGTGAAAGCTTAGGAATCAGCTTATTTGAGCAAATGAGTGGGCAAGACCAAACCACACTCATGGGCATGCCGATGATTCAGCTGTGTCATATCCTGCGTCAATTGAATATTTTAGTTCCTTAATTTTAGGCTGTATTTATGTCTCAACCTTTAGATATATTAGGCGGAATTACCGCTGAACAATTCCTTGCCGAATATTGGCAAAAAAAACCATTACTGGTACGTAATGCACTTCCAGAAATTGCGAATCTGTTAGAACCGAATGATGTGATGGAACTTGCACTGGATGAAAATATCACTGCACGTTTAATCAAACAGAAAGATAAAGATCCAAACCAATGGTCAGTGAAATCATCGCCTTTAATAAAAGCCGATTTCCAAAAAATGCCTAAACTTTGGACACTACTGGTTCAAGCTATTGATCATTACTCTTTTGATTTGGCTGAACTATGGAAAAAATTCCCTTTTATTCCACAATGGCGCCGTGATGACATTATGGTGTCCTATGCCCAAAAAGGCGGTTCAGTTGGTAAGCATTTCGATTTTTACGATGTGTTTTTAGTGCAAGGTTACGGTCATCGTCGCTGGCAGCTGGGTCAAATGTGTGATGCAGAAAGCGAATTTGTTGCAGGTCAACCCTTAAAATTACTGCCAGAAATGGATGTTAATTTTGATGAAGTACTTGCACCAGGTGACTTACTGTATGTGCCACCGGGTTTATCACACTATGGCGTTGCTGAAGATGAATGTCTGACTTACTCATTTGGCTTTCGTATGCCAAATGTGGCGGAAATGATGGATCGCGTGAGTGATAAATTTGCTGTCGATCAATTGCTTAAAAACCCACTGACGGACATTATTCGTGACAAAATCAGCCCGATTGGTCAAATCAGTCAAGCTGAACTTGAGTATTTAAAAGCAGAACTTTTAGCACAATTGCAAAATCCAACCGTGCTTGAAGATGCGCTCATGAGCCTAATGTCAGAAGCGAAATATCCTGAAAACATTCCAGACGCTGAAGCAATTGGTACGGGTGATTTAGAGGAAGCACTTGATTTAGGCTATTCACTCATCCTTGAACCAGCATCGCGTCTACTCTATACCGAAGACGAAGATGAATTGCTGTTCTGGGCCAATGGTGAAGGTATTTGTATTTCAGATGCATTTGCACCCGTTCTAAAACAAATTGCTGACGGCAATCTGGTATTACTTGACGAAAAACTTGATGATCCAGATATGCTAGAAGACATCGTAAACTTGTTAAATGAGTCGATTCTGATGTTATTGCCTGCGGCAGACTCAGAATAACCAGATAATAAGGGGAAATTTAATTTCCCCTTATTTTTTAGAATAAGAAATTTATCAATGCAGATTGCATACCAATAAATAAATGAATCAATTTAATTTTAATAATAACAAGTAGTCATTTAAGCTGAACAACCGCTTGTATTCTCGTACAGCCCGCAACAGACGACAATTTAAGCTCTGCATTGATGCGCTCTAAACGCATTTTCATACTGCGCATACCAACACTCAAACCTTGCTGCTCCACACAATTGGTATCAAACCCCACACCATCATCTTGCACAAGTAAACTTAATTGATTTTCTAGAAGATAAACCATCGATACTGTTACATTTTTTGCCTGACTGTGTTTAATAATATTGGTTAAACTTTCCTCTAACACACGAATCAAGGTTAGACATTGCAAGGCCGTGGGAACTGCTTGCCACTCACGAGGAAAAGTCCATTTAGATGAAATCTCTAGTTCATCCATCAGCTGACTAAAACGATGTCGCACTGGAGCAACCCACATAATGGGACTGACTGGAATCTTATTATCTACAGATGATCCACTATCAATAATTTGCCTTAAATCATCTCTGAGTAATTTAAGCATCGATAAAAACTGCTTATTTGGAATATTATCTGCGCTTTGATCGACTAAAATCATAGAACGAACCAATGAAGAACCTAAGCCATCATGTAGATCATGTGATAAGCGTATTCTTTCTTGTAACCTCACATTTTCAATTTCCAACTGATGTTTTTCATTTAGGCTTGAACTTAAATCATCACTTACTTGCTTAACCTTAACTTCTAATTCTGCATTGAATGCTTCTACTTTTTTTATATTGCGAACCAACCTCAACCCCAATATCATCACCACAAAGAAAGTAATAATCGGGGCACTATACGGCAATAAAGATTGGGTGTTGGACATAGATTCCGATGATAATACTATAATATCCAGTACAGCAAAAATAACGATTCCTGTTAGGCTAATCGCTAAAAAAATATACTCCATGCTTCTCAATTTAACCGCTTGATAGCTTAAATATAAATAAGTGAGAATAAACAAACTGACATAGCTTAAAAATATCAGTGGGAAAATAAAACGAACAGCATGCTGTGGCGTTAGAAAGATACCGATGATGATAAAGACGGTTACCAGAGCAATCGCTCTTTCTATTTTAACGAAATGTGTTTGGATAAATCTGAGTAAATAAATACAAAAACTCAAGATATACAGAATAAAAAAAACTAAATTGGCTTGGGTTGCTCTTAAGCTGCTTGAGTAGGGCCATGTTTCTGTAATAAGTACATTCGAAATAAATAACACCCATAACAATGAACTTAATGCGAACCAGCCAAAGGTTGTTTCTTTGGGTCTTAACAACCAAATAACAAAACAGATAATGCCAAAAGTGATGGATAAAATAATATTAATTTCAAATAAAGTTCTAGAATTCCATATTTTTGTTTGATGCAGCTGATAATTTTTTTGTACATTATTAAAGGAGATTTCGCCCAACCCTGCAGATTGAAAAGCATGACCACTTACATAAATCAAAATTTCATTTTGATCGGATCTTAATCCTGATGCGGGTAAGATCCAATAACGTGGCATGTTCCAACTTTTTGACAACGGTTCTTGCAGGTTTTGGTCTTGCCAAAGTAAATCACCATTTAAAAAAATAGCACCCGCAGAATTAATATAATCAACTGCAAATGCGATGGGTTCGGCAAGCCGCGTATTCTCTTGGCATAATAATTTCCACTGAATTTTATACCAAGCACTTCCGCTATAATTTTGCCAATGCTTGGCCCAATTATCTGGTAATTGTACCGACTGCCATCCATGCTTAGGTAAAACCAATTGTGAAGGTGTTTTCACAGCAGAGATAGAGTTTATATACACTGAGCATTGGCTATTAATACTTTGTTTTATTTCTGCATAACTGATTCTGCTGACGAAGCAAAGCAAAAAAATAGTCAAACAATGTAAAACGGAAGGTTTCATAAAATCCCTAAGGATCTTGCGGTACTCACAGCCTTGGTTCTTTTGGTGACCGATAATTTTCGATAAATATGTTTAATATGACTTTCAACCGTATATTTAGAGACAAATAATTGTTCTGCTATTTCTTTATTGCTCATCCCTTGCGCCACCAAGTCAAGGATTTCTGTCTCACGATTGGTTAAAAGCGCGACTTCAGAATCTAAAGACTTATCACCCTTTGCTGCTGTAATGACAGAAGCTGAGATCTGCTTTAGAATTTCTTGCGCAATAAAAGGGTCTATAGGCGCGCCACCACGCAAAATACTTCGTATAGATAACAAAACCTCAGCATCATCACGTTCTTTCAACACATAACCTGTCGCACCCGCTTTGATTGCTGAAAATAAACTTTCTTGGGTACTCCATGCTGAAATTACTAAAATAAGGGCGCTACTATCTTGCGCACGCAGCTTTTCGATCAATTCGATCCCATTTCCATCAGGCAGTCCTAAATCGACCAATGCCAAGGAAATATGCTGCTGTTCGATGTGTAAAAATGCTTCTTTCAGATTCTTAGCAAAAATGAGTCCATCATTGTCATAACCCAATTCTGCCAAAATCTTCCTTAATCGTTCTTGAATGAGATCTTCATCCTCAACAATTAAAACGGGTACGGGTAAAATCGTTTCTAATCCTGACACAAACTATCCCCTTTTATGACCACTCAATATAACGACAAATACAATGAAAAGCATATCCCTGAAAGCAAGGAGTTTGTACTGACCATTAAAATTATATTGCAGTCTTTCTAAGCGTTATCATTTCAATTTAGCACGATAAAATAAAAAATTTGAGGGGCGAGTCAATGTATTCATAGACCACTCACGCTGTAAAGAAACAACGAAATACGCTGTTTCTTTATTTCAAACTTATCATTCAACCATATTGTTTTTCTAAATATTTTACAATTTTTGCAGACTCAAACATCTTCACATCTGTATTGGGATCGACCAAATACGGAACCTGAATATCACGCCCCATAATTTCAATCACTTTTTCACGTTTACCACCTTTTAACGGTTGATATTTTCCAGGTTTTAAACGTAACACTGCTGGCCCCATATCTTGCCAGCGCTCTTTGGGCACATTATGAAACTTAAAAGGCAATTCCAGTTCAGTTAATACACCACGTACAACTCGAGTAAATGGACTCGCTTCAAAACCCCATAATTCTAAAAGTTGCTCAGGTGCTTCCCGATCAATAATTTTTTGATTAATCCATACCCCACGTGCGCCATTGATCACAGTACCCGCAAAGGCAACGACAGGATATTTAGGATAGTCTGAATATTTTTTTGGCGTCTTACCACTTTTACCATAATGCTTAAATAGGTAATCGATAATGTCTTTCGACTCATACATCTCAATCCCTGTGTTTTCATCAATTAAAAATGGAAAGCGTAATTTCCCACCTTTTTCTTTGACAATTTTACGATATTTCACTCCACCTTTTGGACATGGATAAACCTCGTAATCTAAATTTAATAAGGTCAATACTTCCCGTACACGACGACAAAATGGTGAACCTTCAAACTCATAAAGTTTAAGTGATTTTTCAGGCTGCTTGGGAAAAGCTGTGCCACTCACGCCACGTCCACCTGCGGTCAATGCTGAAGCTAAAGCTTGTACAATTTTAAGTTGATGATTCACCATTTTTATCCTTATTTAATCATTGTCGTTATAAATCGACTAATTTTTCTTTTGCAATCACGATTCCATTGTTATCTGCATAAAGATAATCACCGGAATTGATGGTCACACCACCAAAATACAAAGTTAAATCTACTTCGCCAATGCCTTTACGATTACTTTTTTGAGGAATGGCAGCCAATGCATGCACACCTAAATCTAATTCAGCAATTGCATCAACATCGCGTACACAGCCATAAATCACCACGCCATTCCAATGATTTTTAACGGCTGACTCTGCAATCATATCCCCCATTAAAGCACAGCGCATTGAAGCACCGCCATCAACGACAAGCACTTTACCCGTACCATCCGTTGCCAAGAGTTCTTTAACACGTGAATTGTCTTCAAAGCATTTTACCGTCACCACCTGACCGCCAAAACTTTTACGCGCCCCATAACTTTTAAAGCATTTACCATCCATCGATGGTGTGACCACTTGAAAGTCTTTCTCTGGATGGTCATCCAGTAAATCACAAGTTACGAATGCGACATTAGACACTTTTCATCTCCCTTATTTGCACGTTTGTATACGTAAATTATCATAAATTTCAAACTTATCCGTTTGAGTTCGCGCTGCATCGACCATAGTATGAGCCACTTGCTCTGCTGTCACTGGCTTATATTTGAATGTATTCGGCACCAAATGCGAAAATTTTCGATATAACTTCTGAGTCATATCCTCCAAAGTTCGTTGTTCTTGACGCTCACCTAATAATAGTGAAGGACGTAAGATGGACACATATTTAAGATTTAAACTTTGGATATGATTTTCTAGTTCACCTTTCACTTTATTATAGAAAATTTTTGACTGCGCATTGGCACCCATCGCACTAATGAGTAAGTAATGCGTATCTGTGGTTTCAAATAAATCAGCAAAATGGGCATTCATTTCATAATCGACGTTATAAAAATTTTGCTTAGACCCTGCTTTTTTCAGCGTTGTTCCCAAACAACTAAATGCATGGCTATAACCATTGGCATCTTCATCGTTCAACAATAGAAAATCATCTAAAATAAATTGTTGTACTTTTTTTAAAGATTTAAGCTCTACATCTTCATGCCGAACAATGGCTGTAATTTTCTCACAACTCTCAATCTGATTAAGTTGTTTTAGCAGTTCACGCCCCACTAAACCCGTTGCTCCAATTACAATTACACTTTTAATTGATTTAGTCATTTTTTAAACAATCTCTAGAGGTTATTACTAATCTAACGGTTTCTTTAGAATTTTTATGCATCTAAAATGTTGTCAAAGCAAGTCAAGACTTGACTTAACGTCATAGTTTAATCACAATATGGCACTTGTTTACGGGCTGGTGATAATTCTTCTGATGAAGGTTTTCAGTTGCAATTTCAGCCCGCCCAGACCAATCTATTTCAAGGAGTGCACGAGTGGCAAACTCTGCTCAAGCTAAAAAACGTGCCCGTCAAAACGTTAAAGCACGCAAACACAACGCTAGCTTACGTTCAATGGTTCGTACTTATTTAAAACGTACAGTAGCTGCTATTGCTGCTGGTGACTATGCTACTGCTTCAGCAGCATACAAAACTGCTGTACCAGTAATTGACCGTATGGCTGATAAAGGCATCATCCATAAAAACAAAGCTGCTCGTCATAAGAGCCGTTTAAATGCACAAATTAAAGCTTTAGCTAACTAATTTATGCATGTGAAAAAAGCCCTTTTAGGGCTTTTTTTGTGTCTGTTCATTATTCATATCATAATAAAATAAGCCCTATATAGTAATGCCAGTCAGTTAAGGGTTTTAGAAATAAAGCCCTTAGTTTTTGAGTTATTCACGACTGAGTCTTATATTTTTAAATCAAACACTTGGAGCTCATCTATTACTTTGGATAAGCCCAAATGAGAAGCAAAGCTTCGCAAGAAAGGCATCTTGCGGCGCAGTGTGCCTCACCGCAAAACTCGCCAAATACCTTTTATTGATTAATTAATCGCAGAAACCTTATTTTTTCAATCTTGCCTCGAACAGTTGCGGATGACGTTTACGTGTATCAAATAACATCATGAATTTAAAATAAAAAAGCCAGTCAATTTCTTAACTGACTGGCATTAATCCTACATAAAGCTTATTTTATTCACTTAACACTTTACAATGTGGCTATTTTGCTAAAATTCTTGATAACAACGGTAAATTTTTATTATTCGATATCGCCAGAATTAGACTGTGACTTTGTGGAACAATACTCCATTTCTGGTTATTACCAGCACCACAACCATACATAGTAATTTCACCGCATCCATCTGCACTTGGTGTACGACCACCACTCAAATCTAAACAGCTATTCCCTTGGCGCAGTTGTTGTGTATCACCATTTACAGTAGCTTGCCACACTTGACCCTGCACATCATTACTACATGAAGACAGTGTTCTAGCGTTGGTTAAACATAAGTCTGGATATTGTTGACTGTGAATTTTACCGATTGCATCATGTACCCATAATGTCGATGCCTCACCTGTACAACCATTTTTCCCACTCATATAAACATTCAGCACTCCAGTATCAAGCTGCTCTACTTTAAGACAGCTATTACCCATTTTTGGCATGACCAACATGCTTGCATTGGCAAATGGAAGATCATCCTTCAATCCTAAGCTCTCAACAAATTTATGAAACTCTGCGACTGCTTCAGTATTACCATTATTGAGGTCGTTATGATAAACATTCACCCAACGATTCAAACGGTAAATTTTAATTTGTTGCTGGGTATAACGTACCATTTCAGTTTGAGCATCTGGAGAAAAGTCATCTTTAAAGCGACGATAAGAATCATAAAATAGTCTAAATATCGGCGATAAATTAACGATTTCCTTACCCTTATTTTGCACAAATGCTTGGTCCAGTTCTGGCATTTCAACACGTTTCAAAACGGAATAACCATCTTCCTGACCAATACTCACATACGGTGACATAACGTCAGTACTGACAGGAATCGCGATACTTGAAAGTTTAAGCGCTTGCTCATTGGCTTTTTGACAATATAAGTCAACTGCTTGAGGTTGCTCACTTTGTGCTAAATTAATATGAAACTTATTTACAACAGCCAAATTTTTAGGATCAAGGTTAGGATTCATTCGCTGTGGTGCTAGTACAATATTTTGCACACCATTGGCAGACTGTACCTTTAACCAACAATTTGCAGCTGTACCACCCGTGTTGGCTTGCGGCAAATCAAATACCCCCAGTTACCACGTGCTGCTGGATAAATTAAACCCGACTGATTGACGGGATCATATCCACCCATAATGGTATATACAGGTAAACTAAATAAACGCGGCTTTAAATAATTTCCAAAAGACATTTATAATTTTTTAAAGACTTGCTTGGTGATTTTTTAGGTCAATTCATTTTTTCTTTTTATTAACATCTGTTTTATTTTTCTAATTTTTGAAAATCACGTATTGACAATTCACTCAGCTTACCACGCCAAATCCATTTCAGTTTTGACTCTAAGAACTCATCTCCTTCAAACCAGACAAACAGGCCTTCCATCATTCTAGGCCAGTCTTCCTGACTAACGGTATTACGCCCAGAAATCACTGCAATAATGGCTGCTAAAATCGTATCATGACTCACCGCCAGACTTAAACCAAAATTGTCTTGTGGATGCGTGTTATAAATCAGTTCCAATACATCAACCACGCCAGAAATTGGATGTTTCATGCCCGGCAACGCATTTTTCACAAAACTATTAATAAAACCCAATGCACCCTGTTTTCGAAAATAAGGCCCAGCTTGCTTAATATCCAGTACAAAACTTCCCGGTTCTACCAACAAGCCTTGCTCGACAATCTCAATACAATGGGTATTTTGCGCAAGTGTACTGGAATCAGCACCTTGAATCATTAAAGCGGCGGTATCGACACAGCGTTGTATCGGACTTGAAATACAGTGCTGAATACTTCGGTCTGTATGATCAATTAAATAAGTTCCCCACGCCTGTGCCAAGTCACGACCTTGCGAGGTTAACTGCAAATCATAGCCAGCCAAACCCTGCCCAGCCACTACTTCACGAATAGAATGACGAGTAAATAAAGTGACAGGTGTTTTTGCATCGGGCAATAAATCAATTGCCTTCAACATACTTGCAGGGAGCAGCTCTAACGCCATGATCCAGCCAAAATAAACATGGTTCGGCACACTATAGCATGTTAAACCATCAGCTCAAGGTCTGTTTGCCATAAGTTCTAGCGCTTGAAATGCCAATTTTTTCATATCAATATTACGAAATGCAATAAAGCCAGCATTTAACAAACTATCCCGCTGATTATATAAAAAAGGGCGGCCTTTTAAATCAACCACTCCCCCCCCTATACGCTCAACCAGACATTGACCCGCACTGGTATCCCATTCACTAGTAGGATGAAACCGTGGGTAAATATCGACTTTACCTTCAAGGATCATACAAAATTTGTAAGCACTGCCTGCTTTAAACTCAGCAATGCTCACCTTTTGTTTTAATATTTCTAAGTATTCAGCATATTTAGGTTTATCTTGACTACTTTGACTTAAACCAATTCGAATCTCTGTCGATGGCTGATCTTGCACATATTCCTGCCACAAACCCGTTTGAATCTCAAATTTTAAAGGCAAACCTTGTTTTGGGCAAATATAAATCGCTTGCTCACCGGGAATGGCCAATATAGCAAAAGTGGTATGCGCCCCTTCCACCAAACTTAAATTAATTGTAAATTCAGGTCTCTTATGCAGAAACTCTTTCGTACCATCCAAAGGATCAAGCAACCAAAAGCTTTGCCACTGCTTACGTTCTGTATTATCTCCTTCTTCTGACAATACAGGGATATCTGAGAAATTTTTCTGCAATGCTGTGGTGATAAATTCATTCACCCGATAATCCGCTTGGGTTACAGGTGAATTATCACTTTTTCTCTCAACATCAAAGGCGACACCTGCACAATATGCTTGATATTCTGCTCGCAAAATTTCACATGCCTGTGTCACAATGGGAACCAACTGTAAAATCAAAGCATCTTGTGGTGCTGTTGTTGTTTTAAACATAGATTACCTTTAATATGTCGAATTACTCAGAAAAACCGACCATTATTTTTGATATGGACGGTACGCTCCTTGATCTTGCTTACGATGATTTCATTTGGAATCATCAACTTCCACTTCGATATGCTGCCACACATGGTTGCACATTGGAACAAAGCACCCAAGCCCTCTTTCAGTTTTATCAAGAACATAATCATACCCTAAATTGGTATTCGACCCGTTTTTGGAGCTCAAAAGTAGGCGTCGATACCCTTGCATTGCAACAAGAATTTAAACACAACGTTGCTTTACGCGCAGGCTGTTTGGAATTACTCGATTATTTAAAATCAAATGGTTATTCCTGCTGGATTGCAACCAATGCCGATTGTGAGGGTTTAAAGTTTAAACTTGAACAAACCCAAATAGCCCATTATTTTGATGTCATTATCAGCAGCGAAAGTATCGGCTATGCCAAAGAATATCCGGAATTTTGGCAACAGCTACACGCATTACACCCCATCCAAATCAATCAAGCCTATTTTATTGATGACACAGAAAAAGTCCTCAATGGAGCAGAAAAATTTGGTCTTCAGCATTTGATTACCATTGCACAGCCCTCATCTAAAGGACAGATAAGATCTGAAAGCCCTTATCCGATTTTAAATCATTTAACTGACTTCATTGCAATATTGGAACAAGCTGAGGATCTGAAAAAATATGCCTAATCTCTCTCAACAAAACAACGTTGAAAGTATGCGTGTTGATAAATGGCTTTGGGCTGCACGTTTTTTTAAAACACGCTCAATCTCGAAGGCCGCCATTGAAGGTGGTAAGGTTCATCATAAGAGTGAACGGGTTAAAGTATCGAGAGAAGTTCGTGTTGGCATGGAACTGACCATTCAACAAGGTTCCGAGCGAAAAACCATTGTGATCAAAGCATTGTCGGCCATACGCGGTGCAGCACCAATTGCACAACAACTTTATGCAGAAACAGAAGTGAGTATTGCACGACGAGAGTTGCTTGCAACACAAAGAAAGTTGCATAATCTAGCCCGACCTGAACATCGACCAAGTAAAAAAGATCGACGACAAATCAGTAAATTCAAACAAGACAATAATCAGCAGTCTGACCAAAGCTGGTCTTCTAATGATGATTAATTTAAGCGTCATATTCTGTCGTACTAGACAGAATTGATATAGAACATAAAGAATAGATCTGTCACTATACTTGAGTGGAACACGTTTAAAAGTAACTCATCCACTTAAGTTAATATTTTTGTGACATCGTTTTGAGGTTGTGAGATGGATGATAATAAAAGCAAGGCGCTTAATGCTGCCCTAAGCCAAATTGAAAAACAATTTGGTAAAAATACTGTAATGCGTCTTGGTGATAACACTGTACTGGCTGTTGAGGCAGTCTCTACTGGTTCTTTAACACTAGACATTGCACTCGGTATTGGTGGCTTACCGAAAGGTCGTATCGTCGAAATTTACGGTCCTGAATCTTCTGGTAAAACTACAATGACATTGCAAGCCATTGCACAATGTCAAAAAGCGGGCGGTACTTGTGCCTTCATCGATGCAGAACATGCACTTGATCCTCAATACGCACGTAAGCTGGGTGTCGACCTTGACAACCTGTTGGTTTCTCAACCAGACCACGGTGAACAAGCCCTTGAAATTGCAGATATGTTAGTACGCTCTGGCGCTGTTGACATGATCGTTGTCGATTCCGTGGCCGCACTTACACCTCGCGCAGAAATTGAAGGTGAAATGGGCGACTCGCACATGGGCTTACAAGCACGTTTGATGAGTCAGGCATTACGTAAAATTACCGGTAATGCAAAACGCTCAAATTGTATGGTCATCTTCATTAACCAAATTCGTATGAAAATTGGTGTCATGTTTGGTAGCCCTGAAACCACAACGGGTGGTAATGCACTCAAATTCTACGCGTCTATACGTTTGGATATCCGTCGTATTGGTCAAGTGAAAGAAGGCGATGAAATTGTCGGTTCAGAAACCCGCGTTAAAGTCGTGAAGAACAAAATGGCACCTCCTTTTAAGGAAGCCTTGTTCCAAATTTTATATGGCAAAGGTGTGAACCAACTGGGTGAACTGGTTGATCTTGCCGTTGCGCAAGAACTGGTACAAAAAGCAGGTGCTTGGTATTCATATCAAGGTAATAAAATTGGTCAAGGTAAAAACAACGTGATTCGCCATTTAGAGGAAAACCCTCAAATTGCACAAGAACTTGATCGTCTGATTCGTGAAAAATTATTGACACCAACAACCACACCTATTGAAGAAAAAGATGAAGTAGAGCCAGACTTTCTTGACGCTTAAAACAGAAATTTGTTTTCAAGCTACATAAGTCTTAAACTGTAAAACGCCCTACGGGGCGTTTTTTATTTGATGTGATCGATACACTATGAGCAATTCAAAATTTCCGACTATGCTTGATTATAATGCACTCAAGCAAAAATTTGATAATTCCCAGACAGAGTCAGACTCTCCTACCACTCCACCTGAATCATTAGAAGCATTGAACTTTAACGATGAGCAACAGCCTAAAGCACAAGGTCTTACAGGCTCGCGTTTGCGCTCCTATGCCTTTGCTGTACTGACACGTCGGGAATACTCAAAAGCAGAACTGATTGAGAAACTAGCCTTATATGCGATGGATCGAGATGAAGTTTTAAAACTGGTCGATGAGCTAGCAACACAAAACTATCAGAGTGACCAGCGTGTTGCCGAAATGATGCTGTCGAGTCAAAAACGCAAAGGTAAAGGGCCTAATCGCATTAAGCTGGCTTTAAAATCAAAAAAAATTGATAGCAGTTTAATTCAAGAAGAATTAAAAGAAACCGATTGGAACGAACAAGCGTATGAACTGAAGGTAAAGAAGTTTGGTTTAAGTGTAGAAAAAGAAGCAAAACTTAAAGCAAAACAAATTCGCTTTTTAATGTATCGAGGATTTGAAATGGAGGCAATTATTAAAGCAATTACGAGACAAGAAAATGATATTTAACAGAAGGGATTAACGTTATTATTATATAAACTGGTGGCAACCCCACTAGCAAAACTTCGGCACATCATAGTTCTGTTACCGTTGCTACCTTCCGGTCCTGGCGGGGTTCACAGAGTACAATTGCGAAGCCACCAGCGGGGCTACCATTGCAAGAACAGAGTATAGAGATTTTTATTTAACTTGCAAGCGTTCAAGCAACTTTTATAGGCGTATTGCTTTCATTTGCTTATTAAAAAAACAATCTTGATTCAAAACAGTATTTTTGTCTATTTTTTAGCAATCCAATCACTTACTCTAAAACTACGACAAGATTGTAAATGTATATTGCATTTCATAGCATGGACGTTTTTAATGTCGTCAGGTCTTTTAAATAGGCACGCTCTAAAGTCAGCAATTTAGAATGTGCCCAAAAATACGAAATGGATATTTTTATGATGCTCAAACAGCATGCTTTATGCGCACTGGTCTTATTTAGCTCAGCCTCACTTTATGCCAATATTCCAATTGAATCCCGTGGATTAAGTCAAAATAGCAACGAGACTAGTGCAAATAATGCTGCCATTAATTTAGGTGCAACTACAGAAAATGTGCCAACCAATCTGAATTGGCAAATCATGCAAAAAAATCAACAATTAGAAAATGATATTCGTACACTACGTGGCAAAATTGAAGAACAAGGTAATGAAATTGAACAGCTTAAACATGAATTAACCAATCGCTACACAGACTTAGATCAGCGACTAGAACTATTGCAACAAAAAATTGATCCTGAAAGTGCTACTCCAGCGGAGGATAACCAACAGGATACTCCTCCCAGTACCTCCAACACACCCACCCCAATAGCAGCGACAACAAGCACACAACCTCCGTCTACTGCTGATTTAGATAAAGCCGCTTATACCGTGGCTTTAGATGCCTACAAACAAGGCGGTGCTAAAAAAGCAATTGCACCAATGCAAAACTTCATCAAAAACAATCCCAACAGCGTCTATATTAGTAATGCTTATTTTTGGCTCGCTGAATTTAATTTAGCCATTGAACCGACCAATTACACTGAAGCGAAAAAGAATTACAATATTGTCGTCAATCAATATCCTAATTCAGCAAAAGCGGCACGAGCACTCTATCAACTTCACAATATCGCCAAAGATGTAGATCGCAATACAACACTTGCCAACCAACTCAAAAGCAAGCTTGTTAAAAATTATCCAAAATCAGAAGAAGCTGGTTATTTTAAGAAATAAAATCAAAAAAAAAGACACCTCATTAGGTGTCTTTTTTGTGCAACGCAAGATTGAATTAACGAACAATGCCACGCTTAGATTGCTCTAAAGAATCAATCAGTAACTGTACTTCAGGAACTTCAGGCAATATTTCCGTGCGAATCTGCTGAATCGCTTGCTCAGTGGTTAAACCATCTTTATAAATCAATTTAAATGCTTGGCGTAATGCCTGAATAACGTTCTTAGACCAACCTTTACGACGCATACCTTCTACATTCATCGCGAAGGCATGTGCTGGGTTACCCGAGACCATCACATAAGCAGGCACATCTTTTAAAATTAACGAAGCACCACCAATCATACTGTAAGAATCAATTTTACAGAATTGGTGAATACCTGAATTTCCGCCAACCACCACATAATCACCAATATGCACATGACCAGCAATACCAGCATTATTGGCAAAAATATTATGATCGCCAATTACACAGTCATGAGCAATATGGGTATTTACCATCAATAAGTTATAACTACCGATTTTAGTCAAACTTTGATCTTGAACCGTACCACGATGCAAACTGCAATGTTCACGAATTGAATTATGGTCGCCAATTTCAAGCCAAGTTTCTTCGCCAGCATATTTTAAATCCTGACAAACTTCACCCACACTCGCAAATTGGAATATTTCATTATTTTTCCCAATCCGAGTAAAGCCACCTATAACGACATGTGAATGCAGTTTGGTGCCCTCAGCAATAGTGACCTGTGGCCCAATAATACAATAGGGACCAATTTGCACATCTGAAGCAATGACTGCTGATGAGTCAATAATAGCTGTTGGGTGAATTAAATCGTTATTACTCATGCCTGCTCTATTTTTTGATGCGAAACCATAATTTCCGCAGTAGTTGCTACAATACCATCGACTGTGGCTATACAATTATATTTGTAAATACCACGTTTGTGCATCACCAACTCAGCTTTTAAAACCAGTTGATCACCCGCAACAACTTGTTTCTTAAAGCGGACCTTTTCTGCGCCAGCAAAAAGAAACAAAGAGCCTTCACTTGGTTTTTCATTATTCATAATAAAACCAAGTATACCAGAGACTTGAGCTAATGCCTCAACAATCAATACACCAGGCATAATTGGATAGCCTGGGAAATGTCCCTGTAAAAACTCTTCGTTGATTGAAACGTTCTTATAACCCACAATAGCATTATCAGTCACATCAACAACACGATCGACCAATAAAAATGGATAGCGGTGAGGTAAATATTCACGAATTTGTTGAATGTGCATTGGCAATTCAGGCTTCGTAAATGCAGCAGTATTCGACTCAGTCATCATATTCTATTTACGCTTAAAAGTTGATTCAAGGGACTCGATTTGAGTCTGTATATGATCAAGCCGTTTTAGCAATTGGGTCAATGGCACATCTGCTAATTGTTTAAAGCGTACAGCAGCGCGTTTCCAATGTAAACTTTCCAACATTGGCGTACCAGAAGAATAGCTACCAGATTCAGAAATACTTTTTGTGACCATTGACATACCTGTAATTGTCACATTATCTGCAATATTAAGATGACCAACCACACCTACCCCACCAGCAAACACACAGTTTTTGCCAATTGTGGTACTGCCTGCAACACCACATTTTGCAGCAAGAGCTGTATTTGCACCAATCTTCACATTATGCGCAATTTGCACAAGGTTATCAATAATGACTCCATCTTCCAAAATTGTGTCGTCTAATGCACCACGATCAATACTACAATTTGATCCAATTCTGACATCATGACCAATTTTGACTGAGCCTAATTGTGCAATCCGATGCCACTTACTTTGATAAGGCGCAAAGCCAAAACCTTCACCACCAATCACACTATTGGCATGAATACGGACGCGATTGCCTATTTTAGTCTCGCCAGTGACCGTTACGTGCGAATCGATAAAACATTGTTTACCAATTTCGACATCATCATCAATTTTGACATGTGATTGAATAACCGTTTCATCACCAATCACACAGTGTTCGCCAATTACTACATAATGTCCAATGTAGGCACTATCAGCAATTATGGCAGATGGATGAATTTTGGCTGTGCTTTCGATACCCTGCTGTGTATGTTTTTTCTCAAACACATGGGTCAAAATAGCAAAAGCCAGATAAGGATTATCAACCACAATAAAGTTATTATGGCTATCTAACTGCGCTTTTAAAGCTGACGTAACAATTAACGCACCTGCTTTTGAAGCACGTGCGTGATCTAAGTATTTATCCGCATTTACAAATGCAATATGTTTTGCTTCGGCAGCATCTAAGCTTGCCAACCCTTCTAATATTAAATCAAATTGACCGATACACTCGCCTTGTACAAGGCGAGCCAGATCTTCTAAGCGCAATTGTCTAGGATTCATTGATTACTTAATAACATTGACCTTTTGAATCATTTTATCAGTTAAATCATATTTAGCGTCATAGGCAAGCGCTGAATTTTTATTTAAAACAACATCTAGGTTGTTTTCTTTACGCAATTGTTCAGCAACTTGTTTCACTCGACCATCCAAAGTCTTATTCATCACCTGAATTGAAGACTGAACCGTCGTCTGCAAGCCCTGTTGAATTGAATTAAACTCTTTGAGTTTTGTTTGGTACTGAGTCATCATCTTTTGCTTTTCAGCTTCAGATAAATTTGGGTTTTGTTGAGCACGTTGTTGAATACCCTCCAACTCCTTACCCAATTGCTCAAGTTTTGTCGTTTGCGGATTCACAGTCTGCTGTAAAGAAGCATTTTGCTGCTTTAAATAAGTGCTATTTTCAACCACTTTTTCCAAATCAATAACGCCATAACCGGCAGCATGAACAACTGAAGTGCTGGCTAATCCAGCAACAAGCATACTCATTAATATTTTATTCATTTTAATATCCTTCTTAAACCTTTACAGGATCGTACTTAGAAAGTACGACCGATTTCAAATTGGATATTTTTAGTTTCATCACCTGGTTTATCATTTAATGGGTATGCATAACTGAGTGAAAGTGGACCAATCATGGTAATCCATGTAAAGCCAACACCTACGCTATAACGCATATTTCCAGCATCGAAACCAAAGTTATCTTCACAATATTTTTTAGCATCCACACCTGGATCCGTTGGCGTACCAGCTAAATACAACTTTCCGCTTGGAATTGAACATTGCGTATCAAATACTTGTGCACCTTCAGCAAAAAGTACTGGTCGAACTTGACGTGTCCAATCCCCTTTAAATGGTAAAGGTAAGGCCAGTTCAGCACCAAATTGTATTAATGCATTACCACCGACTTCCTCAGGATTATAGTCTATCTTTCTAGATTCGTTATTCGTCACACCTGGATACTTTGGACCTAAAGTGCTGTTGTCGTAACCTCGAACCGAACCAAAACCACCTGCATAGAAGTTTTTATAGAAGGGCAAATCATTACCATAACCCAACTTACCATAACCACGCAGCACGAAATCATAAGGTAAGGGTAAGAAGGCTTGGGCATCATATGTCAATTTCTGGTATTCAACATCACTACCTGGTAAAGCAATTTCCCCATTCACACGATGCGACATACCACTGGTTGGGAATACAGGACGGTTTAATGTGTTATATGACCAACCTAAATTCAAGTTATAGGTTAAGAAATCACCACCAAACTGATTATCAAATGGAGTAAAACCAACATCGGCATTCGCATTCGCCGTATTTACACAGAGTGCATCATCATAACCCGCAGGAATCGGGTTAGGTTCCACATAATTAACCCCATCTCTTGCTTTTTCGATTTCACGTTGAGACATCAATTTATCAGTCGAACAATATTGACCTTGCCCTTTAGGCTTACCACCATTTGCCAACAAGTAATCGCGTACATAGGTTGACACATATGGACCTGTCGTAACATCGGTTTGGTCAATATTCAGACCCGCACTAATACTTTGGTTTTCATCAATTGGATAACCAAATGTAATACCACCACCAAAACTGTCCGTCACATAATTGTTAACGTTATAGTCATCATTTAACTTGGTTTTACGGTAATACATATTATAACCACGACGTACACCATCAATCGTGAAGTATGGATCTGTGACACTTAAATTATAATAATCTTGGGTTTCTGAACGCGATAAATCAATCGCTACACTATTACCTGTACCCAAGAAATTGGTTTGACTTAAGCCCGCTTGGAACGTTACACCACCGCTTTGTGAGAAACCAACAGCAAGCGTACTTGTACCCGAGTGTTGCTCTTCAACATTGATATTTAAATCAACCTGATCTGGCACATTTGGAATACGCGCCGGCTTAATATCAACCGTTTTAAAGAACCCTGTACGCTCTAAACGAACTTTAGACAAGTCAATTTTTTCATTGCTTGCCAATGCACCTTCCATTTGGCGCATCTCACGACGTAATACTTCATCGGCTGTTTTCGTATTACCCATAAAATTAATACGACGTACAGTCACCTGCTGCCCCGGATTAATGTAATAGTTCAAATCAACCAGTTTTGTTTCTTTATTAATTTCAGGAACCATATTTACTTCAGCATAGTAATAACCTGCATTACCATACTTACGAAGTAAAAGTTGTTTGACTGCATTTACTTTTTCTTGAGAATAAGTCTCGCCATCTTTATAAATTTTGAGTGCTTTTAATTCTTCTGGCTTATAAAGTGCATCGCCTAAAAACTTAGTTTCACCAAACTTAAATTGCTCACCTTCTTCCACAGCAACTTCAACAAAAATATTCTTTTTATCTTCACTCAAGTTCAAATTTGAATTGGTAATATTAAAATTGATATAACCTTTGTTTAAATATAATGCACGTAAAGCTTCCAGGCTGGCTGCCATTTTTTCTCGTGCATAGCGATCATTACGTGTAACAATCGAACTCCAACCACTCTCTTTAACAGCAAAAGCCTGTTTAATTTCGCTTTCTTGGAAAACCGTATTACCAATAATATTGATATCAACAACTTTAGCAGCTTTACCTTCAACAAAATCAACGGTTAAATCAACACGATTATTCGGTCTAGCCGTGGTAACAACTTTAACATCAGCATCATAACGACCTTGCTGCATATACTGCTGTTCAAGTTCAGTTTCAATAGTTTGCAGGGCAGATTTTTTCAAAACCTCACCTTCTGCAATACCCATTTTTTTCAGCCCTTCTTCCAGCGCTTCTTTAGGGATGAGCTTATTACCTTTAAACTCAACCTTTGAAATGAGCGGGCGTTCAACTACTGTAAAAATGAGCACATCCGCTTCTTGAGATGCTTTAATATCATCAAACAAGCCCGTGGCATATAAAGCACGAATCGCATTTGCAATGGTTGTATCATTGACACGATCACCAGCATTGACAGGCAACATCCCATAGACATTTGTTGGCGTTAAACGAACAAGCCCGTTAATTTTTATATCGCGGACAATGAATTCATCTGCTGCATATACTTGTTGTACTGCTGCCATTGCACTGATGAGTGCCAAAGGCATAAATAAATGTGTGTGCTGCATGCCTGTCTTTTCCGATGTTAATTTATTTCGTATCCACGTTCTTATAAACGCATGAAGTCATTAAATAATGCAAGGAGCATCATACTCCCAAGCAGTACCATACCAATTTTCAAACCAACCAATTGTATTTGTTCAGAAACAGGTTTACCACGGATCAGCTCAATAAAATAGTAAACTAAATGCCCACCATCAAGCATAGGTATAGGCAATAAATTTAAAATTCCTAAACTAACACTCATTAAAGCCATGAATGAGATAAAGGTCTGCCAACCCATTTCTGCACTCTGTCCTGCAACTTTAGCAATCGTAATGGGCCCAGATAAATTATCCAAACCAATTAAACCACGGACCATTTTGACAATCGAGTTCAAAATCATACCTGATATTTGACCCGTTTTATCAACCGCCATGACAAAAGCTTCAGCTGGACTATATTGAATCGTTTGTTTATATTCTGCTGGTATAGTTATTTTTCCGGGTATACTTTGTACACCGAGCACACCAGAAACATTCCCCATATTATCACGCTTCGCTTGTGGCATGATTTGCAAATGTACCAATTGATTTTGACGCAACACATCAATTTTCAATAATTTTTCTGGTGCAGCCTGAACAGTTTGAACCACATCAAACCAATCATTCATTTTCACACCATCAATCGCAATAATTTTATCGCCTTCTTTCATCCCTTGACGAATTGCAGCACCATCTGCGCTCAGTTTAGTGGCAATAGCAGCAATAGGTGGACGGTATGGCATAAAACCCAGACTATCTAATGCAGATTGACTTTGATCCTTTAAGAAGTTTTGAATCGGCAATTCAAACGTTTGTATTTGACCATTACGATCAGCTTGAACTTCGATTGACCCTGTTTCACCAACACGATCCACCAGAGCAAAATTCAACTTTTCCCACGTTGTGACTGGCGTACCATCCACTGCCGTAATTTTATCACCAACATTCATTTGAACTGTGGCAGCGGGTGTATTCGGTAACACTTTACCAACACGAGTATTAAGTTGCTCTTGAGAGGGTAAAAACAAAATCCAAAATAAAACCACGGCAAAAGCCAAATTAATCAGCGGACCCGCAGCGACAATTGCAATTCGCTTCCAAGGATGTTGTCGATTAAACGCCTTCGGCAAATCTTGTTCTGCAACATTACCTTCGCGTTCATCCAACATTTTGACATAGCCACCAAATGGTAATGCCGAAAGCTGATATTGAATGCCAGACTTTTTAGATGTCCACTTCAGTAAAGTTGGACCAAAACCAATCGAATAAACTAAAACTTTGACACCGAGTTTACGTGCAACAATATAATGTCCAAACTCATGAATCGCAATCAGCGGCCCGAGCAGAAAGATTGCAGCCACAATAATAAACAAGGCACTCATGTTTTAACTTCCATTATTGATGACAATTTGCTGTGCAACAGAACGAGCCACTCGATCTGCTTGCAAAATAAGCTCTATCGATTCCGCAGCACTATTTTCCACTTGATTCAAAGTCTGTTCGACCACTTGAGGGATTTCAGTAAAAGCAATCGCTTGATTTAAGAATGCTGCAACAGCAACTTCATTCGCTGCATTTAAAATGGCAGGAGCCAACCCACCACTTTGCATAGCCTGTCGTGCCAGTTTTAATGCAGGGAAACGCGTTGTATCGGGTTCTTGAAAATCCAACTGATGATTCATAAATAGATCAAGTGCAGGCACATGGGTCTGAATACGCTCAGGCCATGCAAGTGCATGCGCAATTGGCGTACACATATCAGGATTACCCATTTGTGCCAAAGTTGAACCATCCACATACTGAACCATAGAGTGAATAATACTCTGCGGATGAACCACCACTGTTACAAACTGTTCTGAAATTGCAAACAGATGACAAGCCTCTATAAGTTCCAAGCCTTTATTCATTAAGGTGGCAGAATCAACAGAAATTTTTTGCCCCATAGACCAATTGGGATGCTTACAGGCCTGTGCAGGCGTTACATTTTGTAATTGTTCAAGACTATGGTTGAGAAATGGTCCACCAGAAGCGGTCAGTAAAATTCGAGATACACCCTGCTTCGGCTGTCCATTGCGCTCTGCCTGAAAATAACCCTCAGGCAAACATTGAAAAATAGCATTATGTTCAGAATCAACAGGAAGCAATTGGGCATGGTAATCAAGTGCAGCTTGCATCATGAGATCACCAGACATCACCAATGCTTCTTTATTTGCAAGCAAGACCCGCTTACCCGCCTTAACGGCAGCGAGTGTTGGCAATAAGCCAGCAGCACCTACAATAGCAGCCATAACCACATCAACATCTGCATGTTCAGCAACAGCAATTAGGCCGGCCTCACCTGTCAAAATTTCAATATGACTCAAATTTTGTTTTTGAAAATATTGTTGCAGTTCGGCAACTTTATTTGCTGGAACAACCACAATTTTCGGTCGATACTGTTTGCATATTTCAACAAGTTCTAAAATTCGACTATGTGCCGTGACTGCAAATACAGAATACTTTTCAGGATGCTGCTGCAAAATCTTTAAGGTGCTTTGACCAATGGAACCCGTTACACCCAATATACAAACAGATTGCGACATCTATAAATTTACACCAATAAGTTTTAAAACATACATGCCAGCAGCAAAAATTGGAGCCGCAGCAAGCAATGAATCAATACGATCGAGCACGCCACCATGTCCTGGTAGAATACGACCTGAATCTTTAATTCCTGCACGACGTTTGATCATAGATTCAAACAAATCACCCAAAACAGAACTAAATACAGTAACCACAGATAAAATTAAAAACAGAATATGTTGAGCAATGGTTAAGTCTAAATAAAGAACCTCTACAACAACAACAATCAGCATTGCAGTAAAAACACCCCCATATAAACCTTCAACCGATTTATTTGGACTCACATCTGGTGCAAGTTTTTTCTTTCCTAATTTACGTCCGACAAAATAAGCACCGCTGTCTGCCCCCCATACCAATAAAAATAGGTACATGAGCCACCATGGTGAACTGTGCCATACAGAGAAAATTGCGGTAACCGCAGCAGAAATTAAAACAAATCCAATAATCTTTAAGCTCGGATTGTACCATCCATCATAATCTGGATACGATTTAACCCAAAAGATGCTTAAAATCCAACATAAAATAGAAGCAGCCCAAAGCAATAAAGCAATATCATTAAAATATAATGCCAAAGTTGCTAAAGCCGCAGTTGCAATACCATAAACCCAAGCTAGGAGTTTGACAGAATTTTTATTTTTTCTTGGCATAAGCTTAAACCACTCATACCCTGCAACCCCTGCTGCAACAATCATCAGCATAAACATTGGATACTGAGACTGTGTAGCAAACATACAACTGAGTACGACTGCTACCAATACCAATGCGGTTATAATCCGCTCTAACATGTATTAATTCTCAATTTTTCTCTTGTTGGATTTGCTCTGAAGTTTTCCCAAAACGACGTTCACGCCCAGCAAAAACTGCTAACGCATCATCGAATTCCTCAACAGTAAACTCAGGCCATAAGGTTTGGGTAAAATACAGTTCAGCATATGCTGCTTGCCAAAGTAAAAAATTCGACAAACGAAAATCACCACCTGTACGAATCAAGAGATCGACAGCCGGTAAATCCGCCATACTGACATGTTGTCCAAACAACTCAACATTTATATCTTCAATAGCGATTTTTTTTGCAACAGCATCCGCTGCAATTTGCTTTGCAGCCTGCGCCATATCCCACATGCCACCATAACTGATCGCAATGGTCAACGTCATGCTGTCGAACTTAGCAGTCCTTTGTTCAGCTTGCAACATTAACTCACGTAAATGTGAAGATAAACGAGAACGATCACCAATAAAACGTAAAGCAATATTAAATTTTTCCATTCGAGGCAATTGCTCTAGGATTGTTTCTTCTAACAATACCATGAGTAAATCAACCTCAAATTGGGGACGATTCCAATTTTCGCTAGAGAATGCGAAAACGGTTAACGCTTGAATTTGATTTTTTCTACAGTGTTCAACAATCGGATCGAGGACATTTTTACCTTCACGGTGTCCATCACCTTTTTGCATTTGCATCTTTTTAGCAAAACGATTGTTGCCATCCATGATGATGGCAACATGTTTTGGAAGAAGCAAGCTATCTTCTGATGCGGTCATTAAATCTTAAACCTTCATCAATTCAGCTTCTTTCGCAGCTAAACGCTTTTCTACTTCAGCAACGAATTTATCGGTGATTTTTTGAATATCGTCTGATGCACGGCGATCATCATCTTCAGAAATTTCTTTTTCTTTCAATAATGCTTTTAAATCACCCAATACATCACGACGAATATTACGAATCGCAACTTTGGCATTTTCAGCTTCAGTACGCGCAACTTTTTGCATATCACGACGCGTTTCTTCAGTCAGTGCAGCCATTGGTACACGAATCGCATCGGCAGTAATCGGGTTAAGACCCAAACCTGCTTCACGAATCGCTTTATCAATTGCCGACACCATTGAACGTTCAAATGGTTGTACCAACAATGTACGTGAATCTTCAAGACCAACGTTTGCCACTTGGTTCAGTGGAACATCAGAGCCATAGTAAGAAACCATCACACCATTTAAAATAGATGGGTGCGCACGACCTGTACGAACTTTGGCAAAACCGTGCTCTAGAGACTCTAGAGTCTTATTCATGCGGTCTTCGCTGTCTTTTTTAAGATCGTTAATCATATGATCTTCCTTACTTAATTCTAAGAGATGTAATTACTAAATAGCGTGTAGTATAAAGAGCTTTCAGGCTCACGTACATTAATTCGTAACGTGAGTCCCTTCTTTTTCACCCATAACTACTGAAAGCAATGAGCCAGATTTGTTCATATCAAAAACTTGAAGTGGTACATTATGGTCGCGGCACAAGCAAATTGCGGTTAAATCCATAATACCTAATTTTTCATCAAGTACTTGATCGAAAGTCAACTTGTCATATTTCACAGCATCATCGTATTTACTTGGATCTTTATTATAAACACCATCGACTTTGGTGGCTTTCAAGATCAAGTTCGCTTCGATTTCAATACCACGTAAGCAAGCTGCTGTATCCGTGGTAAAGAATGGATTACCTGTACCCGCAACAAATACGCACACTTCGCCTTGAGTTAAATGGCGAATCGCATCACGACTTGAATAAGATTCAACTACAGCACCAATGGGTAAAGCAGACATTAAACGCGTTTTAATGTTACGGCGCACCAAAGCATCACGCAAAGCCAAACCATTCATCACAGTCGCAAGCATACCCATTTGATCGCCTGTTACACGGCCAACCAAACCATCTTTTTGTAATTGGCTACCACGGTATAAGTTACCACCACCAACCACGATACCCACTTGAACACCCAAACCAACTAAGTGTGCAATTGCTAAAGACATTTGATCAAGCACTTGTGCATCAATCCCCATGTCTTTATTTCCAGCAAGTGCCTCACCAGAAAGTTTTAATAAAATGCGTGCATAACGGGGCTTTTTTGAGTCCAACATCTGGGAATCTCCGAATTTTCAAATATCTAAAACTTTATTCGTATCTTTTTTAAGCTGATTTAATCTGAATGAGCTTGGCATATAAATCATATTCATCTGCATCAGTAATTTCAACTTCGAGCAAATCACCCGATTTAATCAAGCTCTTATCAATATCTTCTACAAAAACATTGCCATCAATTTCAGGCGCATCTGCATAAGAACGGGCAATCGCTACTGGGAATTCTTCATCCAAATCATCAACCAGCACAGTCATGGTTTGACCAATACGTTTTTGTAGTTTCGCAGCAGAAATAGCCTGTTGAACTTCCATAAAACGCTCATAACGATCTTGCTTGATTTCTTCAGGCACATGATCTGGCAAATCATTTGCAGTCGCACCCTCTACAGGTGAATAGGTAAAGCAACCTACACGATCAAGCTGAGCTTCTTTCAACCATTCAAGTAAAATTTGGAAGTCTTCCTCAGTTTCACCGGGGAAACCCACTACGAATGTTGAACGAATTACCAATTCTGGACATTTTTCACGCCATAATTTCAGACGTTCCAATGTGTTTTCACTATGAGCTGGTCGCTTCATCAATTTTAAGATGCGCGGACTGGCGTGCTGAAAAGGAATATCTAAATATGGCAAGATTTTGCCTTGTGCCATTAAATCAATCACCGCATCCACATGTGGATATGGATAGACATAATGTAAACGCACCCAGATACCAAGCTGACCTAAAGCTTCACACATATCATAGAATTTGGTTTTAACCGGCTGACCGTTCCAAAAATCCAATTTGTATTTAGTATCTAGACCATAAGCTGATGTATCTTGTGAAATCACTAAGACTTCTTGCACACCCGCTTTTTTCAGCGCTTGTGCTTCGCTTAAAACCGAACCCACAGGACGTGAAACCAAATCGCCACGCATGCTTGGAATAATACAGAATGTACAACGATGGTTGCAGCCTTCTGATATTTTCAAATAAGCATAATGTTTTGGCGTTAAACGAATCCCTTGTTCAGGAACAAGGTCAATAAATGGGTTATGCTTAGGTGGTGCAGGCACATATTCATGCACAGCTTCCATCACATCTTGATACGCGGCAGCACCTGTTACTTTTAAAACACTTGGGTGCATTTGACGAATTTTTTCTTCATCTTTACCCAAACATCCCGTCACAATGACACGGCCATTTGCGCTAATGGCTTCGCCAATTGCGTCTAAAGACTCTTGTACTGCAGATTCAATAAAACCACAAGTATTAACAACAACCAAATCAGCACCATCATAATCCGATGCTACATCATAACCTTCAGTCTTCAACTGAGTTAAAATTCGTTCAGAATCTACCAATGCCTTAGGACAACCTAAAGAAACGAAACCGACTTTGGGGGACTTCATGAATCTGCACTCCACTATAATGCGCGTATTGTATGTCTTTTCGAATCATAAAAACAGACAGAAAGCCGACTCTTTGTATAACGCACCAAAATACATCCAATTTTTTACCAAATATTTTACGCGCACCATTTTGGTTCACTAATAATTTTAATTGCTTTACTATGCTATGAGTTTCTGCAATCAAAGCACAAAAAAAAGCACACTTTTATTGCGGCAATTTTTTTATTTAGACAAATACTTAAAGTTGGCGTGCATTTTGCTTTATTTTGACAACGTTTAATTCGTTGAATGTCCCAGAATAGGGAGAAATGACAAGAAGTGCAGATGCCATTGCGCTATTTTAATACAGGATGCTTTCGCTAATGGATCAACCCGTCGCTATCGACTACCGCCTTTTAGTGGACAACTTAACTACAGCTATTTTGCTGGTCGATCGTCACCTTAATATTTTTTATTTAAATTCTTCTTGTGAATCATTATTTGACATTAGTTTGCTGCGCGCTTCGGGTCAACCTGTTTTAAATTTACTCCATATGCCCAATGATGAATTCAATACCCAAGAAGCATTATTAAATACGTTCACCACAGGACAACCCTATACCCGTCGTGAAGCAACCATTAGTGTGAATTTCAAAGATATTCATGTGGATTATACTGTCTCACAAATTAACGCTCAAAAGCCGTATCATCCGCTGCTCCTGATAGAACTCAATCCAATTGATCGGATGTTGAAAATCTCTAAAGAAGAAAACTTAATTCAACAACATCAAGTTGCAAGACAATTGATTCGCGGTGTGGCGCACGAAATTAAAAATCCTTTAGGTGGCATTCGTGGTGCAACACAACTGCTTGCGCGCAGTTTGAATGATCCACAATATGCAGAATTTACTGACATTATTATTAGTGAAGTCGATCGCTTACGTAATTTGGCCGATACCATGCTCGGATCTCGCCAATTACCGAGTTATGAACTGGTTAATGTGCATGAACCTTTAGAACGTGTTCGCTCTCTGATTACCAATCAAACCAAAAAGAAAATCAAAATTACTCGTGACTACGATTTGTCATTACCTGATGTGATGGCAGATCGCGATCAACTCATTCAAGTCATGCTGAATATCAGCGTAAATGCAGTACAAGCCATGATGGAAAATAAAGAATTCTTTGTTGATCACCAACCTGAACTTATTTTACGCACACGTATTCAACGCCTTGTCACGATTAATGGCGTATTAAAACGTTCTGCTATTCGCATCGACATTGAAGACAATGGTCCAGGTGTGCCAGAAGAAATTTTAGAATCCGTGTTTTACCCACTGGTCACAGGACGTGCTAAAGGCACGGGACTAGGACTGAGCATTGCACAAAATATTATGCATCAACATAGCGGAATGATTGAATGTCAGTCAGTTCCAGGAAAAACAGTATTTAGCTTATATTTACCTTGGGAGTCTAACCATGTCGCGAAATAAAATATGGGTAATTGATGATGATCGTGCCATGCGCTGGGTGTTGGAAAAAACATTCAAAGAAGAAGGTTTTGATGTTACCAGTTTTGAAGAAGCACAATCTGCTCTTGATCAACTGAGCACCGATTTACCTGATGTAATTTTGACCGATATTCGTATGCCAGGCATCGATGGTCTCACCTTTTTAGGCAAAGTAAAAGCCAGCCATCCTGATCTCCCTGTGATTATTATGACAGCGCATTCAGATTTAGAATCTGCTGTTTCCAGTTATCAAACAGGTGCTTTCGAGTATTTACCTAAACCTTTTGATATTGATGAAGCCTTGGCCTTGGTCAATCGTGCGATCTTGCATATTACCAAGTTACAACAACAAGAATCTGCCAAAACTGCGCCTCCGATTCAATCTGCTGAAATCATTGGTGAATCCCCTGCTATGCAGGAAGTATTCCGAGCAATTGGCCGCCTATCGCAATCCCACATTACTGTACTAATTAATGGTGAATCTGGAACAGGTAAAGAGTTAGTTGCACATGCGCTTCATCGCCATTCCCCACGTAGCAGTAAGCCTTTTATTGCCTTAAATATGGCAGCCATTCCAAAAGACTTGATTGAAACTGAACTTTTCGGACATGAAAAAGGTGCCTTTACCGGTGCAAACTCTCAACGCCAAGGTCGTTTTGAACAAGCCAATGGTGGAACGCTATTTTTAGATGAAATTGGCGATATGCCATTTGAAACACAAACCCGTTTACTTCGCGTTTTAGCAGATGGTGAATTTTATCGCGTTGGTGGACACATTCCTGTCAAAGTTGATGTAAGGATTGTTGCTGCCACTCATCAGGATTTAGAAAAATTAGTCAATGATGGACGCTTCCGTGAAGATTTATATCATCGTCTAAATGTGATCCGTATTCACATTCCAAAACTTGCACATCGTAGCGAAGACATTCCAATGTTGGCGCAACATTTCTTGGCTCGTGCTGGTAAAGAATTAGGTGTGAATCCTAAAATTTTACGTCCAGAAACCCAAGAATATATGCAACAACTGCCTTGGCAAGGCAATGTGCGTCAGCTTGAAAATACTTGCCGTTGGCTAACGGTCATGATTACTGGACGTGAGGTCTACCCTGAAGACCTACCTTCTGAATTAAAGCAAATTCCAATTCAGCGTTCTAGTGATGAAGCTCAACCCAATAGTACTTTTGATCGTGTTTCACTACATCATTGGGATGAGTTATTAGGGCAATGGGCTATACAAAAGCTTAAAAATGGCGAGATGAAGATTCTTGACATTGCAACGCCTATGTTTGAACGCACTCTAATTACAGCAGCTTTACAACAAACACGTGGACGTAAACGCCATGCGGCTGAACTTTTAGGCTGGGGTCGCAATACTTTAACCCGTAAGCTAAAAGAACTTGGCATGGACACTGTCGATGATGATGTTGAAGAAGAAATTATCGAAAGTTAATTTCTTCTCAAAAAGAAAGCTCCTTCGGGAGCTTTTTTTAATCCAATGTCATACCATTTTATGCAGTAAAACCCACATAGCGAAAATACCCCTCTATTCCCAAATCTGATTTAACAATCAAATAATTAAGATAAGTAGATTGGGTGATTTCTGCAAACATATTCACCTGATCATCATGAGCATGTAAATCATCTACTGAACGCGGCATGGTCTGCTCGAACTCATCGGTCATATATTCAAAACCCACATCCATGGCAATAAATAAAGTATGTTCACATGGCTGCACATATTGCTCCTCAGCCCAATCTATAATGTTTTGTTTGCAATGTGGACAAGAAATATTATCTGTTGCGTGAATAGAGAGTTGAATCAATTGATAGGTCATAAAAAATAAATCAGTTTTTCTATTATTGTAGTTTAGCAAAAAATTTAACTTTCTCTATTTTTTAAATAAAATTGCAAAAAAAGAGAATCTTTCGATCCTCTTTTTTCTTGTTTGAGTTACTTGTAAGTCGATTTATAATGCGATAGCGCAGTTACAGCAACCGCTGAAATGACTACAGCAGGCAAACTTGCGATTAAAATACCCGTCGTGCCCAAGCCTAATGCCAAAATTTTTCCAGTTAACAAAGGCCCTGTCATTGCACCTAAACGCCCCAAAGAAATTGCACTTCCAACCCCCGTGACTTTCCCCATTCCTGAATAGAAGATGGGTGAAATACCGTAAAGAATGGACTGACCGCCTGTAGAGAAAATACCACCCATTACGCCTGCTAAAATTAATACAGGAATAGACGTTGTCGTGAACAGTAAAACTAACGCAACAAATAAACCACCATAAATAATTGTCGCCATTTGCCAAAGTTTTAAACGATCCAACAAATAACCCAAAGCCAACGTACCAATCACTGCACCGACTTGAAACACCAGCATGACCATAAAGGCTTGCGGCTTTTCCAAACCTTGTTCCATCAATAAATTAGGCAACCAACTAATCAAAATATAATTAATCATTAAGGTAAAGAAGAAGCCCACCCAAAGTGGCAAGGTATTTTTATATTGTTGTTTTTTAAACAATACTTGCGCCATATTTGGCACAGCTTCTATAGCTGCTTTCTCGACAACAACCGCTTTTGGTTTATCCTTAAGAATCATCGCCATCAATGGAATTAATACTAACGGCGTTAAACCGCCAATCAAAAATAAAGTTTGCCATTTAACTTCAGGTAACAAGATTGCAAGGCTTGCAACAAAGATTGCGCCAACAGGCAACCCGCAATACATCAAGCTATTTAACTTACCCCGATTCGCTTCAGTTGCTTCATCACCCACGACTGAAATCATGGTTGGCATTGCAGCCCCAAGCCCTAAACCGGTAAAAAAGCGAGCCGCATATAAAGTTTCAGCACTTGGTGCCAATGCTGTCAAAGACATAAAGACGCCAAAAATGGCGATAGAAAGCATCAAGACTTTCTTCTGCCCGAAATAATCCGCAATACGCCCACCAAAGAATGCTCCAAAAAGCATTCCGAATACACCCAAACTAAAAACATATCCCATTTGAACTTGATCCAAACCGAATGTCACTGCAATTCCTTTAGCTGCAATACCCGGTGCTTGAAGATCAAAACCTTCAAAAAATGCGACCCAAAAACACAAAAATATCGTTAAGAATTTTTGTAGTTTCCCTGTGTGTGTTTGTGCCATGATCGATCTCCATCAATAATTAGCAAATTACATGACCAAGTAATTTGCTCAAGTATTGTGAAATCAAATCTTGTATAAAAATAGCGCGACAATGGTCGGGTTTAATAAGCAAAGCTTTTAATCAAACACCAAAATTATAGCTAAAAGGTTAACTACCAATATATAAAACCTATTAATTTTTAATTTTCCATATAAAATACAAAATTTTAACTAATTCAAAGATTACAACTATGCCTCGATAGCTAAAATTGATTATTTATAAAATTTTTGGATTATTTCTTCCAAAATTTCCATTTGCTTGGCTTTGGCATTTTTTCCTCAATACGCACCAAACCTTCAAGTGCCTCTTTATTCATCTCTTCATAGCGGTATAAAAATTCTGAGTTCAGCCCACCATTAATATATTCAGGCCAAATACTTTCTGCCGGACGGCGTAAAGAACGCTCATACCATTTTTTCGCCACCTTTAAGTCTTTATTGAAATAAAAACCTTTTTCATACATATAGCCAATTTTCGCTTCTGCATATTCATCTTTTTGATCAGCGGCTTTTTGAATCCAATACGCCGCTTCTTCGTAATTAATCTCTGTATAAAAACCCTTTAAATACCAATACCCCAACTGATACTGCGCAGAACGTTCCCCCATTCTCGCCTTAAGCTGATATAAACCAAAAAACAAAGGCTGGGCTTCCGGCAACTCCAAAAACTTCCCGACTTTACTGGCCTGATCAGAAATCTGCTCAAGGGTATAATTTCGCGGATTTTGAATCATTTCCTCCGCTTCCTGCAACGGATTGTCATTGCGGAATGTGGCAAGCAATACCATCGCCTCACTCTGCATGTCTTTAATACCGTCGATATTCGCATTTAGCACCACATCCAAATGCGCTTTTGCTTTCTCAAAGTCTTGCACTAAGCCACGGCCTTCAACATACATACGTCCTAAACTTAAATCCGCAGCAATCACGCGTCCTGCTGCTTCCTGATACAGCCCAATTGCCATATCCAAGTCAAGAGGCACACCTAAACCATGCTCATACTTATCCGCTAAATTATTGGTCGCAATAATATTTCCAAGGTCAGATGATTTCTGATACCAAAATACCGCCTGTTCATAATCTTGTTGAGTACCAATACCATCTTGATACATCCACCCCAGATGATAATAAGCATTTGCCAAAACTGATTTTTCAGTTTCCGGCGCCTGAGAGGCAATCCTATGATAAAGACCTAATGCCCTCCTCGGATGAATAATATGTTCGCTCACTACACCATATTTTGAATAAGATGAGCTCACCAAAAAACAAGTTAACCAGCCAAATCGGTAATATCCAGCCAATCCCAAAGTTGCTTCCCAGCACCCCTGTTCTACAGACTGCTCCAAGAACTGTAAACTTTGCACCAAATCCTGCTCAACACCATGTCCACGTGCATAACAGCCTGCTAACCGATACAGCGCAATACCGTCCTTTTTAGTAGCAGCTTCTCGATACCACTTAAAACTCCCCTCTAAACTCTTCTGTAAAATTCCACCAATAAAGAGCTGCTGCGCCAATTGGCACATCGCAGGCGTATATCCCGATTGAGAGGACTGGCGCAATAAATCAATATAGCGCTGAAAATCGCGCTGTTGATAGGCCTGATCTGCCAAGTAATATTGATATATTCCGCGATACTGATCTGCTTTATTCTGAATGCATCGCTGAATTAATTCACCATGCCCCGTTTCATGCTCAGAAAAATATTCAATGCGTGCAATCAAGCCCAAACTGTTAGACACTTGCTCCAAAGGTAAAAACCACCGTGTGATGGTATAGATACCCGGAACATCTTTCATTTTCATGATTTCAGAAGATGGCTCAGGTTCATCTGGTCGGACTAAACGTCTCAGCATTTGCATGGGAGATTCTGCTTGAGGGGGCATTAAATTTACCCCAACCAGCTCCCCATCATTGGTTTTAGCCACATTCCAAACTTTCATAATGGCTTGATCAAATTGATAAAACTCACCATTTTGATTTAAGCAGATAATAATATCACCCGCGCGTATCTCTTCCCCACTTTCATAATATAATGACATTAGCTCACCTTATTTTTTATTGTATATTTTCCCCGCACATATTTTACCAAAAAAAAGCCCGCATAAAGCGGGATTTTTTAATAACTTTCAAATATTAAGCAGACTTTTTAGCTTGTGCATTCTTACGAATGGTAATCATGACTAGCTGTACCGCAGCAGGTGTCACACCTGGAATACGGCTCGCTTGCGCTAAAGTCTCAGGTCGTACATCTTTCAATTTCAATGTAATTTCCCGTGATAAACCAGACACGATGTCATAATCGAAATCCGCTGGAATTTTGGTATCTTCCAGACGTTTCATCTGTGCAACATCTTCATGTTGACGGTTAATATAGCCCGCATATTTCACTGCAATTTCAATTTGTTCGCCCACAAATGGCGTAACTTCAGAACCTGTGAGTTCTGCAATTTGAGCAAAATTGATATTTGGACGTTTCAACAAATCAATCGCAGAACACTCTTTAGAAAGATCTGCACCCGTCATCTCAACGAATTTTTTACCCATTGGATTATTCGGTGCAGCCCATAAATGTTGTAAACGACTGGTTTCTTTCTCAACTGCTTCCATTTTTTCACAGTAAGCCGCCCAACGCGTATCATCAACCAAACCAAGTTCACGACCCATTGCCGTTAAACGCTGATCCGCATTGTCTTCACGTAACATTAAACGGTATTCCGCACGTGAAGTGAACATACGGTACGGTTCTTTAGTCCCCAATGTAATCAAGTCATCCACAAGCACACCCATATACGCTTCATCACGTTTTGGTGTCCATTGTTCTTGATCCCACGCACGACGTGCAGCATTCAAGCCTGCAAGCAGACCTTGTGCACCTGCTTCTTCATAACCCGTCGTACCGTTAATTTGACCAGCAAAATACAAGTTATTAATGGCTTTGGTTTCTAAAGAGAATTTCAATGCTTGTGGATTGAAATAATCATACTCAATTGCATACCCCGGACGAAGAATATGTGCATTCTCCATACCACGAATTGAACGTACCAATTCAAACTGAACATCAAACGGTAACGATGTCGAAATACCATTTGGATAAAGCTCGTGCGTTTCCAAACCTTCTGGTTCAAGAAACACTTGATGCGAATTTTTATCGGCAAATTTATGAATTTTATCTTCAATCGATGGGCAATAACGTGGCCCCACACCTTCAATCACACCTGTATACATTGGTGAACGGTCTAAACCACCACGAATGATCTCATGCGTCCGTTCATTGGTATGGGTGATATAGCAATTCACTTGTTCCGGATGCATAGACGCATCGCCCATGAATGACATGGTTGGCGATGGGAAATCACCCGGCTGCGGTGTCATTACTGAAAAATCCACCGAACGCGCATCAATACGTGGCGGTGTACCCGTTTTTAAACGACCAACGGGTAAATTCAACTCACGTAAACGTGCTGCCAATGAAATAGATGGAGGATCACCTGCACGACCACCGCTCGATTTCTCCAGTCCTACGTGAATCACACCACCCAAGAATGTACCCGTGGTTAGCACCACGGTTTTCGCATCAAAGCGAATACCCATTTGCGTCACAACGCCCTTAACGGTATCACCCTCAACAATCAAATCATCTGCTGATTGTTGAAAAATATCTAAGTTGGCTTGATTTTCTAATGTTTCACGAATGGCTGCTTTAAAACGCACACGGTCAGCTTGCGCACGTGTTGCACGAACCGCAGCACCTTTACGTGAATTTAAAATACGGAATTGAATACCACTTTTGTCGGCAGCCAATGCCATTGCACCGCCTAGTGCATCAAGTTCACGTACTAAGTGTGATTTACCAATACCACCGATGGCAGGATTACAGCTCATCTGCCCTAAAGTCTCAATGTTGTGAGTTAAGAGTAATGTCTGTCGACCCATACGCGCCGCAGCAAGTGCTGCTTCGGTACCTGCGTGACCGCCACCGATAACAATGACATCGTAAACTTTAGGATAATGCATAATGGTTTGAGAGATAAAAAAGAATGACGGAGTATTATATCAAAACTAAGCAAGATAAGTTGACAAATTCAGTCAATTTTAAGCGTGACCACCGTATTCATGTACAGCGCATCAAAAAATTGAAATGTAATCATGCTTTGCAGAGTTACATATAAATAAAACATTTAATCTTCAAAATTTACTTGAATCACATTGTTTTATTTTGGCTGTTTTATAACCTGTAAGTTAGTACACGACAAACAAAGGTATAAGTGATGAATAAGAATATTTTCTTCTCCGCAATACTCTGTAGTCTTTGTCTCACCCCCTTTACCACGCAGGCCAATGATAAAGTTGAAACAACTTATAATGCGCAAAAGTACCAACAGGTTTGTAAAGGCAAAATGCAAGGTGATCAAGTCAGCTTTGCTTACCGAGGCATTATCTGGAATGGCACTTGCGAACCTCAATTCTTCCCGTCTTCCAAAAAAGTGATGCTAAAAGGTGACGAAGCAGAATTAAATTCTATTTGCCACAGTGATACAAATGCAACCTCAATGAATATTGAAGGGCATGAAATCAAAGGTAAATGTGCTTTAGGATTTACTGCACCACGGCCTAAATAATCAGATTATTATTATTTCGTTAACCAAGTCAAAAAAGTGGGCAAAAAAATTATTTCTTTGCCCACTTCCTTTATTGCTTATTAAAAGAACTTGTTTAAACTCACAGCATATTAAGGAATAAAAATAGAAAAAGGATGTTTCATGGATTCAGGGCTATTCACATTTTTTTTACCAATAGCACTTGCCATCATGATGACTGGATTGGGACTGGAACTAACACCGAAAGATTTCCTACGGATCCAATACTATCCAAAGGCTATTTTTTTAGCTTTATTCGCCCAACTGATTATTTTAGTTTTTATTGCTTTTTTAATTTGTATCTTCTTACAACTACCACCACTTTTGGCTGTAGGCTTAATGCTACTTGCCGCCTCACCGGGTGGGCCAACTGCAAATTTAATTAGCTATATTTATAAAGGGGATGTTGCATTAAATATCACCCTCACGGCTATTAACTCCATTATTTGCACCTTCACCCTACCTTTTATTGTCAATTTATCAATTCACTATTTTTTAGGCGATCATCAAAAAATTGGCATGCCAATCACAAAAATTACTCAGGTCTTTTTAATCATTTTTATTCCCGTGTGCTTAGGGATGCTCATTCGCTCAGCTATACCGACGATTGCATTGCAACTTAAAAAACCCATGCGATTACTGTCTGTTTGTTTCTTAATTTTTATTTTCTGCTTTGCATTATATAAGGAACAATTTAACGTCATTGAGTATTTTGCAGACATTGGCATTGCAACCGCTCTTTTTTGTTTTATTAGCTTATTAGTGGGTTATTTATTACCCCTCCTCGCTGGAATCCCTGACCAACAGGCGCGTGCATGTACCTTTGAAATAGGCATTCACAACACCACTATTGCATTAACAATCGCACTTTCAGTTTTATCCAATAGCACCATCGCTATTCCGGCAGGCATTTATTCTATTTTCATGTACGCTTTTGCATTTTTGTTTGGTTATATTTTAACAAGAAGTCCACTTACTCTTAAGCAAGAAAAGCCTAAAGCAATTAATGACTAACATAGCTAAACTACTCCTTTAAACTACAAAGGAGTACTTAATCTACATTGCCTTTAAGGTGAACAATCTTGATCAGACCCAAGCACTCCACCCACCTGATAAAAACGAACAAATCATTAGCAACCGAAGCCAACGCAAAATTCATACGGGCTATTCCATATTTTTTATTTATCGGCTATACAACTATTATTCAATTTATAACAATCAGTAAAAAATTAATCTCAATCAAATAAAACCAACTCAAGATAGGAGATTTTGAATGGATTCAGGAATGATCACCATTTTATTGCCTTTAGCACTTGCCATTATCATGATTGGCTTAGGACTAGAACTCACACCAAAAGATTTTACCCGTGTAACCAAACAACCTAAGGCAGTTTTAATTGCCTTATTTTGCCAATTGGTGATTTTGGTCAGCATTGCTTTTATCATTTGTAAAGTTTTAGCTCTTCCACCCCTGCTTGCTGTTGGTTTAATGCTCCTTGCAGCATCACCGGGTGGGAGTACAGCCAACTTATTTAGTTATCTCTTTAAAGGGGACATTGCGCTTAATATTACTTTAACCGCGATCAATTCAGTCATTGCGGCTTTCACCCTACCTTTCATTGTTAATTTTGCTATTCAACACTTTATGAATGATGGCCAAGAAATTAGCTTACAATTTAGTAAAATTTTACAAGTGTTTGCGATCATCATCATTCCTGTTGGTATTGGTATGCTGATTCGGCACTATGCACCGCACTTTACTGAAAAACTAAACAAACCTCTGCGTATTTTTGCAGTGAGCTTTTTAATCTTAATTATTATTGGCGCCATTACCAAAGAGCGTCATCAAATTTTAGAATATTTAGCACAAGTGGGCTTAGCCACTGTTTTATTCTGCTTATGTAGTTTATTGATCGGTTATTTTGTGCCACGATTATTGGGGATCAATAGTGCACAAGCACGTGCATGTGCATTTGAAATTGGCATTCACAATAGTACCCTTGCGATGACCATAGCCCTTACAGTCATGGCCAGCTCTACAGTTGCAATGCCAGCTGCCGTGTATTCTATTTTCATGTATGTATTTGCAGCCGTATTTGGCATGTTGTTAAATAAGTTCGCACCGCAACCGAAGGTAGACGTTATTCATGAACCTGCAACTTAAAACAACTACAACTTAATATCAGGATGCCACAGTGCATCCTTTTCTTACTCTACCGCATGAATAGGTAGCTGTTATTGCATCAGTTCTATACAATACTGACTTTAGAAAAGACAATTTTAGGTTATCTCTGTGAAGTGGTTACAAATTCATATTACTGTTGAACAAGCGCAAGTCGATTTTACTGAAACATTATTAAGTTCACTCGGTGCTGTCAGTGTAACTTTAGATGATGCTGAAAATCAGGACTTACTTGAACCACTTCCAGGCGAAACTCCGCTTTGGAATAAAGTCATTGTGACAGGTATTTATGCCCAAGAAGATGACGAAGAAATTGATGTGAATGTTTTACTCACATTTATTACTGCACAAATGCCTGAAGCACCAGTACGCCATGAATTCATTGAAGACCAAGAATGGGAACGTACTTGGATGGATGCGTATGAACCGATTCAAATTGCTGAAAAATACTGGATTGTTCCTGAATGGATGGAAGCACCTGAAGCAGATGCAGTAAACATCAAGCTTGATCCGGGCCTAGCATTTGGTACAGGCAACCATGCCAGTACTTTCTTATGCCTACAATGGCTAGGTAAAACCGATGTTAAAGATAAAATTGTAATCGACTATGGTTGTGGTTCTGGCATTTTAGGTGTTGCTGCGCTACTGCTCGGTGCGAAAAAAGTCTACGCAACCGATATTGACCCACAAGCTATTCTTGCAACCAAACAAAATGCTGAACTGAATGGTGTGCTCGACAACTTATATGTTGGGTTGCCAGAAGAGTTCAATGTCGCGTTAAAAGATCAAAAAGCAGATGTATTTGTCGCAAATATTCTTGCTGGCCCCCTAATGGCTCTTGCGCCTGAATTCGCAACTTTGATTAAATCTGAGGGAGAGTTCGCACTTGCGGGCATATTAGAAGAGCAAGTAGCTGATGTTTCTAATGTTTATTCAAGTTTTTTTGATATACTAGAAGTTGAAAAACGTGAACAACATTGGTGCCGTATTTCGGGGAAACGCCAAAATACCCATTCAAATTTTGAATAGACTATGAGCGAAAAACAAACCTACTGCCCTAACTGTTTTACCAAGTATAAAGTCTCAGTGGCTCAACTCACAGTTGCTCGGGGCATGGTTTGTTGTGCCAAATGCTCAACCAATTTTAATGCGCTAACACATCTGGTAGTAGACAAAGAAGAACCTTGCTCTACTACACTCTCTATTCCTTCTGCAAAGCCAAGCCAAGCCACAGAAATAACAGAGCAATTTACAGACGATCAACGATCAGAACAACACCTACTGGATATTTTTGATCGTAAAGTAGAAAACTCAAATATTGATTTAAAAACCTATCTCAATAACTTAAATTATTTCAGTACGGACCCGATTGGCAACTATCCTGCGCTTAATTGGTCTGACAAATCAGAACAAGAAAATAAACATAGTGCTTGGCACTATGTGCTCTGGATTGTGGTGAATATATGTTTAATTAGTTTACTTGTTTTCCAATTTTTCTGGTTCAACCCTAAAATTTTAAACAATAGTCCAGCAGCGAGTGCCGTATTTAATACCGTGTGTCAGGCATTTAATTGCTCGATATTGGATCAGAATTATCGTCTTATTTCGACCAACAAAGTAAAACTAAAACAAATTTCAAAAAAAGAAACTCAGTTTACTGGTGAACTAATCAACTATCATTCTAAAAGTTTAGCCCTTCCAATCATCAAGGTGAATTTAAAAGATAATGGAGAAATTATATCTTCTTATTCTTTGCAACCTTCCGAATACCTGATTAGCAGTCTTGCTGGCATCCACCGCATCCCACAAAATAGTCCTTTTAAATTTAAGTTTAACCTTCCTGTGTCTCGCAAAAGCTTCGACACCTACAGTTTAGAAATAATTTCTCCTTAATATTGAAAAAAACTATTAAAAAAAACAAAAAAATGTAAAAAAAATGCAGTTTTCTTGCTCACTTTTTCTGAGACAATGCTATCATACGCGCCACGAAAGCTTTGTGCCGCAAACTCCTCGCTATTTTTCACTACAAATACAATTTAGCAAAATGCGCTTTATCTATATATTGCGTATTGAGCAGATTTTTTTGTTTTGATTTTGGTCGGTAACAAATATTTAACTATTGTTACGCTTAAATTTCGACCATTCCGTTGGTTTGTGGCATGCTAAATGTTCAAGTTTTAGAACTCCGCTTTAGGATCTAAAACGGAGTTCATTTAATTTTATAGACCACTTTTATATATCTCTTTACCCAAGTGATATTTGATTTTTCGGATTAATTCGCATGAATAGCAAATCTCCTATTTTTACTGCACAATCTGATGTCGCTCTTCGTATTCACGTAGATCGCGCAGTTCGCCACTATTTTGCACAATTGCAAGGTGAGCAACCATCTCAAGTTTACGACATGGTGCTAGCAGAAATGGAGAAACCTCTTTTATCTGTAGTGCTTGAATATACTCGCGGCAACCAGACACGCGCTGCCGAGATTCTCGGACTTAACCGTGGCACTTTACGCAAAAAGTTAAAAGCTCACGGTTTAATGAGTGAATAAATGATAAAATGCTCACGGCTACCGTGGGCATTTTTTTTATCTTCTGTTTTGCCTATTGTTTTAATCTAGACCTTTAATATTGTTGACGAAAATCATGACTATTAAACGCGCTTTAATCTCTGTATCTGATAAATCAGGGATCGTTGAATTTGCTAAAAACCTCGTAGCTCTTGGGGTAGAAATTTTATCTACTGGCGGTACATATAAGTTGCTTAAAGACAACAATATCGCTGTAGTAGAAGTTTCAGAGCACACTGGGTTCCCAGAAATGATGGATGGTCGTGTTAAAACACTTCATCCAAAAATTCATGGTGGCATCTTAGCTCGCCGTGGTCTAGACGAAGCTGTAATGGCTGAACACAACATCGATGCAATCGATTTAGTGGTTGTGAATCTTTATCCATTCGCGGCAACTGTTGCAAAACCAAACTGCTCACTAAGCGATGCGATTGAAAACATCGACATCGGTGGCCCGACTATGGTTCGTGCTGCTGCAAAAAACCATGCGTCTGTGGGCATTATTGTAAACGCATCTGATTATGACACCGTGATTACTGAACTTAAAGCAGACGGTTCATTGTCTCATGCAACACGTTTTGATCTTGCTGTGAAAGCATTTGAACATACTGCACAATATGACGGTATGATTGCATCTTACTTAGGTGCTCGCGTCGGCAAAGAAGAAGGTCAAGCAGATAAATTTGCACGTACTTTCAACACACAATTGAATAAAGCACAAGATTTACGTTACGGTGAAAACCCGCATCAGTCTGCTGCATTCTATGTTGAAAGCACAGCAACTGAAGCTTCTGTTGCAACTGCGAAACAGCTTCAAGGTAAAGAATTATCGTATAACAACATTGCAGATACCGATGCAGCACTTGAATGTGTGAAATCTTTTGCTAAACCTGCATGTGTGATTGTAAAACACGCAAATCCATGTGGCGTTGCTGTGTCTTTAGAGGGCATTGCTGCGGCTTATGACCTTGCTTATGCAACAGATCCAGAGTCTGCATTCGGTGGCATCATTGCATTCAACCGTGAATTAGATGTTGCAACTGCGCAAGCGATTGTCGACCGTCAATTCGTTGAAGTCATTATTGCACCAAGTATCGCTGAAGGTGTACTTGAAGTTACAGGTGCGAAGAAAAACGTACGTGTACTGATCTGTGGCGAACTCCCTGCAATTGATGCACGTCAAACTCAGCTTGACTACAAACGTGTAAATGGCGGTTTATTGGTTCAAGACCAAGACTTAGGCATGATCACGAAAGATGACCTTAAAGTCGTGACTAAAATTGCACCAACTGAAGCTGAAATCGACGATTTGATCTTTGCTTGGAAAGTTGCAAAATACGTGAAATCAAATGCGATTGTCTATGCCAAAGGTCGTCAAACCATTGGTGTTGGCGCAGGTCAAATGAGCCGTGTAAACTCAGCGCGTATTGCTGCAATTAAAGCTGAACATGCAGGCTTAGTGGTTGAAGGTGCAGTAATGGCATCTGACGCATTCTTCCCATTCCGTGATGGTATTGATAACGCTGCAAAAGCAGGGATTAAATGTATTATTCAACCGGGTGGTTCTATGCGTGATGAAGAAACCATTGCTGCTGCTGATGAAGCAGGTATCGCAATGGTATTCACAGGTATGCGTCACTTCCGTCATTAATTAATTTTTAAATCCTCCCTAGCCCTCCTTTAATAAAGGAGGGTTTTCTATATCATAGTAGAACGAAGGGAGTCCCCCTTTTCCAAAGGGGGATTTAGGGGGATTCTATTTCTAAAGGATTTTTGAAAATGAATATTTTAGTTTTGGGTAGTGGCGGTCGTGAACATGCACTTGCATGGAAAATCGCACAAGATGACAAAGTCGCAAAAGTATTTGTAGCACCGGGTAACGCAGGTTCTGCAACTGAAAATAAATGCGAAAATGTCAATATCGATATTTTAGACAATGCGGCAATTATTGATTTCGCAAAAAATAATGCTGTAGACCTTGTGATTGTTGGCCCAGAAGCACCACTGGTTAATGGTGTGGTTGATGCAGGTCGCGCAGCGGGTCTTAAAATTTGGGGCCCAACACAGTTTGCAGCCCAACTTGAAGGCTCTAAAGCATTTGCCAAACACTTCTTAAAACGCCACAACATTCCTACCGCTTTCTACGATGTATTCACGGAAGTTGATGCTGCTAAAGCCTATGTTGAACAAAATGGCGCACCAATTGTGATCAAGGCCGATGGTCTTGCTGCGGGTAAAGGCGTGATTGTTGCGATGACCAATCAAGAAGCTTTTGATGCCATTGATGACATGCTTGCAGGCAACAAATTTGGCGATGCAGGTTCTCGTGTTGTGGTTGAACAATTCCTTGCTGGTGAAGAAGCGTCTTTCATTTGTATGATTGATGGCAACAACATTTTACCAATGGCAACCTCACAAGATCATAAACGTATTTTTGAAGGTGACCAAGGTCCAAACACTGGCGGTATGGGTGCTTACTCTCCTGCGCCTGTTGTGACTGCTGAAGTCTTCGAAAAAGTCATGAAAGAAGTCATGCGCCCAACGGTTGATGGTATGGCGGCTGATGGTCATGTTTATACAGGTTTCTTGTATGCAGGCTTAATGATTGATGAACAAGGTCAACCGCGTGTGATCGAATTTAACTGTCGTTTTGGTGATCCTGAAACTCAACCGATCATGATGCGCTTAAAATCTTCTTTGGTTGATTTGGTTGAAGCTGGCATTGCAGGTAATTTACCTGCGGAAGCACAGTGGGATGAGCGCAAAACTGTTGGTATCGTACTTGCGTCTAAAGGCTACCCAGAAACATCGAGCAATGATGATGTGATTTCTGGTTTAGACACCGAAATGACCGATGCTAAAGTTTTCCACGCAGGTACGGCTGTAAATGCAAATGGCGAGATCGTGACTGCGGGTGGTCGTGTGCTTTGCGTAACAGCATTGGGCAATACGATTGGTGAAGCACAAGCAAAAGCATTAGAACTTTGTGAAAAAGTGACTTTTGATGGCGTTCAATATCGTAAAGATATTGGTTACCGTGCCATTGCGCGTGAAAATGCTTAAAGCTTAGTTTTTCAAAAGATCTGAAAAAGTCCGCTTTATGCGGGCTTTTTTTATTTTTCTAATCAAGATGAGATAACCCTCATTTTCCCGACTAAAATGAATCGTTACTCAAAATATCTCACCCTGCAAGATGGTTATTTTGAGCACATAATAATCAATAAATTTTAAACATAAGTTGCCATTTTATAAAGTATTATTCTTATTATCTATTTTTTAGATTTAGACTGAAAAAAAAATTATAAAGAAGTGTTAAAAACAATATCTTACAAATTATTAATATAATTTAAAATAATATATTGTTTTTACTATTAAATTTTCAAATATCTCGCTTTTGTTATGCGATAAAAGAGATAATTATTGAGTTTTTATTCACTATATTGCATATAGATTTATTGTTATGATGAGCCAAATTTTGATTCAGTTAAAATGCCATCTCGTGAATGAATACAATGATTTAAAATATCTTATTATTGTTTTAATTTGATGTTCACCAGATTGCTAATTGAATAGCATAATTTGTTAATTTTATCATGCTATGCATAGATCAGAGAACGTTTGGATAGAATGACTGTAATCACATCTTCGTTTTATACTGATCTCGATTTTGACTTAATCTCTTCAATGAATAATTCGTAAATTTAAAGCCAAAATTAAATTTACTGAGGATGGATACATGAAAAAGCTCCTTGGACTTGTTTTAGGTTTAACCGTTGGTCTAGCTGGTTGCTCTAAGCCAGAAACACCTGCGACTGACACAGCAAAAACAGATACAGCAAAAGAACAAACCGTTGTTATGGCATCAACTGGTTCTGATGCTGACATTTGGCGTTATATTGCAACTCTGCCTGAAACAAAAGCAGCAGGGATTAAACTTGAAGTGAAAAATTTCACCGACTATGTGGCCATGAATACTGCTGTTGCAAATAAAGAAGTGGATATTAATGCATTCCAATCTTATGCATATCTAGTTGCCTTCAACGAGTCAAATAAAGATAAAATTGCACCTGTTTCAACAACATATTTAGAGCCTATGGGAATCTATTCAAGCAAAGTTAAAAAAGTTGAAGACTTTGCCAATGGTGCAACTATTGCGATCCCTAACGACGGTGCAAATGAATCACGTGCATTATTGCTTTTACAATCTGCTGGCTTAATCAAATTAAAAAATGGCTTTGATATTGTTAAAGGTACACCTTCAGACATTACTGAAAATACGAAAAAAATCGTGATCAAACCTATTCAAATGGCAACTGCTGTACGTGCTAAAGATGAAGTTGATGCGATTGTACTGGGTAATACTTTGGCAATGGAAGGTGGTTTAAACGTACTAAAAGACTCTATTTACTATGAGCCTACTGACCAAAGCACAAAAATGAATGTCAATGTTCTTGCCGTTGCTGAATCACGTAAAGATGACCCTATTTTGAAAAAAGTGGGTGAGCTATATCACGTTCCAGCTGTAGGTACATATGTTCAAGAACACTTCGGTGGAACTAAAGTCGATGTAAATAAACCTGTAAGCTATCTTACAGAATCAAAATAGTCTTATAATGACTTAAACGAAACAGGCAAAGTTAATTTGCCTGTTTTTTCATTTTTGTATAGCTTTTGACGATATGATTGAATTTAAAAACATTTCAAAACACTATGAGCTGAAAGGTCAAACCATACGCGCACTGGACCAAATTAATTTGGAAATTCCAGCAGGCAGTATTTTTGGCATTATTGGCTATAGTGGTGCAGGAAAAAGTACCTTAATCCGCTTGATTAATTTGCTTGAGCGTCCAAATAACGGACAAGTTATTATTAATCAAACAGATTTTACGGCACTGGATTCACGTACATTACGTCAAGAACGTGCAAATATCGGCATGATTTTTCAGCATTTTAATTTACTGCAAACCAAAACGGTTGCAGACAATATTGAAATGCCTTTGAAACTGCTGGGCGTAAATAAAGTCGAACGTGAAAAACGTCTCAATGAATTACTTGAATTTATTGATTTAACACATAAAAAAGATGCTTTCCCTGATGAACTTTCAGGTGGTCAAAAGCAACGTGTCGGTATCGCACGAGCTTTAGCCAATCACCCTAAAATTTTACTGTGTGATGAAGCAACGTCTGCACTTGATCCGCAAACCACAAAATCTGTTCTTGCTTTGCTTAAAAAGATTAATAAAGAGCAAGGCATTACCATTGTCATGGTCACACATGAAATGGATGTCATTGAATCTGTTTGTGATTATGTTGCAGTCATGGAACAAGGTAAAGTCATTGAAACGGGTTCTACTTTAGAAATTTTTAGTCAGCCTCAACATCCAACGACTAAAAACTTTATTCAAACCGTGTTACAGCAACAATTACCCATTAATATTTTAAATAACCTAGAAAACCAAAATCATAAAAGTATTTATAGCCTGCAATTTTTGGGTACATCCGCGCAAGAAACTGTCGTACAAACTGCAATTAAGCAATTTGATGTGAGTTTGAACATTTTATTTGCCAATATGACTGAAATTAATGGTTCAGTAATTGGTCAAATGTTTATACAACTTTTGGGCGACCCCGAAATCATTCGTCAAACTATCGACTTCTTCGAACAAAATGGCGTCAAAGTGGAACAGTCAGGAGTTAGACTATGAGAGAACTCATCGTACAATGGCTCACCACACTGACAGCACCATTTTGGAAAAGCTCTTTAAGCATTGACCAATTTGTTACAGCAATGCAAGAAACGATTCAAATGGTCGTTTTCGCTATGTTGTTCGGTACAATTTGGGGCTTTATTCAAGCGATCACATTATTGGTCACTCGTCCGAATGGTATTCTGCCAAATCGAGCGATTTATCAAATTTTAAATCCGATTGTAAATGCGCTACGCTCACTGCCCTTTATTATTCTACTAATTGCTGTTTTCCCACTCACCAAAGCGTTAGTCGGGACAACCATTGGCACTTGGGCAGCCATTGTGCCACTGACCATTTATGTCGGCCCTTACATTGGTCGTCTTGTAGAAACATCATTGCTTGAAGTGAATGAAGGAATTATTGAGTCTGCCCAAGCGATGGGGGCATCTCCTTGGCAGATTATTTTCAAATTCATTATTCCTGAATCTCGTAGTTCATTAATTTTGAGCCTCACAACAGCAACCATTAGTCTTATTGGTGCAACAGCGATGGCGGGTGCTGTCGGTGCAGGCGGTATTGGTGACTTAGCGATTTCGTATGGCTATCAACGCTTTGATCAAAGTGTCGTCTACCTCACCGTTATTGTCCTCTTAGTGCTTGTTCAAATTGTTCAAACCTTAGGTAATTGGTTAGCTAAGCTCAGATAAATCAGCATTTAAGAAATCCTTTAAAACCCTCAAATTTGAGGGTTTTTTTATTACATAAATTTAATGGGCTACAGTTATTTTCTGGAAATTAAATGGCTCATTTAGTATTTATGATCTTTCTATTTTTCATTATCTTATAAAACAAAGATACAATTAAAATACTCCAAAACGAACACGCTATTGCAGCGACCAATACATGAACTAAAGAAAATTTTAAATCACTATTCAATATTGACCATAAGCTAAACAAACACCCTAACAATACCAATATCGCTCCCCAATACAGCCATTGGATTTTTCTTTCACTGTTGGTTTGATTTTCTTGAGAACTTGTATAAGGCCGAAATTTAAAAAAATAAATAAAAATGATTATCAATCCCAAACTAGAACTTAAATGCTGAAAAATTTTATACAGCGGTATATCAAAGTCTGCAATTGAAATAGTATCTTGTAAAACAACCAATTTTTGCACAAAAAAACCTATTTGATGCGTAAAAGAATCCCATATTACATGTGTAAATATCCCGAAGAAAATCGAAATAATGACCATCAAATAGTGATTTTTAAAATATCCAAACCAATCAAGATTTTGAAAAATAACAAACCTTTTTTTCAAGAACCAAGGTGAATTTTCAATCATTTCATCACGAATCACTTGATGAAAAACCAAAGCAATTAAAATTGAAACAGGCAGATCAAAAAGAAAAATTCCAGTAATATGATGTCCAAACTCCCCTGCATTCTCATTCTTAAGAAGTATTCGAAATCTGGCGCCATGCACCCAAGAGCAAGACCAGTTAGCGATAATTTATTTAGCCAAGGTTTAAAAAGAAATACTGCCGCTGTATGTGAAAATGTAAAAGGCATTGTTTTAAATTTCTGTTTTTCTTATAAAGAATAATATTATGAATTAAAACTACCACAAAAACCTGAGTAAATCCCAAATAAACATAAAGCCTCGGGTCCTAAAGACCTCAACCTCACCAAGTGCTTCTAATCTAGGTAACTAAACTTCAATAATAAATAAAACTTCGCCAAATCACTTGAATATCCCTCAGATTAACTACGGGCCATGCTAAAATAGCCGACGGTTTTTGCAGGGACTCATTTATGCACTTTGTTCATCTTGGTATACATACAGAATTTTCAATTACGGAATCTATCGTACGTATACCTGATCTTATTAAAGCTGCAGTGAATGATGAAATGCCAGCTTTGGCATTAACAGATCTATCGAACTTACATGCCGCAGTTAAATTTTATACAAAATGCTTAGATAAGGGCATTAAACCTATTTTGGGCAGTAACATTCGCCTAAATGATGCAGAACATAAAGTCACTCTGCTTTCAATGACCAACAAAGGTTGGCGCAGTCTCACTGAAATTGTTTCGCGTGGCTTTATTGAAGGTCAGCAACTTGATATCCCTTGTGTACAAAAAGAGTGGGTTTTAGAACAAAACCAAGACATTATCGTGCTGTTAGGTATGCATAGTGATGTGGGTAAAATGCTGAATTCATCCAATCCACAAAAAGCCGACGCACTACTAGAGGAATGGATTGAAAAATTTGGTAACCGTGTCTATTTAGCCTTAACCCGCACTGACCGCCCTGATGAAGAAAATTTCATTGCTGGGGCAATCAAGCTGGCTCAAAAATATAATATTGGTGTCGTTGCGCATAACGATGTGCATTTTATTGCACAAACAGATTTTGAAGCACATGAAGCCCGTGTTTGTATTGCCGATGGTTATGTTTTAGGCGATAGTCGTCGTCCTCGTTATTATAGCTCTGAGCAATATTTCAAAACTGCCGAGGAAATGACGGAACTCTTTTCAGACATTCCCTCTGCAATTGAAAATACCTACCACATTGCTAAACGCTGTAATGTCAGCTTGCGCTTAGGTTTCAATGACCTTCCAGATTACCCAGTCCCTGAAGGTCATACCATTGATACTTTCTTTGAGCATGTGTCTCAAGAAGGTTTAGAAGAACGCTTAAATTTCCTTTATCCGGTTGAAAAACGCGATGAAGATTGGGCTGACATTCGTAAAGTTTATGATGAACGCCTAGCCTATGAAATTGGCACCATCTTAAACATGGGATTCCCCGGTTACTTCCTGATCGTGATGGACTTCATTCAATGGTCTAAAAATAATGGCGTTCCTGTAGGCCCCGGACGTGGTTCAGGTGCAGGCTCATTGGTGGCCTATAGTTTAAAAATTACCGATCTTGATCCACTCCGTTACGATTTGCTATTCGAACGTTTCTTGAATCCAGAACGTGTCTCGATGCCCGACTTTGACATCGACTTCTGTATCGCAGGTCGTGACCGCGTGATTGATTATGTTGCGCGTCATTATGGTCGTGAAGCTGTTTCACAAATTGCGACGTTTGGTACGATGGCCGCCAAAGGTGCGATCCGAGATGTAGCACGGGTTTTAGGTAAATCCTATGGTTTGGCGGACCGTATCTCGAAAATGATCCCGACCAAACCCTTAGGTGTCGACCTTCGTGGTGCCATCGATATCGAGCCGCAGCTTAAAGACATTGTGACCAACCCATCCAACCCAGACAATGATGATGCAGCCGAAATCTGGGAAATGGCGCTTAAACTTGAAGGCATTACCCGTAATACCGGTAAACATGCAGGCGGTGTGGTGATTGCACCGGGTAAAATTACCGACTATTCAGCCGTCATGTGCGATGCAGATGGCACCAACCGTGTCGCACAATTCGATAAAGATGATGTTGAATCGGCAGGTCTGGTTAAATTCGACTTCTTGGGTCTACGTAACCTGACCGTAATTGAAGATGCCATTCAAAATATTAATAAACGCATTGGCCCTGAAAAATCAGTCGATATTACGTATATTCCGTTAGACGACCCAAAAGCCTATTCAATCTTTGCGGATGCCAACACCACGGCGATCTTCCAGTTTGAATCCGTCGGCATGAAAAAAATGCTGAAAGAGGCTCGTCCAAGTAAGTTTGAAGAAATTATTGCCTTTGTATCCTTGTACCGCCCGGGTCCAATGGATCTTATTCCTGACTTTATTCACCGTATGCATGGTGGTGAGTTTGAGTATCTGCATCCTTTATTGGAAGGGGTTCTAGAACCAACTTACGGGATTATGGTTTACCAAGAACAGGTGATGCAAGCCGCGCAATATTGTGCAGGCTATACACTGGGTGGCGCAGACATGTTACGTCGTGCCATGGGTAAAAAGAAACCTGAGGAAATGGTCAAACAGCGTCAAATCTTTATTGAAGGTGCGGCGCAAAAAGACATTGATGAAGCCACCGCCAACCATATTTTCGACTATATGGAAAAATTCGCCGGCTATGGTTTTAACAAATCACATGCTGCAGCCTATGCCCTCGTCGCTTACCAAACGGCTTGGCTAAAAGCTTATTATCCATCTGAATTTATGGCGGCAGTACTGACTTCAGAAATGCAAAATACCGACAGTATTGTATTTTTGATTGATGACTGTCGAATCAATGACTTAGAAGTGTTTCCTCCTTCAATTAACATGTCTTTTTATCAGTTCCATGCCAGTGATGAAAAAACCATTGTCTATGGTTTAGGTGCCATTAAAGGTGTGGGCGAAGCCGCTATGCAATCGGTGATTGATTCACGCTTGCAAGATGGCCCTTACAAAGATCTATTCGACTTCTGTCATCGTATTGATTTGAAAAAAATCAATAAACGAACTTTAGAGGCACTCATTCGCTCAGGGGCTTTAGATTGCTTGGGCATTGATCGTGCCAGCATCATGGCGCAATTGCCTGAAGCGGTGCAAGCAGCTGATCAAGCACGCTCAAATCGTGAAACGGGCATCATGGATTTATTTGGTGAAGTTGAAGAAGTTCAACGCAAACCTGCCAAACCTGTTAAAGCATGGTCAGATGAAGTTCGTCTCAAAGGTGAAAAAGATACCCTTGGCTTATATTTAACGGGACATCCGATTGATGTTTATCGTCCAGAGTTAAAATCATTTATTCCTGTGCGTATTAATGAGTTAACACCAACACGTCGTGGAGTGACCACCGTTTTTGCCGGCTTGGTGGTGGACGTTGCCAATTTCCCAAATCGGATGATGGTCACCTTAGATGATGGTACAGCACGAATTGAAGTGTCTGCCAACCATGAACGCTTCCAACGCTTTAAAGATATTATCCAAGCTGACCGTGTGGTGGTGATTGAAGGTGAAATCTATGAGCGTGAAGGTTATGATCGCCCAATGGGACGCCTAACCAAAGCCTTTAGTCTCAATGAAATTCGTCAAAAACGTGCCAATAGCATTCAAATTAAATTGGCTGCGGAACATCTGACCAAATCACTCAGTTCAGATTTACAAAAGATTCTGCTGCCATTTTGCAATGTCGATATGTGTAATCATATTCCAATGCAATTACAAATTGATTATCCGTATGCGACTGCCGAAGTTCATTTGGGATTAAATTGGAAAGTTGCACCACAGGATGAATTGCTGGCTAAATTACGCGATTATTTTGGTAAAGATGTCATCCACATCGAATATCAAGTGAAATCTAAGGCCGCAAAAGCCGTACAGTATAGTAAGCCTGCACAAATTGCACCGCCACCTGCAAATGTCAGCATGGATGACGCAATGGACATGTATCAGGCTGAAGCCAACCAATATTCTTAATTTTTAAATATTTAAATTCAAATTGGATACCTTATGAGTCAAGTTGACAATGCTGCTGTTTCAGCACATCTTTCCCATGTGCGTATTGTCATGGTGAATACTACATTACCTGCAAATATTGGCAGTGCATTAAGAGCAATGAAAACCATGGGCTTATCTAAGCTGGTGTTGGTTGCGCCTAAAACCTATCCGCACCCCGATATTAATGCTCTAGCCGCAGGTGCTGTAGATCTCATCGAACAGATTGAAATTGTAGCGACGTTAGAAGATGCCATTAAAGATTGTCACCTTATTTTTGGCACCAGTGCGCGTAGCCGTACCATTCCTTGGCCTTTGCTTGATGCACGCCCTGCTGCTGAAAAATCCATGCAAGCGGTTGTTAAAAACCAACAAGAAATTGCGATTGTATTTGGTCGTGAAGATCGCGGCTTGACCAATGAAGAATTGGCGATGGCGAATTATCACGTCACTATTCCAGTCAATACTGATTATGGCGTATTGAATGTTGCACAAGCCATTCAAGTCATTTGTTATGAAATGCGTATGGCCGCGATGGCGTTTGTAGAACAGAAGGAAAATCCTGAAGCAAGCATGCCTGTGACCGAAACAGAATCTATGCATTGGGATGAGCCTTTAGTCACGCATGAACAAATGGAACAATTTTATCCACACATTGAAAAAATGTTGGCTGAAATTGAATTTATGGATCCTAAAAATCCAAGATTATTGCCTTTACGCTTGCGTCGCCTATTTGGACGTATACAATTAGACCGTATGGAATACCATTTACTTCGTGGCATATTCACTCGTGTACAAGCGATGAATAATGGTACATGGAAAAAATCAGTAGACAAAACAACAGATTCTTCAGAGGATCAACCTAATGCTTAAACAGCTCAAAGAAGATATACAAGCTGTATTCGCGCGCGATCCCGCTGCTCGAAACACTTTGGAAGTTCTCACCACTTATCCCGGCATTCACGCGCTCATTATGCACCGTGTTGCTCATGAACTTTGGCAAAAAGAGTGTAAAGGCTCTGCTCGCCTGTTGTCTTCTTTTAGTCGTTTTGCCACAGGTATTGAAATTCATCCGGGCGCTAAAATTGGTCGTCGTTTTTTTATCGATCACGGCATGGGTGTGGTCATTGGTGAAACGGCTGAAATTGGTGATGATGTCACGCTATATCACGGTGTCACCTTAGGCGGCACCACGTGGAATAAAGGCAAACGTCATCCGACATTAGAAGATGGTGTCGTGGTCGGTGCTGGTGCAAAAATTCTGGGGCCATTTACTGTCGGTAAAAATTCGAAAGTAGGTTCTAATGCCGTCGTGACCAAAGAAGTTCCGCCAAATACTACCGCAGTCGGTAACCCTGCCCGTTTTATCACCAAAGACAAACCTAAAGATGCTGAAGAAGCACGTCGTCATGATTACGCGGAAAGTATTGGTTTTCAGGCATATGCAGCAACGCAAGATCAATCTGACCCAATTTTAGAGGGTATGCGTGTTCTACTGGACAGAATTCAACACAATGAAAAACGTATGAATACTTTATGCCAGCGCTTATCTTTGCTCGATCCGTCATTTAAAAAGCAGCAAGATGAACAGCCTTTTAGTATTGAAGAACTTAAAATTATTGAAGATGTGCGACGCGAATGTGAAGCACAAAGTACGCAATCTAAAGCCTAAAGTGGTTATGAAATATTAACAAGCACTAACTTGCATGTTGATCAGAGTTTTCTTAGACTGACAAATGTGCTTATTGATCAACTTTAAAATTAAATGAATGGATGACCCATATGACACTTAAGCCTTTGGCATGTACACTCATTGCAATGTCTTTGCTCTCTGCATGTAGCATGGCACCCACTGAAGAGAAAAAACCGAATAGCCCAATTATCTTCACTGAACCTGATTTAACTGCACCATTCTATGCACTAAATCCATTTAATTACGATGCACCACCTCCATTTGAAATTGCACTTAGAAAAGCAGCCGCACAGCCTGTGACTAAAATGGAAGTGAATCTGCAAAGTGATCCATCTAAAAAAATCACTTTAGATGTTAATAAATTGATCATTCCAACAGTGAACAACAATCAACGCACTTTAAAATATGCTGTTCTTGCTGGTGACAATGAAATTGACATCACTGAAATTGATGACTTTTTACAATTGGTTGAAGGTAAAGCGCGTCATTACCCACCTCGCTTTAGTGAACGTCAAGAACGTAAAGGTTTTGAAGCCAAACTCAAAGAATTAACCCAACAGCTAGATACCTTGGCATCTAAAGATAATGCGTCTTTCGACGTCCTGATTCGTGCATTTAAAGCCAGCGTGATGGCACGTAACCTTGATTTGGGTTCGGTCTACACCACCAAGTCTTTAACCTATGCACAGCGTATTTTAAAAATCAACAAAGACGATGCTGAAGCAAACTTTTGGTTTGGCTTTGGTTTGTCTGAAGGTGGCGGTCAACGTGAAGCGATTCCATATTTAGACAAGGCCATGAAAGCAGGCGTACAAGAAGCTTATCTGTCTGCCGCAAATAACTATATTGCGATGGAACAGAAGAAAAATGCGATTCAAACTTTGAAAAATTACAAAGCAAAATATCCGCAAGAAGCAGAAGTTGCTGACCGTTTAATCAATGAAATTGAAAAACAAGGCCGTTGGAACGTATGGCAAGTGCTTAGTTCACCTAAAGCATCTTAATTTTAAAATCATTATGAAATAGACCGTCTTGTACGGTCTATTTTTGTTTCTATGAATGGAAAATTAGAAGAATGACTGTATGATGAATAAAAACTCAAACAAATACTTAATGCAGATGACTTTTATGCCAAACTCGCTATACAAAATTTTGTTTGCCACCTTATTGAGTAGTTCTCTATTGACGGGTTGTCAAATCGTCAGTGTCAAAAATCAAGCCATTAACGTGACCATTACCAATGAGCGAGAAAGCATACTCACCCGCAACAAATTAAGTGAAGCCAGTTTAAATGTACTCTCTATGACAGGGCGTGAAGCAAAAATTTGCGCTGACAAACCAGAACAGTGCATCCAAGAAATACAACAAATCCCTCAAATTCAAGACGAACAAATCCTTTCTACAGCAAGTGAAGTTTATTTAGCTAAAGCTTTAGCATATGAAAAATCAAGTGATTGTAAAATCAGCATTTTAACCAGTACTAAATCTGAAGAAAAACAAAAATTACAACAAGCCACTTATGAAAAATGCTTAGATCAACAACTCTATATGTTAGATAAAAGCATCCGTTATAGTTATGCCTACATGTTTAAAACCAAACGTGGCCCGCAAGACCGTATTTTTGATAACAGACAAGTACAAATTCGAGATTTTTATAATTTAGCCATCGCAAAATTGGTTTCAGCTTATGCGCTACGTTACAAACCAACAGAAGTAGAACATCAAATTAAAGTTGGAAAAAGTATCTACAACATTAACTTTGATCATTATCCTCAATTAAAAGAACAAAAAATTGAACAAATGCTCTCCAGTTATAATCTTAATTTTTCTGGTTTACGTTCCATTAACCGCCGTGATGGTTTTGGTTCGGAATTTGTCGTTGTTTTACCTCAAGTTAAAAATGATATTGGCGAAGGTAAAAGTAAGTATATTATTGATCCGATCAATTTTAGTTATAAAAATGGCATCAATCCGAATATCCACCAAGCCCGTTATTTAGCTGCGACGCTCACCGTACAACCTAAGTCAGCCAGCAGTATTGAAGATATTTTAAATACTCCTGAGTTTGAATTAAAAGCCTTTGATCCTTATAAATATGACAATGTCATGATGGCGGGTAAAACCTATCCACTTGCAGCCAACTTTTCCACCCCTTATGGTTTATGGCTTGCACAAAACAATTTAGGTAAGGCCGCATATTTAACCCTGATTGATCGTGATGATCATCTCACCATGCCGCATTTATATATGCTGGAACCCTATAATCCGAATAAAAAAGTCATTGTATTGGTTCATGGTCTAGCCAGTAGCCCAGAAGCATGGATACGCCTCACCAATGACATTATGGGCGACCCTGTGCTACGTGAACATTTCCAAGTATGGCAAGTGTTCTACTCCACCAATATGCCCATTATTGAAAGCCGCTTCCAGATTTATGCCTTGCTTAACCAAACTTTTGCCCAAGTTGATCCTAAAGCTGCGGCAAAAAAAGATGCTGTTCTTGTTGGCCACAGTATGGGTGGCATTATTACCCGACTATTGGTCAGTGATGCCAACCTGACTCAAAAAGCGTTATCCATGATGAGCAATCGTCAATTGAATAAATATAAAAATATCCCGATTGTATCGCAGCGTTTAATTCTTAAAGATATTCCTAACTTTAATCGCGCAATTTTCCTTGCTTCACCACATAAAGGAACAGAATTTGCTGACCGATGGTTTACCAAAGCAGCACGTAAAGTCATTCGTTTACCCGGTGCATTCCTTTCTGCCGTAAGTGATACGTTACAGAGCCAAGATTTAGATTTTAAAGACTTATTAAATCAAATTGATCACGGGCTAATTCAAAATGGACCAAGCGATTTAAGCTATCAATCAAAATTTATGGAGCTCACCAAAGACGTTACACCACGTAAAGGTTTAGCTTTCCATTCAATTATTGGTAATGCGACCAAGAGTGATGATCTGAATCTGATTACCGATGATGTCGTACCGTATAAAAGCGCACACTTAGATGGTGCCGTTTCTGAAAAGATCATCAACGGTGGGCATTCTATTCAGGAAACACCAGAAGCCGTTTTAGAATTACGCCGTATTCTACGATTACATCTCACACAGCTAGGTTTGTATAAACCTTAGTGAACAAATTCAAGCGCTAAGCATGGCTGAATTGTCACCACATAACGGCTTAATCCGTTGTGTGGTCATGGCAATGAATCAATCAGAATAATGTTATCCCCAAGTAAAAAGCTCCGTCCTTTCAAGGACAAACGATAATTTACAGCACATTCTAAGCTGCAAAGGAACAACGCATGCTTTAAAATTTATCTAGCCCCAAATGATTGAAACGGAATTTACATTTAATGCCTAAAGACAAGATCAAGATGATCAGGATATTCATTCTTTTGATACAAGAAGCATGTTGCTTTTAAAAGCCAAATAAGGATGCACATTAACTCCAGAATTGGAATTGCACAACCAGAAAATCAATAAAATAATCATCAGAATCGCACATATATTGGCAATCTAAAGACTTTTAAAACACTTACTGAACCATATCGAAAGTGCAGAAATAGCGCTGCTTATTTTCATAAATGGCTATTCTTTCAAGAAAAATTCAATTATATTAGACTTCTTCCATAAGTCATTTTTTGATCAATGCAAATAATTTATAAAGCCGACATTAAAAAATAAACTTTAGGAAATATTGGATTCATAGCTGTGAAATGCTGACATAAAAGCATAAAAATTGAATCAATAAACTGAGGCTGTACTAATTTTAAGAAATTGAATTTTAAACATTTTTTACTTATGCAAGCTATTTATTATATTGATAAGTATATGGTCTTTTAATATAGAATATTTAATAAAAAAATGAACAATCATTTTTTACATGAATAGTGAGAAAATTCATGAAATTAAAAGGGTCTAGTGCATTAAATAGAATGCAAATTGAACAAGTTGCTTCTAGGGGATTAAACTCTGTTCATTTTTCTAAAACACTCGAGCGGATTTACCAAGAACAATACAAAAATGAAGCAGCTTATGAATTTAGATTTCGTGGATTAATTATATTAATTTTGTACTTATTTCTCAGTTTAGGTATTTATCAAACTATTTCTGACCATGACATAATGCAGCAGTGGCTCACCTATTATGCATGGGTCGGAATTATTGTCATCACCGCTTGGATCTTATCTTTTTTTAAAAAATTTAACCAATATTTCGACTATTATACCGGTTTTGGTTCCATGGTCGCGATTGCCATCTCCTTTATCATTATCACCAATATTGGTGATAATCCCAATAATACCGCACAGAATGATGTGTTATTTCATACTGCCATGATGTATGCCGTGGTGATTACTTACAGTTTTGTCGGTATGCGATTTTACACGGCAGTTATTGTATGTTGGATGGGCGGTCTGATTGCGATTTTCATTTCAATCTGGTCAAATCAAGATATTAGCTGGACCTTATTAAATAGAACCTATACCTTTTATAGCTTTTTAGGCATGGCTTTAACCTATGCCATTGACCGCCAACATCGGGAAAATTATTTACAGAACTGTATTATTGAACTGAACCAAATTGAATTAACCCAACAAGCGCAACAATTGGCATTATTATCACAATTAGACTCACTCACAGGTTTGGCTAATCGACGTTATTTGAACGAAGTTCTCGATAAAGAGTGGCGCTATGCGCTAAGACATCAAACACCATTAAGTATATTAATGGTCGATATCGACTTTTTTAAAAACTACAACGATCATCTTGGGCATATCGCAGGTGATCAATGTCTGCAATTGATTGCAGATTCAATACACTCGATTACTGCACGAAGCAATGATCTAGCTGCACGCTATGGTGGAGAAGAATTTTTACTCGTTTTTCCAATGACAGACCAACAGCAAGCTGAAGCACTCACCATACGCCTTTTACAACTCATTGAGGCAGCTGCTATTCCCCATCCATCCAGTCCCATTTCTGAACACGTCACCATTAGTGTAGGAATCGCGACCGTAGTACCGCAAGCGGATCAACAAATCTCGGAACTGATTAACTTAGCCGATCGTGCATTGTATTTCGCCAAAAATGAAGGACGAAACCGTTATCATATTGCTGAACCCTATACCGAAACCACCTCTACAGACACAACAAATAAGCACATTTACCTTTAGATCTTAGCAAGTAAACATTTTATCGTAAGATTAGCCTTACTGTATGCAAAGGCAACTTAGAGTCAATCTTCGGTAATTTGAAACAAGGATCACCCCCTCATCCATCTTTCCCCTATGCACAGGTTACAGAACTTGTTCAGCATCTACGGCAGAAAAAGTAATCTCTCCCAAGTATTCCTTTATCTAAAAAGCTATCAATTTACTCGAATCCATTCAGAATGATACTCAATCACTTGATTTTATTTTCCCTGCACCTCGAAGTGCTAGAATGTGCTCTGATATGCTATGAACAGCGTTGATCAAGCCGATGTATGAACAAAAGCCTAAAAAAATGGCATAGGCTTTGGTCCAAAATGGCTTTATGCTAAATTCTCATAAACACTTACATGTTTATATCTATTTTTATATCAAGTAAGCTTTTCACCTTGGCTCCCTAAAATTGCGTTAGAAAATGAATTTGAACTTTAATTTTTGGCAAGCATTTTTCCGTTTAATACATGTATATGCTGGAATTTTTATTGCTCCATTTATTTTTATTGCCGCACTAACTGGCCTTTTTTATGCCGCCACGCCTCAAATTGAACAGTTGATTTACAGTGAAGTACTATATGTAGATCAAAACCATTCAAAAATTCAGCCTCTGAGTCAACAAATTGAAACAGCTAAACAATCTTTATCATCTACTGCACAGATCACAGAAGTACGTCCATCGGCAGCGCCTAATCAAACAACTCGTGTGATTTTCTCAGACCCGAAGCTAAAGCAAGACAATGAAGCGGTCTTTGTAGATCCCTATACGCTTGAAATTAAAGGTCAATTGGCTGTGTATGGTACAAGTGGCTTATTACCCTTTCGAACAACACTTGACCATCTTCATCGAGATTTATTATTAGGAAATTGGGGACGCTTTTATAGTGAACTAGCAGCAAGTTGGTTAGCCATTTTAATTTTTACAGGTTTATATCAATGGATTAAACATCGTAAAATATTAAAAGACAAGAAAACTAATCACAACAGACTCATTCAAAAACATAGCACGATCGGGTTATTCTTATTTCCACTGCTGCTCTTTATTGCGATTACTGGTCTAACATGGTCTGAATGGGCGGGAGAAAATATTCGTATTCTTCGGCAATCACTGAGTTGGCAAACACCTACATTATTAACATCGCTCAAAGCTGAGAATATGCCAGTAGTTATGATGCATCATGGAGATCATGTTATGACTCCTCACAATCCTACTGCACATATTTCTTCTGAAGCTTTTGATACTGCTTTAGCAATCGCACGGCAGCATGGTATTGATGCGTCTCAAATACAAATCAAGCCACCTTCAGATGTGAACCAAGCATGGACTGTTTCAGAAATTCAGCGGCGCTGGCCGACTCAGGCAGACAGTATTGCCATTGATGTGCAACAGCATCAAGTCTTAGATCAGCTTTATTTCCAAGATTATCCATTGATTGCCAAACTAACGCGTTGGGGCGTTGATGCACATATCGGTATTTTATTTGGCTGGATGAACCAACTCGTTTTAATCATTTATGCACTTGCGCTATGTAGTATGATTATTTATGCATATTTGGCTTGGTACAAACGAACTGATTTAAAACAAACAACCGTGCAACTTACAGAACAAAGCATAATGATTTGGAAGCAGGCTGCAATTAAACAAAAAATAGCGCTATTTTTTGTTTTGAGCATCATGGCAATTCTTTTGCCCATATTTGGGATTAGTATGCTTGTTGCTCTAGTTATCATCATCATTAAGCATGTAACAGCACAAAAAATGATTAAAAAGGCTTAGTTAAAGCGCTATTGTATGGTGACCAGTTGAGAGTACAGTAAGTTTCAGATGCAGGTTTATTCATTTTAGAATGATATGACTGTTAAAATTATATGACTGAATCAACCTTCAATGATGGGGTTTGTGCAACAAAATAGTTCTATCTCAAAAGTTAAAAAATATCCGCAAAATTTACGGATACTTTGATCGCAAAGGTTAATAATTAATCGTATAACTTAAGGCAAAAGTACGACCTTCCGCAGGAATAGCCAATAATGGATTTGCATTGGTTACTGCTGCCTGTTGGGCAAATACTGTTTCCATAAATGGATAACTAATATTGACTTCTGTACCATAAACACGTTGATCGGTATCGACAATATTGACGGAATGGTCTGAATTGAACTGTGCCACTTTATCAGAAGTATTATAAAAACCTGTTAAACCTAAATTTAAACCCTCATCTTGATTTAAGCGCCAACCCAATTCATAGCTATTGACCGTAATCGGTGCAATGCCTGAAGTCGTTAATGTATAAGCAGCAACATCCCGTAGCACACGCTGTACATCGGGATAGCTATAACCTTGTGAGAAATTCGCATAAATTTGTTGAGCATCGGTCAGTTTATAGACTGCACCTAAATTAAATAAGAATTTATCAGAATCTGTCGAATCGGCAGCCATTAAAGTATAAGGTTTACGCGCAGTTAAATAACTGTCTGTGTCTGCCTGAACATATTGATAACGCACTCCTGTTTGAATATTATTTGATGCTTTTTAAGCGTGCTAGATTAAATAGCTGTTTTTTCTAACATTTGATTTTTATGTACTTCAAATGCCATACCAAACTCATGATACAACTCCATAAGCGGTCAAACATAATCTCTAAGAAATGCTTAGGCCACTGTAAAACAACATCCGACTGATTTTGACTTGTTTATACAGTATCTTTGGCTGAACTCAGTTCTGCACCGCCTCTTTTAAAGCGAATGTATTATTTTCACCCATCTATTCCTATTTCCCTTTCTGATTCATTAGATTTTGTTAAAATTCCCCAGTAACGGGCTTTGTTACTTTTAACTTCTGATATAGATCACACATTAGCATTTAAAATTAGGTCTACCAAAAGGTACACTTATGTTTCGGATTCTTTTGATTTACATGAAACACCATAGGTCAAAATAGGACAGCGCATCAAATGCAACTTACTGAAAAAACGTATATATTTAAAGGGCTTTAAGAGATGAATGCTGATAAAACAACACCCGACCTGTCCTCACTAACACCTATGATGCAGCAGTATTTAACGATAAAAATGCAGCATCCACACTCACTCATGTTTTATCGTATGGGTGACTTTTATGAATTATTTTTTGACGATGCACATAAGGCAGCAAAATTACTTGGGATTACCCTCACCCATCGTGGTAAAGCCAATGGCGAACCTATTCCTATGGCAGGCGTTCCCTATCATGCTGCTGAAGGTTATTTAGCGCGACTGGTAAAAAAAGGCGAAACTGTTGTTATTTGTGAACAGCTTGGTGAAGGCGAGAGCGCAGGCACTCGCGGTAAGGCACCTATGGAACGTGGCGTTGTCCGAATTCTTACTCCTGGCACGCTGACCGATGATGCACTCTTAAACAGTCATCAATCGTCTAATTTAGTCGCGCTTTGTATTCAACAAAATCAAATTGGGATTGCACTCCTCGATTTAAGTGCAGGTATTTTTAAAGTCCAACAGCAAAATTTTCAACAAGAACAGCTTGCGATTGAACTATCACGCTTAATGCCAAGTGAAATTTTGGTTGATGAAGATATTGTCGACCCCAATATTATTGAACACATAAAAAAACAACTGGACTGCCCTGTTACAAAACGTCCCAATGTTGATTTCAACATCAATAATGCGCAAAAAACATTATGTGACCAATTTGCGGTATCTACACTTTCTGGTTTTGGTATCGATCATTTACCACTTGCCAAAGCCTCTGCGGCAGCGCTCATTCATTATGCCAAAGAAACACAAAAAACGGCTTTACCACACATTCGCTCAATTCAATTAGAACAAAGCAGTGACTTTATTGCACTTGATCCAGTAACACGTCGTAATCTAGAACTGGTCGAACCTTTATTTGAACACGGTACATCACTGTTTCAACTCATTAATGACTGCCAAACTGCGATGGGGAGTCGTTTACTCAGCCGTACCATCATGCAACCCTTACGAGACACCAAATTACTAGATGCCCGACTCGATGCCACAGCATCTGTGCTCAACGGCTATCATGAATCGCCTATTCGCTTAGTGCTTAAAGACATTAGCGATATTGAACGTGTACTGAGCCGTGTTGCCTTAGGCAGTGCCCGTCCACGTGATTTGGTACAACTGCGTCAAGCCTGTGCACAAATTCCCTTATTACGCCATGCCATTCAACCCATCACGCAAGCGCATCAATCTGGCTTAATTCAACAATTGGATCATGAATTAGGTGATTTTAATGGTCTACACCAACGCTTAATGTCAGCCATTGTTGAACATCCACCGGTATTACTTCGTGATGGCAATGTAATTGCAGAAGGATTTGATAGTGAACTCGATGAACTGCGTAAGATCCGCGATCATGCAGGTCAATTCCTCATCGACTTAGAAATCCAAGAGCGTCAGAACACAGGCGTTTCAACGCTTAAAATTGGTTACAACCGAGTTAGTGGTTACTATATTGAACTGACTCGCGCTCAGGCAGAGCAAGCACCTGACCATTACATTCGTCGCCAAACTTTAAAAAATGCTGAACGCTATATCACACCAGAACTCAAATCTTTTGAAGATAAAGTGTTATCCAGTGAATCTCGTGCCCTTGCACGTGAAAAAATGTTGTTTGAAATTCTTTTGGATGAATTACGTCAAGATATTGGCAATCTACAAATGATGAGTAGCGCGATTGCACAAATTGATATGCTGGCTAACTTTTCCCATCAAGCACGTTTACGCAATTGGTCTCGCCCTGAATTTAGCCCTGAAATTGGGGTAAAAATTATTGCGGGTCGACACCCTGTGGTTGAAGCCTTAAGCAAAACTGCCTTTACACCGAATGATACCAGTTTAGATTTCAACCACCGCATGGCAATTGTGACTGGACCCAATATGGGTGGTAAATCGACCTTTATGCGCCAAACAGCACTGATTAGTTTATTGGCTTATTGCGGATGCTATGTTCCTGCCAAATCTGCTATTTTAGGCCCTATCGATCGTGTTTTCACTCGTATTGGTTCTGCCGATGATTTATCTACAGGTAAATCGACTTTTATGGTTGAAATGACGGAAACGTCTCAAATTCTACACCATGCAACCAATCAATCTTTAGTGTTGATGGATGAAGTTGGACGTGGCACCAGTACCTATGATGGCTTATCCTTAGCATGGGCATGTGTGCTTGACCTCAGTAAGCGGATTAAATGTCTGTGTCTATTTGCCACGCATTATTTTGAACTCACTGAACTTGGCAAAGAATCAGGCATTGATAACTACCATGTCACAGCCAAAGAATTAAATGGCAATTTAATTTTATTGCACAAAGTTCAACATGGTCCAGCAAGTCAAAGTCATGGCTTACAAGTTGCTAAATTGGCAGGTATTCCTGCCAGCGTAATTAAAGAAGCACAAAATCGCTTAAAGATTTTAGAAAAACAGCAACATCTACAACTGAATAAAGCCGTGCAAAATGACTTGTTCAGTGCCACAGATGAACCTGCTGTTGAAGTCATTGAACGTATTATAGAAGTTGAGAAAGATCTACCCGTACTCAATCTATTAAGAGCTTTAGATGTCGACAATCTTTCACCACGTGAGGCGCTACAGCAAATATATGCTTTAAAAGATGCATTAGAAGCATAATTTAAAACTATTTGGTATCAGACAAAGACTCCCGAATAGGAGTCTTTGTCATTTACGCCCTCTATTTAGTCATATATTCAGTTTTTATTAGAATAAACAGCCCTGCATATAACAAATATCAATAAAAGCAATTGTTACTTACATGCTTTTTTGCCTAAAATACAGCAAGAGTAATTAGAACCATATTTTTTAGGTAGCTGTCGCCATGACCTTTGTTGTCACTGAAAATTGTATTAAATGTAAATACCAAGACTGCGTAGAAGTTTGTCCAGTGGATTGTTTCTACGAAGGTCCAAATTTCCTCGTCATTAATCCTGATGAATGTATTGACTGTGCTTTATGTGAACCTGAATGTCCTGCTAACGCTATCTTCTCTGAAGATGAGTTACCAGAAGGTCAAGAAGTCTTTATTGAACTCAATACTGAACTTTCACAAAAGTGGCCAAACATTACACAGATTGGCGACCAACCTGCTGACCGTGAAGAATGGAATGGTAAAACAGACAAGTTGCAATACTTGGAAAAATAACAGTATTTTTAGACCCAAAAAAAGATCAGCAATTGCTGGTCTTTTTTTATACCTAAAACACACATTTGATTGCAATATTTTCAAATTTTATCCTTCAAATTAGATTAAAATAGAGCGAGTGTTTATAAATATTTGATTTCTATAATGAAGCATTTTCTAAAGGGATTACTAGGCTTAAGCTTAGTTCCACTTGTCATGATTGGATGTACCACATCTCATCAGAAAACACCCGATGGGAAACGGATCTTCATTCCACAAGAACGTATTATTATTGAACGTCCAATTCCACCGAAAACCGTTCCTTATGCTTATAACGCATGGGTTGCTATAGGTGAGAATTTACGTCAAGTACGTGAATATGAAACCTTTCTTGAACGTAATGGGGTTGGTAATATTATCCCAAGTTTTGAACTTATGCGTACTGCACGTGATTGGCAAAAATGTGCTCGTTCCCAATATATGATTCCAAACCGAGAATTGTGGAATAACCAAATTTCAACATTGCGTGTATTTAAATATTTAGTGGCAGCAAAAGTATTAACTGATTTTGAAGTAACTTCAGTGTACCGTGATTTACCACTGAATCAGTGTGCTGGTGGTGCAAATTCATCACGTCATTTATTTAACTCTGCAATCGACTTCCGCATTGGCCCTGCATATCCTCAAGCTGAAGATTACGCATTTGTTGAAAATACCAAATTTAAATTATGTCAATTTTGGGCACAACATGGTCAAAGTCTAAATATGGGACTTGGACTATATGCTTCAGGTCAAATCCATATTGATACCCAAGGCTATAGAACTTGGGGGCCTGACCTTTCACGTTATTCATCGATGTGTAATTACTAAAAAGTCGATTCAAATAAAAAAGAGATCTCCAAGATCTCTTTTTTATTGCTAATGTCGTCATAAATCGTAAACGAAAAATTGCACTCTGAATGGAAAAGTTTAAAATGCTTGCATCGCAACCATGGTGACAAAGCTATGCAACAAATGTGGACAGAGATTGATGCCTACATCGATTCACATTTAATTCCAGAAGACCCGATTCTTCTACACACCTTAAAACATACTGAAGATAAAGGTTTTCCAGATCACCTTGCAGTTGCCCCGAATCAAGGCATGCTGCTGCAAATGCTCATTCAAATGAACAACTGTAAGCGCGTACTGGAACTTGGTACTTTTGCAGCTTATAGCACAATGTGGCTTGCACGTGCCCTACCGAAAGATGGTTACGTCTTAACCATTGAAGGTCGAGATACTCATGCAGCGTTGGCTCAAGAAAATATTGATCATGCGAAACTTCCGCCAACGATTGAGCTTAAAGTTGGACGTGCTGCGGATATCCTAAAAGCATTACCCGATAATTTTGAAACTTTCGACTTTATTTTTATTGATGCCGACAAACAGAGTTACCCAGAATATTTAGAATTAAGCTTAAACTTGTCTCATTCAGGAACCATTATTGTGCTAGATAATGTCATCCGTGCAGGTGACATCATCAATGCTGAGAATCACAAACCAAGTATTGAAGGTATTCGTGACATGTTTACCGCTTTACAGAACCATCCTCGGATTTTATCTTCTACCGCCCTACAAACGGTTGGAAGTAAGGGACATGATGGCTTTGCTTTAGCTATAGTGAAATAATTTGACACACAGATCAAAAAACAGCCTAACTGTTTTTTTATTTATTTATTATATATTTACAAACACTGTCCATATAGTTATCCACAAGTTATGCGGATAACTATGTTTAATTATTGATCGCTGCTTTTAAAGCAATATGTTCTCTATTTTACGACCAATAATGGGACAAGTGAATTTCGGAATATACTGGTTGCAACACTTCCCAAAAAGAATTGACGAATTTTACTGTGACTAAACGCACCGAGTAGTATCAACTGTATCCCATGTTCATTTTGATATTCAAGTATATTTTCAGCTACATCACCATAACGATACTCTATCACCACATCAAACCCAGCATCGGTCAAATACTGTGCAGGTTCCTTTAATACTTCTGGATGATCTCCAACATACAGTAAATGACACTGTAACAATTTTAATAAATCACTTTGTGCTACGCGCTTCATCAAATTGATACAGGTTGGCGAATACTCATAAGCAAAAATAAAACGTGTCGGTGGTTTAAAGTTTTCCCCCACCGTCATAACAGTACAGTTTACACCCCGAATAAAGTTCTCAACATTACTCCCAATCGGCTTATTTCGTTCTGCTGCACGCTCACCGACTCGACCAATAATGGCGATATCATCATCTTTAAGCACATTAAAACTTTGTTCTAAAAAGTCGCCTTTTTCTTGAATATGCGAGGCGGTTATATCGTACTTTTGCTGAATCATTTCAGAAATATGGTTCAACAAATTATTACTATAATCCAGTGCGAGTTCACTTTGTTTTTGCTCAAGTTCTGCCAGTTCTTTTAACAACATTGCATTACTTTCAAAACCAATCACGCCACTAATTTCCCCCAAATGATAACTTGCGGGGTAATAGTCTAAAACCTGTAATAACACCAGTTCACGTTGTGTCTGCTTCGCAACCCATGCCGCGGCTTCAGCAACCGCATTCACGCATGGGGAAGAATCAATACATGCGATTACACGTTTCATTTTCGCCTCGCTTGTCGCCCATGAAGGCTTTAAGTCTATTTGTTATTTTTAACTTAGCATAACTATACGTGACTGTGCATGCTTTTATGTAATCAAACTGTTGATATGTAAAGATCTTAATTGTATGAATTGTCTTAATCACGATAACGAATAAATTTTGCAGGATTGCCTGCCACAATAGCCGACTGTTCAATATTTTTGGTCACCATACTGTTCATACCAACAACAGCATGTGCATGAATTGTTACACCATCCTTGACTCCGACATGTGCGCCTAACCAAACATCCTGACCAATCTCGATCCCTTGCGAACGTACCGGTTGTTGATAAATAGGCTGCTCAAGTTCCATACCATGATCAAAAGCATATAAATGGCAATACGCCGCGATACGGACTTGATCATGCAGTTTGATGCCCATGCGCCCACCATCCAAAATACAGTGATGGTTAATTGCGACTTCGCTCCCTATTTCTAAGGGGCCGTGTAAAGTACAGTCTGCGGCAATAAAAGTATTGTCCCCAATAATGATTTTACGTCCAGGTTCGGCAAAAATATGTGCCAATGGTGAAATAAAACAATTCTCACCAATTTCCACTGTTTCCATTTGCATTAAATAGGCTTGATATTCTTTTTGCCATGCTTCAGCCCAGCCCCGATTTTTAGGCTTTAATGACCAATACAGCCAAGGCATATAATTCAAACGATGTTTATGCTGCTCACGATATTTCAACAATGGGTCTTGTTCAGTCATGCTGTGGCTCTTCTAGCATTTTTAATTGTTCACGACCACGTGTCACATCTTGAATTTTTAAGGACAAAGGTTCAATTTGATGAATTTGTAGCAAAGCGATAACTTCTACACCTGTTGCAGTATAGTCTTGTTGAAATTCTATCTGTTGTTGATTCAGTTCGTATTGAAAGATTGCCCATTCATTAAACTGGCAGCTAAAGCTGACTTTTTTCTTTTCAATCAGTTCAATTTTTTCAGCCAGCAATAAACACTGCCCAGCACAACCGCCATAAGCTCGAACTAAGCCCCCTGTGCCCAGTTTAACGCCGCCATACCAACGATTCACTAAAACCAGAATATTGCTTAATTCGTTCCCTTCAATAGTTGCAAGAATAGGTCTGCCCGCAGTTCCTGACGGCTCACCATCATCATTAAAGCGGACATTATGACCAATTTTCCATGCCCAGCATTGATGTGTGGTACTAACGTCCTTACTGATTTCTAAAAAGTCTTTAATATCTTGTTCATTTGCAACAGGAACAGCAAGAGCTTGAAAGCGACTTTTTTTAATCTCTTCTTCAAAAGTCACTTGTGAGGCAATGGTAAATGGCATAAATCTTAAGTTAATAACAACACCACAGCAGTATAGCCTCTTTTCAGCGATTTTTAGAGACAAAAAAACCGCCTATGATAAGACGGTTTTTTGAAAGTGATTTTATCTATGCATTTACAGCATGCTTATGAAGGCTTGATTAAACAGTAAAATCATCACCCAAATAAACTTGGCGTACCGTCTCATTTTCTAAAATTTCTTGTGGTGTTCCTTCCGCAATCACAGCACCCTCGCTGACAATATAAGCACGTTCACAGATGGCTAAGGTTTCTCGTACATTATGATCCGTAATAAGAACCCCGATACCACGATCCTTTAATGTACGAATAATATCTTTAATATCCCCGACAGAAATAGGATCGACCCCAGCAAAAGGTTCATCAAGCAACATAAACTTAGGGTCAGCCGCCAAAGCACGTGCTATTTCTGCACGGCGACGTTCACCACCAGACACACTCATACCCAATGAATCTTTAATATGGGTGATTTTAAAATCAGCCAATAATTCATTTAAGCGTTGCTGACGCTGCTGTTTATTTAAATCTTTACGTGTTTCTAAAATGGCCATAATATTTTCAGAAATGGTTAATTTCCTAAAAATCGAGGCTTCCTGCGGTAAATAACCAATCCCTTTACGGGCGCGCTCATGCATGGCTAAATCAGACAAATCAAGATCATCTAAATGAATCTCGCCTTTGTCCATACGAACTAAACCAACCACCATATAGAAACTTGTGGTTTTACCTGCGCCATTTGGCCCAAGTAACCCAACAATCTGTCCACTTTGCATTTGAAAAGAAACATCTTTAACCACCCATCTTTTACTATAGTTTTTTGCAAGATGTTTAATACAAAGCGTTTGTGGTTGATTGAGCGATTGATCCATTAATCACGTGCTCCTGGGAAAGATTTTGCACCCGATGGTGGAATAACAATTTGAACACGACCTGAAGATGAACCTGAGCTATTTGGCGTACCTGTAGCTTCGACATCACCTTTATTCATACTATATTTCAACGTATTACCACGAATACTCGCACCATTTTGTTGCAACAATGCACTTCCAGATAAGGTAATAATGCCCGTTTCAGCATTATAAATAATCTTTTGTGCCTGCCCTTTGGCTAAGCCTTTGTTCACATCTACTTGTTGTTGAAACCGAGCAGGACCACCTGTCGCAGTAATCGTACTAATTTCTCTTTTTGCATTTAAAGTCGCAACAATCGAAGCTGCTTGTAATTTCATGGTGCCTTGTTCAATGATGACATTACCTGTATAGGTGGTAATACCTGTTTTTTCATTATACGTTGCACGGTCAGCGACCAATGAAATGGGCTGATTTCGGTCAGCAGGAATTGCAAATGCGGTTGCCGATGATAATACAACCAAACCGACTAAAGCTGCTTGCTTAAACAAGGTTTTAGAAAATGTAAGCTTAAGATTTTGGTTCATATTTTCCTCGAATATTAAAAAATTCGTATTGACCGTTATTTAAATTGGCTTTCAAACCTTGGCTCACAAACTCAGCTTGTGGAGATTGCACAATTACTTGTTTATTGGTTTCAATTTCTCGAGTTTTAGGATATCCCGTTAACTCTGTCGTTTGGAACTGCATTTTACCTTGTTGCATCAGCTTAACTGCCAACACATCACCTGACAAAACAATGCGTTCATTATCGTCATAACCATTCGCAACTTTGGCATAAAAAGTGGCATCTACAGCGCCATCTTTATACGTTGAAGCATTCAGATTGGTCAGTTTTGATGTTTGTTTTTGCATGTCTTGCTCAAGACGATCGACTTGAGCACGCACAGCCAAATGACCATTATCATCGGTTTGAGTCAGATTAATTTTTTCAGCGGAATAAGTCATACTCCTTGCTGAATCAACCTCAAGTTTATTACCCTTACCGCTGTAATAGTAGTAACCACCACTTATAGCTGCAATTGCTATAGCAGTTACGTATAAAACTTTTGTATCCATAAGTGTGGTCTTAACTCAAATTAAATGAATTACTTAACTATTAATGTGGGACAGACGTATATTTTTCAAGGAAAACGTCATACGCTCCTTTGGCCATCAAAATCATATCGCAGATTTCACGCACTGCACCACGACCACCCATCGCCTGAGTCACAAGGTCGGCACGGCGACGTACTTCCACATGACCATTTGGAACGGTAACTTTCATGCCCGCAATCGCGAATGCAGAAAGATCTGGCCAATCATCACCCATATACAAACAGTCTTCTGGTGCAATATTCAATTGTGCACATGCTTCGCGTAATGCGATACCTTTGTCTTCACGACCTTGAAAAACCAAGTCTACACCTAAGTCAGACATCCGTTTTTCAACAATATTGCTTTTACGTCCAGTGATGATAATGACTTTAACGCCTGCTTGTTGCACAAGTTTCATGCCCAAACCATCACGGATATCAAATGATTTAATTTCATCACCTGTATTAGTGAGTGTCACAAAACCATCACTTAAAATACCATCGACATCAAGAACCAAAGCTTCAACATGACGCGCTTGTTCCAATAAAATATAAGATGCCATTTATTAATTTACCCCAGCTTGAATCAAGTCATGCATACTAATGACACCAATGACTTGATTAACGTCATCAACAACAACAAATTGATTGATTTTCTTTTCATTCATTCGCTCTAAAGCTTCAACTGCACGAGCTTCTTGCGAAATCGTTAAAGGATTCTTCATCATGACTTCTGAAACAGCCAAATTCACATCAAAACCTTGCTGTTTATCAATTAAACGACGTAAATCTCCGTCGGTAAAAATACCCAGCAGAACATTATTTTGATCCACAATTGTGGTTAAACCTAGACGTTTATTTGAAATTTCGTATAAAACTTGATTCATTGGTGTATCTGGAGATACTTTCGGCAATTCTTCACCTGTATGCATCAAATGCTTAACATGAAGTAATAGACGTTTTCCTAAAGCTCCCGCTGGATGTGACATTGCAAAATCATCCGCAGTAAAACCACGTGCATCCAGTAAAGCAACCGCCAGTGCATCACCTAAAGCCAAGGTTGCAGTGGTACTTGACGTTGGCGCTAAACCTAGTGGGCAAGCTTCTTGAATGTTCCCCAAAGTTAAAGCCACATCGGCATTTTGCGGCATTGGCCCTTTATCATCGCCACTGATGGTAATTAAAGGAATTTCTAAACGCTTAATCAATGGCATGAGCATCATAATTTCATCGCTCTTGCCCGAGTTTGAAATGGCAATAAGTACATCACCATACACCAGCATACCTAAGTCACCATGCCCCGCTTCACCCGGATGCATAAAGAATGATGGCGTACCTGTTGAAGCAAAGGTTGCTGCCATTTTACGACCAATATGCCCCGACTTACCCATTCCCGTAATGACTAAACGCCCTCGGCACTGCAAAATAATTTCACAAGCGTGGCTAAAACGTTCATCAATTTGCGTCGCTAATATTTCTAGGGCTTTTTCTTCTATACGCAAAGTTTCTAATGCAACTTTTTGGAAGTCTATTTGGTTCGGCATATTTTTTGGGTTCAATGTAGGTTTACCTTAACTCTATTTAAAGAGTGACTCTAATCAAGCAAAAATAATTTTCGCAATTTTATCATATCTATGCAAATCTCACGTTTCTAAATGTACAACTTTTCACAAGCTTATAAAAAAAGCGTATAAAACTTTATGAAAAATAATGCTTAGGTTAAGATGAGCTACCATTTAATTGACCTATTTTGAAGAGCTATGCAACCATTTGTTCTATACAACTCAGAGCAACGTAAAAAAGTTGAATTTGTTCCACGTGTTGAAGGACATATCGACATGTATGTGTGTGGTATGACTGTATACGACTACTGTCATATTGGACATGCTCGAGTCATGGTTGCATTTGACTACATTATTCGGTTCTTGCGCAGTCAAGGTTGGAGCGTTAAATACGTTCGTAATATTACCGACATTGACGATAAAATTATTCAACGTGCCAATGAAAATGGCGAAAGCATTACTGCACTGACAGATCGCTTTATTCAAGCCATGAATGAAGATGCTGCAAATCTTGGTTGTGCTGCACCTGATGAAGCACCACGCGCCACTGACTATATTGATCAAATGCAAAACATGATTGGTAATTTAGTCAATAAAGGTACAGCTTATCCTTCAAATAATGGTGATGTTTATTTCCAAGTGGAAAAATTTGCCAAATATGGTCGTTTATCGGGTCGTAAACTGGAAGATATGCAAGCAGGTGCATCTGAACGTGTCGATGTCGAAGTTGAAAAGAAACATCCTTTTGACTTTGTGCTTTGGAAACATGCCAAAGAAAATGAACCTTCTTGGGCTTCGCCTTGGGGCAATGGTCGCCCGGGTTGGCATATTGAATGTTCTGCCATGTCTACCTGCTGCTTAGGCAACCATTTTGATATTCATGGCGGTGGTTCAGACTTAATGTTCCCACATCATGAAAATGAAATTGCACAATCTGAAGCCTCTACAGATGAACAATATGTCAATTATTGGATGCATATCGGCTTTATTAACTCTGATGGCGAAAAAATGTCGAAATCTTTAGGCAACTTTTTTACCATTCGTGATGTGATGGAGAAATTTCACCCTGAAGTGATTCGTTACTTTATTGTTTCTTCTCACTATAGAAGCCCAGTCAATTTTTCAGACTTTGCATTAAAAGAAGCAAAAAATGCACTCAGTCGTTTTTATCATTCATTTAAAGCGTATCAACAAAGCTACGGTGAAAAAACCACTGAAGCTTTAGATGCAACTTTGGTTGAACGCTTTAATACCGCTATGCGTGATGACTTTAATACATCCGAAGCGATTGCTGTATTGTTTGAAATCAATAAAGAACTCAACCGCGCTGTAAAAGATGAAAATGCTGAACAGGCAACTGTTTACTATTCAACATTACGTCACTTGACCAATATTCTTGGTTTGGTTCAATACAATGTAGATGAATTTTTAAAGTCTGATATTGGTCAAGATGCTTTAGGTTTATCTGAAGAACAAATTACAGATTTAATTCAACAACGTGTTGATGCCAAAAAAGCCAAAGAATTTGCCAAAGCTGATGAGATTCGTCAATCTTTACTTGATCAAGGCATTGTTTTGGAAGATACCCGTCAAGGTACAATTTGGCGTCGTGCTGATTAATTAAACAATCAAATTTATAGAGAGTTGACAGTTTTATAAAACGCTCTATAATGCACTCCATAAAGCGGGAATAGCTCAGTTGGTAGAGCATAACCTTGCCAAGGTTGGGGTCGAGAGTTCGAGTCTCTTTTCCCGCTCCAAAATACGAAAAAGCCCTTATCATTGATAAGGGCTTTTTTTCATCCCAATTTTATCTCTAACCCCGAGTATTTTTCTATCTTGAATGACATTCATCATCAAACCATGATGAGCTAAACTTTAAAGCCCTAATACAGCAATCACCTTATCCTAAAAACAAATTATTCGACAACTCAAAGACTTTGAAACCACATATTTCTTCATCTACTTAAACAAGCAAGTAAAACACTGATCTATACAATGAGTTTGATGAAAGCAAAAAGATATATTTTTATCCTTTTTTATTACAGCATGTTCACTATGTTAATCTTGAGCTAGATAAAGAATCTTGAAACAAGAGGAAAGTGTTATGAATTACCAACACATCTTACTTGCTGTTGATGATTCCCCAACTGCTATTGCGACTGCTGAGCAAGTGATTATTTTAGCGAAAGCATTAAGCAGTAAAGTCACCATAGCGAGTGTTGTTGTGCTCGACCCTTTAACCAGCGTTAGTTTTTATAAAAATGTACCAGGCATAACGGATTATTATCTGGCAGCAAAAGCGCATGCCAAAAATATTCTGGCTGAGCTCAATCAAAAATTTACTGACTACGGTATTGAAACAGAGACGAAGCTCATTAGCAGCCACTCTCCAAGTGATGGTATTTCCAAACTTGCGGATGAGTTAAATGTTGACTTAATTGTGGTCGGTTCACATGGTCGTACGGGTTTAAAAAAAGTGCTCATTGGCAGTATTGCGCAAGACATACTGACTTCCAGCCATGTTCCCGTACTCGTGATGAAACACACAAAATAATATTTTATGCACAGTTCCCCAGCTCACTTTATGTGAGCTGATTTTTTACTTTTAATATTTGGTAACTTAAACGTAGCTTACTCAAAAAATTCAATTAAATTAAGATTATAAATCAATTCACATTGACAACATTAAAGCATAAACTTTGATCAGTTTTTTATCGACATGATCAGAGTAAAAATATGTCACAACAAGACTTCGAAAATGGTTTAAAAGTTCGCACTGAAGTTATGGGTGAATCTTTCGTGAAACGCGCACAAGATAATACGGTGCCCTTCACTCAACCCTTACAAGACTGGATTAATGAACATGCGTGGGGTTCAACTTGGCAACGTGAAGGTGTGCTGCCCCGTAAGTATCGCTCATTGATTACCATTGCGTTCTTAACTGCTCAAAAAAGCCCAACAGAACTTAAAGGTCATGTCCGCGGTGCATTAAATAACGGTGCGACTGTAGAAGAAATTCAAGAAGTGCTCCTTCATAGTCTGCCTTACTGCGGTGCCCCAGCCACACAGGAAGCCTTTCGTGCTGCGCTTGAAGTGATTAATGACTATCAAAAATCTGAATAGTATCATTTGAAATGGATAAAAATAGTTTGGGTATCATGCTTAGGCTATTTTTCACTCAATAATTAGACCCTTTGGGTTTTGCCTATGCTGTAATTGCCCTTGATCTAACTGCAAAATATCAGCTTTTAAATATTTCAACTCTTCCAAATGATGCGTCACATAAATCATGGGTAAATCTAACTCATCTTTAATTCGCGTTAAAAATGGTAAAATTTGCTGTTTTAACTGATGATCCAACCCCGTTAATGGCTCATCTAAAAGCAATAAATGAGGAGAAGATAACAATGCTCGTCCAATCGACACGCGTTGTGCTTCTCCACCAGAAAGTTGATGTGCTTTACGTTGACATAAGTGTGTCAGTTCGAGCAACGCAATGATGTCATTAAACTGAAATTTTCGTTCAGATTGGGGAATTAATTTTTCTGCATAACAAAGATTTTGCTGCACATTCATATGTGGAAACAGCAATGCATTTTGAAAAATTAATGCAATTTTTCGTTGATGCATCGGTACATGAATTTTTTGCTGGCTATCGAATAAAATCTGCTGATTAAACTGAATTGTCCCATGTGTTGGCTTTAATAAACCCACAATATTTTTTAATAGAGTACTTTTACCGCAGCCAGATATACCAACAATCCCTAAAAGCTGTTGTTGCATTTCCAGTTTAACATTCAACATAAAATCAGCATGTTGATATTGAAAATTACACTTCAACATATCACGCTCCTAATTTTTGTTGATACTTTTGCAAAATAAAATAATTGGCAATTAAAGCGCTAAATGCCAAAATCAAAGACAATGCCACCAGTCGCATTGCCATCTCTTCACCATTGGGTTGTTGTAGCAATGAATAAATTGCTATCGGAATAGTCCGAGTTTCATCGGGGATATTACCAACGAAAGTGATGGTTGCGCCAAACTCACCCAAACTTCGACTAAAACATAAAATACTGCCAATCACTATTCCGGGAATAGCCAACGGTAAATTAATACTCAAAAACACTTTCCACGGTGCTGCACCGAGTGAACCCGCAATTTGTTCGAGCTGTTGATTCATCAACTGAAAGGATAAACGGATGGGTTGTACCATCAAGGGAAATGCCACAATCATGGACGCTAAAACTGCCCCTTTCCAGTTAAATGCCAGTTGAATACCCAACGCATTTAAATACTGGCCAATCAATCCCTGATTACCAAATAAAACTAAAAGTAAATAACCTAAAACGACAGGAGGTAAAACCATCGGTAGTTGTAGCAGTGCTTCCACAATAAATTTTAGTCGAAATTCATGCCGTGCAAGTAACCACGCCAATGCAACTGCAAAAGGTAAGCAAAACAATGTGGCAAAGCCTGCAACTTTGGCAGATAAATAAAGTGCACTAAGTTCCTCTGGACTGAACATGCTCACTCCCCCATTCATTTACTTAGGGTTTTAAACTAAAACCATATGTCTGGAAGACCGTTTTGGCTTGTGCACTGTGTTTCACAAACTTTTCAAATTGAACGGCTTCTTTATTTTTTTCACCTTGTTTAGTCAATGCCAGTGGATACACAATCGGACTATGTGATTGACTTGGGAAGGTTCCAATAATTTTCACTTTTTGACTAATTAGTGCATCAGTTTTATAGACGATACCAACTTCACATTCACCTCGCTCTACAAAAGCCAGAGCCGAACGCACATCATCTGTACCCACAATACGGCCTTTTAAAGCATCTAACCAATTCAATTTCAGTAGGCTTTGTTTCGCATATTTTCCTACAGGAACAGACTCCATTTGCCCTGTACATAAATGCCCTTTAAACGATTGGGCGAAATTAAAACTCGGTTGGGCTTTAAATGGAATGTGTAAATTTTTCGGGCTAATTAAAACCAATTGATTAAACAACAAAGGTTGGGCTTTATTTTCGGTAATGATCTGTTTTTTAATCAGATAATTCATCCAATCTAAATCCGCAGAGAAAAAAATATCACTATTTGCCCCTGCTTCTACTTGTTTTGCCAAAGCAGATGATGCGCCAAAAACAGGAACTATATCCGTTTTTGGATATTGTTTTTCATAAAGTGTGGCAATATCGGTGATAGCATTGGTCAAACTTGCAGCAGCATAAATCTTAACTGTTTCTGCCTGAAGCGTACCGCATACACCAATGAGTACTGTACCAAATATTAAGTTTTTCATTACTTTCCGTCATTTTAAATATGGTGTGATTTGATCAATGCCTGATTGAATAAATTTAAGTGAGTAATGGTAAAATCACGAGTGAATAAAAATACCTTGCACAATTTGACCTTCAAACATACTTTCTCCCGCAGGTATCCGCACTAAACAATTGGCTTGCATTAAATTACTCAGCATATGTGATTGTTGTTTAGACAAACTTTTGACCTTAAGGACAGACTGCTCAAAACTGGCGGACATCCTTAAAAAGCGTTCTCGTGCATCCATTTTCAAATCATGTGACAGTACTGCACTAAACCAGTTCGGCGGCTGCTTTTGACCTTGTAACGCATTCAGCAAAGTCGAAGTATAAATTTGCATCCCCATATAAACAGCGGCAGGATTACCCGGCAATCCGAGTAAATAACAAGCCGAACGATCCGCTCTCGCTAAGGTCGCAAAGAAGATAGGTTTGCCCGGTTTTTGTTTGACTTTCCAGAAAATTTGCTCAAAACCTAAAGCTAACGTGACGGGTCGAATAAAATCATAATCGCCAACCGATACCCCGCCTGTGGTTAAAATAAGGTCATAATCTTGAGAGAGCATTTGAATTAATGCTGTAACGGCATGTTCAGTATCTGCCACATGAAAAATTTCGACCTGTTGAGATTGCTGCTGAAACCACGCTTGAATTAAGGGTGCATTGGCATCAAAAATTTTACCTGATGCAAAATCCTCAACTGAAACTGCCACCTCATCGCCCGTAATCACCACCGCCACTTTGGGATATTGAAAAACCTGAACCGTTTGAACACCTGCCATGCTCAAAGATGCAATTGCTCCCACAGAGAGTTGCTGCCCTTGACTTGCCAGTAATTCACCTATAGAAATTTCTTCACCAACGTCTCGAATATCGCTATGGGCTTTTAAGTTCTCTGTAATTTCAATGCTAGATGAATCAATAACGCTCACAATTTCTTGACGCGCTACGGTGGTCGTACCCACAGGAATTTTTGCCCCCGTGAAAATCCGCGCTGCCTGTCCTTGTTTTAACTGTAACTCAGAGCCATGACCTGCCTGAATCTCTCCCACCAATTCAAATGAACTCTTCGGCTCAATTGTCGATGGTGCACACAGCGCATAACCATCCACTGCACTTTGGGAAAATAACGGCAGATTAATTTGAGAATAAACATCTTCAGCTAAATAGCGATTTAAAGCTTGATCTAAACCGAGCTGTTCCGTCGCTAAAACTTGAGCGTTATCCAAAATTAAAGCCAAAGCCTGATCGACTGTAATCAAGCCCTGTTCTGCTCCGCATGCTGACATGCTGCTACTCATTGATAGCCACCTTGATGTGGGATATTTTTTTGCACATCAAATAAATGTACTAAGGCAGGAAGAATCGCAATCAAAGATTCTTGAGCACCTTGTCGGCTGCCCGGTAAAGTCAGCACCAAGCTATGGTCGATATAACCCGCAACACCACGGCTTAAAGCCGCATAAGGCGTACGTTTTTGTCCAAAACTACGTGAAGCTTCCATTAGCCCCGGTATTTCCCGTTTTAATAAAGGCTGAATAGTTTCTACGGTTAAATCTTTCGGGCCTAAGCCTGTCCCACCCACGGTTAAAATCAGCGGATAATTATTTTTTTGCTGTTCAATCAGTGCCAATAATTGTTCTGGACTGTCTGGAATCACTTGATAAGCAATCTGACTAAAATTGGCTTCTTGTAAAATTTCTAAGACATTTTGTCCTGCTGTATCTGGTTTCTTCCCTGCCGCTACAGTATCGGATAACACAATAATAGATGCTGACAAACTTTCTTTTAACACACGAGTAAAGTGAGACTTACCGCCTTTTTTCTTTTGTAATTTACATTGATCCAAACATAAATCTTCAGGTTCACAATGTGGTTTTAACATATCGTACAGGGTTAAGCCCGCAAGGCTGACCGCAGTTAATGCTTCCATTTCTACGCCAGTCGGGCCAATAGTTTCAACTGTGGCAATAATTTCCACATAATTTTCAAAGAGTTCAAAATCTACATCGGCACGGTAAATTGGTAGTGGATGACAGAGTGGAATCAGCTCATCGGTACGTTTCGCTGCTAAAATACCTGCAATCCGTGCAGTTTTAAGCGCATCGCCTTTTTCCGTATTGCCATTACGCAGAAGCTCAATGCAATGTGGCGGAGCATGCAAAATACCTGTTGCCACTGCAGTACGATAACTCTCTGCTTTCATCCCAACATTTTTCATTGCATGTTCCTATCATTTATTTTTACAGTAAAGTTAAGTTTTGGGGCTTAAATAAAGGATGATAAATTATTAAATCATTCTCAATTTAATGATGACAATGTTGATCATGTTCATGTGTGTTGACTGCATGATGATGTGAATGTGGCTCATCTACATCGTCCTTACGAATACAACAGCCTTCCACATACTGACTACTGCCATCCATATAGAATTCTTCTTTCCAAACGGGCACTTCATGTTTCACACGCTCTACTGCTTCTTCACAAGCGGCAAAGGCTTCACGACGATGTGCCGCATAAGCAATCGCAATAATGGCTTTTTCACCAATATCTAAAGCGCCAATGCGGTGAATAACCCGGACATAGGACACCGCATATTTGGCTTGAATTTCTTGTTCTATTTGACGAATCATTTTTTCCGACACCGGTGCATAAGCAGTATATTTCAATGCCTTCACCGCTTTGCCTTCATGATGGTTACGCACCGTACCAATAAAAATACCAATACCACCACATTCAGGAAAATGTTGAATTTGATCAAAGCTTTCTAGCGTTAATGCAGTATCTTGAATTCGTGAAAATTGTTTTAACTCTTCCATCTTAACCTCCTGCCACGGGTGAAAGTAGCACTAAGGTACTGTCCGAGCGAAGTTCGGTCTGACGTGAAATAATGTCCTCACCCATAGCACAGGCACAACGCTCGATCATCGCTAAAGCAGCTGGATAGGCTTGCCCAACTTGAGCCAAGACATCCGTAATTGTGCTGTTTAGGCTGCATATGATTTCTAAATTTTGCGGTAACTGTCGCTCTACCGCACCGAAGGCTTCAATTTTGATTTTGATTTGTGACATCTTAACCTCCAATCATGTGCATACTAATTTTTCGACTGCTTTTATCCAAGCTTTGATTTTTCAAGCGCTGTTCTATCGCGTGATAACCCTGTTCTTTGTGCCAGATATAGGTAAATAAAGCATCGTTTAAATTCACTTCACTTGACGCTGTTTTTAAGGTCAAGGCTTTAATTTGTGTTTTTAACTTCAACCCTTGCGGAGTAAAGAGGCAATTATAAAACTCGCCTTGTGCGGTTAAACGCACCCGATCACACGTTCCACAAAACGAGTTGGTAATGGTGGAAATAATGCCAATTGGATGACCATCAATAAAATGCTGTCTTGCGGGATCTGAAGTGGCCTGAGTCGAACCATGTGCTTGCTTAGTCACTGTAAACTCAGTGGCTAAAGTTTCTAAAATTTGTTGCTCACTCACCACATGTTCAGTTGACCATTTTCGATCACCATCGAGCGGCATAAACTCAATAAAACGTAAAACAATTTGCTGCTGAATTGACCAACGCGCCAAAGGCAAAATTTGATTTTCATTTATCCCATTCATTAATACAGTATTAATTTTTATTGGGAGCTCTACCGCTTGAGCCGCACGAATTCCATCAAGTACAGGTGCTAAATCTTTTTGAGTCAGTTGTTTAAATTGGCTCGCATCCAAACTGTCTAAACTAATGTTCAGGTCATCTAGACCTGCTTGCTTTAACGCCTGTGCATATTGTTTTAAATAATGCGCATTGCTGGTCATGGAAATCCGCTTTAGCCCGAGCGGCTTTAAGTTTTGTAGTTGTGCAACAAAATGTACCACGCCCTGACGCATGAGTGGCTCACCACCTGTAATACGAATAAATTCAATACCACGGCGCACCATAAAGTCACAAAACTGATAAAGCTCTTCAAAGCTGAGTAAATCGTGTTTTTTCATCCATTCTGGGTGTTCAGGCATACAGTAGACACACTTAAAATTACAGCGATCAGTCACTGAAATGCGCAGTTTTCGCTTACCACGACCGAATTGATCGACAAATAATGCATTGCTTTTAAGTTGTGTCATCATATTCATGTTGAACATCCATCTTCAGGCATTAGGTCATTACTGCACAAATAGTGTGCAAAAGTTTTAAATCGCCCAATCTTATTATTATTAGATCTGCAATAAGTGTTCCAACTTTGTGCCAAAGGTAAAATATCGCGCTTTAATGTAGAAATTTAATTTGTTGATGCTGTTGCAGCTCATCGGGTGAGTTAATACTGTGAAAAAATAAGGCATGGTTGGTAAAATGTGCCACTTGAGCGTGCAATTCTGCAAAACAATGCCTTAAACTGCGCTGTTTTTGCTCAAGACAATCACTCAGGTGCGCCAAACTACTGCGTTTAACCAAGCAAAATGGATACAGTGCTTTGCCATTTATTTCCGCATAAGCAACTTCCGCCAAACTATTTTTAGCCAAAGCCAGATGTAATTTAAAAATAACTTTTGGAGGAATGTAGGTCACATCGCAGGGTACAAACAGCACATAGTCTGCTTGTACATGTGACCATGCGCTTTTCATTCCCATGAGTGGACCTAAAAAACCATGTTCATCATCCTGATAGCAATGAATACTGGGAATAATCTTTTGATAAATCGAATAATCCCGATGACTGTTGATCCATACTTGTGCAACATCAGATTTAAGCTGTTGATGGATTTTAATCAGTTGAATTTGATCATCAAATTTTTGTAATAACTTATTCAGACCATTCATCCGTCGAGCTTGCCCACCAGCCAAAATCACCAAATCAGTATCGGGATAAATTGAATTTTTAACACTATTTTTCATTCAACCGCCTCCGTTTGACAGGCTTTAATCAAGCCACGAATTTCAGGTAAACATGAACCACAATTGCCCCCAGCTTTTAAACAGGCTGTGACTTGCTTCTCATCGGTAATATTTTTGCTTTTAATGGTTTCAATAATGCGGTTTTTACCGACTTTAAAACAACTACAAACCAACGGCCCTTCATTATTGGCCATCGACATCGGCTGTCCTGCAAGCAAAGCTTTACGGTGCATAGCACTTAATCGTTCACGTTTAAACAGACTTGCCACCCAATCACGATCTGGCAATAACGCTTTAGGTGCAATATATAAACTTGCAATCAAATGACCATCTTTCAGCACCACACTATGACTGATATGCGCAGTCTGGTCTTCAATATTCAGCCATTCAAAACTTTCATCGTGAAACGGTAATAGCTCTTTTAAATGTTCTGTGGTCTGGGTAAATTTTTTACGATCTGCCACTTCATATCGCGTAGCTTTAGCCGTTATAATTTTAGTCCACCACACTGTGCTTTCAATTGACGATTGCACAATTTTTTCAAAGCCTTGACGCACATAAAACACGCCTTGCCATTGGCTATAAAATGGATGGATGATCACTGGCGTATGTTTAAACTCAGGTTCACCTGAAATGGCATCCACAACAGGATTGACCACTTTACCAATGCGGGCATCGGATGCCACTTGGTCATTCCAGTGAATCGGTGCAAAAACTTGTCCACGGCGAATATCATCACTGACCATCGCACGTAATACGCAATTGCCCCAGTTCGATTTCACCTCAACCAATTCACCATCTTTAACGCCATATTTCAACGCATCTTGTGGATGAATTTCACAATACGGCTCTGCACGATGAGTACTTAAATTAGCAGATAAACCTGTTCGACTCATGGTGTGCCATTGATCACGAATCCGCCCCGTATTTAAAACCAAAGGAAATTCTTTACACACTGAATTAACGGGATTGATTGCCGTAATAGCAATAAATTTCGCTTTAGCATCGGCATGGCTAAATTGTCCCGTTGCATACAGTCGTGCCACCGCGCCCTCTGGCTGCTGTTTAGTCCATACTGGCCATTGAACAGGCTTTAGTTCGTCATATTCAGTTGCGGTTAAATCCGTTAAACCGTTTAAATTAAAATAACGAAAATTCGGTGTTTCACTGCGCTGTTCTAAATCTGAATTTTGATCTGATGATAATCGTGCATGCTCTAAGAAAATGTCATGGCTATTTTTAAAATCAAAACCATCAAAGCCTAATTTTTTCGCCACCTGACTAATGGCCCACCAGTCTGCCTTTGCCTCACTTGGCTGCGCTAAAAAGGCACGTTGTCTGGAAATACGACGCTCAGAATTGGTGACTGTACCCTCTTTTTCGCCCCAACCTAGTGCAGGTAATAAGACATCAGCATATTGCGTGGTGTCGGTATCGATACAAATATCAGAGACCACCACAAATTCACATTGCTCTAAAGCACGTTTCACCTGATCAGCATCGGGTAAACTGACCACAGGATTGGTTGCCATAATCCAAATGGCTTTAATTTTGCCACTTTCAACCGCATGAAATAAATCAACTGCTTTAAAGCCAGCTTGCTTGGCAATATACGGACTGTGCCAAAAATTTTGCACCAATTGTTGATGGTTTTCATTTTCCAATTCTAAATGCGCCGCCAACATATTTGCTAGCCCACCCACTTCACGCCCACCCATGGCATTGGGTTGTCCTGTCATCGAAAATGGTGCAGCACCCAATTTGCCTATTTTTCCAGTCAATAAATGGCAGTTGGTAATACTATTGGCCTTATTGACCCCTTGCGAAGATTGATTCACCCCCATCGAAAACAGTGTCATCACTTTTGAAGTATTGGCAAATTTTTCATAGAAAGTCTGCAATTTTTCGACAGAAATTCCTGTGCGTGTCGCCACATTTTCAATGAGAGATTCACTTTCACTCTGTACCAGTGCTTGCGCTAGACCTTGGGTATGTTCAGTAATAAACGCTTGATCGGCATGACCATTTTTCGATAGGTATTGTAATAAGCCATTAAATAACGCGACATCTTGCCCCGGTAAAATCGGTAAATGTAAGTCGGCTGCTTCACAGGTGCTGGTAAAACGAGGATCAACCACGACCACAAACAAATCGCGTTGTTCTTTGGCCTTCATGATGCGTTGATACAATACTGGATGACACCATGCAGTATTTGAACCCACCAAAACCACCATGTCGGTATGTTCAAAATCCTCATAACTTGCTGGGACAATATCTTCCCCAAAAGCACGTTTATGGGCAGCAACGGCCGATGACATACAAAGACGTGAATTGGTATCTATATTAGCCGTACCCAAATAACCTTTGACGAACTTATTCACCACATAATAGTCTTCCGTCAGCAACTGACCTGACACATAAAAGGCAATGCTGTCACGACCATATTGATCTATACAGTGCTGAAATTGATCTGCAATTTTTGTAATCGCAGTATCCCAATCACCCAATTTTCGTTGTGCCTTGCGCCCCATCATCGGCTCAAGTACACGGGTTTCTAAGCCCAAAGTATCTGCCAAATTACTGCCTTTAATACACAACTTGCCGTAATTGGAAGGATGGGTAATATCGCCTTCAACAGTCACTTTCTGACCTGACGCTGTCTCCTGCACGGTTGCAGTCACACCACAACCCACACCACAATAAGGACAAGTGGTATTTGTCTTTTTCGTCAATAATTCTGTGGAGCTATGCAGTTCCATCACAGGGATACTATTCATAGAAACTCCTTAATTTTGAAATATACAAATAGATTCATTAAAACGGTGTCTTTTCAATAAAACTCATTTTTCTGGATCAACCTTCGGTTCGACCTACTTTTCTTTCGGGAAAAGTAGGCAAAACCATTGTCATCCGCAAAACTCGTTCACGTCCGTCATTTATCAAAAATTTCGCAGAAACATGAGTTTTCATATTTCTTCCTGACTCAAACAGTTGCGGATGACGTTTCCGCGTCTCTTATTCAGTGCATTAAAAAATTTGATTTTTCTCAACCTGCTTGTTTTAATGCAAAATCTTTACCAAATAACAATTTATTGCGAATTGAAGAAATAGGTGTTTGATCTGCAATTAACTCTGCATACCATGCACCATCTTCGGTATCACCAAACAATACCGCACCAATCACTTTATCTTGCTGAATAATAATACGTTTATAAATATGACGTTTTTCATCATTCAAAATGATATCTTCATAATCATCAGCGGGTTCAAAGTTACCTGCGGAAAACACATCACAACCACTGACTTTAAGCTGTGTTGGAACGGTCGGTGCTTTAAAGGTTAAGCTACCATGTTCAGCCAAATGTGAGGCACAAATAAATGCTTGTCCCCACAGTGGTTCAACCAAGCCAAAAGTTTGATTACGATGCTCAATACATTCACCCACCGCATAAATGCTCGGGTCAAAAGTTTGCATGGTGTCATTCACCATCACGCCACGATTACAACGTAAACCTGCACTTTGTGCCAGTGTCATATTTGGACGAATCCCGACTGCAAAAACTACAAAATCGGCCTCTAATACAGTGCCATCTTTTAAGCGCAGTTGGCTCACATGACCATCTTGACCAATCAGTTCTTCTGTATTGGCTTCAGTCAATACTGGAATACCTTTGGCTTCGATACTTTGTTTCAGTAAAGCACTTGCTCGTGCATCCAGTTGACGATCCATAATACGATCCATCAAGTGCAACACGGTGACGTTCATGCCGCGTTGTTTTAACCCATAAGCCGCTTCAAGCCCGAGTAATCCGCCACCAATCACCACCGCATTTTTCTTATTTTTGCAGTACTCCAGCATGGTATTCACATCATAAATATCACGGAAGCTCAATACACCTTTTAAATCTGAACCTTTAATGGGTGGAATAAATGGCTTAGAACCTGTGGCAAGAATTAATCGGTCATAATCGACCACTATGCCTTTTTCTGTATGGACTTGTTTACGTGGGCGGTCAATTTTCACCGCAGCATCACCAGCAATAAAGTGAATCCCTTTATCGCTATACCATGCATGCGGATGCAGCATAATATCTTCAATGCTTTTATCACCCGATAACACCGGTGAAAGCATGATACGGTTGTAGTTACCCCACGGTTCCTCACCAATCACGGTCACTTCATAGCGATCTGGCGCCATATCGAGTAAATCTTCAAGGCAGCGCATCCCTGCTAAACCGTTCCCAACCAAGACCAATTTCATCTTTTCTTGCGAAGTGCCATTATTGGTAATATAGGTTTTTTGTGCCGTTGGGCTAACAAAAACACGACCCTCTTCAATTTTGCTTGGAAACACCAACAATTTTTGATTTTTGTCTTCCAAGCAGCGTCCTGTGGCTAAACTGAAATGCTGCTTATAAATAGGCGATGCCACCACACGCTCACCTTGCAAATCACCCAAAATCCCGCGTGACATAACAAAGGCTTGACTAAACGGGTCTTGGTTACTTAAGGCATAAACACGTTTTTCATGGCCGACACGGAATAAGGCAATTTGCTGCTCATCAAGCATTGCACCAACACCAGTATTAGGCGTGATGTCATCTAAATGACAAATTTCAATCCAGTCCAATTCATCTGTCGCATTCATTTCTTTTAAAATCGTCATATTTATTCTCCTTTAATCACAAATGCTTAAGCTTCTACTACAGGAATACGGCTTGGATCACGTTCCACTGTGGTTTTTGGGCGAATTTGCCCACGTTCAGCAGCAAACTGAATATGCGGATCATTCTGTTGTTCAGCTTTTGCATTAATAAAGGTTTTAAAACGTTTACGCACTTCAGGATCTTCAATCGCAGTACGCCATTCGTCTTGATAAGTTCCGACGACATGATCCATACGGCGTTCTAATTCAGTCGCAAGTCCTAAAGAATCTTCAACCACCACGGCTTTAAGATAATCTAAACCACCTTCGAGATTGTCGCGCCATACCGAAGTACGTTGCAAACGATCTGCTGTTTGGATATAGAACATATAGAATCGGTCGATATAGCGAATTAAAGTTTCAGTATCAAGGTCTGAAGCCAGCAGTTCAGCATGACGTGGTTTCATCCCACCATTACCGCAAACATACAGATTCCAGCCTTTTTCAGTGGCAATAACACCAACATCTTTGCTTTGCGCTTCGGCACACTCACGGGTACAACCAGAGACCGCCATTTTGAGTTTGTGTGGAGAACGTAAACCCTTGTAGCGATTTTCTAGAAAAATGGCTAAACCCATTGAATCATCGACACCGTAACGGCACCACGTGCTACCGACACACGATTTAACGGTACGTAAAGATTTACCGTAAGCATGCCCCGATTCAAAACCAGCATTAATCAATTTTTCCCAAATTTCAGGCAATTGATGGACTTGTGCGCCAAATAAGTCAATTCGTTGCCCACCCGTGATTTTGGTATATAAACCATAATCTTTTGCGACCTGACCAATGGTGATTAAACCTTCAGGGGTAATTTCACCTCCTGCAATACGTGGCACGATAGAGTAAGAACCATCTTTTTGAATGTTACCCAGATAATAATCATTACTGTCTTGCAATCCAGCATGACTTGGTTTGAGTACAAAATCATTCCAACAAGAGGCTAAAATATTCGCCACAGTTGGTTTACAGATATCACAGCCTAAACCATGACCATGCTGCCCAATCAAATCATCAAAGGTTTTAATTTCATTGATACGAACCAAGTGATACAGCTCTTGGCGTGAATAGGCAAAGTGTTCACATAAATGGTTGTTGACGGTTACGCCTTGACGTTGTAATTCAGACTTCAACACTTGTGTCACTAAAGGTGCACAACCGCCACACGCTGTTGCAGCTTTGGTACATTTTTTTAAGGCACCGAGCGATGTTGAACCCTCATTGATCGCTTGGCAGATATCTGCTTTAGAGACGTTATTACATGAACAAATGGTTGCGCTATCTGGCAATAAGTCGACACCACTACCACCCGATTTTGCTGAAGATTGTTCAAAGCCTGGCATAATCAAGCTTTCTGGTTGTTCTGGAACAGCCAACCCATTCAACATAATTTGCAATAAGTCGTTATATTCTTTGGCACAGCCGACCAAAACAGCACCCAACAACTTGGTTTTTTCGCTATTGACCACAATCTTTTTATAGACCATGGCAGCTTCATCTGCATAAAAATAGCTCAGTGCATTTGGCGTCATGGCATGTGCATCACCGACCGATGCAACATCAACACCCATGAGTTTAAGTTTGGTGCTCATATCCGCACCTGTAAACTCGTTACAGCTCTGATCCATGACATGTTTTGCAGCAATACGAGCCATGTCATAGCCCGGTGCCACTAAACCATAAATTTTATTTTGCCAAAGCGCACATTCACCAATCGCATAAATGTCTGTATTTGACGTTTGGCAGTAATCATTAATCACGATTCCGCCACGCTCACCAATCGCGAGTCCACTTTGACGCGCTAATTCATCACGTGGGCGAATACCCGCAGAGAACAAGACAATATCGGTTTCAAGTTCAGAGCCATCGCCAAACTTCATCACATGCGTGGTATTGCTCCCCGCTTCAATACATTGTGTCGCTTTTTGGGTATGAACTTTTACGCCTAAATTTTCAATTTTTGCGCGTAAAACCTTACCGCCCAAATCATCAATTTGAACGGCCATTAAACGGGGTGCAAATTCCACCACATGAGTTTCAAGATTTAAATCACGTAACGCTTTTGCAGCTTCAAGACCCAGTAAACCACCACCAATCACCACACCTGTTTTTGCATTTAAGCTTGCAGCACGAATGGCATCTAAGTCTTCAATGGTGCGATAGACAAAACAGTTTTCACGCTCATTACCCGGAATTGGAGGAACAAAAGCATATGAACCTGTCGCCAATACCAATTTGTCATAACCAATCACATCACCATGATTGGTGGTAATTGTTTTATTTAAAGTATCAACTTCAGTTGCTTTGGTATTTAAGCGTAGATCAATTCCATAAGCATCCGCAAAGTCTGAACGGCAAAGGGTGAGATCTTTAGCTGATTTTCCTGAGAAGTATTCAGTTAAATGTACACGATCATACGCTAAACGAGGTTCTTCCGCTAAGATGGTAATTTCAACTTCATCCCCTGCATGTTCCAATACAGATTCAATGAATTTGTGCCCCACCATGCCATGACCAATCATTACCAATTTCATATACTTTCTCCTCAATTCCTTTTTAACTTTTTAGCTTATTGTTGAGCTTCAGCCATACTGTTACGTTCAAGCACCGCAGCTTCAAACAACTTTTGCTCTTTTTCTTTATGTTCTACCGAGAAACGGATCATCAGAACAAAACTCGCTGCAATCACCACCAAGCCGCCCAAGAACATAAGACAAGTTTGAATATCGAGCATACCTTTGAGTAAGAAACCTGCTGCAACTGCACCCACGTTACCACCCGCCCCAATGATGCCTGCAACACCACCTAAGGCATCACGGTCAATGAATGGAACCAGTGCATACGTTGCACCACATGCCATATGGGTAAAGAGTGCGAATACGGTCATGACCAGAATTGCCAGAACTGCGGTATTCATTTGTGAGAATAAGATTAAGAACAAACCTTCCATCAGGATCATGCCAAACAGTACTTTGGTACGACCATCTAGACCTTTTTTAGTCGCAACCTTGTCTGAGATAATTCCACCTAAAGCACGGGCAAACAGTGCCAACAAACCAAAGATCCCTGCGGCTAAGCCTGCCTCTTTTAAGCCAAAGCTAAAATGATCAACGTAGTACATCGCCACGATGTTATGAATAAAAATTTCAATACCGAAACATGCAGCATAAGCACCAAATAAAATCCAAACGCGGTAGTTACGTGCAGCGTGCATGAGAATTGCCATACCGCCTTTTTTATCGCTACCAACTTGAATGCCTTGTGCACGCAGTTCTTTAAAGTTGCCTTGTGGACAGTCTTGGGTGTATTTCCAATACATTGCACCCACAATCAGCATCATCACACCCGGTACAATCAGCGCAATTCTCCAACCCATCGCTTGTTCAACACCGAACATCACCAAGGCTGCAAGCATTAACGGCATCAATGCTTGTGTTGCACCACCCCCTGCATTTCCCCAACCCGCTGATGCAGCATTGGCCGTTCCCACTACATTGGGTGCAAACATAATACTGGTGTGATATTGAGTAATTACAAAGCTGGCACCAATCGCACCAATCAGTAAGCGGAAGAATAAAAAGGATTCATAACTGTTGGCAGATGCTACCCCAAAGACTGGAATACTGCCGATAATCAGTAAAGCCGTATAAGTTTTGCGTGGACCATATTTATCACACAACGGTCCAACAACCAGACGAACTAAAATGGTAATTGCAACGGCGGCAATATTAATGTTCGCAATTTGGTCTTTGGTTAAATGGAACTCACCAGCAATGACAGGCATCAGTGGTGCACAGGCAAACCATGCAAAGAAGCAGACAAAAAAAGCGAGCCAACTCATATGGAAGGCTCTCATTGCTGCGCTACTGAAGTTAAAAAGATTTATTTTTGTTGCTTTTTTAGCATTTAAATTTGAAGACATAGCCTTCTCCTTCCTGAACTGAACGTATTGGTTTATCTGCTATGCGGATTGCTGCATACCAGATTCGATCAGAACGGACATCGTTGGCCGTCTTACAAATTTTTAGAGTCTTCTTTGACTCACAAGAGATTATGCAATGACTATGCCAACATATTTAAAAATACTTTAAAATGATGTTTTTTATTAATTTTTATATTTAATTAATCATTTTTCATCCCCAACCGGTTGTTCAACTCTTCATCTGAATGACAACAGATCGAAGAACAAAGCTTGCCATTGTGCTTCCTTGTAGCGCATTTTTGCATCAAGACAGTGCGCTATTAGATTACACACTGGTTTTATGTATGATTTTTATTGAATTAATATAAGTTTCATAACTTTGGCATTTTAATTGCTTTATATTATGAATAACTTTTCTTTCAGGTTTTACCTGATGATATTTGACCAATATGCCAAAACTCAAAATCGCACTCATTGATGACAATCAAGAACGTGCCAATTATATAAAAGCATCCCTGATCGAACATCATTTCGATGTGGTCGCCTGTCTCACAATCGATCATTTAAATATGTTCCGTTTAGAACAATTGCATGCCGATGTCATTTTATTGGATATGGATCACCCTCACCGCGACATTATAGAAAGTTGCGTCAGCCAATTTGATTTACCCACGGTGCTATTTACCAAAAACAGCCATAAAGACACCATCAAAAGTGCCATCAATGCAGGTGTTACTGCGTATATTGTGGATGGGATTGACCCAACCAAACTAGAAAGCATTTTAGAAATTTCGATTGAACAATTTAAAAAACATAAAAAATTACTAGGTGATTTAGAAGACACCAAAAATAAACTGGCAAATCGTAAAGATGTAGAAAAAGCCAAAGTTTTACTCATGCAATTGCATACCTTAACTGAAGATCAAGCCTTTCAACTACTGCGAAAAAATGCCATGAGTCATCGCATGACGATGGGCGAAATGGCACGGCGTTTATTAGATGCTCAAGAATTGTTACAGAACCAATTAAAGGACTAGGCCATGACAGATTTAGAAAAAACTCAAATCCAAATCGGCTACATTCCTCTGCTCGATTGTGTTGCCATTCTTTGGGCAAAGCAGCGTGGTTTTTTTGATGAAGTTGGCTTAGATGTATCGCTCGTCAAGGAAGCCTCTTGGGCAAGTTTAAGAGATCGGTTGGCGTTTGGCTTTTTAGATGCGGCACATTGTCTATCTGCCATGCTTCCTGCCGCAGCTTTGGGTGAAGACCAACTCGGTATTCCCTTACAAACCGCTTTAGTTTTAAGCCAAAATCGTGCATTTATTAGCTTGAGTCAAAAATTATGCTTTGACCTCAATATTACAACACAAGATAACATGCAAGAATCGGCACAAAAAATAGTCACAGCCATACTGGAACAAAAACCCATTCAATTGGCACATGTGTTTAAACAGTCGATTCATCATTATTGTTTAAGAGAATGGTTAGCACTGATCGATTTTGATGTTGCACAAAACATCAAATTGGTCACACTTCCCCCTCCCTATATGGTTGAGGCTTTAAGCAATCATGTGATTGACGGTTTCTGTGTAGGTGAACCTTGGAATACGCAAGGTGAGTTATTCGGTGTCAGCCAAATTGTGGCATCGAGCCAAGACATTATGCCTAAAGTTGCAGATAAAGTTTTGGCCGTCACCGTTGATTGGGCTTTACAGCATCCCCATACACACCGCGCTTTAACCCAAGCCATTCAAAAAGCACAACAAGAACTGAAATATTTAGATGACTATACTGAGGTTTGGCAAATGCTAATGGACTTCAACATTGTTCAATTCCAATGTTCTAACACCGTTCATGTACAAAAATTCCATTCTATTCAAAATATTATCCGTAATTTTGTCGATGAATCACCGCAGCCCAAAATTGAAGATTTTAAATGGCTGATTCAGCAAATGGTGAAATGGGACAAACTGATTATCAGTGAAACAGATCTCGAAAAAATGAGCCAAAACTGTATTTTATCTTTTCAAGCTTAAAATTTTAGCATTGCCTTAGTACGATTCATCACCACAACGTACTGAGGTTAAATGATTCATTGTGAGCATATTTACCCATAAAAATTACGTTTTATCTTTAGTTTCTCTATTTTCCTCAAATTTTCTTCACATTTGTACGTTATCTTACGCAAAATTACATACGGAACATCGAATAATGAAACGCATACAAGCGCGTTGGAAATTAAGTGCATTAAGTTGTGCATTATTCACCTTTATGTCCCCAACATGGGCTGCTGACAGCATTACCACTACAACGACAACAAACAGTGCGCCCACTCAAGCCCAGTCCGTACAAACTTTGGCAACGTTAAAATTTGCAGCCACACCCAATACAGCGAAAGATCCTGACATTAGTGCGGTGGCAAAAACCATTGTCACACGTGAGGAAATGCTGCAATTTGGTGATCAATCCGTTAATGATGCTTTACGTCGTGCAGCGGGTTTCCAAATGCCAACACCTGGACAAGGTCCACGCGGTGGCGGCGGTGCTTCAGGTATGCGTTTTCGGGGGGGCGGTGCGCCAGTATTTTTAATTAATGGTGAAGCGGTTCAAGGGGGTCCACGTGGCGGAATGTCGATTGTTGATAGCTTAACACCCGACATGATTGAACGAATTGAAATTACCAAACAACCGAGTGTGGCTCAAGCCTCTGTCGCATCTTCGGCAGTCATTAATATTATTTTAAAACAACCACTTGATAATACACGCCTAAGCGGTAATGCCCGTGTCGGATATGGTTTGGCAAAATCAGATCAAAAAGAAGAAGAACGTAAAAATATTAGTGTGCAACTCGATGGCCGTGATAGTCCATGGTTATATAGCCTTTCTGCCAATCAAATGTGGAATGACAACACCTCGATCACCCAGACCCAAACCAGCACTCAGACACGTGAACAAAAACGGATTACGCAGCGCAAGTCGCAAATGTTGTCACCACGCCTTGAATATGAATTAGACGATCAACAAAAATTAGTTGCTGAATTATTCTATCGCAACAATGAAAGTGAGGGTGTCCGTGCTGACCAAGTTCAAAATGATCAAAATGACAGTATCCGTTTAAACACACGTTACGAGCGTAAAGACCAAGGCAATTCAGATAAGCTTCGTCTATCCGTTGAACAACAAAATGAAACTGAATCGACTCAATCGTCCCTATTGAACAGCTATACCGATGAACGCATCAATGAATACAGTATTGGCTATGACGGTGTTCGAAAATTCAATGAAACTCGCCAACTTAAATTTGGTCTAGATGCACGTGCCAATGAACTCGATAGCAATGTGAGTCAAAGTTTAGATGAACAACTCTACGCGCTGTATGTTGAAGGCAGTTGGAAGTTTACTGACCGCCAAACTGTAACTTTGGGTGCTCGTCAAGAATGGATCAACCGTTCAGGCTTAGTTGAATATAGTGATCATCACTTAAGCCCTGTCTTGGCGCACCGTTTTGACTTTAATGATACATGGTCGTTACAAACCAATATTAGCCAAGCCTTCTTGAGCCCTAAAACAGATCGTTTATTACCCACCGTTTCGGTTTCTACCGATAGCGATGCGGGTAGCCTCAACAACCCAGATCGTGGTGGAAATCCTAATTTACGTCCTGAAAAAATTACTGCATTTGAATCGACTTTAGGCTACAACACGCCATCAGGTGGTATCAATATCACGGCATATCAACGTGAAATTGAAGACTACATCGAAAAAGTCATTCGTCAGGAAGGTTCACGTTTTGTAGAGCGTCCACAGAACCAAGATAATGCCACCACGTATGGCGTTGAAATTTCGGGTCGCTATGCCTTAAAACAAACAAAACGGGGAAATTCATTCATGTTGAATGGACAACTCTCTACTGTACGCGCCAAAGTTGAGGATGAAAACCATCAACAACGCTTAGTCAGTGATGTTGCGCCATATACTGCAAGTGCAGGCTTATCCTACAACTATCAGCCTTGGCAGCTTGCAACCAGTGTCAATTTGAACTATGTGCCTGAATTCACCCGTGCTTTAGATAATCAACCCTATGATCGCACCAGCAATGAACGGGTAAATATGGATATCAGTATCACCAAACGCTTTACTGGTGGTTGGGCGACTACACTGAATGCACGGAATATTTTAAGTACCGATTATAAAGAACGCTTAACCTATCAAACTGATGGTAGTCTGTATGAATCACGAATCAATCAAGCAATTCCAAGTGTTTTAATCAGTCTAGAAAAGAAATTTTAAACATTAAAACCGGTGTGAATGCACTAATGCTGATCAGTTAAGGGGTTTTACAATTAACTCCTTAGCTTTTTAGTTATTCACGACGGAGTCTTATCGTGTTAAATCAAATTTTGGGAGCTCGTTTGTTCCTTGCGAAACAATTTTTCTCATTTGCCAAAATGAGAATCCTCAAAATATATTTTGAGTTTGTAAGAAAAGTATCTTACGAATAGTTTTAAATAAATTATTTAGAACCATTCTCACCGCAAAACTCGTCAAATACCTTTTATTGATCAATTAATCGCAGAAACCTTACTGTTTCAATCTTGCGGTGTATACACCTCATGCCTCGAACAGTTGATGATGACGTTTACGCGTATCGAATAACATCATGAATTTAAAATACTCCCTCCTTTGAAAAAGGAGGATTGAGGAGGATTAAAAAATTCTTAACTGACTGGTATCAGTGTGAATGCACCGGTTTTTATTATCAATACATATGTATTTTTTAACACTGTTTAAGAGGAATCAATGGTGAGATTTAATTAAAAAACATCAAGTGAATAGGCTTCATTTTATTCAAAAAATTAATATTCGTATGTTGGATATAATATTTTTTAGCTTAAAACATGCATGATTAATGCAAAAAACTGCCGACTTAATCTAAGATAAATATGCATTTATATTTCATTTACAATTTTTTAAGTAAACTCGCAATACGTAAGGTATGTTGCTTATTGCCTTTTTGTTCCATGACTTTATGTTCTACCCACCATAAATATTCAAAAATTTCAGACTCACTTGAATGATCGCGAATCATTTTAAAAATTTTGGGCAAATAATCTTCATACTCATCTCGCATTGAAGGATTGCGACCAATTCCTAAAGGATCCCATTCATTGAGTAAAACTTTATGTATTCCATACAATAATATTGCATCTTTATTATGTGCAACGTCCATACCTACCCCTTACTAATTTAATATAAAAATCAGACCTATGTAATATTATTTATTCTACGAATTATGGTCAATTCATTAAAAAATGTCGCTACTTATATTACATCTTCAAATTTTCTATTATCTTTAAAGCAATGATTTTTTAAATCATCAATCACGCTAAAATTTTTATCCTTTATAAATAATTCCAGTCTTTCATTTTTTTAATCACTCATTTTAATCGAAATTGAGTTGCTCTAAGAATAACATAAAAAGAAAGTAGGCTTTTAAAACAGTCATGATAAATTTATGATTTTCGATCATGGACTCAAAGCATGATGTGATTTGTTTTTCATTCGCTTGGCATATTGATCACACTTTAAATCAATAAAAATTATGCTAATGAATAACAATTTTCATATTCCTACAAGTCTAATAAAGCTCTATTTTCTGATTGAGTTATCATTCAAAAATACATTTACAATCAATATTTTTTAATGGTAGGTGTTTGGTAGGTAGGATTATTTCTCTGTTCATTTGATACTCAATTAACGGTGAGGGTCACCGATAACATAATGAATGGTAGAAGGAATCGCACCATGGCTTTTAAAAATATTGCAGATCAAACGAACGGTTTTTATATTCCTTGTGTTTCTCTTTTTGGTCCAGGTTGTGCCAAAGAAATTGGTGCTAAAGCACAAAATTTAGGTGCAAAAAAAGCGCTCATTGTTACAGATGCAGGTCTGTTCAAATTTGGGGTTGCGGACACCATTGCTGCCTACCTAAAAGAAGCAGGCGTTGACTACCACATCTTCCCAGGCGCAGAACCTAACCCAACGGATATTAACGTACACAATGGTGTTCAAGCTTATAATGAACAAGGTTGTGACTTTATTGTGTCTTTAGGTGGGGGTTCATCGCATGACTGTGCCAAAGGTATTGGCTTAGTGACTGCGGGTGGTGGTCATATCCGTGACTACGAAGGCATTGATAAAAGTACAGTTGCAATGACACCGCTTATTGCCATCAATACTACGGCAGGTACAGCTTCAGAAATGACACGTTTCTGTATTATCACCAATACTGACACCCATGTAAAAATGGCAATTGTCGATTGGCGTTGTACCCCGCTTATTGCAATTGATGATCCTAAGCTCATGGTTGCAAAACCAGCAGCACTGACAGCAGCAACAGGTATGGATGCGCTGACTCATGCGGTTGAAGCTTATGTATCCACTGCTGCAACGCCAATTACCGATGCTTGTGCTGAAAAAGCCATTACCATGATTAGTGAATGGCTAAGCCCTGCTGTTGCCAATGGTGAAAACCTTGAAGCACGTGATGCAATGAGCTATGCACAATATCTGGCTGGTATGGCATTCAACAATGCATCTTTAGGTTATGTACATGCTATGGCACACCAATTGGGTGGTTTCTACAATCTGCCTCACGGTGTATGTAATGCCATTTTACTTCCGCATGTCTGTGAATTTAACCTCATTGCTTGTCCTGATCGTTATGCCAAAATTGCACAATTAATGGGTGTAAATACTGCTGGGCTGACTGTAACAGAAGCAGCTTATGCAGCCATCGACGCAATTCGTGAATTATCAGCATCAATTGGTATTCCTTCAAGTTTGTCGGAACTGGGCGTGAAAGAGCAAGATCTGAGTGTGATGTCTGAAAATGCACAAAAAGATGCCTGCATGTTAACCAACCCACGCAAAGCAACACATGCTCAAGTGGTCAGTATCTTTAAAGCAGCGTTAAAGGCAAATGCTCCAGTGGTCGATATTTTTAAAGCAGCGGTGTAAGTTTTCTCTCCCTATTTGACTTAGCTATTGAACAACCTATATTCCCTCTTTACCAAAGAGTAAGAATATAGGTTGTTTTTTCATCTTATTTCCATTTGACAAATTCAAGCTCATCATGAAGGATAATAGAAAATCCATAATTCCAACTGAGCAGAATAATGACAAAACAAATTACCGAACCACTTTATCAACCTGATGTACTGGGTTCAGGTTACGAACAAGCCACCTTAAATTTCCCTGATGATTATGAAGGGCAAGTCACTGCAACCTTAGTTCGTAAAAAAGCCGAACAAGCCACCTCAAAAGCCGTTTTATATATTCATGGCTTTATTGATTACTTTTTTCAAACTGAAATGGCGGAACAATTTAACCAACATGGTTTCGACTTCTATGCACTCGACTTACGCAAATATGGTCGTTCTCATCTGCCCCATCAAAAATACTATAACGTACGTGACATTGCTGAATATAATGCTGAAATCACTGAAGCACTCGATATCATTGGTGCAGAAAGACACGATGCTGTACTGCTGTGTGGACATTCTACTGGTGGATTAACCACAACTTTATATGCGGCACATCATCCTGATCATCCACTCATTAAAGCACTATGGCTTAACAGCCCCTTTTACGACTTCAATATGCACCCGATCAAGAAAAAATTGGGAGTTCCAAATTTAAGTCGCGTGGGTAAAATTTGTCCCGATTTAAAATTTCCAAGTGAACTGAATAAATGGTATGGAGCAAGTTTACACAAAAGCATGCATGGTGAATGGGACTTTAATCTGGAATGGAAGCAAGCCTCTTACCCGATGGTTCGGCTGAGTTTTGTACGGGCAATTTTTGAAGCACAAAAAGAAATCCATCAGGGCATCAAGCTGAATGTACCTGCTTTGGTGATGCATTCACATCAAACCAAAAACCCGAAAAAATGGCATAAAGATGCTCAAACCAGTGATGTGATTTTAAATGTAAAACACATTGAAAAATATGCCAAAAAAATTAAAGGTGATGTCACCATCAGTAAAATACACAATGGCTTACATGACTTGGTTTTATCTGAAAAATCTGTACGCGAAAATGTCTATCAACAACTCTTTGAGTGGCTAAAACAAAAAGGTCTGTAAATTTGGTTTATCCTTTTAAGGATTAATCATCTTTATATTTCAGTAAGGTTTGATGCACAGGATGCGTTTTTGGCATCAGTTCAATTAAACGCTCTACGGCATCAATCGCTTCTGGAAAACGAGCCACATGTTTCAGTAGGACATCGGTTTCATTGGCTTTAAAAATAGCATTACTTAAACGTGACTCTAAGCAATCACGCCATGCACATAAAAAAGGACTTTCCGTTTTTGCTAAGAACACGCCCGTACATAGTTTTAAAGCAGAATCGATATAGCCTGCATCTAAGGATTGTTCTGTAAGTAAAAAATCAGCTTCTACATGGGCCAGTAAACGATAAGGTCTAGAACCCAGCATGCCACCTAAAATATCGCGTAATTGTGACATTTCTGCCTTTAAAGTGCCCATACTTACTTTTCTTTCGCCATACAAAGCTTGATGTAGGGTATCTAAACTTAGACCTTGAGGGCATAACGCTAAAATCGTTAAAATTTCAATTTGACGCGGTGTCAGCACCAAAATTTTGCCATTGAACAATATTTGTGGCACGGAAAAAGCACGAATAAACAATTGCTGTTTTTGATGCTCCATTAAAGCGGATTGAATAATCGATGCGCAACGCTCTGCTGCAAGTAAGCCCAAACTATTATGCTTTTGCCATAGCGTTGATAAATCAATCACGCCTAACACTTGTTTCGAATAGGGATCAATAATCGGGGCAGCATAACAGACCCAATCATGTATGGACGACATAAAATGTTCATTGGAAAATACACAGCTAGATTGCTGGGTTTTTAACGACAAAGCCAAAGCATTGGTGCCTACCAACTCTTCGCGCCATTGCCCGCCTTCAATAAAATGTACACTCTCTGCTGCACTTTGCATTTGTGGGCTTGAAGCCGTCCAAATGATGGTACTACCGATATCCCCAACCGCCAGCACCATTGAGGATTGTTCCGCAATATGCTTTAAATCTTGGGCGCAATGTCGCAGTGCATGTTCCAAAGCAGTGGGATAAGTTTCTTTTTGTAAATGAACCAATGGTGCAGCTGAACGGTCTTTGGGGATTTCGGCAGATGTAGAGCGTTGCCAAGAACTGACTATACTTTCTCCCAACTGTTCGGCATGCAATGGAGACAGACTGCTACTTTGTCTAAACTGATCAATCTTCTGTCTTTTTTGCGTTAAATTCTGTTTTGTCATCATTCCTTATTCTCTCAACAATTCATGATTTACATCCACTGTAATACCTATTCTTTTATGATCAATGAAAAAGATTGTAAACCTTCTTGTATCCAACCTTTCTCCAACCTTGTTCAGAGTATGCTAATCAAATAATGTGCAAAAGTACCTTATACCAAAGCTGTAGATGCAGCTTTAAACACTAAAATAAGCAAAGGAAGATACATATGCGTTACGTCGATCCTAATCAATCTGGTTCAAAAGTTCAATTTAAAGCCCAATATGAAAACTTTATTGGTGGACAATGGGTAGCACCAGTGAAAGGTGAATACTTTGACAACATCTCTCCTGTCGACGGTAAAGTATTCACTAAAATTCCACGTTCAAGTGTTGAAGATATTGAACTTGCACTTGATGCTGCACATAACGCCAAAGCACAATGGGGCAAGTCTTCTGCTACCACACGTTCTAATATGCTGTTAAAAATTGCAGACCGTTTAGAAGCCAATTTGGAGCTTTTGGCTGTTGCTGAAACTTGGGATAATGGTAAACCTGTACGTGAAACCTTAGCTGCTGATATTCCTTTAGCCATTGACCATTTCCGCTACTTTGCTGGCTGTATTCGTGCGCAAGAAGGTGGTATTTCAGAAATTGATGAAGATACCATTGCTTACCATTTTCATGAGCCTTTAGGTGTTGTCGGGCAAATTATCCCGTGGAACTTCCCTATTTTAATGGCGACTTGGAAGCTTGCACCAGCATTGGCTGCGGGTAACTGTATTGTTTTAAAACCTGCTGAACAAACACCTGCCAGTATTCTTGTTTTGGTCGAACTCATTCAAGATTTACTCCCTGCTGGCGTGTTGAATATTGTGAACGGTTACGGTGTTGAAGTAGGTCGCCCTCTGGCAACCAATCCGCGTATTGCTAAAATTGCATTTACTGGTTCAACAGCTGTTGGTCAGCAAATTATGCAATATGCGACTGAAAACATTATTCCTGTAACGCTTGAATTGGGTGGTAAATCTCCAAACATCTTCTTTGAAGATATTATGGATAAAGATGACGAGTTCCTAGACAAAGCACTCGAAGGTTTTGCAATGTTTGCCTTAAACCAAGGTGAAGTTTGTACTTGCCCTTCACGTGCACTGGTTCAAGAAAGCATTGCCGATAAATTCCTTGAAATGGCAGTTGAACGTGTAAAACGCATTAAGACTGGACACCCACTTGATACCGATACCATGATTGGTGCTCAGGCTTCTCTAGAGCAACAAGAGAAAATTTTAGGGTGTATCGCAACAGGTCGTGCTGAAGGCGCTCAAGTGCTTACAGGTGGTGGTGACCGTCAGGAAGTGGGTCAAGGTTTCTATATTGAACCGACCATCTTTAAAGGCGATAACAGCATGAAAATCTTCCAAGAAGAAATTTTTGGTCCTGTACTTTCTGTAGCAACCTTCAAAGATTATGATGAAGCGATTAAAATTGCCAATGACACCATTTATGGTTTAGGGGCTGGTGTTTGGTCACGTTCTACCCATACGGCTTACCGTGCTGGTCGGGCGATTGAAGCGGGTCGTGTATGGACAAACTGCTACCATATTTACCCTGCTCATGCGGCATTTGGTGGTTATAAAAAATCAGGGATTGGTCGTGAAAATCATAAAATGATGCTCGATCATTACCAACAAACCAAGAACTTACTGGTAAGTTATTCAACGAAGGCAATGGGTTTCTTCTAAAACTATTTGTATAAAGCATCAAAAAGCGAACTTCGGTTCGCTTTTTTCCTTTTATGACCCTCATCCTCAAAGATATGTTTATTTTGATCCTAAACAAAATGAGCGACTGTGTCTAAGCTCGAATTGGTAACTGCAAATATTCATCAAACTATTTACATTAAAATCTTCTTTTTTCTCTTTATTCAAGTTAGATTTCTATTATTCTCAATCTTTTGAATAATCACATGACAATAACATCTCCAGACTTTCCAGACATCATTTATGCCATTCAACACCTTGCCTTTGAAGATTTAGGCGCGCTTGAAGATGTCTTTTATCAATTAGGCTATCGGGTACGTTATTTTGAAGCTGGGGTAGATGACTTAACTCAAGCATTTGGGCATAAAGGCTTAACGATTATTTTAGGTGGGCCAATTGGGGTTTATGAGTCGAATGACTATCCTTTCCTACAAAAAGAAATAGACTTACTTAAAGAGCGTTTAAAGCAGAACTTGCCTACAATTGGAATCTGTTTAGGTGCTCAACTCATTGCACATGCCTTAGGTGCCAAAGTCTACGCAGGACATCAAAAGGAAATTGGTTGGAGTACACTGAATATTTCAAATGCAAAGAACAATTTGCTTTCTACTTTAATAGATACGCCTGTACTGCATTGGCACGGCGATACTTTTGATTTACCTGAAAACGCAACTTTATTAGCCAGTTCTGATCTGTACCCCAATCAGGCATTTACTCTTGGTAAGCATATTCTCGCATTACAATTCCATTTAGAAGTTGCTGCCGACAGCTTAGAAAAATGGTTAATTGGTCATACTTGTGAATTACGACACGCCAATATCGACATCACAGCGCTTCGGGCAGATAACCAACAGTATGCCTCTGCACTAGAACAAGTTTCAGGGAAAATTATTCAACAGTATCTCATGCAACTTTAAGCAAAATAAACTGTACAATTCCTGTATTCATCTTTATAAAAGTGTCATCTCACACGATAAGACCATACGATGACACTTTTTCTTGGTATTGCCCTTATTCATTTCTTTGCCCTGCTAAGTCCGGGGCCAGATTTTTTCTTTGTTAGTCAAAGCGCCATTCGTCAATCCAGATCACATGCGATGTTTGCAGCCTTAGGTATCTCCTTAAGCATTTTAGTCTGGGCTATTTGTGCCATCAGTGGCTTACACTTCCTGTTCCAAAAAATCGCATGGTTACAACAAGCACTGGTGATTTTAGGTGGACTCTACCTGTTCTATCTGGGCATACAATTATTTAAATCAGCTTTCAATAAACAAGCATCAGTACAACAACTTTCAACCGCTATACCAAAATCCAAGATCACTTTATTATTACAAGGCTTTTTCACCAATATGGCGAATCCTAAAGCATTGGTCTATTTTAGTAGTGTTTTTTCCTTGGCCATTAATGCAGACATGCCTTTAACCACACAAAGCTCATTACTTGCCTTAATCTGGCTTGAAAGCTTAATTTGGTTTGCCTTAGTCGCTTATTTATTTTCATGGCATAAAATGAATGCTGCCTACCAGCGTTTAAGTAAATGGATTGACGGATTCACTGGTGGAATTTTTATTAGCTTTGGCTGTTATCTCATTTTAAATCGTGATTAAAGTATTCATCTTGTTAAAAAAAGCACCCTTCAAATAAGACTAAAAATGTCCAATTCAAAGGGTGCCATTCAACTTAATCAGCTTAAATTGAAGCTGATATCATTTTAAACTTTTATTTATGTACAGAAACGCCCAATTCCTGATCTTTAGCCAATAACACCGAGGTCAAAATAGGAATTGCAAGAATAATTGGGAAGGTGAAGATCCACAATACAACGGTTGTTTCCCCTGAAAATAAAAAATGAATAACAAGTGCAGCCAATATTAAAACTAGCGAAAGAACACTAGCGAATCGAATTACAAAATTTTGAGGCATTTTTTTTGCTCACATAAGATTCTAACAGTGCCTTTAAGTATATACCTTATGCTTACTTTTTGTTATATGGTAAGACCAAGTAGCTTGCTTTTAAATAAAAAATAATTTTATGATAAATTATTGAAAAATATAAAATATACTAAATATTTAATTTAAGTTTTCTGACATTTTCTTTGCTACATAACCTGATTTTAAATACCGACCTTTTTCTTGATGATATTTTGGCATAATATGCTAAATGGACAATTTGGCTTAATTTATTTTTCTCTTGAGCATGAGCAGTTCTTCAGTCTAATCATGTTAATGCAGCTGATTATTCACACTCTTTTGATGTGTCACGAGTAGTTAAGTATCTTTGCCGAGAATAAGTGACGGTAGTGCGTCATGATGAATAGGCTTGGGAAGCTTTATCGCTTGATGTAGATTTTTTCTGATTCTAGTGAAAATTAAAAACAACCTACTATCACTGATAAAACCACTTGCAGCAAAATTACTGCAAATGGTTCTGTAATCCTTATTTATTTTTAACTGACGCTTCAGTGGTGATATTTACCGTAATTTTATCACCGACATTCGGTACATATGCACCTACACCAAATGCAGAACGATTAAATGAAGTGGTAGCATTAAAGCCAATAGACTCAGCTTTGGTCATTGGATGCACGCCTTGCTTATTCAATACAGCATCTAGCACAACGGGCTTAGTCACATCTTTCACTGTAAGGTTACCTGTGATTTTGTATTTGTTCTTGCCTACAGCCTGAACCTTGGTACTTTTAAAAGTGATATTTGGATATTTTGCAGCATCAAAGAAATCTGCTTTCTGCAAATGCTCATCCAATGCTTTTACATTCGTATTTAAACTCGATAAAGGAATAGTCACATTAACAGATGAATTTGCAGGTTTTGCATTATCGACGTTAATTGTACCTTGAATGTCGCTAAAGTTTGCAGATGGTGTAGAAAAGCCAAAATGATTCCAAGAAAATACAGTTGCTGTATGGGTTGGATCAATTTGATATGCAACTGGTTTTGCCAACGACAAAGTTGCAACGGATGCTACGGCCAAACCTAAAGTTATTGCTTTAAAATTCATGTGTTTTTATCTCGCTTCAGAATGATTGTTAGTGTATACGTTTCCCATCTTAATTCACTGATATAGATAAAACGATATGTTGCAAGAATAGAACAATCCCTTTATTTAGCTTAAAGATTTAAAACAAAATGCTCATAAAATATTGATAATCATAAATATATTTTGTTATTTATGCTCTAACAGATATAGCAGCCTTATTTTTAATCTTTTATTCAGCATTTAAAAATGATTGAATACAAAAAACAAACAGTCTTAACACGATATAAAGGATTGTATAACAATATCTCTTTCAAAAAAGCAGCTGTAATTCTAATGATCCATAGTGCACTAGCTCAAAGTACCACCACACCCTATCGCGTTACACTCACAGATCCATCAGGTCATCTCTGGTATGTCGATGAACCAACAGAAAAAGGTGGACAAGATAGCGCACCAAACCCCATACAACTTTTACTTTCGGCTTTAGGCGCTTGCACAACAGTCACGTTACAAATGTATGCAGATCACAAAAATATTAAACTCGAACATGTACAGGTCGATTTGGCTTTAAATCCAAATGCAGAACAAGAAGCAGGCCAAAACAATATTGTGCGTAAAATTACCCTAAAAGGCGATTTCACTGAAGATCAACATAAACGATTATTGAAAGTCGCTGAAAATTGTCCTGTTCACAAATTATTGACTTCAAATATTCAGATTCAGACTGAATTAACAACGTAGAAAATGCACTGTCTGAAATAATAAAAGCCCCTTTAGGGGCTTTTTTAAAGATGCTTAATCTTTTATAACTTCTCAACCAACACACGATCAATCTGCTTAAGACCCGTATGTTTTTCATGATTTTGTCGACGAACTTTAATGACTTTCTCTTCATCTAAGTCTTTCAACATCAACACAACTGCCATCATAGACTCAAGTGGAATGTCTTGACCAATCCACTTCTGCTCGCCAGCATCCATTATGGTAATTTCGTCATTAATCTGGTTATAAAGGCTCATATTTTCCTCACTTATGCTGAATAAATGCCATCTCAAAATGAATACTCAATGAATGGCATCACTATATACTTATTGGTACAAACTACTAGAACAATATCGTTAAAAATTCATCTCAATAAAAACGCTCCAATTGGAGCGTTTTTAACAAGCTAAATTTTTTTCGATTAAGCTGTAATTTCTTTTACCGCTGCAACAACCGCATCAGTGGTGATACCAAAGTGTTGGTACAAGTCTTTTGCAGGTGCAGATTCGCCATATGTGGTCATACCAATTACACGACCATCAAGACCTACAAATTTCCACCAGTAATCCACATGTGCAGCTTCAACAGCAACACGTGCACGGATGTTTGCAGGAAGAACGGCTTCACGGTAAGCCGCATCCTGCTTCACAAATTCTTCTGCACAAGGCATAGACACTACACGTACACCATCAAGTTGTGCATATGCTTCCATTGCCAATGAAACTTCAGAACCTGTTGCAATAATAATTGCTTTCAATTCGCCTTTTTCTTCAGCCAATACATAACCACCTTTTGCCACGTTCTCAATTTGAACTTGAGTACGTGCTTGGAATGGCAAGTTTTGACGAGAGAAAATTAGCGCTGTAGGACCTTCTGAACGTAACAATGCAGATTTCCAAGAAATAGAAGCTTCTACAGTGTCACATGGACGCCATGTATTTAAGTTTGGTGTGCCACGTAAAGATGCAATTTGTTCTACAGGTTGATGTGTAGGACCATCTTCACCTAAACCAATTGAATCATGAGTATATACATGAATTACACGTTGTTTCATTAAGGCAGACATACGGACTGCATTACGTGCATATTCCATGAACATTAAGAATGTTGCAACGTAAGGAATGAAACCACCGTGAAGTGCAACACCATTGGCAATCGCAGTCATACCGAACTCACGTACACCATAATGTACGTAGTTACCCGCTGGATTATCTTGTACGCCTACACAACCTTTCCACAACGTTAAGTTTGAACCAGCAAGGTCAGCAGAACCACCTAAAATTTCAGGAAGTAATGGACCAAAAGCTTGAAGTGCGTTTTGGCTGGCTTTACGTGTTGCAATGGTTTCAGCTTTTGCATTTACTTCAGCAATATAAGCATCGGCTTGAGCAACGAAATCAGCAGGTAAATCACCACTTACACGGCGTTTAAGTTCAGCAGCTTCTGTTGGATATTTTGCAGCATAAGCAGCAAAAGTTTCATTCCAAGCAGCTTCAGATTTAGCACCTTTGTCTTTTGCATCCCACGCTGCATAAATATCAGCAGGAATAACAAATGCTTCTTCAGTCCAGCCTAAAGCTTGACGCGTTAATGCGATTTCGTCATTACCTAAAGGCGCGCCGTGGCAATCTTCTTTACCTTGTTTATTTGGTGAACCTAAACCAATAATCGTTTGACAGATGATCAGTGTTGGTTTACCAGTTTCAGCTTTTGCTTCCAAAGTTGCAGCACGTAATGCTTCAGCATCATGACCGTCAACTTTAAGTACTTGCCAACCGTAAGCCAAGAAACGTTGTTCTGTATCGTCAGAGAACCAACCTTCTACTTCGCCATCAATTGAAATGCCGTTGTCATCATAGTAAGCAACAAGTTTGCCTAGACCTAAAGTCCCTGCCAATGAACATGCTTCATGAGAAACACCTTCCATTAAACAACCATCACCCAAGAAACAGTAAGTGAAATGGTCTACAACCGATAAGTCATCTTTGTTAAATTGAGCTGCTAGTGTTTTCTCAGCCAGTGCAAAACCAACTGCATTGGCAATACCCTGACCTAAAGGACCAGTTGTGGTTTCAATACCTGGTGCATAACCTAATTCTGGATGACCCGGAGTTTTTGAATGCAATTGACGAAATGATTTCAAATCGTCAATTGAAAGTGCATAACCTGTTAGATGCAATAACGCATACTGCAACATAGAACCATGACCATTCGACAGTACAAAACGGTCACGGTTCGGCCATTGTGGATTGGTTGGATTATGATTTAAAAAGTCACGCCATACCACATCAGCGATATCTGCCATCCCCATTGGAGCACCTGGATGTCCTGAATTTGCTTTTTGCACAGCATCCATTGCCAATACACGAATTGCGTTTGCAATACGGCGTTCGTTAAGCGGGGTTGTCATAGGTCAGAGTCCAACTAAATCGTTTAAAGATGATGATGAATAGGAAAATTCAAAGCTGTGCGTATTGTCTTAAAAAAACAGTAAGGGGTAAAGCCTAATAGCCAACATTTCAACATTTATTCTTAACAGTTCATGTTTTAATACCTGTATCACTTATTTTCACATCAGTTTTACTGATAAGACCATCTAAAATACACTGATTTATTCCATTTAAGACTCAATAGCTGAGATTTTAATAATCAGAAGTTTCCTTGTTTATTTAAAGCATAATTTGAATACTTGCGCTGTGAAATGAATAATCTCACTTCATTTGACATGTTGATACTGCTTAAAATCGGATGATTGATCAATAAATCTGAAAAAAGTTTAAAAATTGAATAAAATTCACTTTAGTCAAAATAAGTTGAACAATTTCATCAGGAGAAATTGAGGCTTCGTCTCGATTCACGTCATTATGGTGACCTTGTTCTTCTCTAGAAAAAATTAAACGCCACACTAAAACCAAATTAAAATATTGATATATATAATTATTAATTAAAAAACAAAACCATTTAATATTTTAAAACATACTTTTTTTTGATTATATTATCTTTTTCAGCCCTATAAACGATGGATTTTATCTCCATATTTATATACAAAAACCCTTCGTTAAAAGTTCAACTTTGTCTGCTTATCAATTTTTTAGATGCTCATATCAATTAAAAAGTCGTGAAATTGAAATAATTTCAGTCATTTTGGTCGTATGGAACTGGTCCAAAAGTCTAACTCGATGTAACATATTGCGTCTTTTGAATTAACTGTGATAGGACTTATGCGCGAGTACGCTGTATTTACCTCGGAATCTGTAAGCGAAGGTCATCCAGATAAAATGGCTGACCAAATCAGTGATGCTATTTTGGATGCAATCTTAACAGAAGACCCATTTGCACGGGTTGCTTGTGAAACGCTTGTCAAAACAGGTGCTGTAGTACTTGCGGGTGAAATCACAACAACAGCAAATGTTGACTTTGAAGCGATTGTACGTCAAACCGTAAATGGTATTGGCTATCATCATTCTGACCTCGGTTTTGATGGTACAACCTGTGCTGTTATCAATATGATTGGTAAACAATCTCCTGAAATTGCTCAGGGTGTTGACCGTCAAAAACCTGAAGATCAAGGTGCTGGCGATCAAGGCTTAATGTTTGGTTATGCAAGCCGCGAAACTGACGTTTTAATGCCTGCTCCTATTTCTTATGCACATCGCTTAATGGAAAAACAAGCTGAACTACGCCGTAATGGTCGTTTACCTTGGTTACGTCCAGATGCTAAAAGTCAGGTGACTTTTGCCTATGAAAATGGCATGCCTGTTCGTTTAGATGCGGTTGTATTGTCAACCCAACACGATCCTGAAATTACTCAAGCAGCTTTAAAAGAAGCCGTGATTGAAGAAATTGTGAAAAAAGTGATTCCTGCTGAAATGTTCCATGCAGGCACCAAATTCCACATCAACCCAACGGGGATGTTTGTGATTGGTGGTCCTGTAGGTGACTGTGGTTTAACGGGTCGTAAAATTATTGTCGATACTTACGGCGGTATGGCGCGTCATGGCGGCGGTGCTTTCTCTGGTAAAGATCCATCTAAAGTGGACCGTTCTGCTGCTTATGCAGGTCGTTATGTTGCAAAAAATATTGTTGCAGCAGGTCTTGCTGATAAATGTGAAATTCAAGTGTCTTATGCTATTGGTGTAGCAGAGCCAACTTCAATTTCAATCAATACATTTAATACAGCTAAAGTGTCTGAAGAACTGATTATTCAATTGGTTCGTGAACATTTTGACTTACGTCCATACGGGATTACCCGCATGTTAGACTTGATTCAACCGATGTATAAGCAAACTGCTGCCTATGGCCACTTTGGCCGTGAAGGTTCAGATACGGCATTTACTTGGGAAAAAACAGATAAAGTGGAAGCGCTTAAAGCATCTGCTGGACTGTAATTTTGTTATAAAAAAGCCCACGTCATGTGGGCTTTTTTTGTTGCAAAAATATTCATTGCTTATTTTTTTCACCTTGTTGTAAAACCGTTAATAATGAAGTTTGAACTGGTGTTTCCTGATGATCCTTTAAATAAATATGAACGACTTTAAAGACAATCACTGCTGCTAAGCAGGTTAAAATACAAAAAATCCAGAAACCATACGGACTTCTAATATTATGCGAACCGCAATTTATACATTCCTTATCAGTTGATTCAACAACCCGATTACAACAAGCACAATGGTATTGATATAGCATAAGGATGCTCCTACATTACGCATTTTTGTTTTTATATTTCCATCATGCTTTATGATGATGTGCAATATCCATAAAATAGTATGTGAGTCTGCTTATGGATACAATAGTGTTTATCCATAGCTAAAAAAGCCTTTGAGAATACACCCCAAAATTTCCGACATAAGCTCTTTATTTATATTAAAAAATATGAATGCATAATAAGCTGATATGACATTGTTTGTAACACAATCAAGTACATCAAAATTTAAAGATTAAGCTTGTAAAACCCACATTCTCTTTATCTTTTTCGTTAAAATAACACGCAATAATTTAGAGTTTATGATGATGCAACTGATTAAAAAAGGAGGTTTACGCGAACGTGCAAACCGTAGTCGCAGCTATAAAGGTTCAGAAAATACTGAAACAACCTTGAAACCAAATCGTTACTCTCAAGTCAAAAAAAATGAGGAAATAACCACGGTTACTCCCCCATCTACTCAAATGAATGATGACGCTACACAACAAAACTAAAGCACTGCCAGCACGTCATACCACAACCAAAGGGCAAAAAGCAGGAACAGTCCACCTGAAATAATATCGATATAACTGCCTGAGCGCTGATATGCCTGTTTAATTTTAGGCATGGATAAAATCAGCATTAACCCTGTAAACACCATAAAAGTCTGAACTGGAATAATCAGCGCCAACTGGGTTTTTAAATGATCTGATGCGGCAGAACTTAAAGCCAAAGAAAATACACTGCTAAAATAAATCAGTGTTTTAGGATTGGCTAAATTGGTCATTAGCCCCAACATAAAATAATTTTTCGTATCTAATACAGTCACGTCTACATCTTTAGGAGCTAAGTTTTGCTTACGCTGTTTCAAACCACCAGTTAACATTGCCCAGCCCATACGAGCCAAAAACAATCCTCCAACAAGCATTAAAATGTGTTGTATCCATGGAAACTGTTCAATCAGTACAGTAAAACCTAGCAGCGTTAATACCACCCAAACCACAATACCCACGGAAATACCCAAAATAATTTTTAATGTATTTGCCCTTGAAGTTGACGCTGAACTTTTGGCAATTAATAAAATATCGGGGCCGGGACTAAGCTGTGCAACAAAATGGAGGGCGCAAATGGTCAAAAGCAATGACATAACAATAAGGAGGATTTTAAAAAAGCATATTATATCGTTTGTTCAATTTTTTGCATGTCTCCTGCCCCAGACTCTGTTAATAAAAATAAGGACAATAAAAAAGCCGAATCATCATAATTCGGCTTATAGAAAAAGATAAATAAATTTATTTATTAACGTCTTTCATTTCAATTTTTTGCACATCAGGGGTGATTTCACGTGCTTCACCATCAATAATGCTCGAGTCCTGACGCTGTGAACCGCCTTGTTGTTGCATGTCTTGCATTTGGCGCATTAAGTCTGCAAATGGATTTTGACCTTGAGCACCACCGCCCATACCCCCCATACCATTCATATCGCCCATCATGCCACCCATCATTTTTTCCATCATGGCTTGCTGACGTTTTGCCATTGTTTTCATCATGATATTTTTAAAAATGTTTTGAACACTCGGGATCAAAATTAATACCGCTAAAACATCGGTAATCAAACCGGGAATAAGCAATAAAAATCCTGCTAAAATTTTGGGTAGATTTGAAGTTAACGCAGGATCACCTGTCATTTGCCCCGCGCGCATTTGCTGCATCTGAGGCATTAAACCAGCCGAATATTTACGAATCAAATTCATACCCATAAAAAAGGCAGCAATAAACCAAAAAAATACGTACCACATACTGCCGACGAGGTCACCCACGCCAATCCAGACAAATACTTCTAGAATTAAACCAGCCAAAACAATAAGAAATAATTTCATAAAAATTAATCTAATCTCAACAAAATAAATAGGGTGCAATATTCAAGCGCTTAATCAGGATCAAGCTTTTTTGATACGCTTATGTAACAATATGGGCATTATTCTATTTTTAAAGTCTTTGTATGTCATTAATTATTGGTATCGATCCGGGTTCTCGCTTAACTGGCTACGGTATTATCGAAAAAGATGGGCAAAAATTGACTTTTGTAGATGCTGGAACCATTCGTACTGAGACCCCAGAAATGCCTGAACGCTTGAAGCGAATTTTTGCTGGGATTGAACGTATTGTTAAATTTCATGGTCCAACCGAAGCCGCAGTCGAACAAGTGTTTATGGCTCAAAATCCTGACTCGGCACTTAAACTGGGGCAAGCACGTGGCGCAGCCATTGCCGCTTTGGTCAATTCTGACGTGCAAGTGGCTGAATATACAGCTCGGCAAATCAAACAATCCGTTGTCGGTTATGGTGCAGCAGATAAAGAACAAGTTCAAATGATGGTGATGCGTATTTTAAATTTAAGCATTAAACCGCAACAAGATGCTGCCGATGCTTTAGCCGCTGCAATTTGCCATGCGCATGCTTCAGGCAGTATGAGTAAAATGGCGGTGTTAAATGCACTAGGCGGCATGGCACGAGGTCGCAGCCGTTCAAGTAGTAGAAGACGTTAATTAACTATTTTGAAGATAAGGCGCAAAATCTTTGCGCATTTCCCGCAGTGAAGGTTGCTTGGGGTAAGTGAAAGTTACCCTGCGCCCAAAACTCCGCATATTTTTTTTCTGATCGGGATCAATGCGGATGAGAACCAACTCATCTGGCTGATGACCATCACTCACTGTGCAAATCATAATGGTTTGGCTTTTTTCAATCACGTGATATTGACTAAACTCTTTCTGCACAATCTCTTTAAACGATATTTTGCTTGGGCTTGCATTCACACGTTGGGTATAAATCACCAGAAAAATACAAAATACGACAACGATTGCCACGACCCAATATTTATCCATCATTTCCACCTTATCTTTTTTTTATAGCAATTAGCTTGAGCGCAACATTGTAAATGCGATAAAATTCTGCTCATGATCTAAAATAATTTGAATCACCTGAACCACTTCTGCACGCGGTGGCCCATCATAGCTCCGTGAAATCAGCTCTTGAAGGACATCAAAATGCCCAACAATCACAGCTTCAACCTCACCTGAATCTAGGTTTTTAACATAACCTGTTAACGCGAGTGCTAAAGCCTGCTGCTCAAACCAACGACGATAGCCCACACCTTGAACCCGACCTCGAATAATGAGCTTAATGGCTTTATTCATGATCATGCCGCATATTAACCACATGATAAACAGCTTCATTCATATGATGTGCCTGCAATCCACGCATCCCCTTTGCAGCCAACCAATCACCCGCTAAGGCATGTAAAGTGACAATTTCATGCAGATGAATTTGATGACCCCATTGTGCTTTTAAACTCGCAATCATCCCTGCCAATACATCACCCATACCCCCCGTTCCCATCCCCGCATTGCCCGCAGTACAAATCCACAGTTGATCTTCCAAAATCAGGCTTCCTGCACCTTTTAACACCCACTGTCCGGCATATTTTTCTTTTAATGCATGAATAGCCACAATTCGATCATTTTCGATATCTTGAATCGAACAATTTAACAATTTTGCAGCTTCACCTGGATGCGGTGTTAAATATGAATCTGCTTTTAATTCTTCAGGGTGATTGGCTAAAAACCAAAGTGCATCCGCATCTAATACAACTTGCAAATGTTCAGTACTATTTATTTTTGGGAACCAATTAAAATACTGTTGCTCTGACCACGTATCACGCCCCAAGCCCATGCCAAAACTCACCACATCGACATGATCTAATAACAATTGAATCTCTGCCTTGGTCAACGCATTGATATCACGCAGCATAATATTTGGTGAGCGCGCTAAAATAGCCGTGTGATGTTTCTCATGACAAACAATGGTCACTTTGCCCGCACCAGCACTAAAGGCTGCTTCGGCTGCCATCATCACCGCACCCCCCATATCTGCATGCCCACCAATCACAAGTATATGACCATAACTCCCCTTATGACCAAAAGCCTCACGTTGTGGGAGTGCAATGGCGATTTTAGAAAGTTGCGCGAGTGGTTTTAATGCTGCATCTGGAGGAATTAGGGAAATGACTTCCGCCTGACCAGCAAACTCTTTCCCTTGTCCTGTAAACAATCCTGCTTTAAGCCCTAAGGCAACATATGAGTAATCGGCTTTAATCGCACAGGGTAAGGGTTGACCAGTATTGGCATGCAAGCCGCTCGGAATATCAATGGCTATTTTCAAGCCCGTTTGAGCATTGATATGCTGAATAATTTTTTGCCAATCTGCACTTAATGCACGGTTTAAACCAATCCCAAATAATGCATCGATATAACAGTCATATTGTTTTTGAAATTCAAAACCAGCATAAATTTTTATTTCTGCATCGACCGCTTCTTGATAAGCCGTATGTAAATCGGTTGATGCACCTAATTCAGCTGCATAAATTTCCACATCAAAACCGAATTGTTTTAAATATTTCGCAGTTAAATAACCATCACCTGCATTATTGCCTTGCCCACAGCACACTGTAATCTGTTGTATATGACGTTGTTTTAAAATGGGAACTAAACGCTGCGTAATCATCCAAGCCACTTGCTGCATCAAGGCATAAGAACTGTTTTGTTTGGCAAACCAGCGTTGCTCCCATGCTTGAATACTTTGGCTATCATAAACAGGGCTATGATAAACTTGTTGATGCATTGTTCTTTCCTTCTTATAAATTATGGCTTCATCTACACCGTCACAAAAAATTCCCTTAGATCAAAATGATCCTGAGACACTCAAAGCATGGATTAAAGCGCAAGCTTTGGAATTAGGCTTTAGTGATTGTGTCATTGCCAAACCAGATGCTCAAGAAGAATTGCCACGTTTTCAAGAATATCTAAAACGGGGTTATCATGGCGATATGAAGTTTTTAGAAGAGAATTTAGAAAAACGTGCTGATCCAACCTTACTGGTTCCCGGCACCAAAAGCATTATTTGTGTACGAATGAATTATTTGGTGGAAACACCCAAACCTCGCTATGTCCCAGATGAACCGAATTTAGCCATTATTGCGCGCTATGCCCGTGGTCGGGATTATCACAAGGTCATGCGTGGTCGTTTAAAAACATTAGCCAGCAAAATTCGTGAAAAAGTGGGTGATTTTGAATCACGTCCCTTTGCCGACTCGGCACCCATCTTTGAAAAATCTTTAGCAGAAAATGCAGGTATGGGCTGGACAGGTAAACACACCTTATTAATTCACAAAAAATCAGGTTCATTCTTTGTCTTGGGAGAATTATTTACCTCACTGGATTTACCTTTTGACTCCCCGACAACCAAACATTGCGGTTCTTGCACTGCTTGTATCGACATTTGTCCAACACAAGCCATTGTTGAACCTTATATGCTCGATGCACGTAAATGTATTGCTTATTTAACCATTGAATATCAGGGCATTATTCCCAAAGAATTACGCCGTGGTATTGGTAATCGTGTGTTTGGTTGTGATGACTGTCAGCTAATTTGTCCGTGGAATAGTTTTGCGAAGAAAGCCACAATTGAAGATTTTAATCCACGACACGATTTAGATCAGAGCAGTTTACTGGATTTATGGCATTGGGATGAGATCACCTTTTTAGCCAATACTGAAGGCAGTCCATTACGACGCACGGGTTATCAAAGTTTTATGCGAAATATTGCAATTGGTTTAGGTAATGCCCCTTTTTCTAATGAAATACTTGCAACATTGCAACAAACACGTGAACAATATGATGAGATTGTGCAAGTCCATATTGATTGGGCAATTCAAGAACAATTGGCTAAATTTTGTTAAATTTAAAACAAAACAAATGATACTTCCTTTCTTTTGATCTTTTCTAGATATCAACAAAGTTTTCACTGTAGAAAAAAAATAGCATCCAGTTCACAACAACTTCACAAATGAGACTAAAAAATATTGTGACTATATTTACAATAAATAGCATTACTTTGTAACTAAATTATCAATCTCATAATTTGCAATATTGACAAAAACCAATCGATAGATACTATAATATTTGGTTTTTTATGCCTTTAGATTTCATATAAATTAGGTATGATAAATAATAAATAATGATGATTATGGATTTTCACCAATGAATGTACGTAATGACTGGTCACGCGAAGAAATTCAGGCTTTATATAATCAGCCCTTTTTAGATTTAATTTTTGAAGCACAGCGCATTCATCGTGAACACTTTGATCCAAATACAATTCAAGTTAGTACACTGCTTTCAATCAAAACAGGTAAATGTCCTGAAGACTGCAAATATTGCTCACAGTCAGCACGTTACGATTCAAAACTCGAAGCTGAAAAACGCATAGCTGTAGATAAAGTTATTCAAGAAGCAAAAGAAGCATTAGCTTCTGGTTCTTCACGTTTTTGTATGGGTGCTGCTTGGCGTAATCCACACGAACGTGATATGCCTTATGTATTAGAAATGGTCAGCGAAGTTAAAGCATTGGGCTTAGAAACTTGTATGACTTTAGGCATGCTCAATCAATCACAAGCTGAACGCTTAAATGAAGCGGGTTTAGATTACTATAACCACAATTTAGATACATCACGTGAATACTACTCAAATATTATCACGACACGTACTTTTGATGACCGTTTAAATACCTTAGATTTTGTCCGTCAAGCTGGCATGAAAGTGTGTAGTGGCGGAATTGTCGGCTTAGGTGAAACCCAGCAAGATCGTATTGGTTTATTGCATGAATTGGCAACCTTAGCCATTCACCCTGAATCTGTCCCTATCAATATGCTGGTTCCAATTGAAGGCACACCACTTGCTGATGTTGAAAAACTGGATGTAACCGAATGGATTCGCACCATTGCTGTTGCACGTATTATTATGCCAAAAAGTTATATTCGCCTTTCTGCTGGGCGTGAGTCTTTATCCGATTCTGATCAAGCTCTGGCATTTATGGCGGGTGCAAACTCTCTTTTCTCGGGTGAAAAGCTGTTAACAACCCCAAATGCAGGTGAAGGCCGAGATAAACAATTATTTGATAAGTTAGGTTTGATTGCTGAAAAAGCCAAACCACGTATTCAGGAATTATCTGTAGATGCTATGGCAAGTTAAGTGATTCATAGCATCCGTTTATAAAAAAGCCCCTTGTGGGCTTTTTTATTGATTTCATTATTCTGCAAAGTTATGTGCTGTAATTAGAATGCCATAGCTTGCATTCAAATAATCGCCTACCCGAATACAATCTACCCCATTGGCATGATGTACCAGCAATTCTTGAGCAATCGCATCATAAGTGAAAGAATCAAAACTATCTTGATGATGACATAACCACGTCAATGTATCTGGCAAATGCTCATCTACAATATAAGTTTGTGCTTTAAAATCTTTGTTCATTGACATATTTCTATCTGGCTAGGTGAAGATTATTGCTTTTATGCTGATAAAAGGCTTTGTTACACAAAGCGATTGTAGCTGATGTCCATTATTACTATTTTTTGTTTCCTAAAAAACAAAAAAGTGAGCTTAAAGCTCACTTTCTATCATTCTAAATTAAAGTTATTAATTAACTCTACTCTTCCTTCATTCCCTGTATTCTCCTATTTCTTCCATGTGCTCATCTTCATAACCATGTAAACAAAACAATCTCATTAGCAATTGAAGCATCTTCAAAATTTCCTTCTGCTTGTTTTTAAATTTAGCTTACTAAAAATACATTTCATCCTAAAATGTATCTGTGATTAAAAAATCACATCCATTTATTAACATATTTTTTTGATCATGCAAACAACCTTGCAATAATTATTATCGCAAATTACAAAATAAAAGCACTTTTAACGCCAAAATACAGATTATTTTTTATTCAACACTCGTGAAATTCAGAACGTGATAAAATTATCTGAGCTAAATGCTTGAGTAGATTCATGAAAAATCATTTAGTGCAGAATGAAAAATAAAATGGTGCAAAATAAGCCAAAAACTTGCACGTAGTGCTTACATAACCACGATTTGGGTTAATTAAAATTTTTAATTTTATTGATTTACGTAACCAATAATCAGCTTACAAAATTGAGAATCTAAGGAAGAAATGAGCCCTTTAAAAGCAAAGCCTATTCAAGAAACCACTCATTTCATGCTACAGATGAAAAGCACATTAATGTCTAAAATATTAATGAGACTTCTTTCATAAGCCAATTTTTGCTTAACACAGCTAAATTCACAAAGCTAAAATTAAAAATATAACCGTTCAATTGAATAGAGCGCCGCATTCAAAATATTTAAAAATGCCGCAGGTAATTTACGCCAGCGCAGAAGCAAAATTCAGCGACGAGCAATGTACCGCGTTAAAGCCTGTGCTGTTTCTTTCAGCGCTTTAACGCGCTCATTTTCAAGGTCAACGGGCAATTGTAATTCACTGCCTAATGCTGCAATACAAAATTCAATTTCACCTTGTGCATTAAAAATAGGCACACAAACTGCATTCACACCAACCAGCATATCACCAGAAACAGTCGCTACACCTTGTTCGATGAAGCTCTGTTTCATTTCCAAAAATTCAGCCCAATTGGCAGGATAAACTCGCTGCTGCTGTAATTGTTTCTGCTGCCATTCCTGTTCTAATAATGGTCGTACAATATCTTCAGCCATAAAGACCGCATAAGCACGACCTGTTGCCGAATTCAACAACGGCATAATTGACCCTACTCTTGTAATGACTGAAACGGCTTGATTCGGCTCAATCCATTGCACAATTAAAGGCCCTTGCGATGTCCATTTACTGATTTGCAGGCCACAATCAATTTTACGGTGCAGTTCATTAATCATCGGCTGAGCGGCTTGGATCGCATCGGTACGCTGTATGCAGCTTAATCCCAATCTCCATGCCTGATCCCCTAGATCATAGCGCCCATCATCGATTTGCTTGGCATAGTTCATGCGCACCAAACTCACCACATAGCGGTGAACTTTTGCAGGATGCATCGACAACTTTTCGGCAAGCTCCTTCAACATCATCGGTTTACGGTTAGCAATTAACGCATCCAGTACAGTTAACCCCACTTCTAATGACTGAACTCCAGCTTGTATTTTTTCTTCTGACATTTGTCATTAACTCTCACTTGAATGATTAGCATTCTACTCGAATCTCGCTAATTTCAAAGCTCACAAAAAAACAAGGGCTTATCTTTTCGAGATAGCATCTTCCGCCAATAATTTTAAAATTCGAACAAATTACGTAATATATAATCAAATTACATATTGCGTAATTATTTAAAATAAGTATGATTAAATCAATCGTAAAAATCTAGATTATTAAAATTGCTTTACTTCAAGACAAGGAAGACTGAGATGACAAGCCAATTGAAATCATTTATTGAGGTTGCACAAAATTCGGATTTCCCAATCCAAAACTTGCCTTATGGCGTATTTAGCGAAACTGCTGAAGGCATACGCCGTGCAGGTGTAGCACTTGGTGAATGGGTGATTGACCTTGCTGCCCTTGAAGCGAATGGATTCTTGCAAATTCATTCGAATGAATTCATTTTCAACCAATCAACGCTGAATAAATTTATTGATTCAGGCAAAGAGAATTGGTCAAAAATTCGCGCTGAATTGCAGCATCTATTATCTGCCGATAACCCAACACTGCGTGACAACCATGAATTGCGCAATCAAGTATTCTTTAAACAAGCAGATGTTAGCCTGCACTTGCCTGTCCATATTTCAGGTTATACAGATTTCTATTCATCTAAAGAACATGCCACCAATGTCGGCTGCATGTTCCGCGACCCTAAAAATGCCTTATTAGCCAATTGGTCTGAACTGCCAGTTGGCTATAATGGCCGCGCCAGCTCAATCATTGTCAGCGGTACAAATGTGGTGCGCCCTTCTGGTCAAATCAAGCTGCCTGCTGAAGAACGTCCAATTTTTTCAGCCTCTCGCAAACTTGATTTTGAACTTGAAACTGGCTTTATTGTGGGTAAATCCAATATATTAGGCGAACCAATCTCAATTGAAAATGCTTGGGATCACATCTTCGGCATGGTATTGCTCAATGACTGGTCCGCACGTGATTTGCAGCAATGGGAATACGTGCCTTTAGGTCCATTCAACGCCAAAACCTTTGCATCCTCTATCTCTCCATGGATTGTGACCATGGAAGCGCTTGAACCGTTTAAAACTAACTCTCCTGTTCAAGAACCCCAGCCGCTGGCCTATTTACGTGAAGATCATTCTAGCAACAGTTATGACATTCATCTTTCCGTAGAAATTCAGACCGACGGCAATGAACAAGCAGATGTGATCAGCCAAACCAATTTTAAATATATGTACTGGTCTATGGCGCAGCAGCTCACCCATCACACCATTGCAGGATGCAATCTTCAAGTCGGCGATCTGATGGGTTCAGGCACGATTTCAGGTTCTGCGCCTGAATCTTATGGTTCACTGCTCGAAATTACTTGGAATAATACCAAGCCACTAACCCTTTCCAATGGCGAACAGCGCAGCTTTATGCAAGATGGCGATACCCTAACAATGAAAGGCTATTGTGAAAAAGATGGCTTACGCATTGGCTTTGGTGAAGTATCCGGCAAAGTACTGCCTGCTGTTCAGTTTGACTTCGCTATGGATCATGCCGAGGAGAAACTTAGTGAAGCTGTATAGCTACTTTCGCAGTTCTGCGGCATACCGTGTACGTATCGCCCTAAATTTAAAAGAACTCGAAGCTGAAGTTATTCCGATTCATTTGCTTAAAAATGGCGGTGAACAGCATAGTGCTGCCTACCGTCAAATTAACCCAAGTGAATTGGTGCCTGCTTTGGTAGAAACTAACGCTGAACAAGGTTTTACCCTGACGCAATCGTTAAGTATTTTAGAATATTTAGACGAAAAATTTACCAATACGGCATTGCTTCCCAAAGACATCCAGCAACGCGCCCTGATTCGTGCCTTTAGTCAAAGTATTGCCTGTGACATTCATCCATTAAATAACTTGCGTATTTTGCAGTATTTAAGCGGGATACTTGAAGTTTCAGAAAAGCAGAAAACAGCTTGGTATACACACTGGGTTGAAGTGGGCTTTGCAGGCTTAGAGACGCAATTAAAAAATTCCAATGGGCAATTCTGCTTTGGCAACAGCGTAAGCTTTGCCGATTGCTGCCTGATTCCACAAGTTTACAACGCATTGCGTTTCAATATTGATTTATCGGCCTACCCGAAAATTCAATCTATTTATACCCATTGCAATACGCTGTCTGCATTCCAAAACGCTGCGCCTGAAGCGCAAGCCGATGCAGCCTAAATTTTAAATAAGGATATTTATATGGCGATTCAAATCGAAAAAATTCACCATGTCGCTTACCGCTGCAAAGATGCCAAAGAAACGGTGGAATGGTACAAAAAGAACCTCAACATGGATTTCATTTTAGCTTTTGCTGAAGATCATGTTCCATCAACCAAAGCTTTTGACCCCTATATGCATTTATTTTTAGATGCGGGCAATGGCAATGTTCTGGCTTTTTTTGAATTACCGACTCAACCAGAGATGGGACGTGATGAAAACACACCTAAGTGGGTGCAACACATTGCGCTTAAAGTGAAAGACCGCGCAGCATTGCTGGAAGCAAAAGCGCATTTAGAAGCCAATGGCAACAATGTTTTAGGCATTACCAATCATGGTATTTTCCATTCTATTTACTTCTTTGACCCAAATGGCCACCGTCTGGAATTGGCCTATGACGATGAAACCGCCCCTGCCAAAATTGCCATGATTACCGAAGTAATGAAGTATGAAATGCTAGAGCAATGGTCACAAACCAAACGCGCCCCTGACCACACACATTTCTTGCATGCAGCTGAACTAGATCATCATTCTAACGCTGCAAAGATAGACGCTTAAGCCTTTGCTAAACAATTGGAGGAATTTGAGTCATGAATAAAATTTTTGCAAGTGCAGATATGGCCTTGGCAGATATCGCTGCGGATCACCAAACGTTGGCAATCGGTGGTTTTGGTTTATGCGGAATTCCTGAGGCGCTCATCGAAGCACTAAAAAATACGGGTGTGGAAGGTTTAACCTGTATTTCCAATAATGCTGGAGTCGATGATTTTGGTTTAGGTAAATTACTCAAAACCAAGCAAATCAAAAAAATGATTTCCTCTTATGTGGGGGAAAACAAAGAGTTTGAACGCCAGTATTTAAATGGCGAACTTGAAGTCGAACTCACCCCACAAGGAACATTGGCGGAAAAGCTGCGCTCAGGCGGTGCGGGTATTCCAGCCTTTTTCACCCCAACAGGAGTCGGCACATTGATTGCCGAAGGCAAAGAAGTGCGTGAATTTGACGGCAAGGCGTATATTTTGGAGTCCTCACTCACGGCAGATATTGCATTAGTCAAAGCCTATAAAGCGGATAAAGCTGGCAATTTAGTCTTCCGCAAAACTGCGCGTAACTTTAACCCTGAATGCGCTATGGCAGGAAAATTGACCATCGTGGAAGTTGAACAGTTAGTTGAAATTGGTGAGATTGATCCGGATGATATCCATTTATCGGGCATTTATGTCAACCGCATTGTAGTGAATGGTTCGCCTGAAAAACGCATCGAACAAATGACTTTAAAGGTGGAGGCATAAATCATGGCTTGGACACGCAATGAAATGGCACAACGTGCAGCCCTTGAACTGGAAGATGGTTTCTATGTCAATTTGGGCATTGGTCTGCCTACTCTAGTTGCAAACTATATTCCTGAAAATATCAACGTTTGGCTACAGTCCGAAAATGGCTTATTAGGCATTGATGAATTTCCCACTGCGGAAAGCGTTGATGCCGACCTGATTAATGCCGGCAAACAAACGGTCACTGCCCGCAAAGGCGCTGCATTTTTCTCTAGCTCAGAATCTTTTGCCATGATTCGAGGCGGTCATGTCAACATTGCAATTTTAGGTGCAATGGAAGTATCCCAAACAGGTGACTTGGCGAACTGGATGATTCCCGGGAAAAAAGTCAAAGGCATGGGCGGCGCCATGGACTTGGTCGCAGGCGTACAGAAGGTTGTCGTACTGATGGAGCATTGTGCCAAAGATGGCAGCCCCAAAATTGTCAATCAATGCACGCTTCCTTTAACAGGTAAAGCCGTTGTAAACCGTATCATCACGGACTTAGGTGTGATGGATGTGACCGCAGAAGGCGTGAAATTGATCGAACTGGCAAAAGAGGTCAGCCTTGAACAAATTCAGGCCGCGACAGGTATAGATTTAATGATCACTGACCTTGAAGCAGCTTTAGCTTCATAAATTCGCAGGGTAATTATTCTTAGTTAAATTAATTACGCATTAAGTAATTAAATTATGCATTGAATAATTTAAAAACCTTGCTATCATGAAGAAAGAATTATTTTTCCCGTTTTTTTATTATATCTTGAAGTCAAAATAAAACGGGAAATGCAGGATTAGACAAACGGATCTGTCATAGAAATTTTGTAATTTAATGCGGTTTTTCCGTCTGTTTAAAAGCAAGTTAATTTTAAAAAACAAGCAATAGGATTGCTTTAAAAAATGAGGATGTTGTATGAATGAGCTAGCCAACCCTTTGGAACTGTGCGGATTTGAGTTTATTGAATTCGTCGCTAAAGACAAGGAACTGGATGAAATTTTTCAAACAATAGGTTTCAGCAAAGTTGCTAAGCATAAATCAAAAAATGTGTATTTATGGCGTCAAGGCAATATTAATATTATTCTCAATTATCAACCTGAATCAGCAGCCGCTTATTTTTTTAAAGAACATGGCCCTTCTGCATGCGCAATGGGCTTTCGAACCAAAGATGCAGCCAAAGCATTTAATAAAGCGATTGAATTGGGTGCAGAACCTATTTATTCAAAAATTGGCCCGATGGAATTGAATATTCCAGCGATTAAAGGTATTGGAGGATCACCGATTTACTTGGTCGATCGCGACATTTACCAAAGTGATTTCATTTTCTTTGATGACGTAGCTTCACACCCTGTCGGAACAGGCTTAAAAGAAATCGATCACTTAACACATAATGTCTATAGAGGGCGTATGCAGTATTGGGCGGACTTTTATGAAAAGATTTTTAATTTTCAAGAGATTCGCTATTTTGATATTAAAGGTGAATATACTGGTTTAACCTCAAAAGCTTTAACTGCGCCAGATGGGAAAATCCGTATTCCGCTCAATGAAGACTCAGAAAAAGGCAATGGTCAAATTGCCGAATTCCTAAGTGATTTTAATGGTGAAGGCATTCAACATATTGCATTTATTACCGATGACCTGATTGGCACATGGGATAAATTAAAAGCATTGGGGGCTAAATTTATGACACCGCCACCAAACACTTATTATGAAATGCTTTCAGAACGCCTGCCCAACCACGGTGAACCGACTGAAGAATTGCAGAAGCGCGGAATTTTATTAGATGGCAATACTCAAAATGAAGACAAGCGCTTATTGCTGCAAATTTTCTCAGAAAATATGCTAGGCCCTGTATTCTTTGAATTTATTCAGCGCAAAGATGATGATGGCTTTGGTGAAGGCAATTTCAAAGCCTTATTTGAATCGATAGAGCGCGATCAAATTAAGCGCGGTGTTTTAGATATTTCAAATGCTTAATATTTAGGTAAGCATTATTTCTTATGTATCCAACTGTATGGGTACATAAGAAATTTATATACGATTTAAATCATTTTAATAAAATTTCTGATATTGCTCTGATCATTAAACAGAATAAAAATAAAAAAAACATTAATCATCATATAGGGCACTGTCTTAACATGGATGAAGATAGAAAATGCAGCAAATTGAACAAGGAAACCTCAAAAAAGGTTTAAGTAATCGCCATATCCAACTGATTGCTCTAGGCGGTTCTATTGGTACAGGGCTATTTCTAGGTATTGCACAAACCATCAAACTCGCAGGCCCTTCTGTAATTCTCGGTTATGCCATTGCAGGACTGATTGCTTTTTTAATGATGCGCCAATTAGGTGAAATGATTGTTGAAGATCCTGTCAGCGGCTCATTCAGCCATTTTGCTTACAAATATTGGAGCAAATTTGCAGGCTTTATGTCTGGCTGGAATTACTGGGTATTAAACATATTGGTCTGCATGGCGGAATTAAGCGCCATTGGCTTATATATTCATTATTGGTGGCCCGAAATTCCAACTTGGGTTTCAGCATTGGGCTTTTTTATCTTTATTAATGTCATTAATCTTTTACATGTAAAGTTATTTGGTGAAATGGAGTTTTGGCTCGCGATTATTAAAGTTCTGGCAATTATTGCCATGATTGCATTTGGCAGCTATTTATTGGCAAGTGGCAGTGGCGGTTCACAATCCAGTATACAAAATTTATGGGAATTAGGCGGATTTTTCCCAAATGGCATAATGGGATTGGTCATGGCGATGGCAATGATCATGTTTGCTTTTGGCGGGATTGAATTAGTCGGCATTGCAGCCGCAGAAACGGATAATCCGCAAAAAACACTGCCTAAAGCAATTAATCAAATTGTCTATCGTGTCTTATTATTTTACATCCTAAGCTTGGTGATTATTTTATCACTCTATCCTTGGAATCAAATGGCGCAAGGCGGCAGCCCTTTTGTTCTTATTTTTGATTCTTTAGGAAGCCAAACTGTTGCGACTATTTTAAATTTTGTCGTATTGACTGCTGCCATTTCTGTTTATAACAGCACTAATTACTGCACCAGCCGCATGTTATTAGGTTTAGCTCAGCAAGGGAATGCACCTAAATTTCTAAGTAAAATTAACCCTCGCGGAATTCCAGTGAATGCTGTTATGGTTTCGGCATTTTTTACCCTGATGTGTGTACTAATCAATTACCTCTTTCCTGAAAAAGCTTTTAATCTACTGATGATGTTAGTCGTTGCGGCAATCGTCATTAACTGGGTCGTTATCTCATACACCCACTTAAAATTTAAAAAGCATATGATTAAAATGAATGCTTCAACTCAATTTCCAAGCATTCTCTACCCTTTTACCAACTATTTATGCATTGTATTTATGTGCGGCATTTTAGTCATTATGAGTCAAACCCCCGATATGCGCATCGCTGTAATGATGATACCTGTTTGGATTTCAGCGCTTTCAATTGCTTATTTCTTTCAAACTAAAAAAGTAACGGCCAATCAGTTAGTTCCAAAAGATAAAATGCGCTCCATACCGAAAGCTTGATTTATGTACTATACAACAAAGGATACATTCATGTTTCAGCATGTTGATACTTATGCAGGTGATCCAATTCTTTCTTTAATGGAAGAGTTTAGTAAAGATGAACGCCAGCAGAAAGTGAATTTAAGTATTGGACTTTACTATAATGAAGACAGTATTGTTCCTCAATTAAATGCGGTTAAAGCCGCTTATAAACAAATTGAACCGACCAATAATAAGGTAAAGCTGTATTTGCCGATGGATGGTTTAAAGTCTTATAACCAAGCCACACAAGCTTTGATTTTAGGGCAAAACAGTTCAGCACATCATGCAGGTCGTGCGGTCACGATTCAAACCTTAGGTGGTTCTGGTGCGCTTAAAGTCGGCGCAGACTTTTTAAAGAAATATTTTCCTGAATCGGATATTTGGGTTAGCCAACCAACTTGGGAAAATCATATTGCCATCTTTAATGGTGCAGGAATCAACTCCCACTTCTATCGTTATTTTGATGCAGCAACCAATGGCGTCGATATTGAAGGAATGCTGCAAGATTTAGCACAGCTGCCTGCCAAAGCGATTGTTTTACTTCATCCATGTTGCCACAATCCAACAGGTGCAGACTTAACGCCTGATGAATGGGATCAAGTGATTGCAGTCTTGAAACAGCGAGACCTGATTCCATTCCTAGACATTGCTTATCAAGGTTTTGGTCAAGGTTTAGAACAAGATACCTATGCCATTCGCGCACTGGATCAAGCAGGTATGAATTTTATTGTCAGTAATTCATTCTCTAAAATTTTCTCACTTTATGGCGAGCGGATTGGCGGATTGACATTTGTCTGTGATGATCAAGCCACTGCGCAAAAAGTTTTAGGTCAGCTCAAGGCAACGGTACGCCGTATCTACTCCAGCCCGCCAACAACGGGAGCTTTAATCGTAGATCAGGTGTTAAATGATGCAGCATTGACTGAAACATGGCAGGCGGAATTGCAGGAAATGCGCGAACGCATTATTCGCATGCGCCAAATTTTAAATGATAAATTAAGCCATGCAGTGCCTGAACGTGACTTTAGCTATTTGGTGAAGCAACAAGGAATGTTCAGTTATACCGGTTTAAGCACTGAACAAGTTGATATTTTGAAAGATCAATATGCAATTTATTTACTTCGCAGTGGCCGTATGTGCGCTGCTGGTTTAAATCTAAATAATATTGATTATGTTGCAAATTCAATTGCGGAAGTGATTAAAGCCACAGCTTAATGAGAGTCTAATATACCTCTTTGATAAATCAACAAATAATCATCAATTGGCAGTGAAATTAATATTAAAAGTTCCTTCTCTTGCGCCATATATGGCGCATGGAGAAGGCTAGGATGAGGGGATTTTTTTAATAAAATCCTGACTCTGAGCAGCATGCTGCGCAAGTCTCCTTAAAAAGGAGATGGAATATCCATTGTCAATTTATTATTAGGGTTTGTTGACATTTCACAGATGCTTGCGACATGAGCCGTATACGGCGCAAGATGTTTAGACGATACAAGGCATGTTTTTCGAAATTTAGTCATTCTAAATGATGAGCAGTGACTAAGATTTGTAGATTCATTCTGCTTACCAGAATATAAAAACAAAAAACCACTTAGGATTAGTACACCTAAGTGGTTGTTTTATTTGGTGGGCCCACCGTGACTTGAACACGGGACCAACGGATTATGAGTCCGCTGCTCTAACCAACTGAGCTATAGGCCCTTATAAGCTGAATTTGTTATATATCAACAAGTTCAAGCGAGGCAATACTAACGAAAATTGTTTCAAAAAACAAGCATTTTCGTTACCACTTGCACAGTAACACAACAATTATTTCACACTTTTATTTTAGCGCTTATCTTTCGATCAAGTCTTAATCGTATCTCCAATACTAAGTCTTGGTATTATTGATATTAATCAAAAAAATTTATTGTATTTAATAGATCATAAATGCCAACTCAACCACCCAAGTATTGAAATTAATCACTGACTAGAGCAATTATTTAATTATACCTATAAAGTCTAAATAAAATAATTCAACAACAATGTAAAATAGCACTTTGAGAATAAAAGTAGAACAACGCTGATTAAAAAATTAACTTTTTATCTACTTACGAACCAAAGTTACGTTCTTTACGATATTCCACACAAATTTCGATTAAAGACCATACAACCACTAACATAAACAGCCCAAAAGCCAATAGAAAAGTTGAAAAATACATCATTCTTTTCATTCCTCATTAAACATATGCCAAAGTTGAACAATTTGTTCAAAAGCTCTTATCTTCGACAAAAGTCTAATAGGTATTTTTTGATCTGGATAGTCATTTTCAATCAAAATTAAGTCTTAATTTATATCATCTTATTTATTTTAAATATCAATTAATGCCCATTTATATATAAAAACAATTAGTATCGCCATTTTCCCAACATATCTAGACAAATGTATTTATTTGTCATTTTAAGCTTATATGCTCTTGACTCTAAATCAGAACAAGCAGAAATTAGCCCACTTTCATATTGCCTAATTTCCTTCTATGTTAAAAAAATTTATTGGTGAATCTGCATTCAAAATTGCGGGATGGAACTATCATATAGAACCAGATGTACTTGAAAACAAACAAGTGATTGTTGGCTTTGAACATACATCTATGTTGGATGCAGTGCTTTCTCTGGCGCTGTTCCAAATTTTTGATATGAAAATTCATACCCTAATTAAAAAAGAATTATTTAAAGGGCCAATGAAACCATTATTAGAAGCACTGGGAGGAATTGCAGTCGATCGTAAATCCAACCAAGATATTGTTTCGCTTATGGTTGAGCATTTCCAACAAAATGAAAAATTCAACTTGGTGATTGCCCCAGAAGCCACACGCGCAAAGCCTGGTGAAGCGCGACGTCCAATTCGTACTGGATTTTGGCATATTGCTAAAGCAGCAAATGTACCTATTGTTTTAATGTATGCCAATTCAAAAACTAAACAAGGTGGAATTTTAGGGAAAATATACCCAACAGAGATCAACCATGACTTAGCGCTGTTAAAACAACTTTATAAAGATAAGGTCGATTTGGATATTATTATTCCTGAAGCTAAAAACTAAGGTCTAATTTGTTTAAAAACTCAAAAGCTAGCCCTTTCTAAGAAAAAAGGGCTTATGGTAGAATTTAACACATTCGATTAGGCATACAGCCAATCTACAAGGAGCATATTTCGCATGGCGGGTCATTCCAAGTGGGCTAACATTAAGCATCGTAAAGCAAAACAAGATGCTAGCCGTGGTAAAGTTTTTACCAAATATATTCGTGAATTAACCACAGCTGCAAAACTCGGCGGTCCCGATGCAGCAAGTAACCCGCGTCTTCGTGCTGTAGTTGAAAAAGCATTATCTGTAAATATGACACGTGATGTGATTAACCGTGCCATTCAACGTGGTGCTGGTGGTGAAGATAATGACGATTTAAAAGAAGTTACTTACGAAGGTTATGGCGTTGGTGGTGTTGCCGTTATTATTGAAACAATGACTGATAACTTAAACCGTACTGTACCTGATGTACGTCACTGTTTTTCCAAAACCAATGGTAATTTGGGTACAGCAGGTTCGGTGGCATATCTCTTTACGAAACGTGGTGAAATTACTTTTGAAGATGTTTCTTTAGAAGATAAAATCATGGACGTGGCTTTGGAAGCTGGCGCTGAAGACATTGAAGTCAGTGAAGATGAAATCTTAGTCATCACAACACCTGAAAGCTTCGGTGATGTTCAAGATGCCTTAACTGCCGCAGGATTGAAATCTGATAATGCTGAAGTGGTGATGAGCCCATCAACCAAAGCTGAAATTACAGACATTGATCAAGCAAAAATGATTTTAAAAATGATTGATATGTTTGAAGACCTTGATGATGTTCAGAACGTGTATACCAACGTTGAATTCTCAGATGAAGTTTTAGAACAATTGGATGCTTAATCCAATCAACTGGCTTTAAATCTGTGATAAAAAAACGCACATATTCGTGCGTTTTTTTATGTGTCTTGTGAAAGCTTATGCCTGTTATAAAGATGCCTTAAACATATACACATGTACAAACAACACCAATACCCCTATCAATAGCAGACAAAAAAGCCAGAGAATACATGCCAATATCATCCGTAACAGCCATTTTTTGCAAAAGGAAAAGTGCTTAAATAAAGGTATTGTTCCCCATAACCAAAAAACATATTGAGAAATAAGCAACAAATAATCAAAACTACGATGTGATGACTGTTGTCCTAATTGAACATAAATAAAATCGGCTATGAGCCAAATCAATAAATTGATTAAGCCGATATAAACAAAGCGGCTAAGCTGCACTGTCTAAAGCCATTAAATTTTATAGCTTGCTGAGCAAACCACTACAGTTAAAAACATTATATTCTTTAATGACAAAGCTAGAATGTAGCGCTACAACGTGTTCAATTTTACCAATACGTTTGAGTAAAATTTCACTGTAATTTTCCATATCACGTGCAATCACTTCCACAATAAAATCAGCAGATTGTCCCGTCACCAAAAATGCATTAATCACTTCTGGAATATTTTCCAACTCTTCCAAGAACTTGGCAAAAGTATCGGTATCATGTCGACTTAAGGAAACCTGTAATAGAACATGCAGGCTAAAACCTAACTTTTTATAATTCAAATCACGCTTTAATCCAGAAATGATATTATTTTCAATCAAATGCTTAATGCGACGATGCACCGAACTTACAGAAAGATTAATGCGTTCAGAAAGCTCATTTAGATTAAGATCTTCATTGGTTAAAATTTCAAGAATTTGTTTATCAAAACGATCCAGTTCCATCATAAGCTCCACGATGTTTATATATTTAAGATAATGCAAACGATGTCTTTAGAAATATTTCCAACATGATTTTTTAGGAAAAATAAACACCTATTCCCCTTCTCTCGACTAGAAGTAAGAGATTAAGGTATTTTATTTTACAATATTAAACGCCACGCCAGTCGACACGGGCATTACGCTCCGTTTGATAAATACGCAAGACATATTGCCCTAAAGGTAAGTTGGTCAAAAAGGCCTTATATTGCATGAACTCATCGGATAGATTTTCACCACGCTCTTTTTCCCACGGCGTACCTGCAATTTCTAACAACGGCGCAAGCATTGAACACACTGCAATATCCGCCAAACCGAGGCGTTCGCCAACAAAATAACGCCCATGATTTTCAATGAGACGCTGATTTAAAACATCAACTAAAATATCCATGCGTTGTTTTGATTCAGCCACTTTATCCGAATTAAGTTGATAACCTCTTGAAAGAATTGCCTTCATAATCGGTTTTGAATATTTTTCAAACTGGCGTAAATAGCCTTTTTCACCGATCATAATATCGAGCGATTCTGCACTTTCAGTTAAAGTATGCGCTAAACCCCAACGTCGAACATGCATACCAAGCTCTGCCGCTTGCTCATTAATCTCTAGCGCTAAATCACGCTGTTGTACATCAGAACGCAGTAAAGAATGTTCTGGATAAACCTCATCTAAATACAATGCAATTTTGGTCGAATCGGCAATCCAATGGTCTTGGTCACGTAAAATAGGTAACCGATTTTGCCCTGTTTTTAATTGCGCAAATGCACGATGTACACCTGGGATCAAATTATGTGCAACATAGTCTAACTCTTTATGATCGAGCAACCAGCGAGCTTTCTCACAAAAATGAGATAAAGGAAACTGGTATAAAGTTCGCATAAATTCTCCGCAATTTATTTTTTAGTTCTGGTTATCAATATAACCATCAACATTCATCGAATACTTTAGTCACCCTACCTTAGAAATACAATGTACTTTTATGCAAAAATAGATGCACACAACTCCATGCTATATCATTTATTTTTATACCTTTTTTTCTTTTCATTATCATCAAAGTAGATAAACCGATTAATTAAAACTCAAGCAAAAAGCCTTGTAAGACAAAATAATGTTGCTTTTTAAACAGTTAGCATAGTTAAATTTATTCAAAATCTAGCACTTTATCTCTTAAACATCATTTTTCATAAGCTTTGCAAAAGCAATTGCTTAATTTTAAATTCAATTGGCTGTAGCGTTTTGATATCTATTTAGGGTGTCATTATGTCTCATTTAATTTCTGACAATGTTCATGTGGTTGAAAATGACCAAGGTGCGATTAATGCAGCGTATCAAGTTGCAGATTTTGCTCTAGAAGGTCGTAATGAACGTGATCAAAAACGTCTACTGCCTTTTGCTGAAATTGATTTATTCAGTGCAAAAGGTTTGGGTGGAATTCGTATTCCACAAAAATTTGGCGGTGCTTTTGTCTCCAATAAAACTTTGGCGCATGTTTTTCGTATTTTGAATAAAGCCGATTCAAGTGTTGGGCAAATTCCACAAAATCAAATTGCTCTGCTGAATATGATCAATATCATGGGGACAGAACAACAAAAGACATTTATTTTTAATGAAATTTTACAAGGCAAACGTTTAGCCAATGGTGGCCCAGAACGCCACACCAAAGATACCAGAACCCTAAATACAACGTTAACAATCGAAAATAATCGTTACTTTGTTGATGGTGAAAAGTTCTACTCCACAGGCAGCAGTTTTGCCCATTGGTTGGCGATTAAAGCCATTCATCCCGAAGGTCATGTGGTACTGACCATTATTAATCGTCAGGCAACAGGCGTTGAAATCATTGATAACTGGAATGGTTTTGGTCAACGTACAACATCAAGCGGTACAGTCAAACTCAATCAGGTCGAAATTGATCCATTCTTAATTTTTGATGAACGTCTACTTGGCAACACAGCAAATTATCGTGGTGCCTATTCGCAATTATTGCAAGTTGCCATTGATGTCGGCATTGCTGAAGCAGCTTTTGCCGACACCTTAACAGCTGTACAAAAAGCACGTCCGATTGTGGATGCCCATGTCGAAAAAGCCAGTTTTGAGCATTACACCTTACAAGAAGTGGGCAAGTCCAATGTGTTACTGGATGCTGCCATTTTATTACTCGATGAAGCCGCTGAATATTTAGATGAACTGGATTTACTCGATGAAATTACGGATGAACAAGCAGCTCAAGCATCCATTTTAGTTGCAGAAGCAAAAATTTATGCCAATGATGCCGCCCTTCATATTTCAGAAAAACTGTTAGAACTCGGTGGCAGCCGTTCAAGTTTAAGTCAGCATAATTTAGATCAGCATTGGCGCAATGCCCGTGTGCATACCTTACACGATCCTGTGCGCTGGAAATTACATGCCTTAGGTGACTATTACCTGAATCACACCTTCCCTGCACGTCACGCTTGGATTTAAGGATAAAAACATGACTTCATATCAAAAACTCTCCCCATCAAAAGATCAATCATTGGCTCAGGCGCATATTATTCAATCCGATGCTGAAGCTTTGGACATTGCACATGCTTTAGCAGAACAGTTTAAAAGCAATGCTGTACAACGCGATGCGCAGCGCATTTTACCTTTTCAAGAAATTGAAGCATACAGCCAGTCTGGCTTATGGGCGATTACTGTGCCAAAGCAATATGGTGGTGCAGAAGTTTCTAGCCTTACGGTTGCCAAAATTATTGCCTTAATGAGTGGTGTCGATGGTTCGATTGGTCAGATTCCACAAAATCATTTTTATGCTTTGGAAGTGCTCAGAAATACGGGCACAGAACAACAAAAGCAAAAACTCTATGCCGAGGTTTTAAAAGGGGCTCGTTTTGGTAATGCCTTAGCGGAATTTAAAACCAAAAATGCAACGCAAAAGCAAACCGCAATCACGCCAACTGAACATGGCTTTGTGGTCAACGGAGAAAAGTTTTATTGCACAGGCAGCTTATTTGCACATCGCATTCCAACCTTAGTCAAAGATCATGAAAATCGTGAATTTTTAGCCTTTATTGCACGTGAAAGTGAAGGTCTAGAATTGATTGATGACTGGTCTGGTTTCGGACAACGTACCACAGGCAGTGGCACGGTCAAATTCAATAATGTTCAGGTTGCAGCAGAAGACATTATTCCCTTTGATAGCGCCTTTAGCCAAGCCACTTTGGTCGGTCCATTTGCACAAATTATGCATGCAGCCATTGAAACGGGTATTGCTCGTGCAGCTTTTGAAGAAACCCTGCATCGTGTCCGTCAAGCACGACCTTGGATTGACTCTGGAGTTGATCAAGCCACGGCTGATCCACTCACCCTATTTGAACTGGGTCGCATTGTTGCCGATGTCCGTGCCAGTGAAGTGTTATTGAAACAAGCGGCACGTTCGATTGATGCTGCAAAACCGCAGCCCACTGCTGCAAATATTGCCAAAGCCTCGTTAGATGTGGCAAAGGTACGTGCTCACAGTACCGAAACAGCATTAAAAGCATCATCTAAGTTAATTGAACTGGCAGGCAGTCGTGGCAGCCAACGTGAAGATGGACTGGATCGTTTCTGGCGCAATGCGCGTGTACACACTTTGCATGATGCATCTCGTTGGAAATACTATTTTATTGCACATAATCTATTAAACGGCGTACTGCCACCACGTCGAGGAACATTGTAATGACAAATTCCTCAACGCCAAATACGTCCAAAAAAATCTTGCTTAATGCATTTGATATGAACAGTGTCGGTCATATTAATCATGGTTTATGGACGCATCCACGGGATGAATCTCATCGTTTTAATGAACTGAGCTATTGGACTGATTTAGCGCAAACCTTAGAAAAAGGTTTGTTTGATGGCTTATTTATTGCTGACATTACCGGTGTTTATGATGTCTACCAAAATGGCATTGAACTCACTTTAAAAGAGTCTATTCAACTGCCCAGTCATGATCCAACCACGTTGGTTTCAGCGATGGCGGCAGTCACGCAAAACTTAGGTTTTGGCATAACCGTTAACTTAAGTTATGAATCGCCTTATCAGTTTGCCCGCCGCTTCGCCAGTCTTGATCATTTAACTCAAGGACGAATTGGCTGGAATATTGTCACTGGATATTTGGACAGTGCAGAACGACTAATTGGGCAAAAAGGTTTAAAAGACCATGACCTACGCTATGAACAAGCCGAAGAGTTTCTTGAACTTTGCTATAAATTTTGGGAAGGCTCTTGGGAAAATGATGCCGTTTTAAAAGACAAAAAACAGCGTATTTTTACCGACCCGTCCAAAGTGCATCAGGTACGGCATCAAGGGCAGTTTTACCAAAGCCAAGGGGTGTTTCAAGTTTCCCCTTCCGTTCAGCGCACACCAGTGTTATTTCAGGCAGGTGCATCACCACGTGGTTTAACCTTTGCCACACAACATGCAGAAGGTCTATTTATTGGTGGTGATCGACCAGAGAAAATTAAACAACAGGTCGATCAAATCCGCAATCAAGCCACTGCACAAGGTCGTAACCCTGAAGCCGTTAAAATTTTTGTTGGTATTAGCGTAGTAACTGCCGAAACGGATGAACTGGCACAACAAAAACTGGATGAATATATTCGCTATGCCAGTCCTGAGGCGGGTCTGGCACATTTTTCTAGCTCAGTGGGTATGGATCTGTCTCAATTTGCAGATGATGAAACCATTCCTTATCAGCAGACCAATAGTATCGCTTCAGTCAATAACAAGTTTAAAGAACAAAGTATCAGTAAAAATGATTTAAAAGCGCAGCATATATTGGGTGGACGCTATCCACTGATTGTCGGCAGTGGCGCGACTGTGGCTGAAAAACTGATTCAATTGATGGATGACACAGGCATTGATGGTTTTAATTTGACCCGTACCGTTGCCCCTGAGTCACATCATGATTTTATCCAGTGGGTGATTCCAGAACTGCAACAACGTGGACGATATAAAACTGAATATGAAAATGGCAGTTTAAGACACAAACTTTTTCAGCAAGGTAACCGATTGTCTGCTTCACATCCTGTTCAACAATTTCGATGTCAAAGCACCGCCTCAACTTCGAACTCCAACTTAAATTAAAAACAAACCGCATAAATTTTGAGGTGCAGCATGGCACAAACAGCAAAAACCAAATTCACCCTTATTGGGGTGATTGTTGCCGCAGTCATTATTGGACTGGTGGTGTGGAATCAACAAAAAAAATCGGGTTTAGATGAACTGGTGATTGGCATTAGTCCATCATTTGCCAAACCATTACAAGTCGCAGTAAATGAAGCCAAACAACAAGGTTTGAATGTCAAACTGGTCGAGTTCTCTGACTGGAACACACCCAATATCACCTTAAATCATGGTGATATTGATGCCAATTTTTTTCAGCATCAACCCTTTTTAAGCAATGCTTTAAAAGAAACGGGCTTTAAACTCAAAAGCTTTGCTGCTGGTGCTGCAACGCATGTTGGCTTATATTCTAAAAAATATAAAAGCTTTGATCAGCTGCCACAAAATGCCACAGTTGCCATTCCTAACGACCCTGTAAATCAAGGTCGGGCATTATTGCTTTTGCAACAAGCCAAACTCATCACTTTAAAAAATCCTGAAAATCATTTATCAAATGTATCAGACATTGCAAGCAACCCTAAAAATCTACAATTTGTTGAAGTAGAAGGTCCACAAACAGCACGTGCGATTGACGATGTCGATCTGGCGTTTGGCTATCCACATTACTTACGTCTGGCTAAAACCGCCGATCCTGAAAGTGCCTTATTGTTCGATGAAAACACCAATAAGCGCTACGCCATTCTGTTTGTGGTGCGTGAAGATTATCAGGACAAAGATGACAAATTGAAAAAATTCGTCAGCATTTATCAAAATTCAGCTCAAGTGCAGCAAGCTTTGAATGAAGATTTTGGTGCCAAACTTTGGTTTCCGGGCTGGAAATAAGGAATGATTATGTCTATTTCCACCTCCAAAAATCTTAAAATTTGGCTAATTGCACTCAGTGTCATTGTTGTGATTGCAGGTCTTTCAATTTATCGCTATAGCAACAGTCAAAGCCAGCAAGACGTTCTAAAGATTGGTATTAGCCCGCCCTATGCCGAACTTTTAAGAAGTGTCGCTGACGAAGTCAAAGCACAAGGCATTCATGTCGAACTGATTGAATTTTCAGACTGGCAAGCCCCCAATGTTGCGGTTCAAAATGGCGATATTGATGCCAACTTTTTCCAGCAAAGTGTGTTCTTAGCCAATGCCGTGCGTGAAACAGGGTATAACTTGCATGCCTTTGCCAAAGGTTCGGGCAGTCATGTTGGCTTATATTCAAAAAAATATCAGTCGCTTGATCAAATCCCCAATCAAGCCAAAGTGGTCGTGCCGAATGATCCTGTGAACTTATCGCGTGGCTTAACGCTATTGGCGCGTGCAGGCTTGCTCTCGGTAAAAGATGTCAACAATGAATTAACCACACTGCAAGACATCACTAGTAACCCGAAACAACTCAAGTTAATTGAAGTTGAAGGCCCACAAACAGCGCATGCCTATAACGAAGCAGACTTGATTATGGGCTTTCCACATTACTTAAAAATGGCAAAAGTCGCTGACCCAAATTCAGCACTCTTTATTGACCCAGTGGATAAAAAATACGCCATTTTATTTGTAACGCGTAAAGACTACCAAGATGAAAACCAAAAGCTGGCCGTATTTGTAAAAGCTTTCCAAAACTCGGCCAAAGTTCGTGAAATTTTGAATAAAAATTTTGGACAAAGCATGTGGTTTGAAGGCTGGAAATAAGGAGAATAACAATGGTAAGTTTTGGTTCACAAATCGACTTTTCAGTCCCACATATTAAAATTCGGCAGTTGAATAAGTTTTACCATGTGCAAAATACGCAAGTGCATGCCTTGAAAGATATCCATCTGGATATTCCTCAAGGCAAAATACTGGGCATTATTGGTAAAAGTGGTGCAGGTAAATCATCTTTGCTGCGCACCTTAAATGGATTGGAACAGGCCAATGAAGGCAGTATCCATATTCATCAACAAGAAATTTCCGCATTAAACCATCATGACTTGATTCAGCTGCGCCAGAAAATGGGCATGATTTTTCAGCATTTTAATTTAATGTCAGCTAAAACCGTTTGGGAAAATGTCGCGCTACCGTTAAAAATTTCTAACTTTAACAAGGCGGACATTGAACAACGAGTCAATGAAGTCCTTGAATTGGTCGGACTCAGTGATAAAACCGAGCATTATCCTTCACAGCTTTCAGGTGGACAAAAGCAACGGGTCGGTATTGCCCGTGCGTTGGTCAGTCATCCCGAAATTTTACTCTGCGATGAAGCCACTTCGGCACTCGATCCTGAAAGTACCTCGGTGGTGCTTTCCCTGCTTAAGGAAATTAATCAGAAACTGGGGATTACCATTGTACTGATTACCCATGAAATGCAAGTCATTCGTGAAATTTGTGATCAAGTGGTGGTGATTGATCAGGGTGAAATTGTGGAATCAGGGCAAGTTTGGTCGGTATTTTCCAATCCTAAACAAGCCATTACCCAAGAGCTGCTCAATCTTGAACAATTGGATCTACCCTTTACGCTTTATCCAGAATTAGATGGCTTGGTCACACACAGTATTTTAAAACTAAAATATGCCAGTGAAGCCAAACATTCTCCTGACCTTGCCCATCTTTTAAATCAATTTGGCCATGCCGTGCATTTGTATCAAAGCCATATTGATAGCATTCAAAATCATTTGGTCGGCACTTTAATTGTGGGCGTGGCGGATTTGAATATTGATCTGCAACACCTACAACAACAATTCAAAAATCAAATTGCACAGGTAGAGGTATTGGGCTATGCACGACCAACTTATTGATCTTTTGATTACTGGCACCATTGACACCTTATTAATGGTTGGCGTTTCCGCATTTTTTGCCTTGCTGATTGGTCTACCGATGGCGGTAATTTTGGTCAACACCTCGGAACACGGCATTTATCCATCAAAAAGTATTAACCAATCTTTGGGATGGCTAGTCAACATGACCCGCTCTGTGCCCTTCCTGATTTTAATGGTGGCACTGATTCCATTGACTCGACTGATTGTCGGCACCAGTTATGGCGTATGGGCAGCGGTTGTTCCACTCACCATTGCAGCGACCCCTTTCTTTGCCCGTATTGCTGAAGTTAGTTTACGTGAAGTCGATCAAGGGTTGATTGAAGCCGCTCAAGCCATGGGGTGTAACCGTAAGCAAATCGTTTGGTATGTCCTTTTACCAGAAGCCCTACCCGGAATTGTGGCCGGCTTTACCGTGACCTTGGTCACCATGATTAACTCCTCAGCCATTGCAGGTGCCATTGGTGCTGGTGGTTTGGGTGATATCGCCTACCGTTATGGTTATCAGCGTTTTGATATGCAAATCATGCTTGCGGTGATTGTAGTGCTTATTATTTTGGTGATGTTGGTACAACTGGCTGGAGACACGCTTGCCAATCAGCTAGACAAACGAAAAGTTTAAAGCCCGTTGCCTTGCAGTTGTTTTCAATAAACATGAAAGCCATGACCTGACTTTGTCATGGCTTTCATGTAAAATCAGCCACAATTTTTAAATCATACGTTGTGAGTCATTTCATGGGTTTTAATTGCGGTATTGTCGGCTTGCCGAACGTGGGTAAATCTACACTTTTCAATGCATTGACTAAAGCTGCCATTGCTGCAGAAAACTTTCCGTTCTGTACCATCGAACCGAATACAGGGATTGTGCCTGTACCAGATCCACGTTTAGACAAATTGACTGCGATTGTAAAACCACAACGTGTTATTCCAACATCTATGGAATTTGTTGATATTGCAGGTTTAGTTGCGGGCGCGTCTAAAGGTGAAGGCTTGGGTAACCAATTCCTTGCCAATATCCGTGAAACAGATGCGATTGCTCACGTTGTTCGTTGTTTTGAAGACGAAAATGTAATTCACGTTAATGGTAAAATTGACCCGCTAGATGACATTGCGACCATCAATACTGAACTTGCACTTGCTGACCTTGAAGCGGTTGCCAAAGCCATTACACGTTTGTCTAAATCTGCAAAAAGTGGCGACAAAGAAGCCATTGCAGTCAAAGCCATTTTAGAAAAAATTCAGCCTTTACTTGACGAAGGTAAACCAGCACGTGCAGCTGACCTTGATGATGACGAACGTAAATTGGTTCGTGGTTTTGGTTTAATGACTTTAAAACCAACCATGTACATTGCTAACGTCGCTGAAGATGGTTTTGAAAACAACCCACACTTAGATGCAGTTAAGAAATTAGCGGCTGAAGAAAATGCCATTGTGGTTCCCCTGTGCAACCAGATTGAAGCTGAAATTTCGTTACTTGAAGATGAAGACCGCGCTGAGTTTTTAGAGGCGATGGGCATGGAAGAACCAGGCTTGAATGTAGTGATTCGTGCAGGTTATTCACTGCTTGGCTTACAAACCTACTTCACTGCTGGCGTACAAGAAGTTCGTGCTTGGACAGTTAAAATCGGTGCAACTGCACCTCAAGCGGCAGGTGTCATTCACACTGACTTTGAAAAAGGCTTTATTCGTGCTGAATGTATCGCTTATGATGATTTCATTCAATACAACGGTGAAGCTGGCGCAAAAGAAGCTGGCAAATGGCGTTTAGAAGGTAAAACTTACGTGGTGCAAGACGGCGACGTTTTACACTTCCGTTTTAACGTATAAGTAGTCTTTAATATAAAAGCCCTGATTTAAATCAGGGCTTTTTTGTTAACTTAAACTAAGCTTAAAAATAGCATTAAATGACAAATGAATACGCTAACCACTTGAATTTCACACAATATTATCACGTTAATTATTCTTTATTATCGGTAACTTAATCACAGGCACTAATGCCTGTATAGAATAATCGAAAATGAAAAAGATCAGCACATTTATTGCAGCAGGCTTGTTCACGATGCTTAGCGCAACTGCATTTGCGTGTCCACAAGGGACAACATTAGCAGGTGGTTCAGGCCCAAATCATAAAGGTGGTAAATGTGTCCCAGCCACGGCAATGGCTAAACAAGATAAGATGAAACACGATAAGATGGCAAAACAAGACAAAATAATGAAACACGATCAAATGGGGAAACAAGACCAGATGATGAAAAAAGATCAAATGATGAAACATGATCCAATGAAAACCAATAATATGGCTGATAAATCCCATAAAGCAGCTCCAGTTGCAAGTGCAGATGCACACAAAGCTAAAACTGAGACCCATAAAGCAGTGAAGACGCAGTAAATAATCAGATATACAAAAAGCCAGTGAAATCCACTGGCTTTTTTATATTTTTAAGCAACTATCTAACTGATATATATAGACTTAGCATCCATTTCAGCACGTAACACATGGGCATGATCCAACATCCGTTGCTCTAGCGCCTTACGAAAACCGAGCATAAACACCATTTCCGCTAATACAAATAATGGGCCAACTGCAAGCCCGACAATGTCATCCATAAAGGCTGGTTTTTTCTTTTCATAAAAATGACCAATAAACTGAAATACCCATCCCACGACAAAAATCCCAATACTTAAACTTAACCAAGCCGCAAATCCTAGATGGGCAATTTTTAAAGCCAAAGGATATGCAGCAAGCAAAACAATCAACATAATGAATGCAAAAATACGATCCAGACTAAAATAATAAAGACTCGTCACCACAATAAGTCCCAAAGCCAGCGTCAGCTCCATACCTGACAGCAGAAACCCTGCTCTTGCGGTTAAACAAAGAATAGAAAAAACAATCAAAGGAATACCGACAAAATGGGTCAAAATATTTTTATGGTCTAAGTGATATGCTGCATATTGGCTCAGCAACTGTTCTAATTTGGTCATGTGATTGTTCCTTGTTACACTATGCTTCCACTATATAAAAATATGAAAGACAAAGTTGTCGGCTAAATGACAACTCATAGCAAAAAGGAATTGATGTGTTTGCAGCAAAGGATATCCATCATTTAGAAAATAATACGTGGTTTTCTCAACTACCACCTACATTTAAAATATTTATCTTAAGCCATGCGGTTCAACAAAATTTTGATAAAGAACAAGCCATTTTCCATTCGGGTGATGCTTTTAATGGTCTTTATGCCGTTTTAAATGGCTCTGTTCGCTTAGGCTATATTGACATTGAAGGTAAAGAATCGGTGGCTGCAATTGTGGAACCAATTATGTGGTTTGGTGAAATTTCCTTGGTCGATGCCCAACCTCGCTCACACGATGCCATCGCCATTCAAAAAAGTTTAATTTTGCATATTCCAAGTAGCGCAATTCAAAAACTACTCAAAGAACAGCCCATTTTTTGGTATCACATTGCGCAATTAACCAGTCAGAAATTACGTTTTGCTTTTTTAGAACTGATTTCAATTCAAACGCAAACCTTAAAGCAGCGTTTAGCCCAACGCCTGATGTTTATTTTAAATGGTTATGGCAACCATCTGATGATTGAAAAAAACACCATTCACTTATCTCAGGAACAATTGGCGCAAATGCTGACCTGTTCTAGACAAACGGTGAATCAAGAATTACAAACGCTGGAAAAGCAAAATATTTTGTGTCTCTCTTTTCGGAAAATTGAAATTTTAGACCTTGCAGAATTACATCGTATTGCACATGTTGTTGCTGAATAAAATGCACATTAAAGGTGCCTTTTAAGCAAACATAAAAAAGCCACCTTAATTGTTAAGATGGCCAGATGCTGATTTAAACATGCTTTAACATTGCAGCTTAAAACTCATAATTCACACGCAGTAAAGCACTACGTGGTGTACCCGGCATTGAACTTGAACGCCAGTATTCTTTATCGGTTAAATTGGTTAAGGCTAAAGTGACATTCCACGGGTTTGCACTATAACCAATGGCCGCATCTGCTCGGCTAAAACCTTTTAGTTTTTGAGTGTTTTCCTCATCGTTCCATGAATCGCCAACCTTGGTCATGCCAATTTCAGCATACCATTGCTCTGTAGGCAAATAACGCACAAAAAGATTTCCTGTTTGCTTGGCTGTTTCTTTTAAACGATTGCCCACCAACTCAGGTTTTTCTTTATTTTGTTTAACCGTCGCATCCAAGAAACTATAACCACCACGAACGTAGACATTGTCCAGTACGCGACCAATAAAGCTAAACTCTGCACCACGCGACTGATGCTCACCACCAACAGCCCAGACATCGGGTTCTTTATCCTCATCTGGACGATAGCGTATATTATGTTTACGAATATCATAAATCGAAAACTGTGTCGTTAAGCGCTCATCCATCCAATCACTTTTAAGCCCAATTTCATATTGGTCACTATATTGCGGTTCAGCGTCAAAGGTATTTAAATTTTGTGAAGCACTGATCACACTCACCCCTATTTTCCCACCAAAGGGTGCAAAACTTTTACTATAAGATGCATAGACACTTTGTGATTCAACAGGTTGCCAAACCACACCCACATTTGGACTGACCGATTGATCACTGACAGTACGCTTATAATCCTGATCAGTTTCAGACTTTAATTTATTGGTTGTGGCGTTTTTATAATGATCATAACGCAGCCCCAGCATCAACTTCACTTCTGGAACAATGGTGATTAAATCCTGTGCAAACACCCCATAACTTGTGCCTTGATTATAATTATGCTGCGCAATTAACGGATTGTCCGCCCGATGACTAAAACGATCCCCCGTTAGCGGATTCACAAATCCATAAACTAAAGTGCCATCGCTATTTTTATTAGCCAGTTTTGGTTCACGCTGCTCATAAGATACATCTACGCCAAGCAACATCTGATGTTGAAATGCACCAGTATTAAATTTGCCTTTCACATCAAACGTTGTGGATGTAGTTTTATTGCTGGTTTGCTGCCAATAATAGTTTTGATCAATATATCCTTTATAACAGCCCTTATTTGTTGCGGTAGCTGGCTGATCTGCGGTACACATTTTTCCTGCATAAAAATGGTCAAAATCTTGATCGGCTTGTCTATAGCTGGCAGCCCAATGTAGCGTCCAGTCTGGCGCAAAGGTATAGCTCAAATCGGAACGCAAAGTCTGGGAAACATCATTGACATAATCACCGTCTTGAGCGAAGCCCATGTCACGCGACGTTCCTGATGGTAATTCAAAAAAATTGGGGCCGCGATCTGGAACACGGTGCAAACGGTCATAGGTATATTGCCCTGTCCAAACCAAACCATTTTGATTATTAAATGTCACACTCGGTGACAGCATTAGCTCATCACTGCTAATGCCTTGACGGAAACTATCCGTTTTATAAACATCGGTGGTTAAACGCGCAGCCCATTGATCAGAAATAACCTGATTGACATCTAAAGTGGTTCCCAGATGATTAAATGAGCCCGTATAAATTCCAACACTGCTTTTCGAGTCAAAATTGGCATATTTACTTACCATATTGATTACGCCACCTCCTGCACTTCGCCCATACAGCACAGAAGCAGGCCCTTTTAATATTTCAATCCGTTCAATATTGGCGGTACTGCGTCGTACTTGCCCACTTTCACGCACACCATCACGGTAAATATCACTCATGTCTGCCTGAAAACCACGCAGCTTAATTCCGTCGCCACGCATATCATAAGACGTATCGACACCCGGCGTGCCTTGAAGCATGACGCTTAAATCATTCGATCCATAGATTTTATATTTTTGTACATCAATCGTATCAATGGTTTGTGGAATATCTTTTTTATCCAAACCATTACGCGTCACACTGGCTTGTTTGTAGTCGACATAGGTTTTTACAGGATCTTGTGCACTCATGGCTTCAATAGCAATGGTTGGAAGAACTGCGGTTGTTTTACTTCCTTCTGCTGAATCAAGATGTTCACTGGCAAAGGTGGAATGAGCACACGCGATCATTAAGCTAAGTAGACTCAACTTTAGAATTCGCTCTGAATGTGTGTGTTTAAAAGCTAAATGTGGATGACCAAAAAAAGACGGCATAAATGGGAGGCATGGCAAAAATTTACCAAATACTAATATAAATGATAACTATTTTCATTACTAATCATATACAGAATCTCCATTTTTCACCCAAGCTATTCATTTCACTTAAAATTACCCCCAATTGTTTGTTGTTTTTTTCAGCATCACATCATCTAATTACACTTTGCTCGTATTGAGGTTGTATATTTGGCATCGACAAAAAAAAGCCCTCTCGTCAACATTATTGCTTAAAGCGAAATAATCAACGATTGAACTTTGTTGCTGAAAATCCTTATGCCTAATATGAATCAGCTTTTCACATGTTTTGAAACGACATTAAATGCAGAACAAAAATTTAGGCCTTTTCCACTTTAAGATAACAACTGACACACATTCACCTCATCAAAACCATTGCGACAAGGTGCTATATCTCGTTCGACATTTAAAGATGTGGCAGGAATCACCTGTGCTTTTTCTGTTGTAGCTGTCGTTTGAACGCTACTACATGCACTCAGAAAGACCATTAAACTTATTGAAAAAAATACTTTATTAAACATATTACCCACTCCCACCTATCTAATAATTACAAAATCAACCAGTGATTTAATGTTTATTATTATACACAAATTATCATTTAGTGATAATTTAATATATTTATCAAGTGATCGTTTTACCCTCTTACTGATTGTTTAAAACTATAAGAAGAAATATCTCCCTCAAAGTTCAGATCAAAAAAACGAGGTCATTGCCTCGTTTTATCTTAGGGTCTGTGGACATTTCAGCCATGCATTGCGTTATTCACTAAAACAACTCAAACAAGGCATGAAATGCAGACAATGGTGATCCCCTTGTCAAGTTTCATAACGAAGTTTGGGGAAGTTTTAGTGATAACCCTATGGGACAGGGACATTTTTTTCGCTACTGCGTTATCTTGCGCAGCTTTAGTCACTGCTCATCATTTAGAATGACTAAATTTCGCAAAACATGCCTTGTATCTTCTAAACATCTTGCGCCATATATGGCTCATGTCGCAAGCATCTGTGAAATATCAACAACCCCTAATCAAACCCCTTTCTTTTTAGGATCTGTATTTCCAAGTTCAGGATGTTCGATTGCACCTCTACATTGTGCTTTATCACGCTCATAATCGGCTTGTTTTTGCGCCACCGAATTTGTTTGATCAATACTTTCACGCGCCCAAATTTCTAAACTGGTTAATGCTTTACGGCATAATGCATATTTACCTTCAGTCACAGAATCCGTCATTTTGACATTAATACGCCAATCGGTGCTCAACTTACGCGCAGGTTTACGGACTTGATCTTCTAACAAATCCAATTTTTGCGCATAAACCAAACCATCCACTTGATTGATGAAGTTCCAAGCATGTTGCGCGTAAGTGGTCGCATCATTGGTGAGTTTAGGTGCAGACTTAATTTCAACTTTTTGCTCAGGTTCTTCTGAAGAATGACCACAAGCTTGCAATGCAAAAGTACTGCACAGTACAGAAACCATCACTATTGCACGTGATTTGAACGCAAACATATCAGCTGCCTATACAAACATTTCGGCACTATGCTAGTGAATTCGGGTAGAATACTCAATCATCATTTGCCCCATTGTTTAACTCTTTAGGTGTGTCGTGTCTGAGCACAAAATTCCTCCAGTACAAGCTGCTGGCTTTTGGCAAGGCGCTAAAGACAGTCAAGCCATTATTTTTACCTATCTTCCCGTTTCTTTTGCTTTTGGTGTCTCTGCAACCCAATTTGGCTTTAGCTCTTGGGAAGCGCTGTTTTTATCCTGTTCAATGTATGCCGGAGCCAGCCAGTTTTTAGTGGTGGCTTTACTCGGTAGCGGTACCTCTATTTGGATGACTGCACTGACGGTGATTGCGTTAGATATTCGCCATGTGCTTTATGGCCCAGCCTTACAAAATTTAATCCAAGATAAATTAAACTTAAAAAAAACGGCCATTTGGTCATGGGGACTGACTGACGAAGTTTTTGCCTCAGGCATGATTAAACTGTCACAACGTCGTCAAGAATGGTCTGAATCTTGGATGTTGGGTTTAAGTTTATTTAGTTGGATGTCTTGGGCTTTAGGCTCTTTTTTAGGTGGTTTATTTGCCGACCAAGTCAGTTCATTACCGCAGTTTTTACAAGCGGCTTTAGACTTCTTATTACCTGCACTGTTCTTAAGTTTCCTGCTTGCCGCATTTGAAAAGAAACATACTTTTATTGTCGCTGTGTGTTTAATTGTTTCGGCCATCACCTGTTATTTTATTAATTTATCCGCGGCCATTTTTATTGGGATTTTATCGGGAATTTTGGCAGGCTTATTTAAGCACTATGTTTTAAAACAACATGATGATGCATTTGGAGCACCACATGAATCTTGAAATCATTTTGGTCGGCATTATTGTCGGAATTGCGAATTTCATCTCTCGTTTTGGCCCATTTTATGTCATTCAAAAACATCAACAAAACTCACAAAAACGCGGTTCTGTTTGGATTAAAATTGCATTAGGCAGTATTGGCATTGCTGCCATTAGCTCAATGCTGGTGGTTGCAACACTTCCCCCTCTAATAGAAACACCCAATAAAAGCGTTGCCATGCTGGTTGGTTTTATCACTTTAGCAGGACTATATTTTAAATTTAAGCAAATTGTCGCTGCAACACTCACGGCGGCTGTGGTCTATGGTTTAGTTTATACCTACCTGCCCGTTTCATTTTAACTCCTTTATACAAGTCCCTCTTTTATAAAGAGGGATTTAGGGAGATTTCAATAAACTTTATCAACAAAATTGTTAGACAATATCATTATTTTATGTGAATCAAACCTTAACAGTCAGAACAGTTCTGCTATGCTAAAAGACCACTTTAGCAAGGACGATTCATATGAGCGTGACCATTGGTACTCCCCTTCAATCTTCTGCTTTTAAAGTTTTATTGTTAGGTTCGGGAGAATTAGGTAAAGAAGTGGTGATTTCTTTACAACGTCTAGGTGTAGAAGTTCATGCTGCTGACCGTTATGATCATGCTCCTGCCATGCAAGTTGCACATTATTCTTATACTTTAAATATGGCAAATGCCGAAGAACTCAAACAACTGATTCAACAAGTAAAACCACATTTAATTATTCCTGAAATTGAAGCCATTGCGACACAAGTTTTAGTCGACATCGAACAACAAAATATTGCCACCGTTATTCCCTCGGCTAAAGCCGTTAATTTGACCATGAACCGCGAAGGCATTCGCCGCCTTGCAGCGGAAGAATTAGGTCTACCGACATCGGCTTATCGCTTCGCTGATACGCTGGAGTCTTTCCGTGCAGCTTGTGATGATATTGGCTATCCAAACTTTGTAAAACCTGTGATGTCTTCTTCAGGTAAAGGTCAATCACGTGTTAAAAATTTTGATGAAGTGGATGCCGCTTGGACATATGCGCAAACTGGTGGTCGCGTAAATCAGGGCACGGTGATTGTTGAATCACAAATTGATTTTGATTTTGAAATTACCTTACTGACTGTACGTGCTAAAAATGCTGAAACGGGTGAAATTGAAACCCAGTACTGCGACCCAATTGGACACCGTCAAGACTCAGGTGACTATGTTGAAAGTTGGCAGCCTCAAGCCATGACGCCAGCGGCATTAGAAGAATCAAAACGCATTGCTAACAAAGTCACAATCGCCTTAGGTGGCTGTGGTATTTTTGGGGTCGAACTGTTTGTCAAAGGCGATCAAGTATGGTTTAGTGAAGTATCACCACGCCCGCATGACACAGGACTTGTGACCCTTGCTTCACAATTTCAAAGTGAATTTGAACTGCATGCACGTGCCATTTTAGGCTTGCCAGTGAACACAACACGTCATAGTGTGGCAGCAAGTGCTGTGATTTACGCAGGTGTAGATGATCACAATCTTTCATTTTCTGGCTTAAATCTTGCTTTAGCAAATCCAAACACCGATATTCGCCTGTTTGGTAAACCCGAAGGGTTTAAACGTCGTCGCATGGGCGTTGCAACCGCACGTGCTGAAACAACGGATCAAGCACGTGAGCTCGCACTACACACCGCGACTCAAGTCAGTGTTCAACAAAACTAAACTTGTCACCTTATTTACGGACCACTGTTCATGATCAATACCTCTCCGCTATTGAATTACGTTAAAAGTAACCATGACATTCAAGCGATTAACCAATGGCGCACAGATGTTGAAAAGCAGCTGCAAGATGGTTTTGAAAATGGACAGTCCATTCGTGAAGTCGTTTTGGGTCGATCCAATTTAATTGATGAAGCACTACAGTTCCTATGGAAACATGCAGAACTCGATCAAACGGATTTAGGTTTATTTGCAGTTGGTGGTTATGGTCGTCGGGAAATGTTGCCGTATTCAGATGTCGATATCATGATTTTATCGGAAGATGACCTCAGCCCAGATCAAGAACAATTGATTTCAACCTTTATTTCATCACTCTGGGATGTGGGCAATTTCAAACCCGGTATTAGCGTGCGCACCATTTCACAATGTGTAGAACAAGCAACCAATGATTTAACCGTCGCTACAGCGCTAATTGAATCACGTCTCATTATCGGGAATCAGCATTTAGCCAGATGGCCGCGTCGTATCGTGTCACAAACATGGACAGATAAAACCTTTTTCGATGCCAAAATGGACGAGCAAGCCAGACGTTATGCGCAACATAACAATACCGAAAGTAATTTAGAACCCGATATTAAAAACGCACCGGGTGGTATCCGTGACATTAACCAAATTGGCTGGATTGCAAAGCGTCATTTTCGGGTCAATCGTATTTATGATCTGGTACATTTAGGTTTTATTTCTGAGTTTGAGCTGGGTGTTTTAGAGGAAGCAGAAAGTTTTCTTTGGGAAATTCGCCATCATTTACACCGCTTAACCAAACGCGATGAAAACCGTTTATTGTTCGATTATCAACGTGATATCGCGGCTTTGTTTGGCTATACCCGTGAAGAAGATAAATCACCTAATTACCCAATTGAACAATTCATGAAGCGCTATTATCGTAGCGCACAGCAAGTTTCAACCCTCAATGAAATGCTACTTGCATACTTTAATGAATCGGTGATTACCCCGCGCCTACCCAACTACGAACGTAAAATTGAAGAAATTAACGAACACTTCAAACTGGTGGATGGCAAACTTGCCGTACAACATCATAAAATCTTTTCAGAACGCCCAAGCGCTATTTTAGAATTGTTTTATATCTTAGCAAATCGCCCAGAGATTGAAGGCATTCGCGCACGGACTTTACGTCTGCTCATACTTGCTGCAAAACGGATTGATCAAAGCTATAGAGACAATCCTGAGCATCAAGCCTTATTTATGGCGATTATTCGTTCACCACATCGTCTATATGACACTTTGGTTGCAATGAAACGCTATAGCGTTTTAGGTAACTATATTCCTGCATTCGGGCAAATTATGGGACTCATGCAATATGACTTGTTCCATATTTATACCGTAGATGCACACACCCTGTTATTGCTGCGTAACCTCAACCGCTTTAAAGCACCTGAATTTGCCAAAGACTTCCCTGTGGTAAGTTCGGTATTCCAACGTCTGGCACGTCGTGACATTGTCTATTTAGCCGCTTTATTTCACGACATTGCCAAAGGTCGTGGTGGCGACCACAGTGAACTAGGTGCAGAAGATGCGATTAACTTCTGTCGTACCCACGGCTTTACGGAACGTGAATGTAACCTTGTCGCATGGCTCATTCAAAATCATTTGCTCATGTCGATGACTGCACAGAAAAAAGATATTTCCGATCCAGATGTGGTGCAAGACTTTGCTGAAAAACTCGGTGACATGGAGCATCTCGATTATTTATATACTCTGACTGTTGCCGATATTAATGCCACCAACCCAAAACTGTGGAATACATGGCGCGCATCGCTTATGCGTCAACTTTATACCCATGCCCGTGATGTGATTCGTACGGGTCTGGGTCGCCCTGTCGATTATCAAATGCTGATTGAAGACACTAAATTTGCAGCCAGTGAACTATTGGTCAATGATTTCTCCCTCTACGATGTAGAAACCGTGTGGCAGGAACTGGGTGATGAATACTTTATTAAGGAATCAGCAGATGAAATTGCATGGCATACCCGTGCAATCTTGCAGCATGGCAACAACTCTGAACCTTTAGTGTTAATGCGTGCACATCGTAAATCTGCACAAGATGCCGTACAAATCTTTATTTACACCCAAGATCAACCCAATTTATTTGCCACCACAGTGGCTGTATTTGACCGTATGAATCTTGACGTGCAAGATGCCCGAATTATTACCGCAAGTACGGCATTTAGTTTAGATACCTATGTGGTTCTAGACCGTTTTGGTACTTTGCTGACCGATCCTGAACGTGAAAAAACTGTCATTGATGCCTTAGTCAAAGCACTGAGCCAATCAGATAAATATCCTGGTTTAATGCAGCGTCGTATTCCACGCCAATTACGCCATTTCGATATTGAAAATACTGTCGACATCACCCTCAATGCCGCGCTACAACAAAATATGGTTGAAATTTCAACACTTGACCATCCCGGCTTACTCGCCAAAGTAGGTGGTTTATTTATGATGCAAGGTTTAGATATTCACTCTGCTAGAATTGCAACACTGGGTGAGCGCGCAGAAGATATTTTCTTTGTCACTAAAAAAGATGGCATTCCAATGTCCGATTCAGAAGCCAAAACGTTTGCTGCGCAATTAAAATCAGCACTCGATGAAGTCTCGAATCAAGTCTGTGGCCAACATTAACTTAAATTAAGCGGTATCGATTTTATGAACTCAAGTTTGTCATTATTGCATCCCTATCCTTTTGAAAAATTAAATAAACTTTTTCAGGATATTCAACCTGCAGATTTACCACTCATTCCATTGTCGATTGGTGAACCAAAACATCCTGCACCAGAGTTTGTAAAACAAGCAATTATTGACAACTTTAAGCATTTATCGACTTACCCAAACAGTAAAGGTTTACCAGAGCTGCGCCAAAGTATTGCTGATTGGCTGACACGACGTTTTAAGCTAAACAGCATTAGCGCTGAAACCCATGTTCTTCCTGTATCGGGAACACGTGAAGCGATTTTTTCTTTTGTTCAAGCTTTAGTGAACCGTGAAGATGCGCCTTATGTGGTCATGCCGAATCCTTTCTATCAAATTTATGAAGGTGCAACCTTACTTTCGGGTGCCAAACCATACTTCATCAATTGCACAGAAGAAAACAACTATCTAGGCGACTTTGATGCTGTACCTGCTGAAGTCTGGGAAAAAACGGCATTGTTATTTGTCTGTACTCCGGGTAATCCAACAGGTGCTGTGCTATCTAAAGAGCAGTTTAAAAAGTTAATTGCACTTTCAGATCAATATAATTTTGTCATTGCATCGGATGAATGTTATTCAGAACTTTGGTTTGATGAAGCACCCGTTGGCTTACTTGAAGTGTGTACCGAAATTGGACGTGATGACTATAAAAACTGTGTCGTGTTTCATTCACTGTCTAAACGTTCAAACTTACCCGGTATGCGCTCAGGTTTTGTTGCGGGTGATGCAGCATTACTCAAGCCGTATTTGCAATATCGTACATATCATGGTGCAGCAATGCCTGTTCAACATCAACTTGCATCGATTTCCGCTTGGGACGATGAAGCACATGTTGAAGAAAACCGTAAACAATACCGTGCAAAATTCGAACTTTTTCAAAAAGAACTGGGTCATCTATTGCCACTTAAAAAACCTGATGCAGGTTTTTATTATTGGCTTAAAGTAGACAATGACGAAGCTTTTGCCAAAATGCTGATGGAAAAAGCGCACATTAAAGTGCTTCCGGGGCGTTATTTGTCTCGTGATACTGAACAAGGTAATCCGGGTGAAAACCATGTTCGTTTAGCATTGGTCGCGGACATTGCTCAGTGTGAAGAAGTGGTTAAACGCCTCAAAGCGATACTTTAAATTTTAATGCCAAACCTTTGAGTTAATGCCAGTCAGTTAAGAGTAATTTAATGATTACTGATTAATTAATCTCCCCTAACCCCTCTTAAAAAAAGAGGGGAACGATATAGACTTTAATATCTTATTAAATTTTAGATACTCCCTCCTTTGAAAAAGGATGAGAAACACTGTTTCGCAAGGGGAGGATTAAACAACACCTCACTGACGAGCATTAACCTAAAGGTGGCTTTTACTTTAATTTGAATTTTTCTGTCCCAATTCAAGCTAAAATAAAAATCATTTAATCGAATTTATTCATCATTAATAACATCAGGGAAAAAAAGATAAAACAGCCCCCTGAAATATAATATAACCATCTAGACTTTAGGCTAAGCCATTCAATCCAAACTTTATAACTTAACAATTTAACCAGTAAAATATTCCAAACCAAGACGACAGTAACCATCCATAACACCATTAAAATATGCTGAAAAACCCCAAAATCAACATAAACCAACAGGACTAAGCTACTATAAAATAAAATATTTTTAGGGTTCAGCACACTTGAACGTAAGCCTTGACTCAAATAACTAACTGTACTGGATAAAGTCGGAATAGCATCCGTTTTTCCATGCGTCGTAATCACTTCAGTTTTTGCATAATACAAGCATAATGCTGCCAAATATATTAAATACACTGCACCGATATAACGTATATAGAGCAAAATATTTTCATCAATTTTTCCAAGAAAAAATAAACAGGCATAAATCACCATTAAAACACATGCATTTCCCAATGCAATTCCTACACAGACAAAGCGAGCCGCAGACCGACCATGACGTAAAAGTGTCGTTAAAATAAGAAAAAAATCAGGTCCGGGAGAAAGCAAAGCAATAAAGTGCGTGAATGCAATAATAACAAACAGTTCCATAAATCATTCCAGTATCTAGCTGAAATAAGCATAGAGAACCAGCACAATTCTCTCTTGTATAAAATTGCGCGATCATAAATTTAATTTAGGTTTTAGGTTTTAGGTTTTAGGTTTTAAACAGACAAAAGGCTCAATAATAAAAAACCAAGTGCTTCATATAAAACCTTGTTGATACTGCCTAGGCGTAACCCCTGTATGTATTTTAAATACACGATGAAAATGGCTTTGATCACTAAAACCTAGTTCATAACTAATATCAGCAACATTTTTTCCATATTTAAGCAATTCTCTTGCCTGATTCACTTTTAAATTGAGCTGAAAGGCATGTGGGGTCAAACCCAGATTTGCCTTGAATAAACGAATGACGGCATAACGACTAATTCCCAGCATACTTGCCAATTTTTCCAGTGGGACAATCGTATCAACATCTTTTAAATAGATAATCAAATCCTTTAAATGATCATAAAAATAATGAGATGTATCCGTTTTTTCCCATTCAAAGCAGGGCAAAACAATTTGAGTGAGCACCTCTATCAAACGCTGTTCTTTTTCCCTAAAATCAACTTCAGGATTAAATAAATCTCGATTTAGCTGGGTGAATGCACAATACAATTCTGGTTCTTTAATCACGCTGGGTTTTAATTGTGGAATTGGTGCATGAATTTGTTCTCTTACTGTCTCTGACAATAATGCGGCAAGCCAGTCAGCATTTAAATGCATCATCTGATAACTCCATGCTTGATTAGGCATAGGATTACAGGAGTGTTCAACCTGAGCAGGAATAACCACTAAAGCACCGGACTCAATCATTTCAACAGCACTTAAATAACTGCTAAAACGACTTAGCCCCGTATCGACTGCACCAATAGAAAAAGTAGTGTGACTGTGGGCCTTATAACAAATCTGACTTTGGCATGCCTGACGTGTTTCTACATAAGGCATGCGCGAATCACGCCAGAACTGAACATTCGGTTCTGGCTGACTTATCACATTTTGTTCATTTTCCAACATGAAACATCACTGCGATAATGCCGCCTCTATTTCACTTTCCAAAGTTTCAGGTTTGGTGGTGGGCGCAAAGCGGTTTAAGACCTTGCCATCTTTACCAATCAAGAACTTGGTAAAATTCCACTTAATTCCATTGCCCAAAACACCTTTACTGTTATTGGTTAAATAACGAAATAAAATATGTGCTTCTGGCCCCTTCACATCTACTTTGGCAAACATCGGAAAGTTCACACCATAATTTTTTTGGCAGAATGCACCGATTTGTTCATTGGATCCAGGGTCTTGCCCACCAAATTGATTACAAGGAAAGCCCAAAACTTCCAAACCTTGATCTTTGTATTTTTCATACAGCTTTTCAAGACCTGAAAATTGCGGTGTAAAACCACATTTACTTGCAGTATTTACAATTAATAAAACTTTGCCTTCATAATCAGCAAATGATTTATTTTTTCCATCTAACAACTCAGCTTCAAACTGATAAATGTTGGTCATGGATAGGTTTCCTCGTCATTTTTTTCTTGTGTTTTTAATTCTAATGAAGCTGAATTTACGCAATAGCGCAATCCTGTTGGCTGTGGGCCATCTTCAAAAACATGCCCTAAATGTGCATCGCAATGATGACAAACAACTTCAGTTCTGACCATACCATGCGTCGCATCTTGATTTTCATCAACCGCACCACTGCTAATCGGTTTATAAAAGCTTGGCCAACCGCTACCACTATCATATTTGGTATTAGACGAGAATAATTCAGCCCCACAACAACGGCACAAATAAGTCCCCGTTTGCTTGGTATTCCAGTATTTCCCTGTAAATGCTGGCTCAGTCCCCTTTTGTCGCGTAATGCGAAATTCGTCTGGTGATAACTCTCTTTGCCATTCTCGGTCTGTTTTATTGAGTTTTCCCATGATTACGTCCCTTTCTATCTTGCTATTTAAAATAGGATAATCCTATATTTACGTGATTCATCTTAAAATTTCTAGTCTTTAGTTAACAATTTACAAAAGACCTATAATTTACTTAAAAGCAAAAGGTAAGCAAAAATACAAAACATGGTGAGCATTTTATTTTTTAAATGCTTTTTTGTGAGCAAATTTAATGTTAATCTTATTGAAATTCTTGCTCAAGATTAAAAAATGTCGCAAAAAAAGAGCGTTATTTTTAAACATCTACTGCCTGTGATTAAACAATATCAACAGGTGGGATTTACGCATGAAAAAATTGTTGCTTTACTCAGAGATGAACATGATCTCGATCTGGTAACAACTGAAACATTTAAAAGTTATTTATATCGTTATGCAAAAATGACCTCCACTCTTTCCGAGAACATCAAAATGCCGAACACTATCCAAACCCCACGCGAAATAAAAAAATCGTCTAAGCTCGAGCATGTATGCTACGACATTCGTGGACCTGTGTTACGAGCGGCCAATGAAATGGAAGAAGCTGGTCATAAAATTATTAAATTAAATATCGGTAACCCCGCCCCATTTGGCTTTGAAGCTCCACAAGAAATTATTAATGATGTTGCGTTAAATCTTCCAAATGCCGTTGGTTATACAGACTCAAAAGGGATTTTCCCTGCGCGTAAAGCGATTTGTCAGTATTACCAGCAAAAAGGCATTTTAAATATGCACGTCAACGATGTGTATATTGGTAATGGTGTGTCTGAACTGATTGTGATGGCTATGCAAGGCTTATTGAATGATGGCGATGAAATGCTAGTTCCTATGCCTGACTATCCATTATGGACGGCTGCGGTAAATTTATCGGGTGGTACAGCAATTCACTATAAATGTGATGAAGAAAACTATTGGTATCCAGACATTGCTGATATGGAAAGCAAAATCACGCCCAATACACGTGGTATTGTGATTATCAATCCAAACAACCCGACAGGTTCAGTTTATCCCCGTCATGTTTTAGAACAAATTGTCGCACTGGCAAAAAAATATGACTTAATTTTGTTTGCAGATGAAATCTACGACAAAGTTGTGTATGACGGCATTGAACATGTTGCTGTTGCTGCACTTGCGGGTGATCATCTTTGTGTTTCATTTAATGGTTTATCTAAAGCATATCGCATTGCGGGTTTCCGTTCAGGCTGGATGGCCATTACAGGTGATAAATCACGTGCAATGGACTACATTGAAGGCTTAGATATGCTCGCTTCAATGCGCTTATGTGCGAACCATCAAGCCCAATATGCTATTCAAACAGCTTTAGGCGGTTACCAATCAATTAATGACTTGATTCGTCCCGGTGGTCGTTTATATGAACAGCGCAATATCGCTTGGGAAATGTTAAATGACATTCCAGGGGTAAGCTGTGTTAAACCTGAAGGTGCAATGTACTGCTTCCCTCGTCTTGATCCTGAAATTTACCCTATTCAAGATGATGAAAAATTCATGCTCGATTTCTTACGTGCTGAAAAAGTATTATTGGTCCAAGGTACTGGTTTTAACTGGCCTACACCTGATCATTTCCGTGTGGTATTCCTACCTGCTGAAAATGAATTACGTGAAGCATTAAACCGTTTAAGTCGCTTCTTAGCCAAAATGCGTTAATTTTAGCGCTAAAAAAACCGCGTTCTTTAACGCGGTTTTTTTTAAAGATTTATTTTTGTAAAATTCATCATTTTTATTCAACTTTCACTATTTAGCCTTAGCACCTACTCACCCAATAAATCAGAATAAAAACAGCCAATCTGCGAACTCATGCACTTGTTCATTATTCTCATATTAAATCATGACAATTCATGCTATTTATTGTTATTAATCAATAATAAGTATCGGTGAGAACACTGGATGTCCTCAAACAAAATTAAGCTCAGTCTTTTTTTATGCCTTAGCATGTGCTTAGGAATAGGTATTTTACGCTTTTCTTATACTGCATTATTACCCACGACTCGTGAAGCATTTGCTTGGACGAATGAATTTTCCAGCCTTTTAGGCAGTGCGAATTTACTCGGTTATTTGCTCGGTGCTTTTTTGGCCATGCGTTTAGCTCAAAATAAAATCATGGCTTTATACATTCAAATAGCAGCCGTTGTTGGCATGCTGAGCTTACTCTGTTGTGCATTTTCAGACTTGCCAAAAGCTTGGTATATCTTTTGGCGCATCATTTCAGGAGTAAGTGGTGGTCTATTGATGATCTTGTCACCTAGCGTAGTGGCACAATGCTGTGACATCCAAGATCGCTTTAAAATCAATTTTATCGGTTTTAGCGGCATTGGACTTGGGGTTTTACTGGCAACACTTTTCCTGCCTTATTTAGATCAAATTTCGACACAAATAGCATGGCTTATTCTGTGTGGTTTTGCACTGATCATTTGTATTTGTCTAAGTATTTTACTGCAACAGTTTAAACATCATTTATCTGCACAAACTGCACCAGCATCCACAGAAGTATCGTTAAATACGCTGTTCTATAGTTTACTGATTGCCTATTCAAGTAGTGCCTTTGCTTATATTCCCCACTCACTGTTTTGGATTGACTACCTGAGTCATGAATTAAAACTCAATCTCTTTTGGATTAACTTCAATTGGATTCTCTATGGGATCGGCAGTGCTTTAGGTGCTTTCTCCGCTTATTTATTAGCAAGAAAATTTGGTAATTTTACTGCACTGAAAATTCTTTATAGTCTATATATCATCGCTATTTTTATTGCCACTGCAAGTACAAGCCCTATTCTAACTTTTACCTCTTCATTTTTTACAGGAATGCTTAATCCTGCGGTGGTTTTTCTGACCTCTTACACCATTTTACAACTTTATGGTGCTGCTTATAAAAAGCTTTGGAGTATTGCAACACTGTGTTTTGCATTTACACAGCTTGTCGGTGGTTTAAGTTTTAGTGCCCTGCAACATTTTGGCGTGACCTATCATCAACAGTTCATTTTGGCTTCATTTGTCTTGCTGCTTGGTACTTTGCAATTGGTTTGGCACACACACTCAACTAAATACAAAATAACTGAACAAGTGTAGCAATTTTTAATATTTAAGAAGATGGTGTTAAATATGGATAAGGGTTAACTGCTCCTTGTCCATTTAAATAAATTCCATAGTGCAAGTGTGGTGGGGTACTTTTAGCATTGCCCGTATTGCCCACATAACCAATCACCTCACCCACTTCAACCCAATCACCCTGTTGAATCTGGTCAGCATAATCATTCAAATGTGCATAATAATGACGGCTTAAATTTGGGCCAACAATCCAAACCACTTTCCCGCCTAAATCATCGATGCCTACACGAACTACAATCCCTTGTGTTGCACTTAGGACAGGTGTTCCTCGCTTAGCAAAAATATCAATGCCTTCATGTTTTCTACCGCCACTCCGTGCTGTACCCCAAGTATCTTGTATTTGCCGAGGCTTAATCTTTTCAACAGGCATTGCAAGCTGTACAGGCAACTCCATTTGCTGCAACTGTATAAATAAAATTGGGTAACGAATACCTGCGGCTTCACCTGATGGTGGTGGCTTACAACCTGTCAATAAAACAGTTATACCTAGAAAAACGATGGATAAACAAAATATTTTTAATTTTTTAAACATCATTTATTTGCATCTATTATTTTAAATGAACACTCTTTAATCTTATTTATCAAATACAATTCTTAATAGGTATTTTCTGTAATCCTACTCTTTATTCAATACTCTCAAATTGAATATAAGCTTTAAAACTTTCGCTAATTTTGATCGTGGGCTTATTTTGGTGACAAAGCTGATAGGCACATAATAAGGCATAAATACCTACCAAATAGCCTTCAATACTTCTCGCTTTAGTCGTCACCAAATAATATTTCCCTTTCAGTAAACCAAATAAAGTTTGATTTATTTTAGCGCTCTTTTGTTATACGGTATGCCTCTTGGGCAATTGCTAAACTTTTCTTTTTCCCTTCTGCTGTTTCCGCAATTTCGTTGGAAGTTCCATTTGTTGTCCGTTGCTGATAAGCGGAATTTGATTGATTTTGTATGCGTTGCTCACGCTGAAAATTAGCATCTACTGTTGTGTCAGGACATGGCTTAGACTGATATACCGTTGCACCTTTGTTATTACATTTATAAACAGTACCTGCCTGTGTTAAGAATGGCATTCCTAACAATATAAAGATCGCCCAATTGTAGTTCATTATTATCCCCTTTAATTATGATGACTAAAATATCATCACTTTTTCTAAATCACTAGCTTTACGCTTATAAAAAACCCGCAATAAATACGTAATGCCAGTCAGTTAAGGAGTTTTACAATCAACTCCTTAACTTTTTAGTTATTCACGACGGGGTCTTATCTCCTTAAATCAAATCCTTGGAGCTCGTTTGTTCCTTGCGAAACAATGTTTCTCATTAGCCAAAAGAACCAAAAACATTTGTCATCCGCAAAACTCGTCAAATACTTTTTATTGATCAATTAATCGCAGAAATTTTACTTTTTTTACAGTAGTTTTGCCTCGGACAGTTGCGGATGACGTTTCCGCGCATCAAGTAACATCATGAATTTAAAATAAAAAAAACTAGTCAATTTCTTAACTGACTGGCATTAGCAATAAATACAGGCTTTCATCAGTTGAATGAAACTATATATGCTTATTCCATGTTATTAATGATTGCTTGACCAAACTCTGAACAACGTAACAAAGTCGCATCAGGCATTAAACGCTCGAAGTCATACGTTACCGTTTTCGCAGTAATCGCACCAGCAATACCTTTGATGATTAAATCAGCAGCTTCAGCCCACCCCATGTCACGAAGCATCATTTCAGCAGAAAGAATAATAGACCCAGGATTTACTTTATCCTGACCCGCATATTTAGGCGCAGTACCGTGAGTTGCTTCATAAACTTGGATCGCACCACCAATATTTGCACCAGGAGCGATACCAATACCACCTACTTCAGCTGCAAGCGCATCCGAAATATAATCACCGTTCAAATTAAGTGTCGCAATTACAGAGTAATCAGCTGGACGCATCAAAATTTGCTGCAAAAATGCATCGGCAATAACGTCTTTAATGATGATTTTTTTGCCAGTTTTAGGATTTTTAATCGTGACCCATGGACCACCATCAAGAAGTTCACCACCGAAACGTTCAAGCGCGACTTCATAGCCCCATTCTTTAAATGCACCTTCGGTGTACTTCATAATGTTGCCTTTATGAACTAAAGTCACGCTTGGCTTATCATTATCAATCGCAAATTGAATTGCTTTACGCACAAGACGTTGAGTACCCTCTTTAGATACGGGCTTGATACCAATACCACAGTTCTCTTCAAAACGGATTTTAGTCACACCCATTTCTTCTTTCAGAAATTTGATCACTTTTTTAGCTTCAGGAGAGTCAGCTTTCCACTCGATACCCGCATAAATGTCTTCAGAGTTTTCACGGAAAATCACCATGTCAGTCAGTTCAGGATGATGAACGGGTGAAGGAACACCCTCAAACCAACGAACTGGACGTACACAAACATAAAGATCTAATTCTTGACGTAAAGCGACGTTAAGTGAACGAATACCACCACCCACTGGAGTCGTTAATGGGCCTTTAATAGAAACAACAAATTCACGCAGTGCATCAAAAGTTTCTTCTGGCATATAAGTACCATAGATTTTGTCTGCTTTTTCACCGCAATACACTTCCATCCATTCAATCGAACGTTTGCCACCGTAAGCTTTTTGAACCGCAGCATCTACCACAGCTTTCATCGCTGGTGTAATATCCACACCAATACCATCACCTTCAATAAAAGGAATGATTGGATTATTCGGAACATTGAGTGACAAATCTGCGTTTACGGTAATTTTGCTACCATCCACAGGAACTGCAATCTTTTGATAACCCATTGTACAACTTCTCCGTTTGTCGCTGGCGAATCTAAAAAATAATTGCCAATAAGCAATACTTTCAACTGTTCTTAACGCATAATATCCTAATCTAGATTCAGTATTTTTGAGATTTATATGAGAAATAACAATATTTCTCGATTAAATAATACTCAACGTTTCCAAATTTAATCATTAGCAAAGTAGTTATTTTCTATGAAAATCGTCATTCTCAACAAACCTTATGACGTTCTCTCCCAGTTCCGTGCCGATGAGAAACATCAAACCATGGCTGATTTTACTCAAGATCCTGACTTGCGTATTGCAGGTCGTCTTGATTTAGATTCAGAAGGCTTAATGTTCTTAACGGATCATGGCGGTTTGAACCAATTCATTACCAACCCAGCCAGCAAAAAGTTTAAAACGTATGTGGTTCAGGTTGACGGCGACATTACGGAGGAAGCTTTAGAGCAACTTCGTAAAGGTGTTGAACTTAAAGACGGTATCACCTTGCCGGCTACAGCTCAAAAAATTGACGAACCAGATTGGTTATGGGAACGTACTCCACCAGTTCGTTTTCGTGCCTCTGTTCCGACCTCTTGGGTAGAAATTTCAATTTGTGAAGGTCGTAACCGTCAAGTACGTCGTATGACCTCTGCTGTAGGCTTCCCAACTTTACGCTTAATTCGTACTCAAATTGGTACAATTAGCATTGTAAAACTGGGCTTACAACCAGGTGAGCAAGTCGAGATTGAACCTTTACTTTATCCTGACTTTAAAGATGTTCCTGCGGATAAACCGTATACAGGTCGTGACTTTCCGAAAAAAATTGTACAGAAGAAGAAACAGCATTTCTCTGTTGCAAAAGATAAAGCACGTGAAGAAAAAGGCGAAGCACCATTTAAAGGCAAGAAAACGCCAAATGGTGGTACAACCCGTATTTGGCAAATGGATGATGCGGATAAACCACGTCGTAAGACCAATGGTACAACTCGTGACAACACGAAATCACCACGTGGTCGTGGACGTAATGCTCGTTAAGAGTTAGTTTAAATCTGGTTGCTTTTTTGAGGAAACTTCATACCTTAAAAATTGCGGACAATAAAAAGCCGGTGCATATGCACCGGCTTTTTTACATCACCGACTAAATCATCGACTTTGCATGATCATACTTAAACAGTCTCAAGAACTGTATTTAAAGTTACACTCGGACGCATCACAGCATTCACTTTAGCTGTATCAACGGCATAGTAACCACCGATGTCAACTGACTTACCTTGAACGGAAGCAAGTTCAGCAATAATTTGATCTTCGTTTTCAGCCAATGCTTTCGCAAGTGGAGCAAACTTCGCTTTCAACTCAGCATTTTCATCCTGCGCAGCAAGCTCTTCAGCCCAATACTTAGCTAAATAGAAGTGGCTACCACGGTTATCAAGCTCACCAGTACGGCGCGATGGTGACTTATCGTTGTCAAGTAACTTACCTGTTGCTTGATCAAGCGTTTTCGCCAGCAATTTCGCACGAGCATTGTCTTCTTTAATGCCCATTTCTTCTAAAGAAACCGCAAGCGCCATGAATTCACCAAGTGAATCCCAACGTAAATGGTTTTCTTCCACTAACTGTTGAACGTGTTTCGGAGCTGAACCACCCGCACCCGTTTCGTACATGCCACCACCAGCCATTAACGGAACGATAGACAACATTTTCGCAGACGTACCCAATTCCATAATTGGGAACAAGTCAGTCAGGTAGTCACGTAGGATATTACCCGTTACTGAAATCGTATCAAGACCACGTGCTACACGCTCAAGTGTGTAACGCATCGCACGCACTTGTGACATGATTTGGATGTCGAGACCTGTTGTATCGTAATCTTTCAAGTATTCTTCTACTTTCTTGATTAATTCATTTTCATGTGGACGATACGGGTCAAGCCAGAAGATCGCAGGCATACCAGAGTTACGCGCGCGATTTACCGCAAGTTTCACCCAGTCACGAATCGGGGCATCTTTCACCTGACACATACGCCAGATGTCGCCTTCCTCAACATTTTGTGACATCAATACTTCGCCAGTTTCAATGTCAGTGATATTAGCAACACCAGCTGCTGGTACTTCAAATGTCTTGTCGTGCGAACCATATTCTTCGGCTTTTTGCGCCATCAAACCAACGTTAGGGACAGTACCCATCGTTTTTGGATCGAAGTTGCCATTCCACTTACAGAAATTAATCATTTCTTGGTAAATACGCGCGAAAGTCGATTCAGGCATCACAGCTTTGCAATCGTAAGGTTTGCCGTCAGCACCCCACATTTTACCGCCACCACGAATCATTGCAGGCATAGAAGCATCTACAATCACGTCGTTTGGTGAATGGAAGTTGGTAATACCCTTCGCAGAATCTACCATTGCAAGTGCAGGACGATGTTCCTGACATGCATGAAGATCTTCAATGATTTCTTCACGAAGAGAAGTAGGCAAAGTTGCGATTTTTTCGTAAAGACCCGACATACCGTTATTGACGTTAATGCCTAACTCATCAAATAATTTACCATGCTTTTCGAATGCATTTTTGTAGTAAATTTTCACACAGTGACCGAATACGATCGGATGTGAAACTTTCATCATGGTCGCTTTCACGTGTAACGAGAACAAGATGCCCGCTTCACGGCAATCTTCAAGTTGCTTCTCGTAGAAATCGCAAAGTGCTTTTTTGCTCATGAACATCGAATCGATGATCTCACCGTCTTTCAACGCCACTTTTGGCTTAAGAACGATGTTTTCACCGCTCTTAGTGATGAGTTCCATCTTCACATTGCGCGCGTGGTCAAGCGTCATTGATTTTTCGCCATGGTAGAAGTCACCTTCTTCCATGTGCGACACATGAGTCTGTGACCACTGCTTCCACTCGCTCATTGAATGCGGGTGCTTCTTAACGTAGTTCTTTACTGCAGCAGGTGCACGACGGTCAGAGTTACCTTCACGCAGTACAGGGTTCACAGCCGAACCTAGACACTTGCTATAACGTGCTTTGATCGCTTTTTCTTCTTCAGTGGCTGGGTTTTCCGGATAATCAGGAATAGCATAGCCTTTAGACTGAAGCTCCTTAATACACGCCATCAATTGACCAACAGAGGCACTGATATTTGGGAGTTTGATAATGTTTGTATCTGGATCTTGCGTGAGACGGCCTAGCTCTGCGAGAGTGTCAGGCACTTTCTGTTCGTCGCTTAGGAAGTCCGTAAATTCTGCGAGTACACGTACGGCTACGGAGATATCGCTTTTAACGATCTCGATGCCAGCCGGTTTAGTAAAGGTCTCAATGATCGGCAGCAGTGAGTAGGTCGCCAATAGTGGCGCCTCATCGGTCAATGTATAAATGATTGTTGACTTTCCACCAGCCATATTTAGCCCCTTGCTTTGGATTGAGTTTGTTAGGACTAAGCTTTTGACTCAGCCCTGCGAACCGATTTGCTTAAATAAAATATTTAAAGTATTGGTGCTGATTGCACCTCAGTCAAAGTAATATTTTTTCATATTACTGTTTGGCTGATAATTTATACGCATCAGTGTTGTTCACCAATGCGGATATTCTACTTGAAATTTCTTCTTTTTTCGAATATAGGCAGTCCCAGATGGTCTCTATGGCTGTATCAACACATCTGATTAGCCAAGCAATGATTTAGGGCCTAAATGCAATAATATGCATATTTATCAATATTTTAACTGTTTAATACCCCATAAAAACGATTAAAATTTCACCAGACCGATTTGCCAATTTACAAACCAATTTCTTGGGACATGTTGGGTATCATGGAAATAAATTACCTATCAGGAAATACGATGCAAATTTCCTGCCTGATCAGCCGAAAAAGCTGTCATGCTAAGGTTGCTCTCCTCACTATGATGTTGTACTTAATTTAAAGACTTTGGAATAATAAGCATCAGTGTGACATCACCTGTGAATCTAAAAATCTTCAATTTCAACATATTTAAAGCAATAAGTATTCGAAGTTCAATTCATCCGATCACTCTTAATGCCTTACCCTTGCTCCATAGCTTGTTATCGACATGCCTTGAAGTACTCTTAATGAAATACATAAAAACCATCTTTTTGTAAGGCTGCTAAATTTCTTTTTAAAGCTAATCTATATTTATAAATTTTTATATCTACTTCTAATAAAAAACCGATGCCTAAGCATCGGTTTTACATGACTTCAAATCGTTAGAAAATTAAGCTTTAAGCCACTTCTCTGCTTTCACTTGATCTTCAACTTTCAATTCAACTGTGGTTAAGTTAATTGCACTACCTGAAAGTTCAAACTGCATCAACTCATCACGGCGAAATGCATGTACAATGAAAGTAGCTTCCTGTTTTGCATATTGCTCGATCAGTTTTTCAGTGGCTTTTAAACCATCAATGGCAATAATCACATCATTGGCAGAAAGACCCGCTTGAGCTGCCACACCATCACGTCGCGCACTTTGAACCAACACACCTTCAGGTTTATCAGCAACTTTTAACCCATATGGTAAAGTTTTATCATTTTCCAAGGTATAACTTAGACCAAATTCAGGGAACAACTGATCAAGCGGCAATTCATCTGTCGTATTAATCAAGTGATTAATCTGCTCTGCCCAATCTTGACCTGTCAGCGCTTTACACAAATCAAAAATAGTCCGCTCACTGACTTGAATGCCATTTTGTGCATTTTCATACAACTTACGCATTAAGGCATCTAAACTTGACCCACGTAAACGTAAGCCCAGATCTAGACACAATGCCACTAAACAACCTTTGTTGTAGTAGCTGGTTCCTGCATTATTTGAGTTTTCATCCTGACGGTAAAATTTCACCCACGCATCAAAACTAGACTCAGAAACAGTCTGAACAGCTCGACCGGGATTTTGTAAATAACGATCAATCTGTGTTTTTAATAACTCAATATAAGATACTTGATTAACCACACCACTGCGCAGCAAAATCAAATCATCATAGTACGACGTAAAACCTTCAAAAATCCACAATAAAGAGGTATAGCCTTCTTTGTTGAGATCATAATTGACAAAGTTTTCAGGGCGAATAAATTTCACCAACCATGAATGAAAATATTCGTGACTACATAAACCTAAAAAGCGTTGATAATCTTTAGATGGCTCAATCGGTTCATCTGCTTTAGGCAGGTCATAACGTGGCGTAATGAGACTGGTACTGTTTGGATGTTCCAAACCACCATAACTACTGCCCGTCGCCATGGTCATAAAGGTGTAATGTTCAAATGGTGCAGAACCAAACATTGCAATCTCTGTGCTACAGATTTTTTCAATATCTTGCTGCATCCGTTGTGCGTTCATGGCATGTTTGCCTGAAACTACAAACTCATGTGGAATTCCATTCGCTTCAAAACTAAAACGCGTTTGATCTGCCAGTTCAAATGGACTATCAATCAACTGTGCATAGTTTTTAGCTTTTAAGGTATGACGACCTTTAACCAAGCTTTTATGCGCTAAGCCCGTCGCCAATTGGAAGTGTTTCAGTTCATTTGGAAGGAAGACTTCAACTTCGACTTGGTTTTCTTCCTGACCTTCAAGCCCCAAACACGCACATGCTGGATTCACATATAAACGGTTCTGGTCAACATAAGCACCACGTACCGACAGGTCATACGCATAAACATCGTATTCCACGGTAATCAGTTCAAAATCGGTATTAAATAAACGCCATTTATTTTTTTCAAATTTACTAATTTGCAGCATACGCCCATCTTCATCATAGGCTTTGACAGACTCAATATGCTTTGAAAACTCACGAATCAAATAACTTCCGGGAATCCAAGTCGGTAACGAAAGCACCTGTGTTGGGATGGCAACAAAACGTAAAGTGACATGAATTAAATGCTGACGATAATCGTCAAATTCGATTTGATAATGCAACATAATAGGCGATTCAAAATGTGAAAAAGGTAACTTATCAATGAGCTTAGCATTTTTTTACAAAGCAATGCTGAACTGTCGCAATTGTCTACAATTCTGACTAGCCATTCAGTAAAAAAAGGCATAGCATTCGCAAGATTTTTTGCATTTTAAAGTCAACGGATTGGCAAATAAAGGAACATCATTGAAAGCTGTTATCTACCTCATCGCATCACTTGGTTTATTGTGCTCCACAATAGTCAATGCCACATTACTCAATCTAGTCCCAGAAAGCGTTGAAGCGCAAGCTTGGACTGTTATTGATACTCAATCAGGGCAAGTTATTGCTGAACATAATAGTCATGTTCAACGTGCTCCAGCCTCGCTGACTAAAATGATGGTGGCTTACATCACATTAAAAGAACTTCAGGCAGGTCATTTGCGTAAAGATGAGGTCTTAACTGCAACACCTGTGGTTAACATGGTGATGTGGGATGAATCACAGATGTACCTGAAACAAGGTGAGCAGATTTCAGTCGATCAACTTCTTGCAGGCTTAGTGGTGATGTCTGCCAATGATGCTGCTGTGACTTTGGCAGAACGCATTGCTGGAGATGTGCCAAAATTTATTGCACGGATGAATAAAGAAGCCCAAGCTTTGGGAATGAAAGATACTCACTTCCAAAACCCAGCAGGTATTAGCATGCCTGAGCATTATTCAACCGCAGCAGATTTAGCACTTTTAGGGCAAGCCCTTGTGACACAAACGCCCGATTATTTAAATTACTCAAAACAACAAAGCTTTTCTTATAATAATCGCTTTCACCATGCAACGAATAGGTTATTAAAACTTGATCCAACGGTAGATGGCTTAAAAACAGGCTTCACTAAAGCCGCAGGTTATAATCTCGCCCTAACTGCAAACCGCCCAACAATGAACCCAGACGCTCCTGAACGTCGTTTAGTGGTCATTGTCTTGGGTGCGGCTAGTGCGGCAAAGCGTGCCGAAGTTGCCTATAACCTCATGAACATGGGATATACCTATACCCGTAATGAAGTTGCGATTAAAGACAAACAACTGATTGCAGAATTACCTGTGATCAAATCCACATTAAAAATGTTTAAATTAGAAACCAGCAAACCGCAAATTATCACCACATCTTTATATGACCAACCTTTTGCGATTGATTTAAAAACCTATGACACAACCAATCAGCGCATTATGTTGAATACAGGCAATGGTACGATTCAAACCATAGAACCCTTACAAGAAACAAAAACCCACTTAAATGTTGAAATCAACGAAAAACTACTTACCGCTCCCTTGGCTAAAGTCATGCAATTGGCCACGGTACAGGTGTATCAAAATAACCAATTGATTCGAACGATTGCCATTGAAAATGATGTGCAGATTGAAGAAGCTAATTTTTTCCAAAAAATTGCAATTTGGTTTAAACAACTTTTTAGTTTGTTTTCCAACAATGAAGTAGAACTCAAAATCTATCCTTTAGGACAGTGAAGTTCAATTTCTTGACTTTATGCAATCGGCATAGCAATTTTAACAAGTAATAACTGGAAGATGACTGATTGATGTCATCTTCTTTTTTTGTCTGCAAAATGGTACATAGCTGGAAAATAAATAAGCTTTACTGACATAGTTAAATTTTTTGTCACAAGAAAAAATCACTTCGAAGATAAAATTGCATTGAAATTTTAAAAACCGTCCCTATTATTAAAAAAACGCCATAAAAACGCGGAAAATGCAATTTTTTGATAAATATAGTCTACAAAAATTGCTTTTCACTTTATGATGTACCCTTAAAAAATTGAATGGATCAATGACATGACTGCTATTGCAAATGACCTCGTGGTTTCTTTCCACTACACGTTGACTAACGCAGAGGGCGAAACTCTCGACCAATCACAAGGTGAGCCACTTGCATATTTGCACGGTGCAGGTAACATCATCCCTGGTTTAGAAAATGCTTTATTAGGCAAAACTGTTGGTGAAAAATTCACTGTAAACGTTCCTGCTGCTGAAGGTTATGGCGAATACAACCCAGACCTAGTACAAGAAGTTCCTGCGCAAATGTTCCAAGGCGTAGACAATATCCAAGCGGGTATGCAATTCCAAGCTCAAACGGATGACGGTGTTCAAATCGTTACTGTTAAAGCAATTGAAGGTGACAACATTCTTGTTGATGCAAACTTCCCACTTGCTGGTCAAGATTTAACTTTTGAAGTTGAAATTGTTGAAATTCGTGAAGCTTCTGCTGAAGAATTAGAACACGGTCACGTACACGGCGCTGGTGGTCATCACCACTAAGATCGGTACAGATCAAAAAAAGGCAAAGTTTTTACTTTGCCTTTTTTATTATTTAAAAACACTCTTTTCTAATTTTTACTGCATCATTTTTATATGATGAATATTTATAAAAATAATGTTTATTTCGACTAAAAAATACGCTCTCAATATAAAAATGCTGTGTCTTCTCCACAACATTTTATGCATTTAAACTTATAAATAATCGCCTGCTCGCTCTGGCTGATACAGCACTTTTTCAATCTTAACTTTCATTAAATGACCATCGGGTTGTGGCCATTCAATTTCTTGCCCTTCAGCCAAGCCAAGAATAGCTGCACCGACTGGAGCAAGGACATTTACTTGACCTTTATCACCGCGAAAATCATGTGGATAGACCAAAGTAATTTCTGTAGATTCACTAGCGGGTGCAATAGTAATACGCACACGAGCATTCATGGTCACTACATTTTCCGGGACATCTTGTGGAGCAACAACATCCGCACGTGCAAGCTCATCTTCAAGATGTTGCATGGTCGGACTGAGTTTAGATTGATGCTCAAGCATGGTTTCTAAACGCTGAAGATCTTGTTGTGAAATAATAATTGTTGGTTTAGCCATTTACCTGATTCCTTTGAAAGAAAGATGTCATTACAGCAACAGCAAAATGATTTATATCTTTTATGAAGTATTATTCTGTTATAGCAGAAATATGTGATTTGAAAAATATGACTTTTAAACATCTATAAAAAAAGCTCCCTTGAGGGAGCTTTCTCAAGTCTTTACTTATTTTGCATAAACTGGAAATTTAGCACAAACAAGTTCAACTTTCGCTCTAGTCGCGTTAATTACAGCTTCGTCGCCTTTCGCATCTAAGATGTCAGCGATCCAACCTGCCAAGTCACGAACTTCTGCTTCACCAAAACCACGAGTGGTTACAGCTGGTGTACCAATACGGATACCTGAAGTCACGAACGGAGAACGTGGGTCATTTGGTACGGCATTTTTGTTCACAGTGATGTGAGCAGCACCTAACCATGCATCTGCTTCTTTACCAGTCACATCTTGTTTAATGAGTGACAATAAGAATAAATGGTTTTCAGTACCACCAGATACGATATCGTAACCACGTGCGATTAATACCTCAGCCATTGCTTTAGCATTTACCACAACTTGTTTTTGATATTCTTTGTATTCAGGTGTCATTGCTTCTTTAAAGCAAATCGCTTTCGCTGCAATCGCGTGAACCAATGGGCCACCTTGGTTACCAGGGAATACCGCTGATTGTAATTTTTTCTCGATTTCTTCGTTTGCTTTCGCAAGGATTAAACCAGAACGCGGACCACGAAGTGTTTTATGCGTAGTCGTTGTAGTTACGTCAGCAATTTGTACTGGGCTTGGGTAAACACCCGCAGCAACTAAGCCAGCAACGTGAGCCATATCAACAAATAGGTAAGCGCCAACTTTGTCCGCGATATCACGGAAACGTTGCCAGTCAACAATTTGGCTATAAGCAGAGAAACCAGCAACGATCATACGTGGCTTGTGTTCTAGTGCTAAACGCTCAACTTCTTCATAGTCGATTTCACCAGTTTCGGTGTTTAAACCGTACTGAATCGCATTATATGTTTTACCAGAGAAGCTAACTTTTGCACCGTGAGTCAAATGACCACCGTGAGCCAAGCTCATACCTAAAACGGTATCGCCTGGGTTAAGCAGCGCCAAGTAAACAGCTGAGTTAGCTTGTGAGCCAGCGTGTGGCTGAACGTTTGCATAATCTGCACCGAAAAGCTCTTTAGCACGGTCAATTGCCAATTGTTCGATGATGTCTACATATTCACAACCGCCATAGTAGCGTTTGCCTGGGTAGCCTTCTGCATATTTGTTTGTAAGTTTTGAACCTTGAGCTTCCATCACTGCTGGAGAGCAATAGTTTTCAGAAGCAATCAGTTCGATGTGCGCTTCTTGGCGAGCATCTTCCTGTGTGATTGCTTGCGCGATTTCTGGGTCAAATTCAGCAATTGAGATATTGGCAAACATTAGCGAGGTCCTATAAATTAGGGCTTTTAAGCCGTGCTAAGATTGGCGCGTATTGTAGCATGAAGTTTATAAATTTCGAGAATGAACTTTACTCAGTTTTAAATAAAAAAGCTCATGTAAATACAAACATGAGCTTTTTAGGCCAAATCAAGTTATGGAGTTGGCGTTGTTGGTGGCATCATCGATTTAACATCAATAACAAACTGATTTATATTTGCTGTATAAACAGTACTGTGAGTCCATTCTGCATCTGGTTTATATTGAATTTTCGTACCTTTAGCTTCAGCACTTGCTCTCAGTAAATCAGTTGCTGCTTTTGGTACAGTCGCATCTTTTTCACCTTGATAAATAATAACAGGCTGATTTAGCTTCACTGTACCAGGTTGTGAGTCTTTGATTAAGAAATTATTAATCACAGGTATAGACATAAAATTATCTTGATTTCGTCCGTAACCAGCTAATGAGTTCGGATGCTCAGGTAATGATGCATAATCTGACATTCCTTGAGCCAAGGCAGCACCAACAGGACCTGAACACTCTGTTTCTGCAAGAGGTGCAATTTTTGCAGTATCTGCTTTAAAAACGTCAGCATAACTGACCGAAACCTGATGCCCTTGCATTCCCGCAACAATTAAAGCAGTAAACGTATCTAAAGGTGCAAGAACTGGTATCTGTATATTTGCAGGTTTATCTTTCACTGCATTTTCACCCCCTTGCAATATTGCAGCAAGGTTTGATGCAGGTGCAATTGCAATTGTACCTTTATAGTCGAGCTGCGCTCTAGCAGCATATTGTGCTGCACCCAATGCAGCATGACCACCCTGTGAATGACCAACTGCCATCCATTGTGGAGCAGCTTTTTTACCTTGACGACTTAGGTAGTCGCGCGTTGCTACTACAGCATCAGTAATGGAAAAAGCTTCACTTTTTAAATTAAGAAATGGATGATTACCTTCTGCTCCCAATCCCTCATAATCTGGAGCAACTACCACATAACCTTCTACTAATAGTTGTTTCAGCAGAATTTGAGAGTCATTTAAGCCCTGCTGACTAGGTGCACATTTATCTGCAACACCCGTTGTACCATGTGCCCAAACCACAATCGGCCAACCATTTACAGGTTGCGTAGTTCTCGGAACAAATACCAAAGCCGTTGCTGTGACCTCTTTATTATCGACACCTAGCATTTTATATGTCATCAGCTGACTGTCTGCAGCAATTCCAGACATACCATCCTTAGTATAAGCTGTAACATTTACAACTGGATTTTGAATATTATTGACAGGAATTTGCTCACCACCTGAAATATTCCAATCGTCATCCCCACTTCCACATGCTGTTAAAAGTATGGCTGAACTACTCATGAACACTGTAAGCAATGTTTTTTTCATGTTTGCACTTCCTTATACGTTTTTTGTTGTGATGATTTAAATAAAATAATTACTTTTATTTTTCAATTTCAGACTAAATACATTATTTTAAAAAAAGGTAAAACACAATAGTACTAAGGTGTTGATTTTTTAAATTATTATTTCTTAATATTACAAATAACCAATAATATCAATTCAATAAAATATTTTTTAATAGAAAAGCTAAGCACCTCAAAATGTTAGAATATTGTATCTTTTGAAATAAACACCGCATTGTTTGCCCAGTATCGTTTCATTAATTTGGCATAGACAATGATCCTACTTTTGAAAGATTAATAAAGAGTACAGCTCCACAAGATATACACCTTTATTACTCACACACTACATCTGAAAAAATTGCAGACATTACCAATAGCTTGTTTAAAAATACAACTTTTTATGATTCTAGATCGTGATTAGAGGAGTATGAATAACATCTTAAGGCATGAAATAAATGAGTCATGACATTAGCTTTTATATCTATAAAACACTCTCATTTCGATTAATAAATTAAAACAAGACCATTTAAACATCACCTTTAGGCAGAAATAATCAGGAATAGTCCAAAGTTGATGTTTTCAGTTTGTACCAAGGCATTTGAAAGTGTTAAATTTATTTAAAATTTCGCTACGGTTATGGACTAGGTCATGCAAGCAATTATTCTCGATACAGAAACCCATACTTTAAATGGACAGCCCATTGAGATTGCTTATGCGCCGATTCAAATCCATGATGGCAAACTTACGCTAGATAAAAGCCAAATTTTCGATCAGCTCTATCGTGTCGATGAACCGATTTCTTATGCAGCAATGGCTGTACACCATATTTTAGAATCCGAGTTGGTCGATCAACCTCACTATACGAGCTTTAGCCTTCCACAGGACACAACCTATATTATTGGTCACAATATTGATTACGATATTCGTGCACTTGAAAAATGTGGCGTAGATATATCAAAAATTAAAGCCATTTGCACACTTGCCCTTGCACGTTTAGTTTGGCCAGATGCCGAAGCACATAATATTTCCGCACTCATTTATATGATTACCAAAGGCAGTGCAAAAGCCCGCGACATGATTAAAAAAGCGCACCGTGCCGATATGGATATTATTTTAACAGCCAATATTTTAATGCATGAAATACATCATTTAAAAATTCAAACCATTGAAGAACTCTATACAGCATCCGAAGATGCACGTATTCCACGAACCATTAATTTTGGTAAACACCGTGGTACAGCGATTGCTGATTTACCCGCAGACTATATGCAGTGGTTACTTCGTCAGGAAGATCTAGACCCTTACTTACGTAAGGCAATAGAAAATGCCAAGATCGTGACTTTATAATCTTTTGATTTGTAATATTTTTTACATAATATTGTCATGATCAACTCATACAATCTGCCTTAATTTATTGCGGGGAGTAAATTAAGGCATGTCTCAATATTACAAAACTGATTTGGGCATTGAAAGTTTAAAACAGCGTTCAATGAATCTAAATGCTCGCCAACGCAGACTGTTACTGCTTATTGGTACAGATGATTTTGACCTCCTCGATGAACAATTTAAGCATCGGATTGCACCGCCAGAAGTTCTGTCACAATTAATAGACATGGGATTAATTACGCCTTCAATTCAGCACCCTATTGAAACGCCAGAACCGACAACATTGCTCGATACTGAAATTAAAACCAACCTTCCACTGCAAACAACGAATTCTATTCAAGAGAAGTTAGCTGAACCTATCACCACAACGACTATCACACCAGTTAGCTCAAGCATTACTCATACCCACTCTACGGTGACAGAACTACAACATGACATAGATTTAACTTTAGAAGAATTAAACTTTGAGCAAGTAAAACATTTGATGGCTCAACTGCTACAACAAAACTGCGGTTTAATGGGCAAACAATTGATGAATCGCATTCTAAACAGCCACGATTTACGCAGTTTAAAATTGTGTCAAATGCAATGGATCACAGAGTTGCAAGAAAGTCGTATTCGACCTCACCAATTAAATCATTGCTTAAAACAAATCAATTTTTCGCTACAAAAGCTCAATGCTTCGTAAAAAATTAAGAGTATTTTTGTGTTTTACCAGTCATTTAAGCTCTAATTTTTACGCTATATTTTTATTTTATTTTTAAAAAAAAATGCTGTTTAATTTATAATTCAAATATTTCATAGTCCTTAAGCCATATCACTTATCATACTAAGACTTTTGTTCAATGGCGCATATTCTCCAAAAATTACATACATTTAGTATTTAAGGGGAAATGAATATGAGTGCTCTATATTATTTAGACTTTCATCCAGCCGACAACCCAATGTACTTAAAAAAATTAGGTAATTGGGTGATTACTTTTTTAAGTTCTCAGGATGAAGTGGCGAATATCCAACTGGCAATTACCAGTGTGTTGCCCCGTCAATTAAGTGATAACTTACAACCCAGCCGAATTATTATTCATCAAACAGAATTCGATAATCGTTGGTTAATTCAACAAATTGAATGTTATAACAGTCTAGACGGCAAAGATAAATTATTAAGCTGTAATGATAAAGTCGGCAAACAAGTCATTCAAAATTTGATTCAAGAATTTAATAAATACGATGTAGAGGTAAACTTATTGTGAGTTTTAATTTTAAGCTCACATCGATGGGCTTTTTATTACGGATACTTTTTTTATTACTGATATCGGGTTAATAAAACAAAATGCACCCTTCAAACTAGACTAAAAGCGCCCAACTTTCGAGGTGCAGTTCATTTAGGTGAATTTTTAGATCTGATGCCTTCATTCGAGCAAACCACATATTTAACAAAAATTATTTATTCAATAACACGATAAATACTGTCAGAATGTCGACTTTCGAAGAGTAATTCAATACTCGGTTGAATCGTTTCACCATTCACCACAATATGTTCAATCCTTTGGAAAATGGACAGATTATTCGCTTCAGCATGTTCAGGAAGATCTCGAAGTAATGCTAGTGCTTCATGAGTATTGCTAAATTGATCTTTCACTTTTAATTCAATTACTTCAGTCATATGCTTTTCTCGTCTTATTTTACTTAATGGACCTTTTTATAACACAAGTTCTTGCGTGAACACGGTCTAGAGTTGTTAGATTTCTTGGCAATGTAATGTTTTATAAACAGAGAAATCATATTTACTTTGGCTATTTTCAAATAGAAAATGAAGCAATAACTCAATATAGTCTCAGCGATCTACTACACTCACAGACCCTTTTAATTAAGAAAATATTTCTAATGCAATTAAGAAAGCCCGCATTTCTGCGGGCTTTTATGTTGGAAGGCTAGTGCTGATTTCTTGTTCAACCCTAAGGTTGCAAACTCAACGAGCTGTCATTGATCCGTCCAACTACTTCGTAGCATCTTCACGACCTACTGTAGGTTTAATATAGAACTGAAAAGTATATTAGGCAAGTGTGCTCAACATTTATACACATCAATCAAATAAAATTCTAATTGAATTAAAGTAAATTTATGAAGCACGAGATATATAAACTAAACAAGGCTATAAGAATGAAAATTGAATGAACAAAATTCTTCTATTTTGGAATTTAGATTTTTAAATTTGGTGCGCTCAGCGGGACTCGAACCCACGCCACAGGCTTCGGAGACCTGTACTCTATCCAGTTGAGCTATGAGCGCTTCTTTCGGATAGCGCACATCATAACAAAAAAAACCATAAGGTAAAGCAACTATCTCTAAGTCATCATTTTTTGTGCTCATACTTTAAACAATGTTCCATAATTGCAACACAGAATTCCGCCTTATTGACTTGGTTTATTACCCAAGATCACTCACAATACTCATACTATTCACCATGTGAGAATTTCATGACTGATGCATTGACCTTGAGAGACGTATCTAAAACTTATCGAAATGGTTTTCAAGCGCTAAAAGGGATTAACTTAAGCGTGCCTGAAGGTGAGTTTTATGCCCTCCTTGGACCCAATGGCGCAGGTAAATCAACCACCATCAGCATCATTAGCTCACTCACAAAAAAAACCTCAGGTACTGTTGAAATTTTTGGACACAATCTAGATACCCACCCTTCAGAAGCAAAACAATGCTTAGGTGTTGTGCCGCAAGAATTTAACTTTGGGCAATTTGAAAAAACATTTGATATTTTAGTCACTCAAGCGGGTTATTACGGCATTCCCAAAAAAATTGCAGAACAACGTGCTGAACAATATTTAGAAAAACTGGGTCTTTGGGACAAACGCGCTGTTCAAGCTCGCATGCTGTCTGGTGGTATGAAACGCCGCTTAATGATTGCTCGTGCCATGATGCATCAGCCGAAACTGCTCATTTTAGATGAACCGACTGCGGGTGTAGATATTGAATTGCGTCGTTCAATGTGGGATTTCCTCACTGAAATGAATGAACAAGGCACTTCCATTATCCTCACAACACATTATTTAGAAGAAGCTGAAATGCTCTGTCGCCGCATCGCCATTATTGACCGCGGTGTGATTAAAGAAGATACCACCATGAAGTCTTTCTTAAATCAGCTCAGTGAAGAATCCTTTATTTTCGATTTGGTCGAACCAATTCAGCCTATTCATATCGACATTATTGGTGTGCGTTTCAATTTAATCGATCCCGTTACCTTAGAAGTGACAATGGACAAAGCCCACACCCTAAATGAACTGTTTCAACTTTTACAAGCACAAGGCATTCAAGTGGCGAGTATGCGGAATAAATCAAATCGCCTAGAAGAACTGTTTGTGAAAATGGTGGAAAAAAACCTTGAAGGGGCTGCGCAATGAACTTTAATCAATTATGCGTTGCACTCTATACACTTGTGCATAAAGAAGTGCGTCGATTCATGCGCATTTGGCCACAAACCTTATTGCCCCCTGCAATCACCATGAGTTTATATTTCGTGATTTTTGGAAATTTGGTCGGTTCGCGTATTGGTCAAATGGGTGGCTTTAGCTACATGCAGTTTATTGTACCCGGCTTAATCATGATGGCGGTCATTACCAATAGTTATGCCAATGTCTCTTCAAGTTTCTTTAGTGCTAAGTTTCAAAAAAGCATTGAAGAATTAATTATGAGTCCAGTCCCTTTACATATGATTCTTTGGGGCTATGTGATTGGTGGCGTGTGTCGTGGTGTTTTGGTCGGCATTATTGTCACCAGCATGAGCATGTTCTTTACTGACTTATATATCACGAACTGGTTTGTGACTATATATACAGTATTAATTACATCTCTCCTGTTTTCGCTTGGGGGGCTGATTAATGCAGTGTATGCCAAATCTTTTGATGATATTTCAATTATTCCAACATTTGTACTTACACCACTGACGTATTTAGGTGGGGTATTCTATGCGATTAGCGCTTTAAGCCCTTTTTGGCAAAATCTCTCTTTAATTAACCCAATTGTATATATGGTAAATGCCTTCCGTTTCGGCATTTTAGGGCATAGTGATGTCAATGTTTCCGTTTCATTAAGCATCATTACCTTATGTTGCGTTGCGCTTTACGGCATAGCTTACTATTTACTTTCTCGTGGTTCAGGAATGCGTGAATAATGACTGTAGAACTCTCTTTATTAGGTAAAGACACCAACTATCCAACAGAATATCAACCTGACATTCTGTTTCCTATCGCGCGCGCACCAGCGCGTGAACACTATGCGCATGTTGAAGGCATTCAACAAGGTCAGGATTGGTGGCATGTTTTTGAAATATCTTGGTTAAATGCAGTAGGCATTCCACAAGTTGCGATTGGTCGTATTGCTCTACCCGCATCATCACCGAATTTAATCGAATCAAAATCTTTAAAGCTCTACTTTAATAGCATGAACTTTACGTCGTTCGAATCAAAAGAAGCTTTTATTGCCACTGTAGAAAAGGATTTGTCCGCAGCCGCAGGTGCACCAGTCACCCTCAGCTTATTCCAAGCCGACGATTTAGATATTTCTAAACCTGAGGGCATTTGTGTTGATGAGTTCAGCCCTGAGCGCTTAGAAACGCATCCAGATGCAACTTTATTAAAATTAGACACAGAAAACACTGAAACTGTCGATATTCAACTGTATTCACATTTACTACGCAGTAATTGTCCAGTCACAGGACAACCTGATTGGGGCACAGTTTTTATTCGCTATCAGGGTAAAAAACCTTGTTATCGCAGTATTTTAGCTTATATTATTTCTTACCGTCAGCATAATGGGTTCCATGAACAATGTGTGGAACAAATGTTTGCCGACATCTGGCAAAATTTTGCACCAGAAAAACTGATGGTCTATGCAACCTATACACGTCGGGGTGGATTAGATATTAATCCTTGTCGTGTGTCGGATCTCACATGGATGCCCCGCCCCATTCGTTTGGCGCGACAATAAAATGAAAAATATTGAGGTTTTTTGACATGCCATTTTTTGGTTTTATTCCTTCTGCAGAATTATTAACAAGCATTCAAACAGGTCAGGAAAAGAAAAATTCGAGCGAGCCGCTTTACCCTTTACGTGACAAAACAGCACTACTGATTAATGATGAAATCATTGATGGGCTTTTGACTGAACTTGTCCGTCGTTTTCCACCTAGCGATAAACGCGATACAGCAGAGAAACTTGCGGGTTATATCAAATCGACTGTTGCTGTTTTATTAAAACAGCTCATGGGTAAATCCTCAAATGACGTTGTTAAGCAATCCATTGAGTTTTCTGAAAAAAGTTTATTTAAAGATGCAGAAGGCAACTTCCGCGTTGGTGAACTTCTAGATGCAACTTTGGTGACAAATCTCAAAAATAGTTATGCTGAAATTAAAGCGGGCAATGATGTCAATAAAGCAGCGTTAGCTGAACTTTATAAACAATTTGCAGAAGCCACAGTCCATCATTTTATGAATGACTTTAATAAGACGCTAGATCTAGGCATGATCAAACGTAAAGCTGCTGATTTCGGTTCTGCTGCTGTGATTAAAGCGGTGCATATTGCTGCGGATAAAATCATCCCCAATCTCAATAAAGACGAGCTAATGGCACTTGCTGAATATCATGATACTTTATTTCATGTTTAAGCCTTTTTAAAATGCTCAAAAACCTAGCTTTTGCTAGGTTTTTTTATTGCAAAATATTGATATATATTGTCTAAATTCAAGTTTATGTTAGCATCGTCTTTGCTTTTATCCACCCCAAAAAGTCATGTTAACCAACCTGCACTATAGATTTTTTAGCCCAACTCCACGCAATGCTGCAAGCACAACAAGATTACCCTCTAAATGACAACCTTTACATTGTATTGATCCTGATTATTTTATGTTTCGTCATTATTCTTACAACGATGCCAATTAAACTGAATTGTTTTCATCAGTATGGTCACTTACTGGTGGGCGGTCTAGGTTTGTCGTTTTTTGTATATGTATTTGTTAACGCTGGCATGGTCAGTGTTATCTTAGCTATTACAGCACTTCTTTTTGAAGTTATCGCGGTACCGCAATGATTACTTTAATGGCTGCTTTTAGCGTTGTGATGTCTATCCATACACACAAATGATATTTTTTGGAACTTTGAGCAATATGTTAAACATCCACTTTTATAACAAAATGAAACGTCTCCCTTTACTTATTGGTGCGCTTTCCATCACCAGCTTCTGCCAAGCCAATGATTTTTACAACCATCCTGGCTATAGCAGTTTTAAACAGAAAACCATGCAAACCTATGGTTTAAGTGCAGAACAAATCGATTGGGCTATGAATGGTTCAAAAAACCTGCCGAACATTATTAATATTATGAATCGCCCCGGTGAAAGTAAGCCGTGGTACGAATACAAAACCAACTTTATGGCTGAAAGTACCATTCAACGTGGCGTGCGTTTTAAAAACCAATATGCCGACACCTTAAACCGTGCCGAACAACAGTTTGGTGTCCCCCAATCGGTGATCTTAGGCATTTTAGGTGTGGAAACAGGTTTTGGTGCCAATAAAGGCAATTTCGTCACCCGTGATGCATTAGCAACCCTAGGCTTTGGTTACGAACGACGCGCACAATATTTCCAAGATGAACTTGCCGCACTCATTGCATGGTCATATAAAGATGGCGTTCCAACGCATTCAGTGGTTGGTTCTTACGCAGGTGCCATTGGCTACCCTCAATTTATGCCAAGTAACATTCCAAAACTCGGTGTGGACTACGACGGAAATGGGCATATTGATCTTCGAAATTCTGCGGTCGATGCCATCGGTTCAATTGCGAACTATTTAGCTCAACACGGATGGCAGCGCAATCAACCCATCGGTTTCTCAGCTCGCTATACAGGAAACAATCCTGAATCCATTATTGCCAAAAATTTGGAACAACCAACACCCTACGGAGCCTTAAAGAATCAAGGGATTACACCAACAAATTCGATTGTTAAAATAGATGACTTAGATCTGGTCAATGTGATTCAACTTCAAGAAAGTTATGCACCGATTTACTATATTACTTACCCTAATTTCCAAGTGATTACGACTTATAATAAGAGCCGTATGTATGCGACTGCCGTATGGCAATTAGGCACTGAAATCGCTAGTCGCTGAGACTAGCTTTTACCACAAACAATAAAAGTCAAGATTTTATTTTACAAAATAGTGCACAAAACACACTTTTTAAATAATATGTTACAATATTGATTATTTTTTAATCAAAAATTGATATATTTTCACCCTTTTTGTAATTATTTCAATTAAAGAGTAGACAGCTTTAGCCTAGCATGAATATTATCCATCTCGTCAAATGTAGTTGCAAAAGAGAATTAACAGACTTGATTGCCGATATTTCAATCGTTTAGATGAAGTTAAGCACATGGTCTTTAGGAGTTTAATAATGCAGTCTTCGCTTAAGTATATTTTAGCTTTAACCACCACTTTTGCCCTGAGTCAGTCTCAAGCAGAAATGGTTCAGTCATCATTCAGTACCGATAATGACAACACTCGCCTAGCTACGCGTGTGTTAAATAAAGATGCTCAAAAGTTTAACTCACACTTTTCAAATTTAAATAGCCTTTCAATCACTGAGCGTTCTGGCGATAAAATCCGTCGTGAAACGATTGCAGCAAAAATTGAAATCCCTGAAGACGAGCCTTCAGTGATTGAAAAGTTAAACACCGTTGCATCCAATACTGTTCGTAAGTTCAGTCAGACTGGTGCAGCATCATGGTACGGTCGCCAGTTTCATGGTCGTAAAACAGCAAGTGGTGAAACATTCGATATGAATGGATTAACTGCTGCTCACCGTAGCTTGCCATTGAACTGTTATATTCGTGTTACGAATAAAACCAATGGTAAAAGTGTCGTAGTAAAAGTAAACGATCGTGGTCCATTCCATGGTAACCGAGTTCTAGACTTGTCTTACGGTGCTGCTAAGCAATTGGGTATTACCAATGCGGGTACAGCCAAGGTTAATATTGAACGTGTAGATGGCCCAAGTTCATAAACACATGCAAAACTTCTAATACGTTTGACTTAAAAAGCCACTTAATGTGGCTTTTTTAATACCTTAAAAAACTTTGTTTTAAGCATCATCTTAGTGTTTAATAAATACAGCATATAAATTATAAAGAATGATAAGCATTGAGGATGAACATCATGCTAAAAACGCAAAAAACTTATACATCGAACTTGATAGCCAAATGCATCGTTTCATCACTACCCTTCACTTTACTTGTTGCCTGTTCTAATTTACCCACATCACAACATGATTCACTTCAAACAAAAGCGTCAAATACACTATTAATTTATGGCGGCCCTATTTTGACTATGGAGGGAATGCAACCTACCTATGTCGAAGCATTACTAATTCAAGCAGGTCATATTGAATTTAGTGGGAAACTTGAACAAGCGCGAAAAATTGCCCCTCGCGCACAGCAGCTTGATTTAGAACAACGTACAGTCATCCCCGGTATCATTGATGCACATAGCCATGTCAACAGTGTCGGTTTACAACAAACGGTTGCGAATCTTTATTCTCCACCAGATGGAACAGTGACAGATATCAACTCGCTCATTGTTGCCATGAAAAACTGGCAGCAGAAAAACCCCGAATTTATTCAGGCAACATCAGGCTGGATTATGGGCAACGGTTATGATGATGCTCAACTCAAAGAAAAACGACACCCTACAGCAGCAGAACTCGATCAGATCTCTAAAGATCAGCCAGTCTTAATTCTTCATCAATCTGGACATCTAGCATCGGCAAACCATAAAGCTTTAGAAATACTCAACATCAATGCAAAAACACCTAATCCATCTGGTGGCGTGATTCGTCGGATGAACAACTCCATGGAACCAAATGGTGTACTTGAAGAAAGTGTTGTTTTTAGTGCCATGATGCAGGCTTTTAAAACTGTTCCACCCGATATTATGCAGAAAATGGCGCTCACGGCTATTCAAACTTATATCCAAAATGGCTACACCACCGTTCAGGAAGGTCGTGCAGATGCAGGAACCAGTGAATTGTGGCGCAATTTAGGCAAGCAAGGAAAATTACCGATTGATCTGGTGTCTTATCCCGACATCAATACTGAAAAAGAATACATGCTTAAGCATGGCACCAGTCAAAGCTATGATCATCATTTTCGTATCGGTGGCATTAAAATCAACTTGGATGGCTCACCTCAAGGCAAAACAGCTTGGCTGACTCAACCATATTTAATTCCACCAGAAGGTAAAGCAAAAACCTATGCAGGCTACCCCGCCTTTCCTGAAAACAAAACAGTACAAGATGCCATTAATTTAGCCTTTGAACACAAATGGCAAATACTGGCGCATGCCAATGGTGATGCTGCAATTGACCAATATTTAAATGATATTGATACTGCAACCAAGCACTATCCAAAATTAGACCGACGCAATGTCATTATTCATGCACAAACCATGCGTGAAGATCAGCTAGACAAAGCTAAATCTCTCGAGCTCATTCCATCCTTCTTTTCATTACATACCTATTACTGGGGCGACTGGCATCGGGAAGAAACTTTGGGCGTAGAACGGGCAAATCGCATTTCGCCAACGGGTTCTGCTTTACGCAAAGGCATTTTATTTACCGAACATCATGATGCCCCTGTAATTCCACCTCGTAGCATGATGACGCTGGATACCACTGTAAATCGCGTCACACGCAGTGGCAAAATACTGGGGGCTGAACAACGCGTCAGCCCTTATATTGCATTAAAGTCGCTCACAGACTGGGCTGCTTATCAATATTTTGAAGAAAATAACAAAGGAACTCTAAGCAAAGGAAAACTGGCTGATTTTGTCATTTTAAGTGACAACCCCATTACAGTCCCTAGCAACAAAATTAAAGATATCCAAATATTAGCCACCTACAAAGAAGGTCAGCAGATTTATCAAAACCAAAACTTAAAAACCATAGAACTCAAAACATCACCATAAAATAATGGTATCGCGAGTGCTTTAATGGGTCATTCAGCCAATTTAAACTGAATGACTCAAACCGACTGCTGGATACTTTGACCCACAATTGCTTCTGGTTTATATTTTAATCATATAAAAAACACATGGATCAACACCCAACAGGAGTGATAATGAAAACAATAAACCAATGGTTTGATGAATATAGCGAAAGCCATCAAAATAAAACCAATAAAGCAATTCATTGGGTTTGTGTACCCACAATCCTTTTTTCTATTATCGGTATACTGGCTCATTTCAGTGCCTTATTGACTGCTCTACTTCTGCTACTCAGCTTCGTTTTTTATGCTCGACTTGATTTGGTTCTCGCTGTAACGATGGCTGCACTTTTAGTGGTCATGGCATGGTTGATTTACACATTACCTGTAGGCGTTGGATTTTATATCGGGCTTTTTGTTTTAGCTTGGATTGGTCAATTTTATGGTCACAAAGTCGAAGGTAAAAAGCCTTCATTCTTTAAAGACCTCCAATTCCTCCTCATTGGCCCAGTATGGTGCATGGACGCCTATCTAGGTAAATTGATACCTAAATGGAAAACCCGCCAAAAACTCGCTTTTTAGCGCATTTTAGCGTGGTATCAATATTTCTGACGTATTTTATCTATTTCTTAAGAACTAAACATAAAAATAAGGAGATAAAAGCAAACCAAACTGACAATTAAATTCGGAAGAAGCCTTTTAAATAGTAAGGCCAAAACAATACATATGCCTGCTGCAATAAAATATGGATCTAAAGGAATTGATCTTAAAACCTCCCCTTGATAAAAAATGATAGGGGCGCAAATTGCTGTCAATAAACAAGGAGCAGAATATTGCAGCATCTCTTCAACCCAATGAGGCAATTTAAGGCAAACTCGAGGCTCTAAAAACAAATAACGGTTTAAAAAAACAATCGCAGCTAAAATTAATAACAATGCCCAAGTCATTTTTTCGTACCTTGCCATTTCTGTAAAAGCAGTGCTGTGATCATCCCCAATACACCAGAAAGAATCATGCCCATTTCAATTTGAAAATATTTGAATATCAAGGTCGCAATTAATGTGCTTACCACCCCCATCAAAGTCACTAAATTTTTAATCATTGGAACAATAATTAATATAAATATGGCAACAATAGAAAAATCCAAATGTAAACGCTCTAAGTTTGGAATGGCATTGGCTAAAAAAATCCCCAACAAACTAAAAAGACACCAAGCAAAATAAAAACAAATCCCAGCACCAAATAAATAAGCAAAACTGCGCTGAGCCTGATGAGTAACTCCTATTGCAAATAATTCATCCGTCAGTAAAAAACCAACTATCAACCTTTTATACACAGGTAAACAACGAATATCTTTACGAAAATTTAAGGCATAGATCAAATGCTGGCTTGTTAAAAAAAGTACAGTAATGACTATAGTAAATAGTGATGCACCAGACATGACCAACCCCAAACTAACCAATTGAGCCGCGCCTGCAAAAAAAATTGCAGACATCGCAAAAGATTGGGCAAAACTTAATCCAGCATTAACGGCCATTGATCCCGCCAAAATCCCCCACGGCAAGACAGCAATAGAAAGCGGTAAAATATCAACTGCCCCTTTGAAAAAGGCCTGTTTATTTAGCACATTCTTTTGAGTTTTCTTTTCTAAATTAGATAAGGCGTTTATAGGTAAATTCATCATAAGCTCAGCGATATTGCTATTAATTGCACTATGAATGAATCGTTGTCCTATGAATTGAACAAAATTGCGCAACTTTCATTTCAGATGAATAATATATTGTGATGGAGTAACTCCCATCGCTTTCTTAAAATGTCGAGTCAAATGACTTTGATCAGAAAAACCACAGTTTTGTGCTGTCATGGCAATAGAATGGCCGTATTTTAATAGCTGCCGTGCCTTATGTAATCGTATTTGTACCAACCAACTGTGCGGTGGCAATCCTGTACACTTTTTAAATTCACGGAGAAAGTGCCAAGGACTTAATCCCACATAATGAGCCAACTCCGTTAAAGAAAAATTCCTCTCAGGAAAACTTACCAATAGCTCTTTTACAAGTTCAATTTTTTTACATGCTTCAGGCAAGTTTAAAGGCGTAACTTTTGCCCGACCATATTTACCAATTAAACGCGCTAAAGTAGACAAATACATACTTTCTTTTAACAGGGTATTTTCTTTTTGCTCTAATAAATCAAATAGTAAGCTAAGTTGTTGTGCCAACCCAATATCGTGAATTACTGCATTTGTAAACCACGGTACACTATTTTTAATGGTAAAAAAATCTTGGCTTATCTCCAATAGCATTTCAGGAGTCGGATAAATCGCACGATACCCCCATCCCGACTCTACAGCAGATGAACCAGTGTGAATTTCATCTGCATTCACCAAAATAATGTCACCTTTGGGAGCCGTATGTAGCTGTCCTGTTCTGAAAAAACTTTGAGCACCCTCTTCAATCACACCAATACAATAGCCTTCATGAACATGTTTAGAAAATTGTTTTTGATGATAGCGTGCCTTGAGCAACTCCAAACCACCCAATTCTTGTAAATGAAGATAATTTGCCCACTCTTGCATATTTGATAAAGTCAAAATATAAACGCACTTCACCATAACATGATCAAAAAAAAGGGATAGAACAAAATTGCTATCCTATTTTTTAATTACGCTTTAATCATTTCCTCTTCAAACGCTCATGATCCACGAACTAAAATTTGAACAAACCCTAATCATCCAAAAATTTATTTTACTATTGCTTCTTCCTTTTGTTCTTTGACTTAAGAATAATATCACTCAATATTTTAAGCTGATGGTGATCTGAATGATGAAACTCTTGAGCTTTCCATCATGACTACACGCCCTCTAATCGTCAAAATTTTATACTTTCTTATTCACAATTTTATTTTCCTCTTCACAAGACAATGATTTATATTACCGCTGTATTTCTTTAGATTTATTCTTGCATGTTAGCTTGCCAACAGTTTCGTGATCATCTGATTGCCGTTTTCCCTGAACTCCAACCTACCGATTTCCCACCGATCAACCATTCTCAAGATATAGATACTTGGATTACAAATTGGTTATCTGAATACCCAATTAGCCAAGAATACCTCTTAGAATGTGATTATGAAGACTGGTCAAATAGTTTAGATCTTAAACTTCATTTTTTAAAAGCCAATGAAAACAACCCTATTCCTATCGATAGTGTTCTTGATGACGTTTATGATTTCTTTGAACCAGCATTGGGTTTTGACGAACTTAGCAACCTTGAAATGGATCATTTTGAAATAGATGATCTTGCAGTAGAAGACCTTGAAGTAGAAAATTTTGAACAAGATGATGCTAATGAAGATGACTCTATCCTTATAGAAGCTGAAAATATTCTGCTCGACAATATTCTAAATTGCATTCTAAGAAATGGTATTGATGTCATTTTTATTGATTTACCTGTTAAATTTCAGCTAATTTTAAGCCGCAATCCAGATCGCTCAGCCTTACAAGCATTGGCTGCTTATTTAACAGAACACAGCGATCCGAGCCACCCAGTCCGCTACTATTGCGCACGTAGCTATAGCCATCACCTTTTTCCCTATCTAATTGGAAAACTTTAAAATATTCACATAAAAAAAGCCCCTTTAGGGGCTTTTTTTACACAATACTTTTACTTATACAGTAAAATTATTGAGCAGCAGCTTGAGCAGCAGCAACTTCTTCAGCGAAGCTCATTTCTGCTTTTTTCTCAATCCCTTCACCTACTTCAAAGCGAACGAATTGAGCTACAACTGTAGCAGTTGCTTTTAATACATCAGCAACTTTTTTGTCGTTGTCAATAACGTACATTTGACGCTCAAGAACAACTTCATTTAAGTATTTTTCAACTGAACCAGTCACCATTTTTTCAACGATGTTTGCTGGTTTACCTGATTCAATTGCTTTCGCTTCAGCAATTTCTTTCTCTTTAGCGATAAGATCAGCAGATACGCCTTCAGCATTTACAGCAACTGGATTGAATGCAGCAACGTGCATTGCAATACCTTTACCTGTAGCAGCATCACCAGTGTAAGATACAACTACACCAATTTTTAAACCGTGTTTGTAAACTGCAAGGTTTTCACCTTCAACAATTTTCGCACGACGAACTTGAATGTTTTCACCGATTTTTTGAACAAGTGCAATACGCGCTTCTTCTACAGTCGTACCATCTTCAAGTTTTAATTCAGCAATTTTAGCAGCATCAGTTTCGTTTGCAGCAAGTGCAGCAGCAGCAACTTTAGCAGAGAAACCAGCAAAGTTTTCGTCTTTAGCAACGAAGTCAGTTTGACAGTTTACTTCTAAAAGAAGTGCTTTGTTGCCTTCTTGAACGATAGTGATCGCGCCATCAGCAGCAATGTTACCAGCTTTTTTAGCTGCTTTTGCTTGGCCTGATTTACGAAGATTATCAATCGCTAATTCAACATCACCATTCGACTCTGTTAATGCTTTTTTGCATTCCATCATCGCAAGACCAGTACGGTCACGTAATTCTTTTACCATGCTCGCTGTAACTGCAGTCATGTTGTTCTCCTAAATACGGTAGAAAATTCAATCTGTTCAACAAAAACGGCCCAAAGTGTTCTCTGGACCGTTCTGCTTTCTTGACGCTTAATTTGCCACCATTACATGTCGCAAAAATGACAACCTTGCGTCAAAACGCATTAAGCCTCTGGAGCTTCTTTAGCAACTTCTTCAACTTTAGCTTGAGCGTTTGCTTGTGATTGAGCGTACTCTTTACCAGCAAGAATCGCATCAGCCATAGCAGAAGCGTAAAGTGTAACCGCACGGATTGCATCGTCATTACCCGGAATAACGTAGTCTACGTTGTCTGGGTTAGAGTTTGTATCAACGATACCGATTACAGGAATACCAAGGTTTTTAGCTTCTTTAATCGCGATTGATTCGTGGTCAACGTCAATTACGAATAATGCGTCAGGTAAACCACCCATGTTTTTAACGCCGCCTAAAGCACGTTCAAGTTTTTCCATCTCACGAGTACGCTCTAAAGCTTCACGTTTAGTAAGCTTAAGGAAAGTACCGTCTTGAGATTGAGTTTGAAGGTCTTTCAAACGGTTGATTGATTGACGAAGCGTTTTCCAGTTCGTCAACATACCACCTAACCAACGGTGATCAACATATGGTTGACCAGCGCGTTGCGCTTGTTCACGGATGATGTTAGAAGCAGCACGTTTAGTACCAACGAACAATACTTTGTTCTTTTTGCTAGCAAGATTGTTAACAAAGTTCAAAGCATCATTTAACGCAGGAACAGTGTGTTCAAGGTTGATGATGTGAATTTTGTTACGCGCACCAAAGATGTATTCACGCATCTTTGGATTCCAGAAACGAGTTTGGTGACCAAAGTGCGCGCCTGCTTGAAGAAGGTCACGCATGCTTACGTTGTAATCTGCCATTTTCTTTATACCTTAAAGTTTGGGTTAGGCCTCCATATATCCGCATTCTCCACCCCAAAGGGCACCCAGAGAAATGTGTCGATATATGTGCGGATTTTGTTGCCCCATCCAACAAAGCCCGTGAAATATATTCACGAAAAAGCATTTGATAAAATGGGCGGCTATTTATACCATAGTCACATATAAATTTCCAAAAGTTTTTAGAGATCATGAACAGTACTTACCAAGCACCACGTCGACTTATTAAAACCCCAGATGAAATTGAAAAAATGCGTGTGGCGGGACGACTGGCGGCTGAAGTTTTGGATATGATCAAACCGCATATCAAACCGGGTGTTACCACACTTGAGCTTGATACGATTTGTCATGACTATATTGTCAATGTTCAAGATGCCATTCCAGCGTGTTTAGGTTATGGCGCAGCTCCCGGACGTCCAGCGTTCCAACACGTCATTTGCACATCGGTCAACCATGTGGTTTGTCACGGCATTCCTTCTGACAGTAAAAAACTAAAAAAAGGTGACATCCTCAATATTGATGTCACTGTGATTAAAGATGGTTATCATGGCGATACCAATATGATGTATATCGTCGGTGGCGAAACGTCCATCTTGGCTGACCGTTTATGTAAAGTGGCTCAAGAAGCGATGTATCGCGGTATCGAAACCGTTAAACCCGGTTCAACGATTGGCGACATTGGTCATGCAATTCAACAATATGTTGAGTCGGAACGCTTTGGTGTGGTTCGTGAATACTGTGGTCATGGGATTGGCACAGTCTTCCATGATGAACCACAGGTACTGCACTATGGTCAAGGCAATAGCGGTATGATCCTTGAAGAAGGTATGACTTTTACCATTGAACCTATGGTCAATGGTGGAGACTGGAAAACTAAACTTCTCGGTGATAAATGGACAGTAGTCACCAAAGACCATACTCTGTCTGCTCAATATGAACATACGCTTTTGGTCACAAAAACTGGGGTCGAAATACTCACTGCCCGTCCTGAAGAAGATTTATCACGCTTTATGAAATAAAAATTCAAGCGTCTATTTTTAAAAAGGCTACTTGAATGTAGCCTTTTTATTTCTTGCTTTTAATGTGCAGTTTTTATTTCACATCCATACAAGTGCTCATTGATTTTTAAACCATTTTAACCATACTGCCATGTATCCCAATTCATTTTTAGTTCAGAGCCTTCTATGTCTAATTTTAGTAATGTCACAATAACCCACAATGATGATGATTCTGTTTCATTGTTAATTGATCAAAAGCCTATTTCTGAACGTTATGGTATGAATTTTAGCGCAACGATTGTCGATGAACTAAAAGCCCTAGCTCATGGTCAAAGTCTCAAATTATTCGAGCAATTTGTCTTTTCACATACCGATTTAAACTTTGAACACAACTATCGTTATGTGACCTGCGTGATTAACCAAGAGTCTGGTTACACCACCTCATCTAATTTCGTTTATAAAATTACCGCTGTTGATCAACAACCGATAGAGCATGTCATTACCAAGCAAGGACAAGCGATGACACCTGAAGATGTTCGTGAGTTCATCAATGCTCATCTACAAAAATCTCTCACCGATTACACTGACTTAAAATACGCTTACTAAGGTTTAATTAAAGCATTTCTTCATGTTGGGCACTTTAATGAGCACTCTTTTTGATTCAAGTGCAGTGCCCACAACACCCTACAAATCTTTGCTTAAAACCTCAATTTTAGACCTGACTTATTGCCACAAACCATATTCCAATTTCACTACCAATAAAGCCATCCGCTTTTATAGCGCTATATAAAGCATCAATTAAACAAAACAATGTACTTTTTCTATTGTTGGCGCATTCTGTCTCCCCTTTCTTGTGTTTTTTAGGCTAAAATAATCTGCTTTTTTATTTTCTAATCCCCATAAGAAGGAATACTGCCGTGGACGTACGTCTCTCTGATCGTGTAAATGCCATCAAACCGTCCCCTACACTTGCTGTTACCAACAAAGCTGCTGAACTTAAAGCGGCTGGTAAAAACGTAATTGGTTTGGGCGCAGGTGAACCAGATTTTGACACCCCACAACACATCAAAGATGCAGCAATTACAGCAATTAACAACGGTTTTACCAAATATACCGCTGTTGATGGTACGCCAGGTCTTAAAAAAGCGATCATCGCAAAATTTAAACGCGACAATAATCTTGATTATGCAGCAAACCAAATCTTGGTTTCTTGCGGTGGTAAACAATCCTTCTTTAACTTGGCACTTGCTTTGTTAAACAAAGGTGATGAAGTCATTATTCCTGCACCTTACTGGGTAAGCTACCCAGATATGGTAATCATCGCTGAAGGCGTGCCAGTTGTTGTTAAATGTGGTGAAGAACAACGTTTCAAAATCACTCCTGCTCAATTAGAAGCTGCAATCACTGACAAAACGCGTTTAGTTGTGCTTAACAGCCCATCTAACCCGACAGGCATGATTTACACTAAAGCTGAATTAGAAGCTTTGGCTGAAGTCCTTCGTAAATACCCAGAAGTTTATATCGCTTCTGATGATATGTACGAGCCAATCCGTTGGGATGATGAGTTCTACAACATTGCAACTATTGCGCCTGATCTTTATGACCGTACAATCGTGTTAAACGGTGTGTCTAAAGCCTATGCAATGACTGGCTGGCGTATTGGTTATGCAGCGGGTCCTGCTAAATTGATTGGCGCAATGAAAAAAATCCAATCTCAATCAACTTCAAACCCAACCTCTATTTCACAAGTTGCTGCTGAAGCTGCATTGAATGGTCCTCAAGAAGTTCTTGAACCAATGATTGAAGCATTCAAACGTCGTCATGACTTAGTGGTAAAAGGCTTAAACGACATCAACGGTATCACTTGCTTACCTGCTGATGGTGCGTTCTATGCTTACGCTAATATCAAACCGTTGATTCGTGCTAAAGGTTTAAAATCTTGCACAGAATTCTCTGAGTGGTTATTAGAAGAAACAGGTGTTGCCGTAGTTCCTGGTGATGCATTCGGTTTAGGCGGTTTCATGCGTATTTCTTACGCAACTGCTGATGAAGTACTTGTAGATGCACTTGCTCGTATTAAGAAAGCGGCTGATTCAATCGAAGGCGTTGATGCTGCAATTGCTTCAATTGCTGCTGAAAAATAATCTGCTTTTTATAAAGCCAGATTAAAAAAACCCGCGATTTTCGCGGGTTTTTTTAATCAAAAATAAATACTTAATATAAGAAAGTGACTTACTTATTTTCTTCAACGCTATTTTTTCCTGCATAAATCACAAAAAAAATACCCAACAATACAATCACGGTTGATAAAACAAGGCGTAACCCAATGGTTTCACCAATAAAAGTCGAACCACCTAAAATTGCTAAACACGGCACACTCAACTGTACAATGCTCGCATCTATACGGTCGATACGTTTAACAATGGAATACCACAGCACATAGGCTCCACCAGAGGTAACTCCACCTGAAAGCATAGCAAGAACAATGCCTTGAGTACTGATATTTACACCTTGATGTAACATAAAATAGCCCATCAGCACCAAAGGAACAGCCAGCAAGAAATTCCCCAAACTGCTTGATAACGGATTCAGCATCTTCTTACCTAAAATACTGTAAGCTGCCCAAGCTAAACCGGAAATCATCATGATAATGGCATAACTCAAACTCGGTGCACTAGCTCCCGGTAAAAGTAAAATTACAATCCCCATTAATGCAATGATTAAACCGAAACCACGTTTTAAATTTAGTTTTTCACCATGAAAAACAGCATAAAAAACCATCGCCAATTGCACCATTCCAAACAGTAAAAGTGCCCCAACCCCTGCATCAATTTGGATATAGGCATATGAAAATGCCACAATATAAATCGCCAAAGCCAGTGCGCTGTATAAATTCCATTGTATTGCCTGTCGCGTTTGACTCAGCAACCACAGCATTAATAAGACCACCGCACCACTACAGACACGAATCACGCTAAAACTTAACGGGTCTATTTGCTGTCCAGCCAAAGCCAAACGACACAACACAGAATTTGCAGCAAAGGCCATCATAGCCAAGGTTATTTTTAAGAACATTGTTGAGTATCCATATTCAACGACGGGCTTCTATTTACTCTTATAGATATACAAATTTAGACATAAACTCCAGTTTTTATCTCTCATGTCTTAAATTAAATAAACCAATTCAAGTCAGTCATAAAAACTTATATGCTGCGCACAATCTCATTTTATGCTTATCTCAAACTTATTATTACAAAAAGAATATCCAACAAGGGCTTAAAGTAAATATCAGCAGTCCAGCACACAAATCAGCTGCGTTAACTTGACGAATATAAAACAGCCCATTAAGTTACCTACACGTTTATTTTAAAACTCAATAATAATTCAGGAAGATCGTGATGAATCCCAAAGAAATGACAGGGCTACAACTTTTACAAGCCATGTGCGCTGGCAAAATTCCAGCTGCAAGTATTAGTGAAACCATTCCTATGCAGCCATATGAGGTTTCTAAAGGAACCATCCACTTCAAGGCTAAAGCCGACAACCGTCATTTAAATCCGCTGGGTGGTGTGCATGGAGGTTTTGCAGCAACAGTACTCGATTCTGTCACAGGCTGCGCTGTACACAGCATGTTAGAAGCAGGTGTGGGTTACGGTACAATCGACCTAAATATTAAAATGTGCCGCCCCATCCCACAAGATAAAGAACTTATTGCAATTGGCACAGTCATTAACATCAGTAAAAACTTAGGTATTTCGGAAGGTAAAATTATCGATGAAAATGGCAAGTTATATGCACATGCCACTGCAACCTGCATGATTATCCGTTAATTTAATTTTTAATAGTTTAAGACATTTAACCCAGTATTTTGGCAAACCAATCAAAAGTTTGCCATTACGATATACTTTTCTGTTTATATGGCTGTTTTAAAATTTTTAATCAGGCTGCCCTGAAAAACACTCGGACGATATGTGCCTTTAAAAATACACAAATATTTAAATACACTATCCAAAGATACGGAAAGCTTTTTCTGCTCAGACACAGACCAGACTTTCGAATTGTTTCGTCCTGATAACGCACTACCATTCAATTGATAAAGATATAAATCATGATCACGCTGTAACGGTTTTTTACGACCATTAGAATAACTTTCCAGTAGCAATTGACATGGCGAGTTAATCAACCATTTATCACTAAACCAAAGTTGTAATAAATCACCAAGATAAAGCTGTTCAGTACCCACTGGCCACACTTGAATATAAGCGTCTTCTACCGCAGTTCGATACTGTACAGAATCTTGAATAATTGAAAGGTAGTTGTCTTGATAAAAAGATAAATTTGAAAAAATTTCGGCAATCGTCAGCGTATGCATTCGCTTTCTCCTGTTTAGCCATTTTAGTGCTGGCAAGTTGGTTTTAAATCCACACTGTTTGAATATTCATTCAAACGCTCTGTTATGGATTTAATCTAGCAACTCATTTTTGGCTGTGCAAGTTTTTTTAACTATTTTGATTTATTTGTCTAAATAAAAAGCATACAGTGCAAAAATGAAGGAAAGGTGACAACTTTAGCTTGACCCTCCGAAAAATCCCCTTATAATCGCACTCAGATTCTCCAATAGCTCAGTCGGTAGAGCGACGGACTGTTAATCCGCAGGTCCCTGGTTCGAGCCCAGGTTGGAGAGCCAAATATTAAAAAGCCCAATCATTTTGAATTGGGCTTTTTTTATGCCTATACTTTAAATATACTGCGCCAAATCATTCTCTTAAAAATAAAAAATGCTAATTAAAACAGATTTAAAGTCCAATCAAGCCGCATTGCTACGCGCTAAACTCGCCACTTTCGCACTTCTATTTTTAAGTATTCCCTTTGTCATTTACTTAGTGAGCTGCTCACCAAAAACTCAGCTTGAAAAACTAACCAAGGCCGCACCACCGCTCTACGATAGTCAAACCAATCAAGCCATTCCCACCACTCAACAATTGCTCATTCCCACTGATCAAATTCAGGATAATAAATTTCAGCCGAATGAAAATCTCCCTGCACTTGAGCAAATATCAACAGAAAAACATTGGATGAGTCCAGCAACCCCATTTAATAGCGCTACAGGTCGATTTTACCTGCACGTTGATTTTGCGGGGCAACAAGACAACCGTAAAGATCTTGAAATTACAGTACTGCCGATCTGTGAGATACAAGGCAAGCCAGCACCTTGTCGTAAAAGTAATATAAATGATCAGGGATATTTCTTTAATGTCTCGACCAACCAACAAACAGAATATCAAAGCCTAGAAGCCAATCAGTCTTGGTTGTTTTATGGACATGATTTTGAAGAAATCTACAGTATTCCTTACAACGCACAATCGTTAAGATTTATAGTGAAAGCCAATATTCCTGAGGGCTTAAGCATCCACTGGTTAAGATTAAGCATCAGTGAAAATCCTATCACCTTACAACAGACCAGCGCCATGTTAGGCAGTCAATATATACAATGGTTTAAATATGCCTTGATATTTCTTCCTGTGTTGGGCTTTTTGCTGTTTCATTTCAATCAAGGCTTTAAGAGCAGCAGAGCGCTAACCATTGGCTTGCTCAGCAGCTTACTTTTTACAGTACATACCGTTGTTTGGGACATCAACTACATGGTATTCGGATGCCTACTCTTATCCTTGGCGAGTGTTTTATACTGCTTTGGCAATTCACTCTATCGCCTGCTGTATTTAACAGGTTTTCTGATTATTGCAGGGTATGCACAACAAAAATTTGGTGGCTTTAATCACGCATTTTTCACTCAAACCACACTGATTTTAATTATTGGTTTAGGTTTGTATTTTGCAGAATCTAAAGACCAATAAGTATCGCAACTAGAATAAAAAAATTCTCCAGCTTAAGGGGATTTTTTATTAAATCAGATTAAAACTGAACGCATATTTCTAGCGCTTCAAATCACCTTAATAACAGCCATTAATTCGGCCAAAACTAAATAATCACTCTTAAGATAAATCCCCACATCTACCATTACCTTATCATCAATACTTAAAAATGATCGTGTAAATAGATCGAAAATAAATCTCTGTTGCACTTCATTTAAGAATCTAAAAAATAAAAAAGCGCATCGAAATGCGCTTTTTTTAGTCAAATTATCTAAATAAAAATCAGATTTTTTTAACGCTTCGGTAAAGGAATATACTGTGAACTATTATTCTGCGCTTTACGCTCAGCTACAACTACATCAAGCATTAATGGTTTTCCATCTCGAACAACAGCAATTTTGATACTGCTATTTGGAGCCTGTAAAGCCACATAGTTAATCAGGTGAGAAGCCGAAGTAATTGGCTCGCCATTGACCTGAATAATCTTATCGCCTTTTTTAATTCCCGCATTTGCCGCTGGGCCTTTAGGCAGCACATCCGCCACCACAACACCTGCTTGCTTAGGCTCAAGAAAATTCTCTTGCTGCACAGGCATCAAGCTGATCCCTAACCAACCACGAACCACACGACCATCTTTTAAAATTGAATTCAATACTTGCTGACAAACTTTAGCAGGAATTGCGAAGCCAATCCCTAATGAACCACCTGATTGAGAAAATATAGCAGTATTTACCCCAATCAAATTACCCGCGACATCAGTCAATGCACCACCAGAATTACCCGGATTAATTGCAGCATCTGTTTGAATAAAGTCTTCATAGGTATTAATACCCAAATCTGAACGATTGGTTGCAGAGATAATCCCTTGCGTTACTGTTTGCCCAACACCAAATGGGTTACCAATCGCAAGGACAACATCTCCAACCTCATTACCACTCAGCTTAAAGGGCAAAACAGGCAGCTTATCTAATTCAATTTTAATTACGGCAAGATCAGAATCTGGATCAGTACCAATAATTTTTGCAAGTGCACGACGACCATCATTTAACCCCACCACAATCTGATCTGCTTGCGCAATCACATGATTATTAGTCAAAATATAGCCATCAGAACGAACAATAACACCTGAACCTAAACTGTTTTCATTTTGTTCTTGACCCAGTTGATCTGGAATTTGATCACCAAAAAATTCACGAAAAGCAGGATCATTTAATAAAGGGTGTTCAACTTTGTTTACTTTCTGTGTGGTAAAAATATTCACTACTGCCGGAGCTGCAACTTTGACAGCAGCACTATAAGAATCAACCCCACCCGTTTTGGTCGTATTGACCAAAGACTCCACTTTCTCTGCTGGCATTTTTACACCATCAGCTGCAATAGGCGCTTTAGGTTTCTGATATTGTTGCCATGAAAGAAAACCGAGAGTCACTAGAATGAGTAAAACCCAAGGTAACCATGAAAATGTGCGACGCACTTTAATTTCCTCTAATAAATATTTTAATTCGTTGATGACTAAGTAATTTATGAATCATTGTAAGATGAAATACATCAAGAAACATAAAATAGTACAAGAGTTTTGTCATGCTTTAGTTACAATTTAAAATATGTGTTGTTGATGTTAAATATTTAGACTTTTGAGAAATTTATGGCAAAACTTAATGAAATTATTCAGTGGTGCAATCAAACCCTGAAATCACATGAATTTAAAGACTATGCACCAAATGGTTTACAAATTGAAGGTAAACAAGATGTAAATAAAATTTTGTGTGCGGTCACCGCATCACAAGATGCCATTGATGCAGCGATTAAACAAGGTGCTGACCTACTCCTAGTGCATCATGGTTATTTTTGGAAAGGTGAACCTTACCCGATCACAGGAATGCGTGGTAAACGTATTAAGAGCCTCATTCAACATGATATCTCCCTCGTAGGTTATCACTTACCGCTCGACTCCCACCCAAGTCTTGGCAATAATGCAGCCCTCGCGGAAATTTTAGGTTTACGCGATATCGAACCGCTAGATTCCAATGAACGCTACCCGATTGGTAATATTGGTTACTTAAATCAACCTATGTCTGCGGCGGCCTTTAAACAGTATTGTACTGATCGTTTAGGTTTTAACACCATCCACTTACCTGCCGAAAAAGACAGTATTCAAAAAGTGGCATATTGTACTGGCGCTGCACAAGACTTTATCAGCAAAGCGGCTGAACGCGACTGTGATGCTTATATTTCTGGGGAAGTCAGCGAACGTACATATTATGAAGCACGTGAATTAAACGTGAATTATTACGCCTGTGGTCATCATGCAACTGAGCGTTATGGTGTTCAGCGTCTTGCTAAAGCTATTTCAGAACAGTTCAATATTGAGTATAGTTATTTCGAATTAAACAATCCGATTTAATTTTAAAATCGCTTGTGTTTGGCATTTTTCTTTATACATATAAATTCAGGCTTTATTCTGTATTGTTATTTATAAGCAATGCGCAATTTTCCCTAAGAATCTATTACAATAAAGCCACTTAATGTCAAAACCCAGCAAAATGCAAGGAATTGAAAACATGACAACGATTACTTTACCGGCACTTCCATACGGCTATGAAGATCTTGCTCCGCACATCAGCAAAGAAACTTTAGAATACCATCACGACAAACATCACAACACTTACGTTGTGAACTTGAATAACCTAATCAAAGGTACTGACCTTGAAGGTAAAACTTTAGAAGAAATCATTACAGCGACTGCTGGTGATGCAACTAAAGCGGGTGTATTCAATAACTCGGCTCAAGTTTGGAACCATACATTCTACTGGAACTGTATGGCTAAAAATGGTGGTGGTAAAGCAACTGGCGCTTTGGCTGCTAAAATTGATGAAGCTTTCGGTTCTTTTGAAAAATTTGCTGAAGAATTTGCTGCGGCTGCAACAACTCAATTCGGTTCAGGTTGGGCTTGGTTAGTTGCTGATAAAGTAAATGGCAACCTTTCTATCCTTAAAACATCAAATGCAGATACTCCACTTGCTCATGGTCAAGTTGCAGTACTCACAATTGACGTTTGGGAACATGCTTACTACATCGATTTCCGTAATGCACGTCCTGTTTATATCAAAACTTTCCTTGATAGCCTAGTAAACTGGGATTATGCAAATGCTAAATATGCGGGTCAAGCTGCTGGTGTTGAAAAATAAGTTTTTTATAAATTCTTATTTTTAGTCTAAAAAATCGTCCTTTATGGGCGATTTTTTTATTTTTAGCGCATTTCTGCATAATTATAAGACAAATGATTCATTTCTTTATCTTTACATGTTGACGAGCCAGACTTTCATCCCTAAAATGCGCGTCAGATTCTCCAATAGCTCAGTCGGTAGAGCGACGGACTGTTAATCCGCAGGTCCCTGGTTCGAGCCCAGGTTGGAGAGCCATCTATTCTTCCATAGCTCAGTTGGTAGAGCGACGGACTGTTAATCCGCAGGTCCCTGGTTCGAGCCCAGGTGGAAGAGCCAGATTCTAAAAAGCCCACTCATAATGAAGTGGGCTTTTTTTATATCCGTATTTATGAGCTATTCAATAAATAAGATCCACGCGCTCAACTTATCAAAACATAAGCATCAAAAGCACTAAATTTGACCAGAATGATGATAAAAAAAGCAGTTAAATCAACATTCAGCTTTTTTTATCAAAACTAACTTGACCAAAGCACTTTAGGTCAATAGAATCCGTTTCAGATTCTCCAATAGCTCAGTCGGTAGAGCGACGGACTGTTAATCCGCAGGTCCCTGGTTCGAGCCCAGGTTGGAGAGCCAAAATTCTAAAAACCCACTCTTTTGAGTGGGTTTTTTCTTATCTCATTAAAAGACACAAATATTGTGGTTAATTTAAGCCAAATTACATTTTTAATTATTGGGTGTATTGCAAGCCTTGCCATACTCATCATCATCAATCTTGAAAAAATTAAATTTAAACGTGACACTCAAATTAGCAGTACTAAAAAAGAATATTACGCTAAGCCTGTCATTAGTAATTTTGAAATTAAAATGTTTGAACGCTTAAAGAAAGCTTGCCCAGAGCATCATGTTTTAGCACAGGTCGCCTTTAGCGCATTAATGACCAGTAACTACATGGCAACACGAAATAAATTTAATCGGAAAGTAACTGATTTTGTCATCTTAAACCACCATCTTGATGTGGTGTGTATTATTGAATTAGATGATCCAAGTCATGTGGGCAAAGAAGATGAAGATGCAAAACGTGATGCAATGCTACAAGAAGCTGGCTACACCGTAATCAGATACACCAGCATCCCCACTGTTCGCCAACTTCAAAAAGATATTCATTAAAAAAAGGAGCCAAAGCTCCTTTTTTTAATTCCTATTTATTTTGCTGGCATATATTGCTGAATAAATGCCACTAACTCTGGATTCTTTTTAACAATCGCTTCAGTATGTGTTGCATCGAGAACGGGTAAAAATTTCACGTTTGTACCTTGCGCTAACATCGCTTTATACATTGCTTCAGTCACAGGATATGGAACACTCATATCCGCAGTACCCTGAATAATCAAAATTGGTTTATCAATTTTCACCGTTGCAGGCTGACTTTCCTTCAAAAATTTCTGTATTTGAGCACTTGCATAAAACTTATCTTTATTCAAACCAGGATAATCTAATAAACCCTTAGTTGGATTTTCCGTTAAGAATGCCACAATATCTTTGGTAAAGTGGTAGCGTAAACCATCTTCAGGATGGTTAGTTGGATCAGAACTACTTAAACACAAACCATTATCACCTGTTGTTCCTTCTGCTAGTGCCGCAATATTTTGTGAACGTACATCGTTAAAAATTTCGCGATAATCAAAACGAGGATCAGAAGCTTTAATCCCGACAGCAGCAAATGCAGCATAGCTTAATAATGTAGCATAGGCACCAATTGAGCCCTGTTCGCGTTCAGCCAATGTCTTACCAGCTTTCAGCTCTTGAGTTTCAGCATCTAACAAAGCTGTAGGTGCTACGTTAAATATAATCTTATCCAAACTTGATGCTGGTGCCCCTGCTACTGCACCTTTATAGTTTAAGTCTGTATTCGCATATTGCGCTGTTCCCAATGATGCCTGTCCACCTTGTGATTGACCAGCAGACATCCATTGTTTATTCAAAGTATTACCATAATGATCTTGTGCCGCTTTCACCGCTGCTATCGCTGATTTAGCTTCACTTTCAAGATGTAAATACGGATGAATACCAGCAGTACCCATTCCCTCATAATCAGGCGCAACAATCACATAGCCAGCAGCTAAAAGACTTTTTGCTAAAGGATCTTTAAAATTAGTACCTAAAATATTATTTGTTGGCGCACAACCATCTGCCACACCCAATGTTCCATGCTCCCACACCACAACTCGATAACCATCTTTTGGTTGAGCAACAGTAGGAAATAAGACCATCGCAGTTGCTTTTGCGGTCTTACCTTGTACATTCACCATGTTATAAGTCATAACTTTGATAGATGCAGCTTCTTGCAAACTTTTATCAAATACGTAATTTTTTTCAGAAATAAACGTCTGACTTGGCGTTACCCCAACGTAATCATCATTATTATCATTACAAGCTGTTAAAAAGAAAAGTGTAGAGCAGCTCATCGCCAACAATGATCTTTTAAGTATATGCTTCATTTTAACATCCTATTTTTGTTAGTTTTATGCTCTCTCCTTGAGAGCTATGTAATAAAAACACAATTCAACATATAAGACCATATTAAAGCTAAGTTATTAAATTAAAATATTTTTATTTAATAACTTCTATTCTGTGAATAGTTACAAATATTAAGAAAATTGATTGATGAATTGCTCATTTTAATTCGCAAGATGCCCTAACACTAAGACAATTTCAAAAATATAAAAGAATAAAAAAAGCATCTGGCTAGGATGCTTTTTACCAAAGATTCAAATTCATAGAAGTGAAACAAATATACCTAAAAAAATAATTACACCAATCCAACGGTTATGACGGAATGCCCAAAAACAACGTTGCGGATCTCGGTCATTGGTTTTTATCCATTGATAAATAAAATCAGCAATAACTACAAATAAGGCAATTAATCCATAAGGAAATAATAAATTTTCTAAATATAAGGCACAGCCAATCAATAACACACTCATCGCTTGTAACATTGAAATAATTTCAATGTCATATCGACCAAATAAAATCGCTGTAGATTTCACACCAATTTTTAAATCATATTCACGGTCAGTAATAGCATATTGAGTGTCATAAGCCACAGTCCACGCCAAATTACCAAAATAGAGTAACCAACAGGTTAAATCTAGGGGCTTGCCCATGGCCGTAAATGACATCGGAATTCCCCAAGAAAAAGCCATACCCAATACCACCTGTGGCAGGTGCGTATAACGCTTCATAAATGGGTAAATAAATGCAAGTAATAAGCCACCCAGAGCACAATAAAATGTTGCGATAGGTAGAAAAAATAAGGTACAAGCACTTGCTACAATTAATGCCATAAATACCCAGACAGCCTCTTTAGCTGAAATAACCCCTGTCGCCAATGGACGGTTTTTAGTTCTTTCTACTTGCCCGTCTACTTTACGATCAGCAAAATCATTAATAGCACAACCAGCAGCGCGCATGAAGATCGTACCCAATACCATCGCAATCAATATGGTGAGATTTGGAATCCCTTCTGCCGCAATCCATAATGCCCACATGGTTGGCCAAAAAACCAATTCCGTTCCAATCGGCTTATCAAAACGACATAAATAATAATATGCTGCTAAACGCTCACGCCATGTAGTTTGTTGCGCAATGTCCATGACTATCCTTAACTTACGTTACTGTTTAATATTTTGCTGAATAAATTGCTCAAATGCAGACAAAAAAGTTTCTTGAACAATAAATTTACAACCATGCCAAGTATAGCAACTTTGCCGCGTCCAACCATCTTCAAGCAGAATGACACGACGTTGACACTGCGGATTAGTGCGTTGAAATAGGAACCATCCTATGGGCTTTTTACCAATATGCTGAAATATCCGTGCTTTTGCTTGCAGACTTAAAATAGGAAAGATACTTTTTGCTTTGACCCAAGGCTGCGCTTCACAGCCATACAGATAGCTTTCACGTACCCATGACGTATGCCAATGTGGCATTTGCATCCATTGTGCATCGCTAAAATTAAGACGTTTAAAATGTTCTTTAATAGGTTTAACCCTAAACTCACCATCCGCTAAATCTGTAAGCTGTTGTGTTAACGAACCTGACGCATATAACCATGTTTTTAATTCAGGAGAAAGTTGCGCATTCTGTACGTTACATGCCTGCTTATTTCGCATATACCCATTACTCTTTGAAGATGATTTTTTTGAATATCATTTACTGTAACTAAATTGATTCATGCTTTTGTCACGGCCTCGCCTAAATAAATTATGTTCATTTATCCAAAGCGACAAAATACCAAAGCATCAGCACTTATCCGTTTTTGCAATCACTTCAAATTTACCACTGGCTGTTTTGTGTAAAATTAAACCCTCAGAACTTAGAAAAAAATGTTCAGGATAAGCATAATCTAAAGCCAATGCTGGATTTTTTAAACCAATGAATTCAGCCTGCTTATACCCTTCAGCTGTTCGCCCAAGCTCCAAGTAAATAACCGTGGAAAAATTCATTTTAAAACCTTTACTATGATCTTTAACATCAACCCAAGGATAAAAGCTGGTTTCTTTTTTACGTTGTGCCATAAGTTTTCATAAAATTTTCTAATTCAAAAGCAATGATACAAAAAAACCCGCTACATGAGCGGGTTTCTTTTTGCTTAAATTCGCGTACGAATTACAAGCTGTAGTACATATCAAATTCAACTGGATGCGTTGTCGTGTTCAAACGACGAACTTCTTCAGTTTTAACTTCGATATACGCATTAAGCATATCTTTAGTGAACACGCCACCTTTTAATAGGTAGTCATGGTCAGCTTCAAGCGCTTCAAGTGCCATATCTAAGCTATGTGCAACTGTAGGGATTTTCGCCTCTTCTTCAGGAGGAAGATCATACAAGTTTTTGTCAGCAGCTTCACCCGGATGGATTTTATTTTGAATACCATCTAGACCAGCCATTAACAATGCCGCGAAACCTAAGTACGGGTTCATCATTGGATCTGGGAAACGCGCTTCAATACGTTTGCCTTTAGGGCTAGAAACGTAAGGAATACGAATAGACGCTGAACGGTTACGAGCCGAATATGCAAGCATAATTGGCGCTTCGTAATGTGGCACTAAACGCTTGTACGAGTTAGTCGATGGGTTGGTAATTGCATTTAACGAGCGAGCATGCTTAATCACACCACCAATGAAGTACAATGCCATTTCTGAAAGGCCTGCATATTCATCACCAGCAAACAAGTTCTTGCCATCTTTAGAGATCGACATATGAACATGCATACCAGAGCCATTATCGCCAACCATTGGTTTAGGCATAAAGGTAGCAGTTTTTGCATATTGGTGCGCAACGTTCCAAACAGCATATTTAAACTGTTGTACTTCGTCCGCTTTACGAACCATCGTGTTGAAGCTCACACCAATTTCTAATTGGCAAGATGCAACTTCATGGTGATGTACTTCTACACGACCAGGGCCCATGATGTCTTCAATTTTTGCACACATTTCTGCACGCATATCATGTGAAGAATCTACTGGTGGAACTGGGAAGTAACCGCCTTTAACACGTGGACGGTGACCAGAGTTACCGCCTTCGTAGTCTTTGTTTGTTGACCAAGCAGCTTCTTCTGCGATTAATGTATGGCGCGCGCCAGACATATCGATTTCCCATTTAACTTCGTCAAATACGAAGAATTCTGGTTCAGGACCGAAGAATGCAGTATCACCAATACCTGTTGATTTTAAGTATTCTTCTGCACGGCGAGCGATTGAGCGTGGATCACGTTCATAACCTTGACCAGTAGATGGCTCGATTACATCACAAGTTACAACAACTGTCGCTTCAGCAAAGAACGGGTCAAGGAAACATGTTTCAGCATCTGGACGTAAAATCATGTCCGAAGCTTCAATGCCTTTCCAACCTGTAATTGAAGAACCGTCAAACATTTTACCGTCTTCAAATGTATCTTCGTCAATCGTATCTGCTGGGTAAGTTACGTGCTGCTCTTTACCCTTAGTATCAGTAAAGCGAAAATCGACCCATTTTGCGCCACTTTCTTGGATGAGTTGAAGGACCTTGTTCGCCATGCTCATTTTGCTCCGATGATTTTTTGTTGCACCTGCTAAGTGCGTGTTAGTAGTTGGTATCTATTAAGCAATTCTCATACCAACTTTTAAAAACAAAGATAAAATATTGAATTCTTTATCAGAATAGAAGATTTAACCACTTTGATTTGAGGCTATTATACTGTGTGAAAATGTAAATGCACCATATTCAAACACTCTTCATTACTTTTGATTAAAAAGTTTCTTTCAATGTATCAAAATGGTGCGAATTTATTTTTAAACCGTGTAAAAGATCCTTTTTTCGAGCTATTTAACTTTAAAGTAGCCTCTTTATTTCAAAATCAATCCTTAAAATTTATTTTTATGCCATGTTGATGATTTAATTGCTGAATATTTCAGCCATTAAATATAAATTAATAAAAATAAATTTACTTTGATCAAATTATTAGCGGGTTATTGTGGTGCTATTTTATGCTTTTACATTAAATATGCAAATATTTCACTCGACCAAACAATTCAAACTCTATGCGCTATTTTGGTGACAAGAGTTCTAACCCTCATTCCATTTGATAAATGTACACCGATAAAGCCAATCTTCAACCATTTAAACTTCAATATAAAAACTTACTTATAGTTAGTCTATTACTTAAAGTTAAAAATATTTTACTCTAAACTGCCTTTTAAAGCTGAATAAAACCCTTATATTATTTAAGCTTATTTTAGGTTTTAGCAATCTAAATGATTAAAATTGATGCAGCATAACATGCGAATAAAGCAGTTTATTCCTCTGCTGAGATCCCTCTAAAATCATTATCATGGAAATAGTTCAGCCGAAAATGCTTATTTTTTGCTATGATTATTCACACTCCATTTTTTACTTATTTTAAAGCCCCTCATTTATATCAGGTCAGCTCTTAAAAAATAAGCACAATGTGAGTATTCTTGGACTATTCGAGCACATACACGTGCATAAATTTCAACAGGTTAGCTCATGCTTTTAATGATCGACAACTATGACTCTTTTACCTACAACATCGTGCAATATTTTGGCGAGTTAAATCAGGAAGTAAAAGTCGTCCGTAATGATGCCGTGACCTTGGAAGATATTGAGCGATGGCAACCAAAGTACCTCGTGATTGGTCCTGGTCCTTGCTCGCCTTCTGAAGCTGGTATTTCCATTCCTGCTATTCAGCATTTTGCAGGAAAAATTCCATTACTGGGTGTATGTTTAGGTCATCAAGCGATTGGTCAAGCCTTTGGCGGTGAGATTGTTCGCGCAAAAACCGTTATGCATGGTCGTTTGTCTGACATGTATCACAGTAACAAAGGTATTTTTAGCAATCTGCCTTCTCCTTTTTCTGCAACACGCTATCACTCTTTGGTGATTGATCAAGCAACTTTGCCAGAATGTTTAGAAGTCACCTGCTGGACCAATGAAGCCAATGGCACGATGGAAGAAATCATGGGTGTAAAACATAAGACATTGCCTGTAGAAGGCGTGCAGTTCCACCCTGAATCAATTTTGAGCCAACATGGTCATCAAATCTTCCAAAACTTCTTAGAAATTTATGCATAGTGAACACAATGAATATTCAACAAGCTTTAAATAATATTACCAAACAGATTCACCTGACTCAGCCACAAATGGAAGATGTGATGCGAGCAATCATGTCTGGTGAAGCAACTGATGCACAAATTGGCGCGCTAATGATGGGCTTACGTCTTAAAGGCGAAAGTATTGATGAAATTACCGCTGCTGCACGTATTATGCGTGAATTTGCCATCAAAATTGATGTCAGCGATATTCCCTATTTAGTCGATATTGTGGGTACAGGTGGCGATGGTCAAAACCTATTTAATGTCTCAACAGCAGCCAGTTTTGTAATTGCAGCGGCTGGTGCAACCATTGCCAAGCATGGTAACCGCGGTGTATCAACCAAATCAGGTTCATCTGACCTATTAGAAAAGGCCGGTATTAATCTTGATTTAAATATGCAGCAAACTGAACGCTGTATCCGTGAAATGGGGGTTGGTTTCTTATTTGCACCGAACCATCATAAAGCCATGAAATATGCTGTTGGCCCTCGCCGTGAATTAGGTATTCGCAGTATTTTCAATCTACTTGGCCCGCTTACGAATCCGGCTGGAGTAAAACGCTTAGTGATTGGTGTGTTCTCGAATGAACTTTGTCGCCCGATTGCTGAAGTGATGAAACAACTTGGTGCTGAACATGTCATGGTGGTTCACTCTAAAGATGGACTGGATGAAATCAGTCTTGCATCGCCAACCTATGTGGCCGAACTTAAAAATGGTGAAATCACAGAATGGATGATTACACCAGAAGAGGTTGATATTGAATCCCAAACATTAACGGGTTTAATTGTTGATGGTTCTGCTGAAAGTCTAGCTTTAATTAAAGATGCTTTAGGTAAAAAGAAATCAGCCATTGGTGAGAAAGCAGCAAATATGCTTGCGCTGAATGCTGGCGCAGGGATCTACGTTTCTGGTCTAACCAATGACTATAAACAGGGTGTTGCTTTAGCCCATGATATTATTTATGGCGGACAAGCTTTAGAAAAAATGAGCGTTTTGTCTGAATTTACCAAAACACTCAAAGAATATGAAGCTTAAACAGATACAGGAATAACAATCATGGTAGATATCGCAAATACAATTTTAGGTAAAATTGTTGACCGTAAATACGAAGAATTTGCTGCACGTTTAAAACAACGTAGCTTAAAAGATGTCGAAGAGCTGGCAAAGGCTGCGACAGCTGTACGTGGTTTTGCCGATGCTTTAAATGCGAAACGCCCAGCGGTGATTGCAGAAATTAAAAAAGCATCACCTTCTAAAGGGATTATTCGTGAAAACTTTAATCCTGCTGAAATTGCTCAGCAATATGAACAAGCAGGTGCAGCCTGTTTATCTGTTCTGACGGATGTGGATTTTTTCCAAGGTGCCGATGAAAACATTGCCATTGCCCGTCAACATTGTTCCCTTCCTGCACTGCGTAAAGACTTCTTAATTGATCCTTATGGTGTGATTGAAGCACGTGCATTGCATGCGGACTGCGTGCTTTTAATTGTAGCCAGCCTTTCGGATCAGCAACTTGAAGAAATGTCGAAAACAGCATTTGAACAGAATTTAGATGTACTGGTTGAAGTGCATGATGAAGCTGAACTTGAACGTGCGATGAAACTTTCAGAGCTTTGTTTATTGGGTGTCAATAACCGTAATTTAAAAACCTTTGAAGTCGATCTCAATATATCACTACGTTTGAAAAAATTACTCGGGCCTTCACGTCTTTTAATCACTGAAAGCGGTATTGCAACGCCAGAAGATGTTCGCCTGATGCAGGAAAATAATATTCATGCTTTCCTTGTTGGTGAAAGTTTTATGAAACAACCCCGTCCAGATCATGCATTTACTGCATTATTTGGTCAGCCACAAACCGTATAAAAGTTATAGATGCTATGAGTAAACATGATTCTTCGCTTTCTAAAGATCAGTTTAATTTACTGAAAGCCTTTAAAAAACAAATGACCCATCCTCATTCAAGTGCGATTGCAAAGCAAGCTGAAGTGAAGGCTCCAATTGTACAAGAAGAACTGGATGATTTCGATTTGTTCCAGAAGTCGATGCAAGGTGTCCAAAAAATGGATAGCAGTAATATTGCACCGATTGAAAAGAACAAAAAGAAAAAGCTGGATAGCCAAACTTTGGCAAAACGTGCGGCTGCAACTGGCCCGATGGAAATGGACAATGCAGAGCTTTCAGATACGCAAGCCATGCTCAATCCCGTTGCCAGTCAAGCCACCTTAAACTATCGTATTGCGACTTTGCAGCACAAAGTTTTTGAAGATTTAAAAGCAGGTAATTTACGTTGGTTTGAAGCGGTTGACCTGCATGGTTGTACCGTTGAAGATGCGCGTTTTGCCGTATTACAGATCATTCAAATGGCAAAAGATGAAAATCAAAATGTCATTAAAATTGTGCATGGCAAGGGTCCTGAAGCCATTTTGAAAACCTATGTCAATGGCTGGCTACGTCAACATCGTGATGTTTTAGCTTTTGTCAGTGCGCCAGAGAAACAAGGTGGCACAGGTGCTGTTTTAGTTTTACTCAAACGCAGCGAAAAAAACCCTAAATTTAAACAGTAATCGGAATTTTTCCCGAAAACAGGGCATTGTAACGGTTTTCTGCTACAATGCCGTCCTTGTTCAATATCAGTGTAAGTGAACACGTCTTATGTCTATGCAGCAATCCTACGCCAATATTTTAACTGCCGTTGGTGAAGATCTTAATCGTCCAGGTCTGAAAGACACACCTATGCGTGCTGCTAAAGCTTTTTCGTATTTAACGTCTGGTTATAGCAAAACTCTAGAAGAAGTGACCAATAATGCGGTCTTCCCTTCCGATAACCATGAAATGGTGTTAGTGAAAAACATTGAGTTTTATTCACTTTGCGAACACCATTTACTGCCATTTTATGGCCGTGTGCATATTGCTTATTTACCTGAAGGTAATGTTTTAGGCTTGTCTAAATTTGCCCGTATTACCGAAATGTTTGCCCGTCGTTTGCAAATTCAGGAACAGTTAACGCAGCAAATTGCTGAAGCTGTGGCTGAAGTCACCAAAGCACGTGGCGTCGCAGTCGTGATTGATTCTGCACATATGTGTATGATGATGCGCGGTGTCGGTAAACAAGAATCTACGACACGTACTGTTTCTTTTGTGGGTGACTTTAAAACCAACAAAGAAGAGCGTCGTGAATTCTTAAGTGCAGTGCCTGAAAATTATTGATCGCAATACATAACCAAGCTTCACCCAAGCTTGGTTATTCTAACGCCATGTTCTTGATTAAATATACTCACTTTGACACTCACTCCCCCCTTTCAACTTTCATCATCATTTACTGTATATATAGATTTTCTATTATAATAAAACTCAAATTTAAGCATCTGTACCACTATATCTATGTCATCTATTCCAGTATCCCAAGCAATCTTGCTGCCTAGCTCAGATTTAACACAATACGAAGTCACGATAGATTACCCTCGCCCTGATCGTTTAGTCACAGGAAATCCCGAGCGTTTAACCTATAGTCAGTATGAACACCCTCATATGAGTTGTGGAATTTGGCACTGTCAGGTAGGTGCATGGAATATTCAATTTGCTAAAAATAAACAGGAATTTTTTCAAGTAATTGAAGGTATTGTGCGTATACATGATGCAAAAACGAGTTCATTCATTGAAGTCATTGCGGGAAATGCAGGCATTATTCCACCTGCATTTGTAGGGACATTTGAAGTGATTGAAGCCGTGAAAAAATATTATGTGATTGTTGAAGTTTGATCAGTAAAACTTGTTTTGGTTGGGTACATTGGGCTGATCAAGCCTAGAAAAATCGCACATAACCCAAACTGGCTTTATTCCAATCCTTGCCATCTTGTTGCTGATATTGCCAACCAATGCGCAAGGTATTTTGATTGTTGAGTATATATTGAAATTGTGTATTCAACTTTAATTGCCATTGGTGTGAGTCTTGCCAATACGGTAATTCAACTTGCAACAAACTATTGATTTTATCCGTCCAAATATTTTGGCAACCTAGAGTTGGCCCTATACCCACACGCCAACCTTGCTCTAATGCCTTGCCTGCCTGAATATGATTTTGCAGTTGGGCATAACATAAATGTTCACGCTCTTTGTCCGCATAGCTATAGCCCATTTGAACTTTTAAATTACTCACGCCATGTTGTTCCTGTTCGCTAAACTCACCGGCTTTATTCAGTGCTTCTTGCTGCCAGCCCAAATTAAAACCCCAAGTCAGTGGCATTTTAAATGGCGTAATCGGGTTATAAGAATTCACTGACAGAAAATCAAAATGATTCAACTTCAATTCATCATTACGGTATTGAATGGAGCCATCCCAGAACAATAACTGCGTACCCACGCGAAAGCCCGCTTGCGGATCAAGCAAATCGTGATAGGCTTGACGGTGTCCAATTTCAACGAATTTCTTACCTTGAATCTCACCAACATTGACTGAAAAATTACGTGCATCATGTGACTGTGTCGGATCATCTTTAGGTCGTTTAGGTGGTTGGCGTTGTTTTTCTAAATCAATTTGACTACGTAAACTCAATAACTGGCGCAATCGTGGCTGTGCAAAACTCGGCTCCACTTTGCGCCCTGTAAATTGTAAATATAAGTCGTCATAAGCCATTTCTAGAATTTTAGCTTGCTCTAAAGCTGGATATTTTTCCAAAACCAGCGGCATATCTTTCATTTCAGAAAAAGCAACTTCATGTGCTGCTTGAGCAAGAATCTGACCATGCTGTTTCGCTTGCGCCAATAACTGTGTTTCTAAAGCAGGACGATAAACAATCTCTTTGACTAAACCTTGCTGTTCAATGGCTTTAATGGTTTCAATGGGTATTGCCGCCACGTTAAAATGTTCAGATAAATTAAGCTCTGGACGAACCAAATCAATTAAACCCAATAAACGATAAGCACAATTATCACTGACGAAATAATAGGGAAAACTGACATGTTTCATTTCCCAAATATGTTCAACTAAAAACTGCGTTTCTTGCGGGCTTAAATTTAATTCATACTCCCATAAATCACGGCTTTCCAAATCACCATATTCTTTCACTTTACGATAATACGGCATGAGGGAATATTCACCAGGATACTGCCCCGTTAAACCTTTCCATGCAAAAGACCAGCCTTCGCTATCTGTCACTGTTGCTGCATAATTCACAGCATAAGAGACTAAATTGAGTTGTTTTTGATCTTTAGGATCTAAACGCAATAAGGTGTGTCCAAACATGGAACTAGGATTACCCATAAAATCGGTTGCATAGATGAGCGTGGCTTTATAAGGTTTAATTTGCCCCATCCAATCATCTAATTCTGGACAAACAACTGTAGGTAAGTCTTGTTGCTGAATATGCAGCTGTTGCATTAACCAATGACTACGTGCAGGAAAGCGACAACGTACCGATTGATTGGCTTCAGCGGGTTGAAATAGGGCTTGAATATTGGCCTGTAACTCTTTTTTGAGCTGTGTTTGACCTTCAGGTGCAAGAAAATAACCTGAATAACCAACGTCACTTTGACCTTTTTCATTGGCATACATCAGCCTTTGCCAAGTGATGTTCTGCTGTAATTTTTGCTGTTCTGCTTGATCTAAATAAGGTTGAATAATTTGAGAGGTCGTTGCTGAATAAGCAACAGTTGAAGAAATTAAAGTAAACAATAACGCGATGGATTTCATTCAAATCTTTTATTTATGATTTATTTAAATTTAAGAAAAAAAACCCCATCTAAGTGACAGGGTTTAAATATTCAACAATTATACGTAGGCTTTAAGCACGTCATCTTTTGCCATTACCGCTTGTAACGCAGCCAAAACTTGTAAAGAGTCTTGATTATTGGCTGAATAAATTTCAGAGAAGTTTTGTTTAGATACTGCAAAGAAACGTGATTTGTCTTGTGATTGAATGTTAAGCAGTTCAGCCAATACATTTAAGCTTTCGCCCTGACCTACGGCCATATCACGCGCTAAAGATTCAGCATTTTCATTGGTAAACGTCACCGCTTGTGCAGTTACTGTACCTGTACCACTACAGCCGAGTGTACCAAAAGTGATACCGAATAATTGGTTTGCAAATAAACCATTTGTCGTTGCAGCCAGAATTTTAGGTACTTTACCAGATTGACCTGCCCAAACTTGTGAACCAATACCACAACCTACATCTTTATCTGCAAATGCAGCGCTGGAACCGAGTGCGACAACTGCAACTAAAGCTAATTTTTTCAACATGGTTATTTCTCCAGAAATTATTATCCGAGTATTTTTAATTATTTCTAATTGCGTAATTTTTATTACACCTTTGTAAGATAGCCATATCTTTATCATAACGCAAAACAATTTACACCAAAGTTAGTGATTACTTATTAACCACTTCAAATTCATCATTTTTTAACTTCCATATCCCTTCTGCACTACGCTGACCTAATATCTTTAACACTAAAACCAGACTTAAAAGCAACAATAAATACCATGAACCTAACTTACCCCAACCCACCATATGCCATGCATCGACCTGACTCGGATACAACCAAATTTTATAAAAAGTACTGATATTTTCAGCAATCCAAATAATAAAAGCCAAAATTGTCAGCACTGGTAACATTGGCAGTGTGATCTGATGTTGCTGTAGTTGAAAGTGAATTTTGGTTTTCCAAAAAATGATGACACTCCATGTGAACAGCAACAATCGGATATCAGCAACAAAAAACTTACTCATAAAATTAATATAAGAAAGCACCGCCAAACAGATCATATTGAAAAAACTCGGAAGCTTTTCAAATGACACCTGATATAACCGTAATGAACGTGCAAAAAAACTGCCCACTGCCGAATACATAAATCCTGCAAATAATGGAACAGTCAAAATTTTAAAGATGGCTGGTTGTGGATACTGCCATGAGGCGATCTGCGGGTGGGTCAAGAAAATTTCCATGACCATAGCCATAATATGAAACAAAGCAATTACTTTCGCTTCTGCCCAAGATTCTAACTTCAAATACACTAGGCAAACTTGAATGATTAAGGCATAAAAAAGTAAGTAGTCATAACGAAAAAAACCATAAAACTCTTGGCTGCCCATAGATGCCGTGAATGCAAATGCAACAAGAAGTAAAATCCCAAATAAGGCAGCCGAAGCTGCCTTAAATGAGAACTCAAAACATGATTTAAAAAGACTGATCAAGGTTGAATCCTAAAAATGAGTTGACTCATATATCATTAAAGATATTTGGCACTATATTCATGCACCGTATCAATAAATACTTTAGGATTTGCAGGATCGACCCACTGGGTAATACCATGACCTAAGTTGGCAATATAACCCGTTTTTTCACCACCAGCATAAGCATCATCCAGCATGGCTTTAGTCGCTTTTTCAATGGATGCTGGCGTGCCATATAAAGTGGCTGGGTCTAAGTTACCTTGTAAAGCTACACGGCCATTCACCGTTTGACGAGCCACATGCAGCGGTGTCGTCCAATCTAAACCTAAGGCATCTGCACCGATTGCAACCATTGGTTCTAGCCACTGACCGCCACCTTTAGTGAATAAAATTACGGGAACTTTTCGACCCTCTTTTTCACGTTGTAAACCTGCAACAATTTTTTGCATATAATTAAGTGAAAATTCAATATATTCACGGTGTGCCAAAGCCCCACCCCAACTGTCAAAAATTTGTACCGCTTGTGCGCCAGCATCAATTTGCGCATTTAAATAATCAATCACCGCAATCGCCAATCGATCAAGCAAAGCATGTAACACTTCTGGCTGGCTATACATCATATGTTTGGTATAACGGAAATCCTTACTTGAACCCCCTTCAACCATATATGTTGCAAGTGTCCACGGACTGCCTGAAAAACCAATCAGTGGCACTTGTCCACCCAATGCAGAACGAATTGTTGTTACCGCATTCATGACATAATCAAGATCTGATTTGGCATTAAAATTTGGTAAATTCGCTACATCTTGTTCTGTACGAATGGTTTTGTGAAATTTCGGTCCTTCACCTGCCTCAAAATACAAACCCAAGCCCAAAGCATCAGGCACGGTTAAAATATCTGAAAATAAAATAGCAGCGTCCAAGTCATAACGGCGTAAAGGCTGTAATGTCACTTCACATGCAAAGTCATTATTTTTACATAAGGAAAGAAAATCGCCTGCTTTGGCACGTGTTTCACGATATTCAGGCAAATAACGCCCTGCTTGACGCATCATCCAAACTGGTGTGGTATCTACTGGCTCACGTAATAAAGCACGTAGAAAACGATCATTTTTTAGAGCCGTCATTTCTTTCCCATCTCATTTTTAATCTTCGAACCATCATAACAAAAAGGTCGAAAATTTAATAACTTCTAACGCATCTAAAAATCAATCATGCTTAAGGTAAAATAATTTTTACACAAAAGAACTACTGCATCTCCTCATTTTTTCTGCAATACTTGTGTCGTTTTATCAAATTGTTAATGAATAATTCTTAAGGTTGAATTACATGTTCGTTCGCACATTACTCGCTATGAGTTTAAGTTGCATTATTGCGGGTACAGCATTTGCCGCACCTATCGCGGAACAACCATTAAATCCTAAAAAGATTGCTGATACTGCGGTTCAAGACCCGATTGATCCACTTGCGACTAATGCCGCATCAAGTGCTCAAAGCACGGCTGAAACCCAGATTACACAACAAGAACAACAAGACTTAAATAAGGCTTCAAAAACCTTACAAGATCTTGAAAAATCTGAAGATGATACAGCTGCCATCGGTGCAGCACCGAGTGCAAGTACGGCAACTCCTTCTAATACCACAGTGGCTAAAGCATCTTGGACACTTGATGGTTTAAACAATGCCAACTGGTATGAAAATATTGGTAAAGGTCAATTCCCTGTTTATGCACGTGCGCATGTCATGCTCAATAATGCACATGCTTCACCTGGTGCTATTGATGGCTCAAGTGGTAAAAACACCCTAAAAGCAATTGCGTCGTTCCAACAAATCAATGGCATTAAACCAACAGGTACGTTAACGCAAGAAACTTGGAATGCATTAATTGCTAAACAAGGGTCTAAACCTGCATTTATTGAATACACCATTACCGATGCTGATTTAAAAGGCCCTTATGCAGCCTCGATTCCGCATGATTATGCCTTACAAGCCAAAATGAAAGGCTTGTACTACACGCGTGTAACTGAAATGCTTGGTGAAAAGTTCCATATGGATGAAGACTTTTTGAAAAAGTTAAATCCAAAAGCGACTTTCAAAAAAGCGGGTGAAAAAATTATTGTTGCCAACATCCGCAACGAAGTCCCTGAAGACATTCATCTGATTGTTGCGCATAAAGGTGCTAAACAGCTGTATTTGTTTAACAGCCGTAATCAAATGATTGGCTCGTTCCCTGCGACCATTGGTAGTTCTGACACGCCATCACCAACAGGTACTTATAAAGTTACGGGGGTAGCACCAAACCCATGGTATAGCTATTCGCCAAGCAACTTTATTCAAGGCAACAACAAAAAGCCACTATCCTTACCACCAGGTCCTAATGCTCCTGTAGGTAACATTTGGATTGGTTTAAGCAAAAAATCGTTTGGTATTCATGGTACACCGAATCCATCGGCAATCTCTAAAACGGCTTCACATGGTTGTATCCGTTTAACCAACTGGGATGCCAACGATTTGGGTAAAAAAGTAAAATCTGGCGTAACGGTTAAGTTCTTAGAATAAATTTAGCTTTATTTTCAACTTTCAGCATAAAAAAAACCTACTTTAAAGTAGGTTTTTTTTATGCGCTGATCTTTAATCAATTCATTTACAAGCATCGTTCTAAAAACAAAACAATATGTTGCTTTTTCACTATTTCATCCCACCTATCCAAAGATTAAAATTACGTCATTGAAGCAATAATAATTCGGAGATTGAGCATGACAACTTATTTACATCGTAGTGAAGATCGTGGGCATGTCAAAGCAGGTTGGTTAGAATCGAAACATAGTTTTTCTTTTGGCAGTTGGTATAACCCTGAGTTGATGGGAATCGGATCTTTACGCGTCATTAATGATGACATTATTGCAGCACATAATGGCTTTGGCACGCATCCACATGACAATATGGAAATATTAACCTGTGTGCTCAAAGGTACGATTTCTCATCAAGACAGTATGGGCAATGAAAGCCAAATTCATGCAGGTGAATGGCAACTCATGAGTGCGGGCACAGGCATTAAGCACAGCGAAATGAACCAAGGTGATGAAGCCGTCCATCTACTGCAAATTTGGATTATTCCCAATGTGCAAAATGCAGAACCGACTTATCAACAGATTGAACGTGATCCGAAGCTAACACCGAATGAATGGCAGTTGATCGTTGGTCCAAATGCCAATGCCCCAATGCATATTCGTCAAAATGCAGAAGTAAAAACTGCATTTTTACAACAAGGTCATACGCTCGATGTAGAGGCAAGCCAAAAATTTAACTATGTCCATGTGATTGAGGGCGAAATCGACATTGCAGGACAGAGCGTTAAAGCGGGTGATGCCTTATTTTTTGATGATCTGGCGACGATTAAAGCCCATACAGATAGTCAATTTATTTGGTTTGATTTAAATAATTAAAGTATTTTCATCTTAGTTCCCTTCTTATTTAAGCGATGTTGCTCAAATAAGCGGGAACTTTGATGACTATTCACATTAGAAGCCTTCCGTCATACCCGAAAGCTTAATGATATTTATTTGAGAATCCATAGAAAAATAGATATGCCATCTGCAATGATAAAACTTAAGCTTGCTCTTCATTCACCGCTGCTTGCAACCAATCAATAAAAGCATCTATTTTGGGCCACTTACGATCTTTGAGTGAAGCGACATAATAATGCTGATCACAGCGCAGATACATCTCTGAAAATGGAATCACTAACTCTCCACGTGCAATTTCCTTTTCTACCAATCGTTTTCTGCCCATCGTAATGCCTAAATGATTTTTGGCAGCAATTAATGCAAGATCTGAACGATCAAAGCTAATCCCGACAGAACTATCTATATGGGCATTAAAATGTATCGCCCAACTATTCCATTCATCCGTTCCAGTACCGTTACTCCACGCTTGGCAATCATGTAATAAGGTGCAATGCATGAGGTTGTCCAAGTTGCCCATAAGATTAAACTTTGCTGCATATTCTGGACTGCACACTGGAATAATATGTTCATCCATCAAATACTGATAATCCAATTGAAAGGATGGCTGATTATCAAAATAAATTGCTAAATCAATGCCAGTACGTTGAAAATTAACATTCTCATTCCCCGTTAAAATAGACAACTGAATGAATGGATAACATTCGGTAAAACTAGATAATTTAGGCACCAACCAACATTGTGCGATTGAAGGTCGAGCATAAATCGTCAGAGAGCCTGCCAGTGCTTGATTTTGTATGGCTTTAATTTCAGTATTCAAGTAATCCAATGAAAATTGTAAAGCCAAAAAGACCCGTTTTCCCTCATTGGTCAACTCGACTTTACGGTGCAAGCGCAGGAATAATTTTATATTTAATTCTTTTTCTAACAAATTAATTTGGTGGCTCACTGCACTTGGCGTCAGAAATAATTCTTCCGCAGCCAAAGCAAAGGACTCATGCCTTGCGGCAACTTCGAAGGTAATTAGCTTTGAGAGTTGAAAACCCGTCAGCGTCTTATGTAGATTGGTCATTCATTTATCCCTAGCCCATTCATTATGTTATTCATCAGAAATTAAACGAATACCTAGGGTCTGTTGACATTTCACAGATGCTTGCGACATGAGCCGTATACGGCGCAAGATGTTTAGACGATACAAGGCTTGTTTTGCGAAGTTTAGTCATTCTAAATGAGAAAAACATAACGCAGTAGCGGCAAAAAATGTCCCTGTCCCGTAGGGTTATCACTAAAACTTCCCCAAACTTCGTTATGAAATTTGACAAGGGGATTACCATTGTCTGCATTTCATGCCTTGTTTGTGTTGTTTTAGCGGATAACGCAATGCATGGTTGAAATGTCAACAGCCCCTACTATCAGATGAAAAAATTTAACTCAAAATTTATTTAAAGAGCAATATTTATTTTATTCTATTTTTTCAGATGAATTATTTTAATCTAAAAGCAAAATTTCATCGTTTGACGCAGTACCTTTATTTTACTCCAATAGAGCAATAGAAATTTTAGTCATGGAGACAATAAGGTATGGAAACCAATTTCTTAGATGTCGGTATTTTATTGACCAGTATATGTTTAATCATTTTTACGATTCTAAAGTTCAAGCTACATCCCTTTTTAGCCTTGCTTCTTGCCAGCTTTTTTGTTGGGTTGGCAATGAACATGCAGCCACTCGAAATGATCAATGCCATTGAAAATGGCATTGGAAGCACGCTCGGCTTTCTTGCAACCGTCATCGCACTGGGAACCATTTTAGGTAAAATGATGGAAATTTCTGGTGCTGCGGAACGTATTGCCCTCTCTCTGCAACGTTGTCGTTGGCTATCTACAGATATCATCATGGTACTGATTGGCTTACTTTGTGGCATTACCTTATTTGTTGAAGTGGGCGTGGTCTTATTAATTCCACTCGCCTTTTCCATTGCCAAGCACACTAAGACTTCATTATTTAAATTAGCCATTCCCTTATGTACCGCATTGATGGCGGTACATTGCGTGGTTCCACCCCATCCAGCAGCACTTTATGTCACCAATAAACTGGGCGCTGATGTGGGTACAGTGATTATTTTCGGTTTAATGGTGGGGTTAGCCGCTTCATTGATTGGCGGCCCGCTATTTTTAAAATTACTGGGTAAACGCTTACCTTTTAAAGCAGTCCCTGAAGAATTTTCGAATTTAACCCTGAGAGAAGAACACACACTGCCTTCATTAAAAATAACATTATTCACGGTGTTTTTACCGATTGGACTAATGCTCATTAAGACCATTGCCGAATTAAACACTCAATCCCAAACCGTGTTTTACCAATTCTTAGACTTTATCGGCAACCCAATCACAGCCATGTTTATTGCAGTATTTGTCGCTTACTACACTTTAGGCTTATGCCGTAATATGAGCATGGCATCTTTATTAAAAGATACTGAAAGTTCATTTTCTTCTATCGCGAATATCTTATTGATTATTGGTGCTGGCGGTGCATTTAATAGCATTCTAAAAGCCAGTGGCTTAGCTGATTCTATGGCTGTTCTACTTTCACATTTACACATGCATCCCATTTTATTGGCATGGTTAGTTGCCCTCATTTTGCATGCTGCCGTTGGTTCTGCAACCGTTGCTATGATGGGAGCGACTGCAATTGTCGCGCCAATGCTGCATCTCTATCCAGATTTAAGCCCTGAAATTATGGCGATTGCGATTGGTTCAGGTGCAATTGGCTGTACCATCGTTACAGATTCTCTCTTTTGGTTGGTTAAACAATATTGTGGAGCAACCTTAAGTGAAACCTTCAAATATTATACTTCAGCAACTTTTATTGCCTCACTGATCGCGCTGGGTTGCACCTTCCTCCTGTCTAATTTTATTTAAGCTTTTATGAGTACTCTTATGAATTCTGATCAACTTAATCAACTTGTTGCGCGACACCCTATTGTTAAGGATCTGATCGCACTCAAAGAAACTGCTTGGTTCAATCCTCATTTCACCACACTTGCAGAAGGTTTACCTTATGTAGGTCTTAACCAGATAGATATTGATGATGCTCGTGACCGCTTAGCACGTTTTGCGCCCTATCTCATGGCAGTTTTTCCAGAAACGGCTGCTACGGGCGGTATGATCGAATCTGAACTGGCTGCCATTCCAAAGATGCAACAGCAACTTGAACAGCACTTTGGACAAACCATTCGCGGTAAACTGTGGCTGAAAAAAGACAGTCATTTACCTATTTCAGGTTCAATTAAAGCACGTGGCGGTATCTATGAAGTGCTCTGCCATGCTGAAAAACTTGCGTTGCAAGCGGGCTTATTAAGCCTTGAAGATGATTATGCAAAACTTAATAGCCCCGAATTTAAGCAATTCTTTAATCAATACAGCATTGCCGTCGGTTCTACAGGAAATTTAGGACTTTCGATTGGCATTATGAGCGCGCAATTGGGCTTCGATGTCACAGTGCATATGTCAGCCGATGCACGTCAATGGAAAAAAGACAAATTACGTTCTCACGGCGTAACGGTTGTTGAATACGTCGAAGATTACGGTGTAGCAGTAGAACAAGGTCGCAAAGCAGCACTGCAAAATCCAAATTGTTTCTTCATTGATGATGAAAATTCACGGACTTTATTCTTAGGTTATTCAGTCGCTGGAGAACGACTAAAAACCCAATTAGAGCAACAAAACATCATAGTGGATCAAGCACATCCCTTATTTGTTTATTTGCCTTGTGGTGTAGGTGGTGGCCCCGGTGGCGTTGCATTTGGTTTAAAAATGGCATTTGGCGATCACGTACATTGTATCTTTGCAGAGCCAACGCATTCGCCATGTATGCTGCTTGGGGTAGCGACTGGCTTGCATGATGAAATTTCAGTACAAGAAATTGGTATAGACAACATTACAGCAGCAGATGGTTTAGCTGTTGGACGTGCTTCTGGTTTTGTCGGTCGAGCAATGCAAAGACTGTTAGACGGTTTTTATACCTTAGATGATCAAACCATGTATTTATTACTGGGTATGCTCAATCAGTCTGAACATCTTAAGTTAGAACCTTCTGCGCTTGCTGGAATGTTAGGCCCTGTCATCGTCAATCAGCATCCAGAGTACACCATGCTACATCAGTTTACCGAGCAACAATTACAGCATTCAAATCATATTGTTTGGGGCACGGGGGGCGGCATGGTGCCTACCGAGGAAATGGAAAAGTATTTAGCTAAATCGAATATTGAGCAGTTTTAAAAATATATCACCATAATTAAAGCAGATGGAGTTTGATCTCATCTGCTTTAATGGTTTTAGATTACTGTGGTTCTTGTCTTTGGGTTGAATTCATCTCATGTCTGACTCGGCTAATACGATCATAAATCACCTTGCGCATCCTATTTATTGCCCCGAGCGGTTTATGTTCAGGTAAAGCATGCCATGGTGTAAAAGAAAGATTTTCACAAAATTTATTCTGATCAGGGCTGTCAAAAACCTGTTGAGGAATACGAATCGTTGCCACCTGATAAAAAGGGGCTTGTGTTTCTTTCCATTCGGTCATGGCATCTTCAACAAGCAATGTATTTGATGTTCTCGGTTGCACCAAAAATTCCATACAGGCATCGCCCTTTTGTAGGCTATTTCTTAGTGCATCACGCAGAAAGTCATGACTCGGATTGTTTGGCAAAGCGTCTTTTACTGTCGAGCAAGAACGAACGGAATACTTTACCGCCTGACGGTCAGAACCGATGCCTAACTGGTAGGGAACCATAGACCAATAGCGAGTTTGCAACGGATTTGCAATGGTTGTTCTGAGATTTAAAGCAATCCGTGTTCCCTTAAAACCAAGTGCAAAAGGAATATGTAGCTTTCTAAAAAAATGATCGCTATTGATATCCTGCATAAACGACAGATAACGACTAGGATCATTCACAAAAAATACAGGATGGTTGATCATAATAAAGTCTTGTGTGGCAACGTCATCCTCTAAGCGTTTCCCTCCCGATATGCCTAAAACTTTGATTGCCATCCCACGTGCATCTTTTTTTGTGTCTGCCTGCGTGGCATCTGGGGAACCATTTGAAAAACGAATCCATGCTTGATATTTTTTATCGGGAATAAAAATGCCTTGAGCAAGATTCTTTGGCAGCGTTTTCAGCACATGAAACTCCGCTCGTACACAACCATGCGCTTTCGGATGTGCATCACGACGCGCACTGCCTAAGGCATATTGTTTACGAATCGATTTTTCAATCACATCCGCGATCTCTTCGGCTATCACCTGTTCCTTAGGATATAGCTTTTCACTTAAACCAGAATCAATACTCGGGTAAACAATGCTCTTCGGCTTGCTCAGCGTTGTAGCAGAAGTATTTTTCGGTTGCTGCGCACTGCAACCACCAATTGCAAAGACTAGCGGTGTCAGCGTAAACAGCAAACTTAAATGTAGCGGCCGCATAAAATTTGGCATTGACCTTCTCCTTGCTGTAAAGACCACCTTAGGCTCATCTTCAGTTTTTTGGTCGTTATTCTGTTCAATAGATTTCTTTCATAAATCAAAAAGTGATCATTCATCGGTAGTAAAATGAATATTGACAGTTGCTTCTCTTGCGCCATATATGGCTCAGGGAGCAGGTTAGGATGAGGGGATTCTTTAATAAAATCTCAGCCTAATCATTATGCTGCGCAAGTCTCCTTAAAAGAGAGGGAGTTTTCATTATGAATTAAATATTGTTCAAAAAATGACTTATTAAAGATGCCGAATGTATCAAACTGCAAAAACACCAGTTGATTATTAAACATCCTAAAAGATTATTATATCTCTTTTCATATTTGCAGTATCCCCCACTTTTATTTGATCATGAGCTTATAATTAAAATAAGAGTATTACTTAGTAAAAAGGAGAAACCAACAAGACCATTGTTGATTCCTCCTTTTAGGGTGCTTAACTGTTCAACGATGCCTTGCTTGATGAACCCAAACAACATAAATCAGGTATAAAACCTAAGCAAACTTTGATTATCTACCTGAACCTTGCATCGGACTTGTATCAATTAATCTCTCGTATTTCGCTCATTTAACCAGCGATATAACACAGGTAAAATCAACAACGTCAGAAACGTGGAAGAAATAATGCCACCAATCACCACCGTTGCTAAAGGTCTCTGCACTTCTGCCCCTGTTCCCGTCGCCAGTGCCATCGGAATAAAGCCCAAAGAAGCGACACAAGCCGTCATTAACACAGGACGTAAACGTAAAACTGCGCCTGACCATGTTGCGGTATGGACATCAAACTTTTCTCTTAACTCTTTAATAAAAGTCAGCATGACTAGACCATTTAACACAGCGACACCAGACAGCGCAATAAAGCCAATACCTGCTGACATAGAGATTGGAATATCTCTTAACCATAACGCTATTAATCCACCAGACAATGCAAATGGCACACCACTGAAAACCAGCAAACTATCTTTAACGTTGTTAAACACAGCCATCAATAAAACAAAAATGATAATGAATGCCATCGGGATAACGATTTGCATTCTAGCTTTTGCTGAAGCTAAGTTTTCAAACTGTCCGCCATAACCCAACCAATACCCCGCAGGTAAGACCTGTTGTTTTAGCTCTTGTTGCATTTCTTGCACAAAAGAGCCTAAATCACGATCACGCACATTGGCGGTGACCACAACACGGCGTTTGCCATTTTCTCGACTAACTTGGCTAATCCCCAAAATATTTTCAACTTTGGCCACATCTTGTAATTGAATCAATCCACCATTTGGCAGTTGAATCGGTAACATTGCCAGTTGCTGTGGCGTTCGCATGCTTTCATCTAATCGAATCACAAAATCGAAACGTCGATCCCCTTGTAAGATACTCCCCACATTTTGACCACCAATACTGGTCGCCACTAAATCTTGTATGGACTTCACCGATAAACCATATTGTGCTGCCAAAGCATGATCAATATCGACATTTAAGACAGGTAAACCGTCGGTTTGCTCCACTTTAACTTCACTCGCACCCTCAATCTTTTTCAGTTTTTCCGCAATCTTTTCCGCTTCTTGATTCAGCGTCTGCATATCATCACCAAAAATCTTGATGCCCACATCACTACGAATGCCTGAAATCAATTCATTAAACCGCAGTTCAATCGGTTGCGAAAACTCACTGTTATTGCCGGGAATTTTCTCTACAAACGCCAGCATTCGTGCTCGCAAATCATCAATCGTTTCATCTTGATTCGCCCATTGATCATGCGGTTTCAACAACACAACACTATCGGAAATATTCGGAGGCATCACATCTGTTGCGACTTCAGCCGTACCTGTACGAGAAAAAATCGCCTTAATTTCAGGAAATTCTTTTAAAAGCTGTTTTTCTAACCCTTCCTGTATTCTTAAGGATTCTTCAATCCCTGTACTTGGTGCACGCAGTAATTGCAGGGCAAAGTCACCTTCGCTCAAGGTCGGAGAAAACTCAGTTCCCACACGTGTCGATAGTGCAGCCGTAAGCAGCAAAATACTGATGGCTGCTGTTACCACCACATATTTAAAAGCATAGGCTTGATCTAAAAGTTTTGCATAGCCATTTTTTAATGAACTCATCCAACGACTTTCGGTTTCCTTAACATCGCCTGTTAGGAACAAAGCGATGGCTGCGGGCACAAAAGTAATGGATAAAATAATCGCACCAACAAGTGCAAGAACCACAGTCATTGCCATGGGATGGAACATTTTCGCTTCAACGCCTTCCAGTGCAAAAATCGGGAAATACACCACCATAATGATAATTTGCCCAAATATAAGCGGTCGTCTTGCTTGTTTTGCAGCTAAAAAGACTTCCGTAAAACGCTCAGAACGCGTTAATCTTTTACCTTTATGCTGTTGGGCTTCGGCTAAGCGACGGATACAGTTTTCTACAATCACCACTGCACCATCCACGATAATGCCAAAATCCAAAGCACCTAAACTCATCAGATTGGCGCTAATTTTTTGTTCTGCCATGCCTGTCAAGGTAAACAACATCGAAAGTGGAATAACACATGCGGTAATCAGTGCCGCTCTAAAATTGCCTAGAAAAATAAACAGGATCACAATAACAAGGATGGCACCTTCGACAAGATTTTTGGCAACCGTCTTAATTGCCTTATCCACCAAATGACTACGATCATAAACAGTTTCAATCACCACACCTTTGGGTAATGACTGTTGAATTTCCTGAACTTTTTTATCCACAGCTTGAGCAACGGCCTTACTATTTTCGCCCATCATCATCATGGCCGTACCCAATACGGTTTCTTCACCGTTATAAGTCGCACCACCTGTACGCAAATCATGACCAATGGACACGGAAGCCACATCACTGACCCGAATAGGTAAGCCATTTTTGGTGCTAATGCTGACATTTTCGATATCTTGAATAGAGGACAATAAACCTGGCACACGCACAGTCAATTGCTGTCCATTATCTTCAATAAAACCTGCACCGCGATTTGCATTGTTATCTTGAAGTGCCTGTTCCAACTCGGCCACTGAAATTTGGATCTGTTGTAAGCGTGTTAAATCTGGAGCAACAATATAGGTTTTTTCATAGCCCCCAATACTGTTGACTTCTGCAACCCCTTCAACCCGTTGCAGTTGAGGACGGACAATCCAGTCTTGGACTTCCCTTAAATCCATCGCAGTATAAGGCGTACCATCTGGCTTTTTGGCATTCGGTTCTGCTTTGATCACCCACTGATAAATTTCCCCCAAACCAGTCGAAATGGGTGACATTTGTGGTTCAACATTTTCAGGTAAAGCACTTTTGGCTTCCTGCAAACGTTGATTAATCAGTTGTCTAGCCCAGTAAATATCCGTCCCATCTTTAAAAATAATGGTAACTTGCGAAAGTCCGTAACGAGAAATCGAGCGTGTCTGTTCTAGGTTGGACATACCAGACATGGCATTTTCAATCGGATAAGTAATCCGTTGCTCAACCTCAAGTGCGGTAAAGCCATTGGCTTGACTGTTAATTTGCACTTGAACATTGGTAATGTCAGGTACAGCATCTATGGTCAATTTTTGATAACTATATATGCCGATCCCAATCCATGCGACGACAAACAACATCACCCAAATGGCATTGCGAATAGAAAACTGAATAATTCGATCAAACAGTCCTTGACTCGGAAAAAGGTCGTCTTGAGAATTAATGGGCATGTTCAGCCTCTCCCTTCTCCATTTCCGATTTCAACAGAAAACTGCCCTGACTAACATACTGCTGTTTTTCCGTTAAACCCGATTTAATTTCGACCCATTGACCATCACTGGAATAGTTGCCAAGTTGTACAGGGCTTGCAATCAGATGAATTTGCTCTTTTTCAGTCTTGGCAACAAATACAATCTGTTGACCATCAATCTGTTGAATCGCGGCTTTAGCAACACGCAATACTGGTTGTCGCGTTGCTGCGCTGCTTAATAAAACATTGACCATTAAATTTGGACGTAGTTCTTGCGCTGGCGTTAAAACTTTCGCTCGAACTTGTAAACGACCTGTTTGACTATCCGCTTCAGTGGTTAAGGCCTGCACTCGCGCTTTAAATAAATTATTGGTTTGCAAAGATTTAAATTCAATGTCTTGATTCGGTTGAACATGAATATTTGCAGCACTCGGCAAAATAAATTCCACCCATAATTGATCCAGCTGATCAATGATGAACAATTGCTTATCCGCAGAAATATTTTCACCCACAACAATATCTTTTTTCGTAATCACCCCGTTAAAAGGTGCCTTAATTACATAACGCCCTTGACTGCCACTGCTTGCACCCAGTGCAGATAAACGACTCCGAGCCGCTTGAACTTGAATCTCCGCTTGTCGATACGCGTTATATGCACGTTGGTAATCCTGTCTGGCAGAAATCCCTTGATCAAAAAGCTGTTTTTCTCTGTGATAATCTTGGGAAGCTAAAGTAAAAGCTTCCTGAGCAATACTCAAATTGGCTTGTTGATCCACAAGGTCAGGAATAAAAAGCGTGGCTAAAGCCTGTCCTTTTTTAACGTCCTGTCCCAAGGTTACAGCGACACTTTCAACTCGTCCTGCAAAACTCGCCTCAACATGGGCTTGTTGATCAGTATTCACCACCAATTTAGCAGGATATTGTTGTTTTTGTTCGACATCGCCCAATTCAACTTGGGCTAATTTCACACCAAACTCAATCAATTGTTTTGAAGTAAAGTTTAACGATTCATCTTCAGCATGAGCCTCCTCAGCTTCATCATGTCCATGCTGTTCATCTGCATGTGCATCTTCATCGGCAGCTTTACTTGCTTTCTCTTTACCACCGAATAATAAAAAGGCACTCAGAACGATACTCACGATGATAATGGCAATGATCCAAACCCATTGTTTTTTTGCTTGATCTATAGACACGCTTATTCTCCTACCACTGGGTTTAGGTCATTTGTGGATTGCCATAAATTTTGATTAATTTTCATCAGGGCATCGGGCGACATAAGCGCATTTGCATCTACCCCCAAGGCTAAACCTTCAGCTTGCAAAGATTTTTGCCATGCCTGTTTTAACGTTTGTATTTTATTTAAGCGTTGTTCCTGAAGCTGAATGCTGGCTTGATGTACATCAGTAATGGAATATTTACCCACTTTAAAACCCAATAAAGTTTTTTGATGCACCGACTCCGATAGCGGAATTTGTTGCTCATTGATCAAGTCGTATTGCCATTTCAGCCCCTTTAACTCAGCCAATAAAGTGTCCAGTTGAGTCTTATTCTGCTGTTGGTAATACTGCTGTTGCTGATCCAATAAATCTTGTTTTGCTTGGGCGATTTGCATGCCATATTGCTGACGATCAAAGATATTCAAAGGTATTTCAACCCCTAGCCGTATTTGACTCTCCGTGTTGTTTAAATCGGCTTGTTTACTATTAATGATCCCTAAAAGTACATTCGGACTGGGTCTCGCTTGTGCCTTTAAATAGGCTAAATGGGCTTGCTGTTTGGCTTTTTGCAGTTGAATACTTTGTGCCAATAAATTTTCATTCAGCGCCTGTTGCACAAAGGCGGTTGTATCAAATGGCCATAATTGCGCACGGCTTATACTCAGACCATCGTCAAGTTCAGCTGCCCCCCATAAATTTGCCAATTGTCTTTTCACCGTAGTTAAAGACAATTCAATTTCTTGTGTTCGTCGCTGATTTTCAATATGAGTAACTAAAATACGATCCAAATCTAATCTGGAAACACTTCCTGCACGATAGCGTAATCGTGTCGCGTCCACATTTGCTTGACTGTCTGCTAATTGAGCTTTGCTAATCTTAAGCTCTTCTTGCAAAACAAGAACTTGAAACCATAAATATTTCACAGCCAATCGGGTTTCGGCTTTATATAATTTTTGATTTAAATCGACTTGAGATAATTCAACTTTTGCTAAATTTTTTCGGCTACGACGTTGACCAAAAATATCTAAAGGTTGGCTAATCTCGATATCTAACTCTTGATCCTGATCAGATTTAAAGCCCGTTTTTTGCACAGATAAACTTGGATTTGCCCACAGTTGGCTTTGTTTCAGTTTAGCTGTCGCAATATCCTGTTGGGTTTGTAAGGCATGAATTTGGTTTTGATGACCTTCAACACGCATTAATATTTGATTAAAATCTAAATCTGGCTGATTTTTGGATTCCATTGACTGCTCAGCAAAAATGCTCGCTGAAATAGATATCCCGAGGATGAATGCAACAAACTGAGCTTTTTTTAGCTGAACAGTCGTTTTCTCATTCAAACCCATACCCTGAGTTAAAACTTTTTTTGACATGAAGATGTCCCACAAACATAAATAGAATGATGGTGGGTTGTTTTAGGCTATCCCACCGCGAGCGGGGATACTTCGGGAGGTGGAGCTAAACGAGGGAGATAGGGCGATTGATAAAAATTTACCCAAGGCCGAGCGTGTAGAATATCGACTTGAAAATTGGGTTTATCGTTATCATAAGGCTCTGTGTCTAGCTCAAGTGCAATATGATTCGATAAGTGGCTACACCTGTCGTTAAAACATATTTTTTGACAGTAATCATAAATTTTCTGATCATCGACCAGACTTTTTTTATTGTCATTACTTTGTGCATTGGGTTGAGCAAGAGAGGGCTCATTGAGAAATGAAGGCACATTTGGCATTTCATGCAGACACGCCGCTTCCGCCACACTCCAAATACTTTGGAAGGTGAACAATAGCAGGAAGACCTGTATCAGAAATGTCTTTTTCTTCATAACATCATCTTAAACTTTAAGCCCGCATTATAGCGATCATTTTTATCGAAAGCACTTAGATTTAGAAGATACAAATTAATCGCGCCAATAAAGCAGCACCTATACATTCAATGCCACCTTGCATAAAGTGAATCATCTAGAAAAAAAATCAAGTTTAAAGTCCTTTGTGATAAAGCTTTCACCTCACAATTTAATCCCTCTATTTTAGATGCAAGCAATTTTTTGGTGATCACTTGACCACTTTCTTCCCAAAGGGTTCTGACTAAATATTTAACGGTTTTGAGCAAGTCATTGCAATCTTGGGGATATGCTTTTAAATCTGTCCATGATCTAGCCTTATTTCAGACATAACCTAATGACTCATAAGCCTTTCATATAGGAATTATTCCCTTATTAATATACTTTTTGATAAAAAATTAGTACGCTATGGTTAATGAATAGATTGAATAAAAAAGATAATGTATGAAATTACCATTTTGCGCTCTCTTGACCTGTATTTTGGTGGGTGCATCGGCACTGATTTATGCAGCAAACCAACAATCAACTCAATTTAACGTCAGCATTACCATTAAAGAAACTTGCAATATTACAGCAGCCAATAGCGCAGATCTTGATTTTGGCAGCATTAACCGCGCATCAAAAGGTTCAAATCAAAGTAACCATTTAGCAGTAACATGTACCCAAGGAACGCCTTATCGTATTGCGCTACAAAGCCAAAGAGCGATGGCAAATGCGGCTTCAAATAACACTAAAATTCCTTATACCCTGTATCAGGATGCCAATCGGACAACGCTCTGGGGCGCAGATACTCAAAATGCTTATAGCAATACAGGCACTGGAAATACCCAAAAAATTCCAGTTTGGGGACAAGTCAACCAAGCAGACACCAATGTTCCTGCGGGTCAATATACAGACAAAGTAACCGCTGTTATTACTTATTAATAGGTTAGCGTCACTGTAATGGTGTCCTGATATTCTCCCGCAGGTACAGCCACTGAACTTGGCCCAGCCTTTCCATAAATAGGAATCGTCTGTGTGCCATTGTTGCCCGTACCCTGTGATGCACCACTATTGTTCCACAGCTGACTGTACTGTGCATCTCGGTATAATTCATAGGCAATATAGTCTGAACCTTTGCGCATACGACGTGTCGTGCCGTCATAGTTCATTCCCTGATCTAAATTCACTTTCCAAGAGGTATTCAAGGGGCAAGACAAAGTTACCGTTGTCGAACTGGTCACTGCCTGAGATAAATCATTCATGTGACCGAAATTCAGGTCGGATGCAGAAATCAAATTACAGCTGTTTTCATAGTTTGTCGTGACGCTCAAACTGTTGCTGCTTTGATTGCTTGACTGAGATGCTAATACATCTTCTGTAGTTGGCTGTTTGTCCTGACTAAAGGCATATAATAGACTGACTTGCGTATCATTATTGTTCTGATAGCTTCCAGCTGTTACATTTTGTCCCGCATAAACATAACCATAAATGGGTAAATCAAAAACTTTCTGGTGCTCATTCACAGTGAAAGTTTTATAGGTACATTTTAATGTCGATAAATTGGCTTGCGTATCAATTCTCTGGGTCAAAGCGGGATCATAAAACAAGTCATAACGGAGATAAGAATGCGGCCAAGAAGAATATGAAACCATTTGGCGACGGTTATTGGACAAACCTAAACCACCTGCAGTCGCATAAGGACACAAAGCAACATTAACCGTTTTTGTATGGCCATATTGATTACACGTCACTTGCCAATTGCTATAGCTGGTTTTTCCTTTACCCGATACCGAACCGAAATTCAAAGCGGGGCCAGACAACCAACACGAACCAGATGCTTGAGCAGATGAACTGACACTCATCAGGGCAAAAGGCAGCATTAGGGCAAAAATCCAATACGCCAGTAGCAGCCCTGAACGCTGCGCACGGTGAATATTCATTATTATTGGCACGTTAAATCCCCCAAATCTAGAAAACCATATTGCGCTGAAAAATCAGGCAAGTCTATACGGCAAACCTGCCCCATTTGCTCGACAAAAACTGTTGACGCATCTGGATTTTCTAAATAAATCATGCCATCCCGCCCAACAATCGTATGTTCAACATTGTCTAAATTAGGCGCGGTTTTCTGTACCCACACTCGGCTTCCCATTTTTAAAGGCTGATTCTGTTTATCGACTGCAACCCATTGTACCGAACGCATTTTATACACTGGAAAATTCACATACACGCCACTAGAGCTATAAGGAACTGCATCTATTTGTGTCGATTCAATTTTATATTCCAGTGGTAAATCTAATGTATCTATAGACACTACATTATGCTGATATGGATTCAATGAATCGATTAATAACAGCCCCTTTCGATTGGTTTTACCTACGAGACGATTTTCCAACCGTACAGGAATATCTGCCACACCTTCGGTAGACACTACAGCAAATGAATTCAGCGATTGACGCATGGCAAAAAGATTGCGGTTCATCATCACCAGACTGCCACGTGCTGACCCAATGACAGTGCTATAATCTTCATCGTTAATCTTGGCATTTTGAAAACCTAGATCCCATTGTCCAACTGAAGTTTCCCGCTGCAACTGTCCCTGTAAACTATAATTACTTGGATCACTATATTCGATGTTGCTTTGCCAACCCCAATCTGCTTGATTTTGCAAAGCCGTTTTACGCACACTTGCCGACACCTTATTACGTTCCGTATTTTTTTGCGCATTCATGGTGGCATTGGTCTGACGGTCTAGCGGAATATTCAGTGACATAAAAAAAGTATTACTTTTTTCATTTAAATCACGGGTCATATTCAAGGTTAAATAACTTTTAGAAGGAAAATAATAAGACCAATTAAAGATCAGATATTCATTATCAATCCCTTGATATTGCTGCGCTGCATAACTACTGCCGAATTGACCAAGAGGCGTATTCACCCCCAAGAAAATATGATCAGAACGGTCAATATAGGCATAGCCCAAACCACTCGCCAAGTCACCAAAATTACCGTCACTTTGCTGATGATGCATAGAAAAATTGATTAAGCGGTTATTCCACTCATAACCTGCTGAAAAAGCCTGCCCTGCCTGTTGATTTAATTCACTATAACTATAAGAACCGTTCAGCACGCCCCAAGTATTCGGCAAACGGTGTACAACACCAAATCCTGCTAAAGCCACATCATTTGAATATTCAGTATGGCTTTCCAATGTCGTGTCATTGCTTAAACCATGCCGAAAAGTGGCATTCATTAAAAGATCATGCCCATAGCTAAATGACTTGACCGCATAATTCAGTTTATTCACCCCCAGACTTACATCCCAGTCGGATAAACCTTGCTGCAATAACTGTGAAGTACCAAATAAAGAAAAGTTGACAATCCGTTGCTGTCCATTCAAATCGGTAATTAATAACTGTGCTGTTCCTGCACCTGTAATTGACGGTGCAGTCTGAATATTGAACTGCCCCGGAAGCACTTCACTGCTGCTTTGCTGAATACCATTAATTAATAAATCTACCGTTGACGGCAATAGCACTGAATCTTTAAATGAGGCTAACGGTGAAGTTACTTGGTATGGCTGTAAATTATAGTTTTTTGCCAGTTTAATGCCTGAAATTCGAGTCGAACGACTCCAATCTAAAGCGCGCGACTGACTATCGCCCAATGTGAATGTCAGCGCCCGATTGGCAAAATCCTTTTGCCAATAAGTATCTAAAATCTGGCTATTCAGTTCTTCCGATGTCTTTGACTGGGTATAAGCATGGTTAGCAGAAATACTTAAAACACTGCCCGCTCCAAAACCAAAAAGACGTAACTCATTCCAGCCGCTTAAAGACCAAACATCTTCAGTGGCTTGGGCATAAAAATCATAATTGAAAAGCACACCCGGTTTAATCTGCTGAGCATTGACTTTGGCGGCTTCAATCGGAATAAATCCTGCCACAGTATTGTTCTGCAAAAAAGAGACGGCTACATCCAAATGGATACTTTGCGCAGCGGCATTGTAATTGTAGCTCAAACCAGAAATTTGAGACAAACTGATAAAACCTGCATGCTGGGGAGCATCAGGTACACTGACTTTTAATTGCAGTTCTTGCAGGGTCGTCCGTGAAATCAGTAAATCATGCGGTGTTTGAATAAAGTGCCCAAAAGTTGAGCTAGATGCCTGATTCAACACAATACTTAAATACAGCTCCTGCTGTTTAGCACCATCATCCTCTAAACTAACGGTTTCGCTGGCAATGACCCAAGTACTGGATAAACAATACGTACACAGCAATGCTTGAAATAATGGGCCACAGTAAGCGAACTTTTTTTTCATTACAGTTTATTGGATGGGGAGCATCTGTGCTAAACCATCACTATTGATTCTGGCTTCAAACTTACCATTTGGGAGGATTTTTTGAGATTCAGGAATATCCCAGCGCATAGTCTGACCAGCAAGTGCGTAGCCCACCAGACCATTGATTAACGGTATTCTTTCGCCATTTGGATTGATATAGGTTAATTCACTAATCCGAATATGGCTTTTCGCATTATTCTTCACAATCAGCTGTTGATTCTGATATTGAAAATTCACCTGATTTAACAACGTTAAACCATTGCGCATAGCAATACTGTCAGTAGGCTGGATAAAAACTGGAATAGAATACTGTAATAATAACTGCAAGCCGGTCTGTGCATCGGCTTGTCCTGAACTTGGCAGTTCATCAATCAATAAGCGGTAAGTCTGTTCTACAGCGGTATTTTGTGAGGCAATACGAATAATTCGGATCAGCTGCTGCTCACCCGCTTTAATTTCTGTAATCGATGGGCTGGCAACCAAGTCTCGTGTAGGATTCACTTGATCCTGACCTGAAACTTGCGACCAGATCAGTACGCGAGTTTGCGCCCGAATAGGTCGTTCACTGGTATTGGTCAACCATATTTCTTTGGCTTTTTCCTGCGGGGAGAATGCAACAGAAATTGGAGCAACTTGCAGACTGGCTGCCAAACTGCTCAGCGAATAAAGTGAAACGATAGAAGCAAAAATGAATTGTCTCAATTTGTTCATATACTGCATCACTCTACTCGTACAGCTCTAACCAATTAGTAAGTTACAGTTGCAACCACTGTATCTACATAATTACCAGCTTCAACGTTGGTATCACCCGCTAACTTAGCATAGACAGGAATTGCTTGATCTTTACCATTACCTGTTTTTGATAATAAGTTGACAGCATCCCACTCTGTTGTACGGGTAGAATCTTGATACAATTTATATGGAACTTTACTAATTGAAGCAGTATTGGTATTGCTCATTTCACCACTACCTGCCAAAGCAATTTTATAGGGTGTATTTAAAGTACAAGTAACATTTAACTGACCTTTCGCATTGCTTGCAGATTTAGTAGAACGATCAACAGAAGCAAATTCCACGTCTTGAGCCGCAGTAAACTTACATGATTCATTTACTGTAAGTTTAACCTCAAATTGAGTAGAATCCGTGCCTGCTGCATGTACTACTGTAAAAAGAGAAGAAAAACCTAGAACTGCCGAAACAATGACTTTTTTCATGAAATGCCCCATATAATGTGAAGGATGACACATTAAATTAAAATATGGGGTGGATTATAGGCTTTTTTTTGATCTTGTAAAGTACTTAAATAAAAATTTAATTATAAAATTCATCCAATTATTTTAGGGTCTGTTGACATTTCAGCCATGGATTGCGTTATTCACTAAAACAACTCAAACAAGGCATGAAATGCAGACAATGGTACTCCCCTTGTCAAATTTCATAACGAAGTTTGGGGAAGTTTTAGTGATAACCCTATGGGACAGGGACATTTTTTCGCTACTGCGTTATCTTGCGCAGCGTTAGTCACTGCTCATCATTTAGAATGACTAAATTTCGCAAAACATGCATTGTATCGTCTAAACATCTTGCGCCGTATACGACTCATGTCGCAAGCATCTGTGAAATGTCAACAGACCCTAAACATTGTGAATATGTTCTGACGGATTTAGGGTACTCTGGATTAGAGCAAGAGGGCTTTAAATTATTGATGCCGATCAAGAAAAAGAAAAATTTACCTTTATTTGATGCTGAGAAAAAGTACAATAAAATGATTGGAAAAATACGAGTTGTGATAGAACACATTAATAGTCAATTGAAAACATTTAGAATATTAAGTGAACGATATTGAAATAGACGGAAAAGAGTTGGTTTACGCGTCAACTTAATAGCTGCATTGGTAAACCGAATCAACTCGCAATAACAACTTTCGCAAGAGATATAATGTAAAAGATAAGGCTGAATGAGCTAATTATTGTAATAAATAGCAGAATCAGAATAAATTTGATTTCATCCCAGTTTGGCTTGTTATTTAGCATACCACTGTATATGAGGGTCAAACCAAATGGTTATATTCCCTCGATTAATCAAGGCTTGGTTATAAGAAGACAGTTGGTCGTATGATAGATTTTAGGTATAGGCTTATTCATTGGAAATTATAGGGGTGCATACGCCTATTAGTAATAGGTTTGTACAACAAAGCCCTATCAATTCCGAACTAAATATAATTGACTAAAAGTGTTTACTAACGTTAAACCAAACCTCTGCATCATTTTGTTTATCACTAATTTTTAGTTTAGCACCTATTGGGAAGCCAATACTTAATGACGCTTGTGTTTGGCTAGAGTTCAACCAATTCAACCCTAAACCAGCACTATTCAGACGTTCCTTATTGTCACCCGTTAAGCCCTGCCATTCTCTCGCTTGATGTTGCACGGTCGCTGTATCCACATACACTTTGCCAGTAAACTGATTATGGGCAGAAGCATAAAGATTTTGTCTGATTTCAGCAGATGCATAGTAGCCACTCGAGCCACTTAACGTACTATTTTGATACCCTGCCAGACCTGTTGCTCCACCAATACTAAACTGTTGCGCACTATCTAAGTTATCTGGACTAAATTGTGCTTGTAACGATGTGTACAATTGGGTTTTAGAACCATTTAGATTTTGTAAACGTGAGACATTGACCGATGCACTGACAAAACCACCTTGAGTTTTTGCGGTCATTTGATCATCAAGTGCAGCCGTGGCATTTTTATAAACAACTTTACCAATCTCGGTGGCAACCCCAATCTGGGTTAAACCACCGCCTGCAAAATCATCAAACTGTGATGCGTCTAAGCGAATACGCCCAACATGAATATCACGATGACGATAAATATCAGCAACTGTAATATCATCTTCTAGGCGTTTATGGTCGTATTGTACGCCCAAGATCACTTCACTACGATTATTTAATAAAACAGGTTGATTGATCCAAACACTGGCCTGTTGTGCGATACCCACCGCATCTAAGACACGGTATTCTTTACCTAATTCGTAGCTTAAATCCGAGTAGCTTGCCCCTAAACGGGTACCCGCACCATTGATGGTCGCTTCATATCCTAAGCGACCAAAATTGAGATTCCCCGAAGTTAGACCATCTAAACTTAGGCGATCGCCCAAGCCTAATGCATTATTGAGCACAATACCCGCAGTGAAACGCGCCTCTTTGGTATATTCATTACCATAGTTATCCGCTCCCACATAACCTGTGAGTTTCGCTGTTGGCTGAATATCAATGGTCAGATCACTGGTACCTGCATAACGGCCTGCACTGATTACATTACGCGTTTGTACGCCATCCAAACGATTAAGCAACTTTAATTGTTGTTGCAACGTTGTCGAATCAATCACCTGTCCAGATTGTAAGGGTGCAAGTATAGCTTGCACCAACTCTGGCGATAGATCAGCCTGATTATTCACATGAATACGATCATATTTTGCTTCAATGATCGCAATCGTCAGCACACCCTCATTCAGATTTTGTGCAGGTAAATAGGCACGACTATAAGGATAACCTTTGTATTGATAATAGACTGTGATCCGTTTGGTCAATTGTTGCAAATCAGCCAAAGTTTGCAGATTGCCTTCGGCATCATGCACCAATGCCCGCAAGTCAGCGGTTGCAATACTTTGGTTGCCCACAATACGGATTTTCTCAATGCGAACTTGTTGCTGGTTATCCGCTTGAATCGTTTGCATTTGCTCAGGCTGATCAATAGTGATTTCAGCCTGTGGTTGGTACGGTTGGATGCTTTGTTGCTGTAACAGTTGCCCCGCATTGGGCAGTGTTGCTGCAAAAACAGGGACGCTAATAATAGCCAACATACTGATTAGTAGTGTTTGTTTTGGATATAACATGATTAAAAGTTCCCTGCGAATGTGTGAATACCATCCATATTGATACCATCCCCTATGATTTCAATATTGATGTCATCTGAACGTTTTGGCTTGTCTTTTTTAGGTGTAAAATGAATCGCACGTTGGTAATTATCATCCAACAAACCTTGCCAAATTGAATCATTCGGTTGGTTGGGTGCTTCAGGCGTAACAGGTGGTATTAGCAGCGGTGATTGGATTTTGAGCATTCCTGCCGTGAACATCAATTCATAGTTTTGATCTTCGCCACTGACAGTATTGCTATACGTCCCTTCTGTTGTAGCACTGGCACCTGTTGCCGTCACACCTGTTAACACAGAAGTCGTTTCTCCATTCACCAAACCTTTAACAGTAAAACCATCGACATACTGTTGTTGACCATTAAAGTTCGTGGTTAAGCTGTTACCAATGATCTGTGCTTTGGCTTTGGCAATATTGGCTTGGGCAGTTGTGTTGCTATTGACCGTGTAGTTGCCTGCATCTGTACCACTTAAGCTACCTGATACATTTACATCTTTGCCTTGACCTGCGTTCTTGTCAGCAAATTGTCCTTGAGCATTCAGATTGACCTGATCACCCGTAATCACACCATTCAAGCTGCCATTCACAGTCGCATTGGTCGTGCCGTCGTAGACTTTGTCTTGCGCTGTAATTGCACCTGTAATCTGTTTCTTGGCAATATTGGCTTGGGCAGTTGTGTTGCTATTGACCGTGTAGTTGCCTGCATCTGTACCACTTAAGCTACCTGATACATTTACATCTTTGCCTTGACCTGCGTTCTTATCGGCAAATTGACCTTGRGCATTCAGATTGACCTGATCACCCGTAATCACACCATTCAAGCTGCCATTCACAGTCGCATTGGTCGTGCCGTCATAGACTTTGTCTTGCGCTGTAATTGCACCTGCAATCTGTTTCTTGGCAATATTGGCTTGGGCAGTTGTATTGCTATTGATCGTGTAGTTGCCTGCATCAGCACCACTTAAGCTACCTGATACATTTACATCTTTGCCTTGACCTGCATTCTTGTCAGCAAATTGACCTTGGGCATTCAGATTGACCTGATCACCCGTAATCACACCATTCAAGCTGCCATTCACAGTCGCATTGGTCGTACCGTCATAGACTTTGTCTTGTGCTGTAATTGTACCTGTAATGTCTTTCTTACTGATGTTGGCAGTCACTGATTCATTCGTGATCAATTCATAGTTGCCTGCATCTGTACCCATTAAGCTACTTGATGCATTCACCACTTTGCCTTGACCAGCATTCTTATCAACAAACTGACCTGTTCCACCAACTGTAACGTTATCACCTGCAATCACATCATTTGGATTTAAGCTACCTTGTACCACTGCATTGGTGGTGCCGTCATAGACTTTGTTTTGGGCGGTCAGCGTACCTTGCAGTTGTTTCTTGCTAATATTCGCTTGAGTCGTGCTATTGGTTTTGACTTCGTAGTTGCCTGCATCAGCACCACTTAAGCTACCTGATACATTTACATCTTTGCCTTGATCTGCGTTTTTATCGGCAAATTGTCCTTGGGCAGTGAAATCAACCACATCACCCTGAATAATACCTTCTAGGCTTCCATTCACAGTCGCATTGATCGTGCCGTCATAGACTTTATTTTGGGCGCTAATATTGCCTGTGATTTGTTTCTTGGCAATATCAAGTGAACCATTTTCATACACGACATTATAATTGCTAGTTGATGTCCCACCAGTCACAGTATTGACATAGCTACCTGCATTTTCACCACTTGCACCCGAAGCGGTTGCACTACTAAAAATATTATTTTGGTTCGCAATGTCGCTCTTTTTTACCCCTTCAATGGTAAATCCAGCAACATTTTGAACCTGACCATTATAAACGGTTGTTGCGCTATTTCCTTTTACTGTAGCTGTTGCTTTGTCGATAATAATCGACCCAGCCTTAAAGGTAATATCATAGTTTTTATCTGAACCATTAACAGCATGGTTGTATGTCCCTGCATTCTTAGCACTAGACATTAGAGCATTAACACCTGTCAACACTGCTTCAGTTTCACCTGCAACTAAGCCATTAGCCGTGAATGAATTTTTCTCATATCGATGATTTTCACCATCATACGTAAAACGATCACTATTAGCAGTTACGGTGATTTTTTTCTTATTAATGGTAAATTGACCATCAACATAGGCAATATCATAGTTTTTGGTGGTGGTATTTTCACCTGTTATTTTGTTGACATAATTGCCTGCATTTTTAGCTGAACCTCCCGATGCCGTGATATTTCCTAATAGGGATTCACTTTCACCATTAACCAATCCACCTACGGTATAGCCCGAATTATTCATCGATTGCTGTTGACCGTTATAGATTTTGTCATTTTCACTGGTACCAGTGACTGTGACTTTGGCTTTATTAATGGTTAAGGTGCCTTCATTGCCAATAAAATCATAACCATGTTGGTTATCACTATAGTAAGTGGCTTGATATTGACCTGCATCTGTACCCTTGATTTGACCATTGGCAGTGTATTTACTGCTGTCTAAGCCCCACACTTCAGCAAAATTTTGTTCTTTGCCTGTATAAGTTGTGGTTTTATCAGTCACGGATAAATCCGCAGTGGTTAGGAAACTACGCAATAAAGGCGCACTTAAACCATCATAAATACGCCATGCCCTATCTTTACCACCTAGTTTGCTATCAGCATCGAGGAACGTAAATTTAGAGGCATCTTTCATGTCTGCATTGCTTAACGCAAAGCTTGCATCACTGCCTGCACTGTTATTTTGTCCCGTAGTGTCTTTATTCCAATGTCCTTTGCTAACGGTTGCATTACTATTGCTGCCGACTAAACCGCCAATTGAACTATTACCTGTAACAGGACCTGTAGCATAGGCATTTTGAATACTGGCTTGAGCGGTATTGCTGCCGACCAAACCTGCAACATTCGTTTCACCTGTGACCGCACCTGTAGCATAAGTATCTTTAATGGTTGCATTTTGGTTCATTCCCACCAAACCACCGACATGGTTTTTACCTGTCACTTGGCTGGTTGAATAGGCACTCTCAACTTTTGAACTCTCTTGCTGCTGCCCAATCAGACCACCCGTAGCATTACCTATACCTGTTACAGTTCCTGTGCTATACACACTATACAATTGCGAATTTTGAGCACTGGTTCCAACCAAAGCACCAACCTGATTTCCACCTGTAATATTGCTGTTGATCAACCCAAGGTTTTTAATATTGGCATTTTGAATATAGCCAAACAACCCGACGTTATCGACTTGTTCACGGTAAATATACAAATTCGAAACCGTATGACCTAAGCCATCCAATTTTCCTGTAAAGGCATACGTGCTATCGCCTAATGGGTTAAAACCTGATCCATTGGCATCGCCCCATGTTTTGGAGTTGCTTGCATCAATGTTATTGCCCAGTAAATAATTCCCCGCAAGGTTTTTATTCACACTTTGTAACTGGTTAATATTTTGAATAACGCTGTAATAACCACCCGCTTGATCTTTTTTATTCACGACTTGGTTAGCGCCAATCTGATCTTTCAAATACGGCGTGGTTTGACCATCGGCATTGCCCCAAATTTTATCGAAATCAAAACCGATAAATTTATTGGCACTAAACATTTCATCGCTGGTTAAGCCATAACTATTGGCACTGCCTGCACTGGTACTTTGCCCAGTTTTATTTTTGTCCCAATAGCCGTTGGTGACTGTGCCTTGCACATTCTTGCCCAGTAAACCACCGACCGCAGTTGTCCCTGTGACTTTGCCTAAAGCATAAGTATTTTCAATACTTGCAGCAAGGTTTTCACCCACTAAACCACCGACACGATCACTCCCTGTGACTGCACCTGTGGCATAAGCATTTTTAATTTGGGCATCATAGTAGTTATTACCAACCAAACCACCGATGTTTTTCGTTCCCGTGACTGTACCTGTGGCATAGGCATTTTTGACCGTAGCACCGTGGTTATTGTCCCCGACCAAACCACCAACAACTTCGCTACCGTTAACATTGCCTGTGGCATAAGAATTTTCAATATGAGCATTGTCATTGCCACCAACCAAACCACCGACATACATGGAATTGTCACCGCCTGTCACCGCACCTGTAGCATAGGAGTCTCTGGTGATACTGTCTTCATATTGCCCACCAACCAAACCACCTATGGTGCCATAACCATGGACATCAGCATGGCTAAAGCTGTTTTCAATCAGACTATTGATGCTATTTCCAACCAAGCCACCGACAAAACTATCCCCGATAATTGAACCGCTTTGCACTCCAACATTGCGCACTACTGCATTTTGGATTGTGCCAAATAAGCCAACGTTATAGCCCCACTCTTGGTTAATGGTTAGATTCGATACTCCATGCCCTAAACCATCAAAACGCCCCGTAAATAGCCCATCAAAATCATTGCCAATCGGATTAAAACCGATGTCCCCATTTTCAGTCAGCCAGTTTTTAGTCTCATCCGCATTAATATCTGCTCCCAGCACATAATTGCCTGACAAATCGCCATTGATGCCTTGTAAGTCTTTACCCGTAGTTGAGCCTTCTGCACCCAACTGAGTGATCACGGTATAATCTATACGCGTGCTGGCATCGTTGCCTTTTTGGGTACTAAAATTCTGCCCCGCCTGTAGATTAATCTTTGCGTTATTTTTAAAGTGATAATTGGCATCTTGACTGCCATTTTGTCCATACAGCAACGCAACTTTACCATCTTGGTGTTGTGCGGTGATATTGGCATTGATATTGATGTCATTGTGTGCTTTTAAGGTCAGCGTGGTGTCATTGTTCCACGTCACCGCAGCATTGACATGAATATCACCTTTTTCTGCGCCTGCGGCTTGAGTTTCTAAAATCACCGAGGTGCTATTTAAATTCTTTCCTAATGTAGTTGCGCCAATGCCACTGCCTGTTTGCGCTGCCGAACCTGCACTAATGGTAAAATCGGTCGGGTCAATTAACCATGTCCCTGTTTTACCCCTATCCGATAACGTCGAGACTTGGGTCGTGTCAGCTACTTTTACTTGTGCTGCACTGGTTTCAATAAAACCACCATTTTGACCATTTTGACCTTCGGCTTTGAGCACACCACTCACATTGGTGGTGCCATGTTGCATGTCTGCCAATAAGATGATTTCGCCTTTGCCATCTTGGCTTAAACGATTGGCTTCAATAATACCGCTATGATTGACCACCGCCTTGCTTAAACTATCTTTGGCTTTCGCAGTTAAATACACTGCGCCATTATTGGCTAAAATTGCGCCACTGTTATCAATTAAACCCTGTAACGTGCCGATTTCCACTTGATATTCGGTCATTTGACCATCTTGTAAACGCAAAGTTACTTGATCAGCTGCGGTTAAATGCACCACGCCACCCTGCGTCTGAATTTCACCTGTATTGACAACAGTCGGTGCAATAAACGCCACCACACCACCATTGGCAATCACCGAACCATGATTTTCAACTTTACCAGCAGCACCCTGATTTTTCAGGGTAAAATTACCACTCATAATATCACCATCGGTGACATTTAAAGTCGACGCCACGATCCCCCCGACGTTGACTTGTGCAGTTTTAGAGAAAATCACCCCATTCGGGTTAAGTAAAAACACCTGACCATTGGCGTTGAGTTTACCCATAATCTGACTGGCATTACTATCTTGTACACGGTTGACTGCAATCGAAGATGAATTGGGTTGATAAAAATTGACCGTGGCATTTTTCCCAATATTAAAACTATCCCATTGAATGCCAACATTTTGGCTATTTTGCTGCACATTTAAGGTATTATTATTTTGCGTAACTTGTGCTGAACCAGCCGTCACTATGCCATTGGTCGGCAGTTGCACATCATGCACTCCCGCCCAAATCGAAATCGGTAGTAGCGCCAAACTCAATAAAGATAAACGGGTAATATGCAATATACTTTGAGCGACTTGTTTGATTTGCCCCGTTACCTTTGCACTTTGAGCACTTTTACCATGACTTTTGGCCAACTCTGAAGTCACTTGCCAGCAACCAAGGTTTTTATTCCACACCGTTTTATATACTTTATTCATCGCTACCCCACCTTAAAATTAAATATTAACGCTGAGTTTTCGTCTTCATTTAATTCATCATTATAAAAACGTAGACACAAAAAATTAAAAATGTGATACAAGTATTATTTAAAATAAAAACTGCAATAAAAATCAAAATAAATTCAATTTAAATACAACTGTTCTAAAAATAAAATACCTGACCCATAAAATATGCACCAAGATACAATATTTATCTTTATTTTAAAACCACACTGCATAATAAACAGTTAACTCAATTCATAATTAATAAGCTATCAAATCAAGAAAAAATGTTTAATTTTTTATTTTAATGACAATTAAATCACTTAAATAAAATAAAACATTAAAAAAAACAATATATTAATCAAAACAAAAACCATCAATCATAATGACAAAAAATGTCACTTAATAACAATATTAAATTCAAAAAAGCCAACAATTATTATTATAAAATAGATTAACGACCCTAAAAAAATCTAATCATGCATATTTAATATATACCTATATAATCAATTTAATATATTATCTTATAAATAAAATCCCAATTTAATACATTGCAAATCAGGTCATTTATAATATGAAAACTGTGACTAAATCCCCAATACCGATATTAACCATATGTGTTTTATCAGTCTTAATTTCTGCGTGCGGGGAAAATACACCCGAAACAACGCCTAATGATGCTGATTCCGAAACAACGCCCAATAATGCTGATTTAAAAGAAATGCCAAGCTTTGCATTCATGCGTATGCAAGGAGCGTATCCTGAACCGATCAAAGATATTCCTGATGAAGCCAGCTTAGGTTTTTACGACACTGATCAAGACGGTAACGTGCGTAGCGTGCGTAACGATTTAACAGGCAACTTTGCTGCCATGATTCAGTTTGCACAAAACCATACCGTTGACCCAAGTGGCAACGAAGCCAAAAACATGCCGCGTTTAACCAGTGAAAAAGATGGTTTGTTACTGGTCACACCCACCCCAGAAATGGGTAATATTGAACAACTCAACGCTGAAATTTATTTAAATAGTCGCCTGATTCGTCGTGTGGCATTACAAGAACCCTCTCAAATCCCCAATTCAGATCAAACCAATTCAGATGATCGCCCACGGGTACAATATTCAAAACGCACATGGACGGCTGCACTCAATTGGAATGAAATTCAACCAGGCTTAAATATTCGTATTGTTGACCCTGTATCACGTCAAAATGGCCGTCTGGCTGCCACCGCCATTGATTTTGCTCCACCTGGCGAGCTATTGGTACAAAGCATTCGCTTAGGTATGCTCACGACACCTCGCAAGTCCAATGGGCACTACATGCTCAATGAACCTGAAAAAGCAGGAACGGATTATTTCGAAACGATTCCTGCTGCTCGTATGATCGTTAGCCAATATGATGATATGCAACTCAATAAAGTTATGGTCGCAAGCGGTGTGATTTATGATGAAAAAAGTGCAACGGATGGCGATGTTTATAGCGGAGATATGCGTGGTGATACTGCTAAATCAACCTTTAGCACAGGGATCAACCTTGCCAACTGGGGTATAACCAGTGCAGGTATGTCCAGCCAAGAACAACCGCAGTTGACGCAAAGTGCAGTAATTCATCATGCATGGGGTAAATATCAAAATGGTGATGTCAGTCATGGTTTAAGCGGTGGTAACGGCATTTTAACCCTAATTGATTCATCTGGAAACGAATTTAGCCATGAAATTGGACACCACTATGGACTTGGGCACTACCCTGGGCAAAATGGGGAGAATTATTTTTGGGCATCTCACCATGCCGATAGTGGTTGGGGATATATTGCTTACCGAAAAAGAATGCGTAGTAACTTAAATTGGAATAATAGTAACCTTGATAACCGTTTAGGTGGTACGCCATTATTTAACAATGCATATACCTATGCTCCTGACTCTATGGCAGGTGGTAGCTTCTCAAGTTCGCTTTCACGATTTACTCATTACACAGGTTATAGCGCCAAAACAAAAATTCAACCTGCATTTGACCGTACAGTATGGGATGCAACTTCATTAACAGGCTATAAAAAGTGGAATGCGGTCACGCGTCAAATGGATGTTGTACAACCTAAAGTCCCTAATTCAAATAACGTTTGGTACAACCGTACCGATGGTAACTACCTAAAACCAACCCAATTTGGGGTACCCGTTTTTACCATATTAGGTGGTTATGACCCTGTCAACAAGGTCGGCTTATTGTACCCTGCAGCGCGTGGCAACTGGGGTAATGTCTTTACCCTACCTCAGGCGCAAACCAATTTGGCTAATGCAAGCTGTTGGATTAACGTCAAATATGTAAACAAAGCAGAGGAAAATATTGCCCTTGCACCAAGCCGTATGGAAAGTAATGCCAATAAACTGCATATCAATATCGCCCAAAGCGATGCACCACGCAGTGTCGATTTATACTGCAAAAGAGCCAATGAGCAAGCAGTTAAACTATCATCGATTGAAATTCCAAGCTATGCCACAGCACAGCCTGCTGCGGTGGTAATTGGTAAGCAACAAGGCTTTAAAGCGCTGCGTCAAGTTGAGTTACCGCAATTAGAACAAGCTTTACTCAGTAATCAGGGCAAAGCCATTGCTAACCTAGCACCAAATGCCAAAGTACTCTACGACTCTTACACAGATTATAAATCTGAGTTATCCAGTGCCGCACAAACCGAGTTACAACGTTATAGCGACCAACAAACCAAGTTGTACCGTCTAAACCGCTGGGTAAATACCTATCGTACTGACCTAGCTGCTACCAATGCTAATGCAGTTTCAGCATTTAAAGCTTTTACAGTGCAATTGGGCTTGCAAAATGATCAACCTCTCGCCAATGTGACTCAATTACGCTTACCTTCAAAAGGCAATGCTTGCTTAAAAGCGGGTCAACTCAGCGAGGGTAAATTTGAAGTCTATGCTAGTGGTGTCAATGGTTGTAACGTTGCTGCTTCAGAATGGATTTATGATGCAATGGGCAAACTGCATAACCGCCAATACATTAATCAATGTCTAACCAGCTCAATGATACTGACAGCATGTAGCAATGATAATGCTGGACAAGCATGGAGCCTCAATCCAACCACCAAAGCCATTTATCAAGGCGACCAATGTCTTGATTTAAGCGGTGGTTTTACCCCAAGTGCCGATGGTCGTTCAACGATTATTCGTTACAGCTGTACAGGTAGTGTCAATCAACAATGGTCTTTACCAACTCAAAACCAAAGTTTTATTTTAGCAGCGGCACAAGCACAAAACTTAGTGCTGATGATTAATAGCCTACAACCTTAAATCAAGATGATCTATAGAATCGGCAGACCACATCATCCATTTTCTGCCGATTTTTCTATTATCAGCAAACGGCTTTGTTGCACAAAAATTTAAAAGTTGAGTTTCACCTGTTTTATCCATATTCAAGTGGCAACTTGAATATGGAGTCTACCTAATTCAGTGAATTTATTGAATACCGCTATACCTGCATGAATTTCGTTGACCTGACTTTGAAAGTGCCTTGCGCTGAGTTTATCTTCTCATAATTTAATACAATGCATATTGGTTTCGACCAAGCTTTGTCGATGATAACCCGACCATTTTTTCCAGATAGTTCATCCTAAACGCTTAACTGTTCGAAGCAATTTATTTCGCTCTAATGAACTGATTCTTTTATCTTTCCAAGGTTTTGCATTTTTCCTTGGCGGAATTACCGCATAGGCTTGTCGATCTGCAATTACCTGACGACATTGTTTTGATCATCAAACAACACTGAATAGCAGTATCGGAATAGGTTTGATTTATCCCATGTTTGTTATTCGGTTCTGCATACCATTGGTATCAAGATTAAACCAAATCAAGAGATTCCCTCGATTCATCAAAGCATGGTTGTAGGAAGACCAGTTCGTTGTACGATATATTTTAGAGGTAGGCTTATTCATTGGAAAATTATATTGCTGAATAAGCCTTTAGATATAGGTTGGTACAACAAAGCCATTTTTACATCCAAATTTTTATGAGGGGTAGGTTGTGGGATAAAACGATAGGCAAGAAAAAAGCCCTTGTAAATACAAGGGCTTTTTTCAAAATTTGGCGGAAGCGGTGAGATTCGAACTCACGGAGGACTCACACCCTCGTCGGTTTTCAAGACCGGTGCATTAAACCGCTCTGCCACGCTTCCATGTGCGCCATAATACGGATCTTTTTAAAAACTGACAAGTAAAAATTACAAGCAAAGCATTCAAATGAATATTGTTTCACCAAATTAACTTAAAAAATCATAATTTGGCTGCTAATTCAGCACCTTCACGAATCGCACGCTTCGCATCAAGCTCTGCCGCCAGTTTTGCACCACCAATAATATGGTAATTTGCCAACGTATTTTCACCTTCATTTGGCATAATGTCTTTTACTGACTCTTGCCCCGCACAAACCACGACCGTATCCACACGTAAAAGTTGGTCATAGCCATTGGTTTCAATCCATATACCTTCATCGGTAATAGATTTATATTGCACGCCACGCAACATTTTAACAGCATGTTTTTTAAGTTGTGCGCGATGTACCCAACCCGATGTTTTTCCTAAACCAGCACCTAAAGGTGTCGTTTTACGTTGCAACAAATAGATTTCACGTACAGGATGATCGACTTGTGCGGGCTGCAAACCACCTTCGGAAATATAGTTCGGATTTGGATCAATACCCCACTCTCGTTGCCAGTCTGCCAACGGTTGTGGTTGAGGCTGATGTTCTGGTTTCAATAAAAACTCGGAAACATCAAATCCTATACCACCTGCACCAATCACTGCGACACGATTGCCAACGGCAGCACCACGTAATACTTCTGCATACGACAACACTTGTGGCGCATGACTGCCTTCAATTTTTAAACCACGCGGCACAACACCTGTTGCAACAATGACCTCATCAAAACCTTCACGTTCTAATTGCTCACGGTTCACTTTCGTATTTAAACGCAGTTCTACCCCTGTTTTTTCAATTTGGACTTTAAAGTAGCGAATGGTTTCATGAAACTCTTCTTTACCCGGAACGACTTTGGCTAAATTAAACTGCCCGCCAATTTCTTGTGCGGCTTCAAATAAAGTCACCTGATGACCACGACTCGCAGCCACTGTTGCAGCAGACATGCCCGCTACACCACCACCGACAACTGCAATTTTTTTCGGTGCCTTGGTCTTTAAATAAACCAATTCAGTTTCATAGGCTGCACGAGGATTAACTAAACAAGTGGCACGTTGATTTTTAAAAGTATGATCTAAACAGGCTTGATTACACGCAATACAGGTATTAATTTCATCAACACGATTGGTTGCCGTTTTACTCACCCAGAATGCATCCGCCAACAACGGACGTGCCATCTGAACCATATCTGCTTTTCCAGCAGCCAAAATAGCTTCAGCTGTTTCAGGCATGTTAATACGGTTTGAAGCGATCACAGGAATAGCAACATGCTTTTTCACTTCTGCCGTGTAATCTGCAAATGCTGCTCGTGGTACAGACGTGACAATGGTAGGAATACGTGCTTCATGCCAGCCAATACCTGTATTTAGCAATGTTACCCCTGCTTTTTCCAAAGCTTGAGCCACGATAATCACTTCATCCATAGTATTACCATCATGGACCAGATCAAGCATCGACAAACGGAAACAGATAATAAATTTTTCACCAACTTTTGCACGAATCGCTCTAACAATCTCAACCGCAAAACGCATCCGATTCTGAATATCGCCTCCCCAACGATCATCACGCTGATTGACATGGCGACTTAGAAACTGGTTCAGTAAATAACCTTCCGAACCCATAATTTCTACACCATCATAGCCCGCTTTTTTAGCAATACTGGCGGTATGTGCATAATCATCAATGGTATCTAAAATCTGCTTTTCACTCATTTGACGCGGTTTAAAAGGTGAAATGGGCGACTTAATTGGACTTGCAGACATTACAAAAGGTTGATAACCATAACGTCCTGCATGCAAAATTTGCATCAAAATTTTTGCGCCATGCTTATGCACAGCATGTGTCACTAAACGGTGTGGTGCAACATCGCCTAAGGTATTCATAGTACCGCCCGCAGGAAGTAACCAACCTGAACGGTTGGGTGAAATTCCCCCAGTAATAATTAAACCAACACCACCTTTTGCACGTTCCCCAAAATATGCTGCCAGTTTAGGGTAGTTGTAAAAACGGTCTTCCAAACCTGTGTGCATTGACCCCATCACGACACGGTTTTTAATGGTCGTAAAGCCTAAATGAAGTGGTTTTAATATATTTGCATAGCGAGTTGTCATCATGAATCCTTTAAGGTTGGCTTTGCAACTTGTTGCATACTACTTTACCGACTTTTCATATTTTGTTTATGGCTTTTTAAATAATTTGTCTGCAAGAAACTGTCAATTTGACATAAAAAAAGTGTAGCTATTGAGACTACACTTAAAGTATTACACCTGATGATTATTTACCTCAATTTATGAAGATTTCCAATTTTTTAATTTCGTTGTATGCCCAATACCGACATTAAAACTATTGGTTGGATCTAGTTTTTGATAATGTTTTTTCAGTGCAGGCTTCGCCACATATAAATGCCCAACATTATGTTCCGCAGGATATTCCGCACCACGCTCATCCAACAAATGCCACATTTGATGCTCTATCGCTAAAGGATCAACCCCTTTCTTAACAATATAGTCTTGATGAAAGACATGACACAGAAAATGACCATAATAAAGTTTATGAATCATCAAATCATCGATCTCTTTGGGTAAAGTTTCTAACCATTCACGGTCATTACGGCGTAAAGCAATATCCAGCGCCACAATATCTTCCACCTCACTGCGATGGGTATCACGATAGCGGATGGCAGCACCAGCAACTGCAAAACGATGTAAAAAGGCTTTCCGTCCTTCTTCCTCTGTACACAAAAAATAATGACCTGAAGTATTTGAAGCAAAATATTGTTTTAAAAATTGCTCAACCTGTTCAACATCCTGATTTTCTATACGCAAAACCAAATGATGTTCATATAAGTCACGGAATTCATTCATACGTTTTGGTAAATGGTTGGGCATAAACTTAGTGACCAATTGCAGCACTTTGTCCGAAAGTCCTTTCATACCCAATTTTTCTAAATAACCATCGACCTTATCTTTCATGGCAAAAGCTGCGGGTACTTTGGCTGTACCAAACTTTTCAATAAACATGAAAGTATCTTTACCGTATTCAGCGCCAATATCATAAGCAACACGGTGAATATATTCACCCGCGATTGGCAAACGTGCTAAATCTTTCAATAAAAAACGACGAATTTCAGTTAAATTATCCTGTGAATTTGTACCCACATAGAACACTTGACTTGGGATTTTCTCAAAAGTATCCAGACGCACTGCAAATACACACACTTTCCCTGCTGAACCCGATGCTTCAAATAAACGCGATGGGTCTGCATTAAATCGTGCAGGGGTATTTTCATCCACTTGCGTTACATCATGGGCATAATGCTGATCTGAAGCACAACAATTAGTATCATTTTGGATATCATCTATTTGATAGTGCTGCTTTTGCAATTTAGATAAAATTTCTTCAGGCGTTGTACCTAAGTCCACACCCAAATGATTCACCAGTTCCAACTCGCCCACTTCATTTACGCGGGCATAAAGTGCCAGCTCAGTATAAGCAGGCCCACGACGTACCAATGCACCGCCCGAGTTATTACACACCCCACCTAACACAGATGCACCTATACACGATGAACCAATCACCGAATGGGGTTCACGGTTAAAGGGTGCCAATTCTTTTTCCAGTCGATCCAGTGTTGCACCCGGTAAACAAATCACTTGCTGACCATCATTAATCACTTGAATCCCCGCTAAACGGCGGGTACTGATTAAAACAACTGGACGATCATAATCATCACCAAACGGCGTAGAACCACCCGTCAATCCTGTATTAGCAGCTTGCATAATCACAATACAATCTGCATCGACTGCGGTTTGTAAAACATGCCATTGCTCAATTAAAGAACCTGGGGTAACAACAGCCAAAACTTGACCAGAACCATAACGTCGACCCTGACGATATAAACGTGTAGCATTATCATCGGTTAAAACGTGTGCTTTACCCACGATGTTGATGAGCTTATGAATGGTTTGCTGTGAATCTGATTGAGTTTGCATTTGATACCCTGCATATTTAGATTTTCTAGCTTTTTAATAAAATCTAATAACTAAAATGAGAAACCAACTTTCAAAATAAGAATGATTTATCCCAATATCAGCTATCGCGATTGGCGGCATGGATGCCGCTGTTGAGCAGAGGAACAAGGACGTTCCTTCTGCTCAACAAAGGATTTTTGTTACTTTTGATCCTTCAAAAGTAAGACATTACCTACGCGAGAACATTAAATTCAAACCAACATTTGTGGTTGTGACAATTTATGAATAAATGACTTACCCAGCCAACTCTCGATCCAATTTCACCAAACAATCAGAAGTAATATCTGCAATGGTTTTTGCACCTGTTAACGTCATTGCAACACGCATCTCTTTATCAATTAAATCTAATAAATTAGATACACCTGCTCCACCAGCAGCACCCAAGGCATACACAAATGCACGACCAAGCATGCAAGTATCTGCACCCATCGCCAGCATACGTACCACATCTAAACCATTACGAATACCTGAATCGGCTAGAATTTTAATCTCACCTTTTACCGCATCTGCAATTGGAGGCAACGCGCGGGCACTGGATAAAACCCCATCCAACTGACGACCACCATGATTTGAAACCACGATTCCATCTGCACCAAAACGAACCGCATCTTTAGCATCTTCAGGATCTAAAATACCCTTGATGACCATTGGGCCATCCCAAAATTCACGAATCCACTCCAAGTCTTTCCATGAAATAGCTGGGTCAAAATTATTCCCTAACCAACCAATATAATCTTCAAGCCCTGTAGGTTTACCTAGATATTTTGAAATATTCCCCAAGTCATGTGGACGACCATGCAGACCTACATCCCAAGCCCATTGAGGATGAAGTACCGATTGTAAATAACGACGCATTGCTGCATTTGGACCACTCATGCCCGAATGTGCATCACGATAACGCGCTCCTGGTACGGGCATATCCACAGTAAAAACCAAGGTCGAACAGCCCGCAGCTTTAGCACGCTCTAAAGCATTTTTCATAAAGCCACGGTCGCGTAACACATATAACTGAAACCACATTGGACGTTGAATCGCGGGGGCAACTTCTTCAATCGGGCACACTGAAACCGTAGATAAAGTAAAGGGGATGCCTTTTTTATCTGCCGCGACTGCTGCCTGTACTTCACCACGGCGCGCATACATCCCTGTTAACCCTACAGGTGACAAAGCCACAGGCATCGATAAGGTTTCATTAAATAGCTGAGTTTCAAGACTTAAGGAAGACATATCATTCAAAACACGCTGTCTTAAGGCAATTTTGGATAAATCTTCTACATTGCGCTTTAGCGTATGTTCCGCATATGCACCACCATCGATGTAATGAAATAAAAACGGCGGTAAGCGACGTTTTGCAGCTTCACGGTAATCATTAGTAGAAGAAATAATCATAGCTATATCCTGTTTAATCGACTTGCACGCTGACGACGAGCTTCTTCTTCATCAATCGAGCGTACTTGTTGAACTACAAACTCAATATGTCCACACACTGCTTGTCGAGCAGCTTCTGGATCTCTACGTTCAATTGCAGCCATCACGCGAAAATGTTGGTCATGCAATTGATCAAAACGGTGTGATTCTGAATAGACTTTTCGACGGCCTAAAACCACGTTAAATTGCAACAAATCAAATAAGCCACGCATCATCTGAATGAGTACCAAATTATGTGATGCCTCAGCAATCGCAAGATGAAATTTAGCATCGGCTTTTGCGGCCTGATCATCATCACCAAGCGACTGAAAATAAGCAATTTTATCGTACCATTGACGAATATTTTGTAGGTCTTCTGGCGTGGCACGCTCTGCGGCATACCAAGCCGTCCCCCCTTCTAAAATCGTTCGTGCTTCCTGCACATCAAAACGATATGCAGGATCTTGATCAATCAAATTAATTAAAGGCTGCACAATTTGATGTTGCGACCAATTGGTCGGCAACTGCTGCAAAAAAGTACCCGCCCCAACTTTACTTAACAACATGCCCATACTGCTCAGTTGCTGAATGGCTTCACGTAAAGAAGAACGGGAAACACCTAACTGCTCACATAATTTTCGTTCAGCAGGCAAACGATCTCCAACTTGCATATTATTTTGTTCAATCAATATACGAAGGCTTTGTACCACTTTGTCGGAGACTTTCATTTGCTGTCCTTAAATTGCGTGTTATGGAATCATCCATGGGAACACATAAGCTTGTAAGGTAATAAGAATACCCATCATTATGGTGAAAACGATACTGTGTTTCACCGTAAAACGGAACAGGTCTGATTCTTTACCTACCAATCCTACCGCAGCACATGCAATCGCAATCGATTGTGGAGAAATCATTTTTCCTGTTACCCCACCACTGGTATTGGCTGCAACCAATAACACTTCAGGCACACCAATTTGACGTGCTGTCGTTGCTTGCAATGCACCAAACAATGCATTCGCTGACGTATCTGAACCGGTTAAGAACACCCCAACCCAGCCCAAGAATGGCGAGAAGAATGTAAAAGCTTTACCCGTATGCGCCAGTGCCAATGCCAAGGTTGCTGACATACCTGAATAATTGGCAATAAAGGCAAAGGCCAATACCATACCAATCGAATAAATCGGTGTTTTCAATTCATAAATAGTTTCACCAAAAGTTACCACAGCTTCTTTTGGCTTCATTTTCAAGAAAATAATGGTAATAACCGCAGCAATAAAAATGGCTGTACCTGTTGCAGAGAACCAGTCAAATTTAAAAATAGCATCATAGTTTTTGATTTCAGGTACAACGGGTGGCATTTTTTGCACCAATTGATGCAAATATGGCACTTTGATTGAAATCACTAAATCATGTAATGCACCGTCTTTGGTAAACAAATCTTTAAAAGGTTTGATACTCCAAATCGTCACCATTACGGTTAAAATCATAAATGGAGACCAAGCTTTGGCAATTTGCCCAATGCTGTATTTCTGTTGCTTCTGAGCTTCTAGGTTTTCATCAACATTTTCATCCTGATCAGCAAAGCGGAAGATATGCTTTGGTTTCCAGTATTTAAGTAAAATCGTCAAGGTCACTAAAGATGCAATTGCAGCGGTAATATCGGGTAATTCTGGGCCAACAAAGTTAGAGGTTAGATATTGTGCAATCGCGAATGATCCACCCGCCACAATAACTGCCGGCCATGTTTCTTTAATCCCACGCCAGCCATCCATAATCCCCATGATCCAGAACAGAACAATAGGCACCATAAACGGTAACTGACGACCCACCATCTGACTGATTTCCATGGTATCGACCCCAGAAACCTGCCCTGCAACAATAATTGGAATACCCATAGCACCAAATGCAACAGGTGCAGTGTTCACAATTAAGCAAAGTCCTGCTGCATATAACGGTTTAAAACCTAAACCGACCAATAGCGCAGCGGTAATTGCCACTGGTGCACCAAAACCTGCCGCACCTTCAAGGAAAGTACCAAATGCAAATCCCACCAACAGCATTTGTAAACGCTGGTCTTCAGTAATAGATAAAATTGAAGAACGGATAATATTGAATTGACCCGTTTTTACTGAAATTTTATATAAAAAGACTGCGCCAATAATGATCCAAGCAATCGGCCATAAACCGTAGAAAAATCCATAAATCATTGATGCAAATGCGATTGTTACAGGCACCTGATAAGCAAAAAGTGAAACCAGTAATGCTAAAACAACGGTAATCGTTCCCGCTACACTACCTTTTAAGCGAAAAACAGCCAGTGCGAGGAAGAAAAAAATAATAGGAATAAGTGCAATAAAACTGGAGATCCAAATATTGCCAAGAGGATCATAAATCTGTTGCCAAGATTGAAGCATTGTCATCTCCTTGAAATGCTTACTGGTACATGAATAATGGAATAGTGGTCTGAACACTGATAAGATTACCCAATAATTGGTATGACCAATATTGAATAAAATAAAAAAATATTCCGTATTTACACAAATATAGTAAATTTTGTTTAATTAAAGATCAATATCGGTCTAACATATTTTATATTGGTCAGACCAATATTAAGTGAATTTCAGTCATAAAATCTCCTTATCCAACAAGCTCTAAAATCATAAAAATGGACAGCAGCTTTGTTTTTATTTAATTTTTTAGCATAAAATACGAAAACACCTCCCAACCTACAACTTTAGTCTAATAGTCTATTTTTTATTGTTTACGCTGTACTTTAAAGCATCAAAATCAAGTTAAAGAGATCCAAATCAAGATATCATTTTGCAAAAAAAACCGATTATTTTTTAAAATTCAGCCTTAAAAAAGCTCATCATAAAATCACTTTTTCAATATAGATCATTTCCAACAAAATGACCTTTGCAACAGGAATTGCCCATTTCAAGCCATTTATTTTCATCAATCTCTGCCTCGAAAGCATTTCTGCCCAGCCAAAAATAACGCTCCCACTGGCACAGTTCCCAATACAATGAATGGTAATTTTTGAATATTGACTTAACTTCATCTGCTGTCTTTTTAAGTTAATTAAATCAATCATCATTTTCCAAAATCGTGATCTCTTTAAAAATTGCAGATATTTTTTTGATTGGTTATTTTTACGAAAAAAAATTTCCCTAAGAGTGCTATAATTAAGCTAACTATAGATTCTCCTCGGCTACCAATTATCGTGGTGCCTATTTTATATCGTTAGGACTAACAATGACTGATAATGCAACGATCTTGCAGAATGTACCAGTAGGTAAAAAAGTTGGGATTGCCTTCTCTGGTGGCCTTGATACTTCAGCTGCTCTATTGTGGATGAAACAAAAAGGTGCTGAACCTTATGCGTATACCGCAAATTTAGGTCAGCCAGATGAAGATGACTATGATGCGATTCCAAAGAAAGCTGAAGCTTATGGCGCAGTAAAAGCACGTTTAGTTGACTGCCGTTTACAGCTTGCGCTTGAAGGTATTGCTGCAATTCAGTGTGGCGCATTCCATATCAGTACGGGTGGTGTTCCTTACTTCAATACAACTCCTCTTGGTCGTGCAGTGACAGGTACTATGCTTGTTACCGCAATGAAAGAAGATGATGTCAACATTTGGGGTGATGGTTCAACTTATAAAGGTAACGACATTGAACGTTTTTACCGTTATGGTTTGTTGACTAACCCTGCGCTTAAAATCTATAAACCATGGTTAGACCAGACGTTTATTGATGAGTTAGGCGGCCGTGCCGAAATGTCACAATTCTTAATCGACAATGGTTTTGATTACAAAATGTCGAAAGAGAAAGCTTACTCAACTGATTCAAATATGTTGGGTGCGACTCACGAAGCAAAAGATCTTGAATACCTCAATGCAGGGATCAAAATCGTTGACCCAATTATGGGTGTTGCTTTTTGGAAAGATGACGTAGACGTTAAAGCTGAAGAAGTCACAGTTACTTTCGAAGAAGGTATGCCTGTTGCTTTAAATGGTCAACGTATCGAAGACCCAGTTGAATTGATTCTTGAAGCGAACCGTATCGGTGGCCGTCATGGCCTAGGTATGTCGGATCAAATCGAGAACCGTATTATTGAAGCGAAATCTCGTGGTATTTATGAAGCGCCGGGTATGGCTCTGCTTCATATCGCTTATGAACGTCTGGTCACAGGGATTCATAACGAAGATACCATTGAGCAATACCGCATCAACGGTTTACGTTTAGGTCGTCTGCTTTATCAAGGTCGTTGGTTTGACTCTCAAGCGCTTATGCTGCGTGAAACTGCACAGCGTTGGGTTGCTAAAGCCATTAGCGGTACTGTGACTTTAGAACTGCGTCGTGGTAATGACTACACCATTATGAACACTGAATCTGAAAACCTCACTTATGAAGCTGAGCGTTTAACCATGGAGAAAGGCGATTCAATGTTCTCTCCGATGGATCGTATTGGTCAACTCACCATGCGTAATTTAGATATCACAGATACACGTGCTAAATTAAGCATTTATACCAACACTGGCTTACTTGCAGTGGGTACGGGTTCAGCTGTTCCGCAATTAAAAGACAAAAACAAATAAGTTTGTTTAAAATCAAAAAAACCGCCTAATAAGGCGGTTTTTTTATATCTCATTCTAAAGACTGATTTAAAATTTTAGGCGACTTGTGTTGTACGAATAGATTGATAATAAATTTGATTTCGCCCCAGTTCCTTCGCTCGATATAAAGCCTGATCTGCAATGCTGAGTAGTTCTTCTTTGCTTAACTCTATTTCACCCCGATAGACCGTAACCCCTAAACTAATCGTAATATGATTTGAGACTAAAGATTTGATGTGCGGAATTTCTAAACGATCAATGGCTTTATATATATTGGATGCCACGGCATAAGCACCATGCGCGTCGGTTTCAGGTAATAACACCACAAATTCCTCGCCACCATATCGCGCAACAAAATCCATATGTCGTATGGCATTTTTAACTGATTTTGCAATGGAGGAAATGACATCATCTCCTTTTTGATGACCATAAAAATCATTATATTTTTTAAAAAAATCGACATCAATAAACAAAACAGACAAAGGCGTTTGATCACGACGGGATTGTTCGTAAAATACATCCATCATTTCATCAAAAGTTCGACGATTTGAAATTTTAGTCAGTTCATCATGCTGACTTAAATGGAGTAATTCTGAATTATAAATACGGTGAATTTTTTCACTTACTTTGGAACGCATTGAATATAAATAAATCATCCGTTCACGGGCAAAAATCATCTGGCTAATCACATAGCCAAGCATACAGCTACCAAACAGAATACGTGCTAACACCATCGCATCAAAATTAACATTCAGTCCGACAAAAATAAAAACTGTAACTGTTGCTGCGGATAAACCCGTCATCAGCATATAAAAGGGTTTCACCCCAGTCAAAATATAAGCCAGTATATAAATAATACAGACGATTGCCATCGCTTGATTTTGCAAGGCAACCGTTTCAACCGTAATGGTCAGCCATGAAATTGAAACAATTGCCCAAAACATGATAACCATGGAAGCATGAGAAAAATATGGACGCGCTTTAGGAGAAGAAGCAAAAAAGAATAACGCCAATAAACATAGAGCGCCATTTAGTAAGCCAAGCATACATTGCAAAAAATCATGCACAAAATATTGCTTATCGATAACCCAATAATCACTGGGCACCATAACAACAGTGAAAATAAAATAGGCTAAAATCCCCCCCCAAACATATTTTTCCACATGCTTTCGGGCACGTTCTAAGTTTTTTGACCAAAACTCTTGTTCCATTTTTTTAGGAAAAACTTGACCTACACGACGACTTTGCCGCGTAATTAGTTCTTCTATTTTTTCTTTATCGTACTGTAATTTAGCCAGATTATACTTATATTCCATTGCTAGGCATTATGTAATTCTTTTAGTTACTTAAAATAACATAATTTTATTGTTCATAATTATATATATCTCACCATTTGTCTTTAATTCCCGTTACCATTTTCACACTTTATGGATTATCATTTGTTTTATTTCTTTGATTGAAATGACCTTGAATACGATCACTCTTCTCCAGCCAGATGATTGGCATGCTCACCTTCGCGATGGTCTCTCATTACAACGCACGGTTCCTGATTTAGCTCAGCAGTTTGCTCGCGCAATCTGTATGCCCAATACTGTTCCTCCTGTAAAAACAGTTGAAGAAGCAATTGCGTATCGTGAACGCATTATGGCACATGTGCCAGAAGGCATCGCCTTTGATCCACGTATGGTGCTTTATTTCACTGACCACACTGCGCCAAGTGAAGTCAAAAAAATTAAAGAATCTGAACATGTAAATGCTATCAAGCTATATCCTGCTGGTGCAACCACAAACTCCGACAACGGTGTCAGCGATATTCGTAAAGTTTATGCTGTGATTGAACAACTTGAAGAACACCAAGTGCCTTTACTGCTCCATGGCGAAGTCACTCACAGCCATGTCGATATTTTTGATCGTGAAAAACGCTTTGTAGATGAAATTTTAGCGCCATTACTCAAACAATTTCCAAAGCTAAAATTGGTTTTAGAACATATCACTACCAGTGAAGCTGCACATTTTGTCCTTGAGCAAGACCGTAATGTCGCTGCTACAATTACACCACAGCATTTATTGTTTAATCGCAATGATATGTTGGTTGGTGGTATCAAACCGCATTTCTATTGTTTGCCTATTTTAAAACGTCAAACACATCAACAAACTTTACTTGAAGTTGCAACCAGCTCGAATCCTAAGTTTTTCTTAGGCACAGACAGTGCGCCTCATTCAAAAAATGCCAAAGAAAATGCATGTGGTTGTGCAGGTTGTTATAGTGCACCAACCGCAATTGAATTATATGCTCAAGCTTTTGACCAAGTTGGTAAAATTGACCGTCTAGAAGGTTTTGCCAGCCATTTTGGTGCTGACTTTTATGGTCTTCCGCGTAATACCAACACCATTACCTTGGTCAAAGAAGATCAAATTATTCCGACCAGTTTAGACTATTTGGATGGTGAACAAATTATCCCTCTGTATGCGGGTAAAACCATTCAATGGAGAAAAGTGTGACAGATGAAACCCAACCCATAATTGGTCAACGTTTCCGTGGATTTTTACCTGTTGTTGTGGATGTCGAAACAGCAGGTTTTAACTCACAGACCGATGCCTTATTGGAAATTGCAGCAATCCCAATCATTTATAATGAAGCAGGTCAGTTTGTGCCAGGTGAAGCTTACCATGCACATATCAACCCTTTCCAAGGGGCCAACTTAGACCGTCGTTCCTTAGATTTTATTGGTATTGATCCGTCTAACCCAATGCGTATGGCCATGGCTGAAGATGAAAAGACCGCATTAAAGCGTATTTTTAAAGCCGTGAATGAGGTACGTCGTCAGCAAAACTGTACCCATGCCGTATTGGTTGGACATAATGCCCATTTTGATTTAGGTTTTGTACAAGCTGCTATTGCGCGTACTGGAACTAAAAATCAAAATCCTTTTCACAGCTTTTCTGTATTCGATACAGTGACTCTAAGTGCTGTGATGTTTGGTCAAACGGTACTGGCAAAATCTTGTATTCAGGCTGGAATTGAGTTCGATGGCAAAGAAGCACACTCTGCTTTATACGATACTCAAAAGACTGCGGAACTGTTCTGTTATATTTTGAACAAACTCGCACCTTACCTACTTGACACTTTGGCGGCGGATCAATAAGATACCGCCATCTTCTAAACGTCCCTATCGTCTAGAGGCCTAGGACATCGCCCTTTCACGGCGGTAACCGGGGTTCGAATCCCCGTAGGGACGCCATCTATTATTTCTGCTTGATTCAATTTCTAAAAATTGCTCTATATTTCTAGACCTAATTTTATTTTAGATTCCCTTACTGTTATTTATTACTTTCATTAAACATAATTTTTATTTCTGTTTTTTTAATTCACGACACCTAACAATAATTTTTTGTTTTTTTGGCTTACCTTTACTCTAAAATTTGCTTACCCCCACTTAATTTTGTAGTTCCCTACATTTTAAGTTCAACTGCATATATCACCATAGAATGAGCCTTTGATTAAGCCATGTATAAGCACTATTTAAAAACTGCATTTTTTTTATTTTGAATTTGTTATTTTTTATGCAATCAATTCAATCTTATAAAAATAATGCCATTACAGGTTTGACAGCCTGATCAAAAATCCATACTATACCCATCACCTCCTTACGACCCTATCGTCTAGAGGCCTAGGACATCGCCCTTTCACGGCGGTAACCGGGGTTCGAATCCCCGTAGGGTCGCCATATATCGTGCTATACGATCATTCAAGCTTCAACATTCATCATTATTCCATTGCAGATTTGTAGTTTTTCACTACAATAGCTCGCTTCATCTATATCTTTCCTTTTCTCTTATGCAGCCATCTCATACTCCGAATGATGCTTCGCATCAGAGCAATTCTGCGCCCTTAAAACGCGCTATGAGTACTCGACACCTAGTCATGATTTCGCTTGGTGGCGCAATCGGGACAGGGTTATTTTTAGGTTCGGGTGAAGTCATTGCACAAACGGGGCCTGTGGGTGCCATTTTTTCTTATCTTTTAGGCGGTTTAATTGCCTATGCTGTAATGCTTTGCTTAGGCGAGCTTGCCGTACATATGCCTGAATCTGGCTCTTTTGGTAGCTATGCACAAAAATTCATTGGTCCTGGTACAGGCTATACCATTACGTGGTTGTATTGGCTCACTTGGACTGCCACCCTTGGAACTGAATTTACTGCTGCCGCACTACTGATGCAGGAATGGTTTCCTCAGATTTCAGTCTGGATTTGGACGATTGCTTTTGCCGCAATTGTTTTTGGACTCAATATGAGTTCAACCAAACTGTTTGCTGAATCTGAATTTTGGCTGTCTTTAGTCAAAGTTGTGACTGTAATTGTCTTCATTATTTTAGGTCTTTTAGCAATCTTTGGCATACTTTCTTTCCAAGGTCACTCATCTGCACCGTTATTTAGCAATCTAACGGCTCAAGGTTGGTTCCCTCAAGGTTTATTCCCTATTTTTGCCACCATGCTGATTGTGAATTTTGCCTTTTCAGGAACAGAATTGATTGGTGTTGCCGCAGGTGAAACAGAAGACCCAGCGAAAAATGTACCGAAAGCTATTAATGCCGCAATTTGGCGACTTTTAATCTTCTTTGTCGGGACAATTGTTGTCATTAGTGCACTCTTGCCACATCAAATGGCAGGCTTAAATGCTGAAGGGGTCAGTAGTAGTCCATTCGTGACTGTGTTTACCTATATTGGTATTCCATATTCAGAAGATATTATTCGCTTTGTCATTATCACAGCGCTGTTATCCGCGGCAAATTCTGGCTTATATGCTGCTTCGCGTATGATGTGGTCTTTATCGGATAAAAAACAATTACCTGCTGTATTTTCTACAGTCAATCATCGTGGTATTCCATTTGTTGCTATTATTGTCACCATGTTTGGCGCACTTCCGGGCTTATTATCAGAACAATTTGCACCTGAAACAATTTTTAAAAATTTACTAGGAATAGCCGCATTTACCATGGTGATTGTATGGATGAGCATTTGCTTAAGCCAATTCAATTTTCGTCGCCAGTGGTATAAAGCGGGGCATACAGCGAAAGAATTAGGCTTTGCTGCACCACTCTTTCCAATCGTCCCCATTCTTGGTTTTGTTTTCTGTTTGATCACTGGTATTAGCATGGCAACTGACCCAGAAATGTTGCCGGGCTTTATTGGCTGCCTAATTTTTATTGCAGGTTGTTATCTGAGTTATTATATTTTCTATCGAAAGCAAAACTAACACACAAAAAGAGTGGTCAAGTACCACTCTTTTTTTTAAGCTAAATACAGACAATGTCCTCTATAAAAAATCTGACCCTGTATGAAAATCATTTTTATTCACGGCATGAATCAACAACATTATGATGAAAATGCTTTAAAACAACATTGGTTAAATGTGTTTAAAACGGGCTTAAATCATGCAGAGCAAAATATTGAGCTTAAATCACTGGATATTAAACTGCCCTTTTATGGTGACTTACTGAGCAAACACCAGCTCTATAACATTTTAGACTTAGCCACACTACTCCCTAAGTCACTTTTACATTTACACCTTCCTTTCCACCTCAGGCATAACACATCTATTGTTCAAGAACATAGGCCATGTGTCACCCCCTTACCCTGTTTCAATCCCGAGCAATCTGAATCGCTTACTCAGCGTTTATCCGTCATTTCAGCGTTAACCAAAGACCATGCTTTTAGAGAATTAAGCATGTTTCTCAACCACTACCCAAAACTACACGAAACACTAATGCATAAATTTTTAATCGAAACCTATTTGTACTTGTCTAATCCTGACTTTATGCATGAAGTTCACCAAAGAATTATGTCCCATATCCACCCAACTAAAGATCATATTATTGTGGCGCATTCATTAGGAACCGTCATTGCCTACAACTTGTTGCATCAATTTACCCATTTTAGAGTGCATCGTTTTATTACCCTCGGTTCACCACTTGCATTTAAAGTGATTCAAGAAAAACTCAACCTACCTATTTCTCGACCACCTCAACTTCATGGCGATTGGTTTAATTTTTATTCGCCCGATGATTTTCTAACTGCCTTCCCTTTATCTGAAGCACCTTTTGACTTCGAACCGCCGATTATTAATCAATCAATCACCACACTTGTGAATAACCCGCATCAAATTACGGGTTACCTACAACACCCAGCGGTCATCAAAAGCATTGTGGATGCCTTAAAGCTCAAAAAATAAACCACATCAAAGTATATTTCACAGATTTGTTTTATTTTTATTCACTTGATTCTATTTTTAAAGATTATGCTCGAAAAAGGTTTGACAGCTTTTCATATCCACCCTATTATACGCCCACCTCTGAAACGACCCTATCGTCTAGAGGCCTAGGACATCGCCCTTTCACGGCGGTAACCGGGGTTCGAATCCCCGTAGGGTCGCCATTTAATTTATGGTTTTGTTTTCAGAAGTATGCCTCACCTATTGACCCTATCGTCTAGAGGCCTAGGACATCGCCCTTTCACGGCGGTAACCGGGGTTCGAATCCCCGTAGGGTCGCCACATTCGAGATTGAAAGATCTCATAAAAAAGCCTGATTATTATTAATCAGGCTTTTTTATTTTCAGCAGCATCATCTTCAAAATCGCATTCTGTTTTATACTCAAGCCCAACAAAACAATAAATGATCACCGCATGCAGATTCGTCTATTTCATAAAACCAATTCGCGCTCTCAACGCATCATCTGGTTATTAGAAGAATTAAAACTCGATTATAAATTGGTTTTTTGCCAGAACGATCTATCGAATCAAAGCTTAGCGCACATTAAACATCCGCACCGACTCGCTAAATTTCCAACTGTGCAAATTTATGAAAATGATGACTCAGATGTGATTACCCTTGCTGAAACAGCCGCAATTGCAGACTATCTAAGCTATTTATTCAATGACTTAGGCATAGCTCAGCTTAGCCATCAAGAAATACAGTATTTTTATTATTGGAAAAATTTTGCTGAAGCGACGTTGATGCCTGATTTAGCACTCAAACAAGTTTTTGCAGCTATTGTGACCAGAACACCTTGGCCAGTACGTTTTGTCAGTCAATTGCTAAAGTTGGGATTTGATCGCGGCTATTTAAATCATACCTTACATCAACATCTGCAAATGATTGATGAACATCTAAAAGACCACAGTTATGTCGTAGGTCATCAGTTCACCATTGCAGATCTTTTATTATGGTTTCCCTTGTTGGCTTGCACGCAATCCAACCCAGCGTTTGAATCGTTACCGCATATCCAGCATTATTTATTACAGATCCAAAGCAGACCCGCCTTTCAACGTGCATTGGCGAAAGGACAATGGTCTGCTGTGGAGTTTCAATCGTATTGGTCTAAAGCGTGGTAATCAATCCCTATGCACTACGACGTGAATTGACCCGACCTTTAATCATGGCGGTAATATTGCCTTTGGCATATTTCAAGAATACTTTAAGGGGTGACAGTTTAGGATTTGGACGTTTACCCTGTGCAATATCTTTAAACTGCGCGGCATACCAAATAATTTCCATAATCGCCATTTTATCGACCATCGGAATCCCTGTTTTAATATTATTGACTGCATAACGTACATCCTGCCCTGCAATCAGACGATCTGTTAAATCAGTTTCGACAGCCAAAGGACGTGCAATGCCAATAAATTCACAAGCACCACTGTCTAAGGCTGCATTCATTCCTTCTACGGTACGGAAACCACCCGTCACCATTAAATGGCATTTTACTTCTTTGCGAATGTTCTCTGCAAAATCGAGGAAATAGGCTTCGCGGGCAATGGTGCTGACTTTACGTTTATCTGCTTTCGCTCCAGCCATTGCTGGTGCTTCATAAGTTCCGCCTGAAATCTCAATTAAATCAATACCCGCCTCATCAATCGCTTTAAAGACAGTAATCACTTCTTCTTCCGTAATACCGCCACGCTGGAAATCTGCTGAATTGAGCTTTACTGAAATAATAAATTGCTCTGAAGTCGCTGCACGTACAGCTTGATAAATTTCCAATAAGAAGCGCATACGATTTTCAATTGAACCACCCCATTGGTCTTGACGTTTATTGGTCAAGGGCGATAAAAATTGACTGATCAGATAACCATGTGCGCCATGTAACTGTACGCCTTCAAAGCCCGCTTTTTCACAAATTTTTGCCGATGTTGCAAAGCGCTGAATAATGTCCAAAATTTCATCTTCACGTAATTCGCGCGGTGTACCAAAAGTTGTCGCCAGCATTGGACTAAACGGCACAGCCGAAGGGGCAACGGTTTCTTTATTCAGTCCTTTTGGGCACTGACGACCCGGATGCGACAATTGAATCAATTGCACCATGCCATATTGCTTACCAATTGCTGCCCAGCGTTGTAATTGAGCGAGATCACGCTCTGATTCAATCACCACAACACCCGGTTCATTTTTGGCACGAAAGTCCACCATCACATTGCCAGTAATTGCACAACCTAAGCCACCTTTTGCCCATGCTTCATATAAACCCCAGTGTAATTGGCTCGGCTGACCTGCGTAATTGGCTAAGGCTTCACTCATCGCACCTTTAATAATGCGGTTTTTAAAGTTAATATTTCGAATACTGGCGGCTTTAGCAAGATGACTCATATTTATACCCTAATTTATTTGTCGTTATGTAGAGCTAAAACTCTAAACTTTTTATATTATCCGTCAATGACTATTCTGACAATATGACTTGTCAGTAAATTTATACATACTGACTTGCAGCAATCAATTGTTGGGTATATTCCGTTTTCGGATTTAAAAATAATTGCTCCGTGGTCTGAAATTCCATCACTTTGGCACGACGTAAGACCAAAACTTTTTGGCACAATGCTTTCACAACCTGTAAATCATGGCTGATAAATAAATAACTAATTTGGTGTTCTTGCTGTAAACGTCTTAGCAGCTTCACTATCGCCCGTTGTGTGGTGCGATCCAGTGCCGAAGTCGGTTCATCCAGTACCAGTAATTTAGGGTCAAGCACCAACGCTCGTGCCAAAGCCACACGCTGCCGCTGCCCGCCCGAAAGTTCATGTGGGTAACGCGTTCTAAAGCTAATAGGTAATTCTACTTTTGCTAAAGCTTCATCAATACGCTGTGATATTTCAGGATTAGAAAGTTTTTTTAAACCCAAACCCTCCCCAATGGTCTGCTCCACATTCAAACGTGGATTTAAACTGCTAAATGGATCTTGAAAAACGATTTGAAATTCAGCACGCAAGGGACGTAATTGTGTTTCATTGCATTGGTTTAAATCTGTGCCAAGCAGAACAATTTCACCCTCACTTTTAATAAGTCGGGTAATGGCTAAAGCCAGTGAACTTTTACCTGAACCACTTTCCCCAACAATGCCAATCGACTCCCCCTGTGCCAACTGTAAATCTAAAGGTTCAACAGCGACAAAATAATCTTTGACTCGGTTTAACCAACCCTGCTTAATTGGAAACTTCACCGCAACATTATGTAAAGTCAATATATCAGGGTGATCTGCAATCGCGATGGCTTGACCAAAATCATGATTTAATAAATCCTGGGTATATACCTGTTTTGGATGTTTAAATATTTCGTCAACACTGCCCTGTTCTGCAACCAGACCTTTATTCATCACAATCACCTGATCGGCATAGCGATGAACCAAATTTAAGTCATGGCTGATCAAGATCATAGCCATATTGCGGCTTTGTTGTAATGATTTAAGCAGCGCTAAAATTTGCGCCTGTAAAGTCACATCCAAAGCCGTTGTTGGCTCATCTGCAATTAAAATATCGGGATCTAAGGCCAAAGCCATCGCAATCATCACACGTTGACGCTGCCCACCCGAAAGCTCATGTGGATAACGGCGCAATTTATCCTCTGGGTCGGTCATGCCCACATCGTTGAGTAATTCAATAATGCGCGCTTGGGTCTTTGCTTTTGACCAGCCTTGCAGCAACAACGTTTCACCAATAATCTTTTCCACCCGATGTAATGGGTTTAAGGCTGTCATCGGTTCTTGGAAAATCATCGCCATTTTCTGACCACGAATTTGTCGCAGTTGTTCAGACTTGAGGGTTAACACATCTTGTTGCCCCAACCAGACCTGACCTTTTATGGTTAAATTACTGGGTAACAGCCCCAGTAAAGCCAAACTACTGATGGACTTCCCTGAACCACTTTCACCGACAATCGCAATGGTTTCACCAGCATGCAGCTGAAAATTTAAATCATCCACCAACAGCTGTTGCTCATGCTGAATATTTAAATGCTCTACAGCCAATACCACGTGTGGATTATTGGCGTCTTGGATCGAATGCATCACGTGTCGCCTCCCCAATATAAATCAATAAAGATAAAACAATGGCTAAGGTAAAGAAGCCTGAAAGTGCCAACCATGGTGCATTTAGGTTCGACTTGCCTTGTAACAATAATTCACCTAAGGATGCCGCATCTGGAGGCAAGCCATATCCTAAGAAATCTAAAGCCGTCAGTGCGGTAATATTGGCCGTTAACATAAATGGCAGTTGTGACAAGCTTGAACTCATGGCATTCGGCAAAATATGCCGAAACATAATGGTTCGATCACTAACTCCCAAACCACGTGCTGCACGGACATAATCCAAATTACGGGCTTTTAAAAATTCTGCGCGTACCAACCCCACCAGTGTCGTCCAACCAAAACAGAGCATAATCAGAAACAGCCAATACACATTTGGGGTAAACATGCTGACCAGAATCATTACCATAAATAATGTCGGCAAGCCGCCCCAAACTTCAAGGATACGCTGCCCCAGTAAATCGACCCATCCACCATAATAGCCCTGAATTGCGCCCACCACGATTCCCAGAATGGCTGAAGCAAAGGTTAAGGCAAAGCCAAAAAGCAGCGACACGCGCAAACCATAGAGAATACGTGCCAACACATCACGCCCTTGGTCATCTGTTCCTAACCAGTTTTGTGCAGTTGGTGCAGTTGGTACAGGCACTGCCAGTTCTAAATTTGGCGTTTGGTAGGAATATTCAATCAATGGCCAAAGCGCCCAGCCGTTATGACTGATGAGCTGTTGTACCACGGGGTCTTTATAATCGGCTTCTGTTTCAAATACACCGCCAAAGGTAGTTTCGGGGTAGGATTTAAAAACAGGCACATACAATGAATCATCATATTTCACTAGCAGCGGTTTATCGTTGGCAATCAATTCCGAAGCCAGTGACACCATAAAAATTAGTGCAAATAAAATCAGACAAGCAAAACCGAGTTTATTTTCCTTAAAGCGTTTTAAGCGCATGTGCATTAAAGGTGACATCACTCGGCACCTCGCGAATCAAAATTAATACGCGGATCAATCACCTGATACAACACATCACTGATTAAACGTAACACCAAACCGAGCAAGGTAAATAAAAATAATGTGCCAAAAATGACAGGATAATCACGCTGTTGAATGGCTTCAAACCCCAGCAAACCTAAACCATCTAAATTAAAGATGATTTCAATAAACAAGTTGCCCACAAAGAAAATACCGATCAATGCTTCGGGTAAACCCGCAATCACAATCAACATCGCATTTCGAAACACATGACCATATAACACGCGTGATTCACTTAAGCCTTTAGAACGCGCAGCCAAGACATATTGTTTGTTTAACTCTTCCATAAAGGAATATTTGGTTAAATAAGTCAGTCCCGCAAAACCACCAATCACCATGGCCAATAAGGGCAATGTCATATGCCAAAAATAATCTTTAATTTTACCCAGCCAACTTAAGCTGTGAAAATTTTCAGACACTAAGCCCTGCAAGGGAAACCATTGGAAATAAGAGCCACCGGCAAAAAAGACAATCAATAACACGGCAAAAACAAAAGATGGAATGGCATAGCCTATCGCCAATAACATGGACGTCGATTTATCAAACAGCATGCCATGTTGGCGCGCTTTTTTAATCCCCAAAGGAATTGAGATCAGATAAATCAGTAAAGTGCTCCATAAGCCCAAAGACAAGGACACGGGCATTTTTTCCCAAAGTAATTGGGTGACAGGTTTATCTTTAAAAAAACTGGTGCCAAAATCAAAGCTGGCATAACTTTTCAGCATGCTCCAAAAGCGTTCATGTGCAGGTCGATCAAAACCATATTGGGCTTTAATCTTCTCCACCATTTCCTCACTTAAACCTTTTGCACCCTGATAATTACTTTTGCTATGCGCAGTTTCACCACCCGTTGCACCCATGCCTTGAAAAGTTTCCGCTTGTTGAATCGCTTGTTCAACTGGTCCTCCCGGTGCAATTTGAATCACCACGAAGTTAATCAGTAAAATGAAAAACAGGGTCGGAATAATCAGCAGCAGTCTTTTTAATATATATATGCCCATCGAAACAACGTTCCTTGTGCCTTGGTGATTGCTTATTGTTGACGTAAATAATGCGTGACTTTTTTAGCTTGCTCGGCATCACTCCACCAATAGTCAATCCCCGATGATAGCTTTGGTTTGACTTTCGGTTGATGATACATATTCCAATAGGCAAACCAGTTTTCACCTTTACCATAAGTCGGAATTTGATAATAACCGGCACGTAATAACCGATCGAGCACCTTGGTTCTCAGTACCAGTTGTTCGCGATCTGGTGCCTGAATAACCTGCTGAATGACAGCATCAATCACCGAATTCTTAATGCCCGAATAATTATAATTCCCCGGCTGATCTGCCGATGCACTGCCCCAAAACTGCGCCTGCTCATTACCTGGATTGAGTGACTGTGGCATCACACTGGTGGTCATGTCAAAATCCTTACTCCGCATTCGTTCAATGTACTGCGGCACATCAACCTGCCGAATAGCAACATCAATCCCCAAACGCTTCATATTACGGATAAATGGCATCAGCGTGCGCTGTAAACCCTCTTGATGAATGAGGAACTCAATCTGAATGGGCTGGGCTTTACTGTCCAGTAATCGTCCATTTTGAAAGGTATAACCTGCTTTTAATAACTGCTGCCGTGCAATGAGCAAATTATTACGATTAAAACCACTGGCATCAGAAATTGGATATTGCCACGCCTTAAGCACACCCTGACGTTGAATCGGATTTAATCGTGCCAAATACGGCTTTAAAATAGCCATTTCGGCTGAACTGGGAACGCCTTTGGCTTCAAGTTCACTGTTAGAAAAATAGCTCTGCAAGCGTTGATATTGCCCATAAAACAAAGCTTTATTTTGCCATTCAAAATCATAAGCGTTAGTGATGGCTTGACGAAATTGAATATCATTAAAAGGGGCACGGCGCGTATTAAAGACAAAACTTTGTGTCGCAATGGGATTGTGATGCTGAAATTTATATTTCACCACCATACCCGATTTCACAGCAGGAAAATTATATTCCGTAACCCATTTGCGCGCAGTCATTTCTTCATGCAAGGTATATTGACCCGACTTAAAGCCTTCAAAAGCGATGTCTAAGCTACGGTAATACACATACTTCAAACGCGCAAAGTTATAACGCCCTTTATTCACCGCTAAGTCTTTGCCCCAATAATTGGGATTTAGCTTATAGGTAATACTGCGACCCGCATCAATGCGATCAATTAAATAAGGCCCTGAACCTAAAATCGGTTGTAAAGTGACACGGGTAAAATCTTTATGCTGCCAATCCTTTTTTGAATAAATTGGCATTTGCGACAAAATTAGCGGCATTTCTGAATTTTTGTCCGATTTAAAACTCATCTTGACCACATATTTGGACAAGACTTCAGTTTTATCCAAATCGGCCAGATACATTTGCAAGCCCGGATTGGATTTGGTCTGATAAGCATCAAAACTGAACTTGACATCTTGCGCTGTCACAGCACTGCCATCGCTAAAACGTGCTTTGGGATTTAAATGAAAAATGACATATTGCGTTTTTTGAGGATCAAAGGTAACTTTTTCTGCCAGCAAAGGATACATCACCCCAGGCTCATCCAGTGAACTTGACATCAACGAGTCAAACAGATGTTCAACCCCATCTGTGGCACTGCCTTTACCATTCATACTATTTAAGTTATCAAAAGTGCCATTACTGGCGGTACTTAAATAACCCCCTTTCGGCGCATGGGCATTGGCATAAGGCATGACAGACAAGCCAGCATATTTCGGCTGACTATGTACAGCAATATACGGTGTAGTCTGCACCGCAGCCCACACCCCTTGAGTCAGCAGACCCAGTCCACAGGCAAAACCAAAGCGTTTTGCGCTAGCCAATAACATGTAAAAGCACTCCCTGTCTTTGCATGTTTTATAAGTTTGGAACTTTAATCACTTCACCAATACGCAATTGAGTATTCGTTTGAATATCATTCATTTCAGCGAGTTTTCCAGTGTCCACGCCATAACGGTTTGCCAAACCAATCAAAGTATCACCGCGTTTAATTTTATAGTCAGCCACTGTTTTAGGAACCACAATCTGTTGACCTACCCGTAAACTTGCACGCGCATTTAAATCATTGAGCGCAGCCAATTCAGCCACCGACACTCCAGACCGACTCGCAATGGCATTTAAAGACTCACCGGGTTTTACCGTATAGGCTTCAGTATTGCGCGATGGTTTCGCAGCTTTAGGGATTGCTGCTTCAACTTTTGTCTCAGGCTTTGGCAAATCACCTTCAATTTTTAAGCGTTGCCCCACCCGTACAGTTGAAGTACGCGACAAGCCATTTAAGCTCGCCAAATAATCTAACTGTAAGTGATATTTCTTGGCAATACTGCTGAGTGTTTCACCCGATTTCACCACATGCGTATCAGTCTGTTTTTCCGTATTTTGTTTTTCAGTACTCTGCTTTTCCGCACTGGCTTTTTCAATTTTTGCTTCGACTTTACTTGCGACAGGTTCTTCACCACTCAGTTTTAAACGCTGTCCAACACGTAATCCCGTATTACGATTCATGCCATTAATATTGGCAATATAATCCATGCCTAAATTATATTTCGCAGAAATGGCAGATAAACTATCACCCGATTGCACCGTGTGACTCTCGGGAACCGTTGAACCCGCAGGAATCTTAATGCTTTGACCGACTTGTAAACCACGGCTATTAGAAAGTTTATTAAGTTGTGCCAGTTCAGTTAAAGATATTTTTGATTGCGCTGCAATGCTATACAAAGTATCGCCACGTTGTACCTGATAACTTTCAGTTTTATACGATGGCTCTACAATTGCTGCATCCACTTTAACAGGGGTGGATTTTTCTTCCTGTTTGCTTTCTACCTTGGTATCCACTTCCTGTAATGGAACATTAATTTTTTGTCCCACCATTAAATGACTACCCGAAGTTAAACCGCTAGTTAAATCCGCCAACTCTTGATTAGACAACGCATAACGGTCTGCAATCAGTTTTAAGTATTCACCGCGTTTAACCACATACGGCTTGGTCTTTACTTTAAAAACTGGACTTGCACTGCTTGCCTTATTTTCTGTTTTATTCGAATTTGCCAAAGCAGTTTCTTTTAATGCTAATTTTTGCCCAACACGCACACCACTATTTACAGCCAAATCATTGTAATCCGCCAGTTGTTTGACCGACAACCCAAATTGGCTTGCAATGCCGGTTAAACTGTCATTGGCTTGCACCACATAGGTTTCAGGTGCTGCTTTGGTCTTAGGCGGTGCCGATGATTCGGTATTCTGCGGCTTAGCATCGTATAAATAAATACTGGTTCCGACATAGAGCGGTGAACTTGGATCAATCTGATTCCACTTCGCCACATCACGCCAATTCAAACCATTTTTCATGGCAATCACTGCCAGCGTATCCCCCGGAAGCACCGTATAGGTACTGCGCTTGCCTTTAGGCGGCACGACAACAATTTCTGAATCCGTCTTCACGTAATTTTTACCTTGGTTACGTTTGGCTTCGTCAGAATCCGCTTTGGTATTTTCAGCTACGCCTTTTGGATACGAGAATCCTTTGGTTAATTCTTTCCCTTGTTGCTCGGCAACAGACTGACTGGTTTGAATCGCAGTTAATTTGATTTTACCGTCAAAAGGATCCGTAATTTCTGTACCTTGCGGTGCGATTGCTTTAATTTCTTCGACCACTTTGTCTTGTTCAGCTTTACTGGCAACGGGCTGAAGCACTTGCTCTAGCGTTTTATTTTCACCTTCAGCTTTGACTGCCGCCAAAATCTGTTCACGTTCACGTGCAGATAACGGTGGCTCAACGGTCACAAGTTTAACATTGGCAACTTGAGTGACCGCAACAGGAATACGTGGTGCACTTGGAATATCACTATTTGCAGCAAAAGAGGCCAATGCTGCCGAACCTTGAGGGGTCGATATCCGTTTAGTTGAGCTTTGTGTTGCCACCACAGGACTCACAGGTTTTACCGTGGTCGCGGCTACAGGCTGAGATGCTTTGGTTGTATTGGTGACTAATATTGGTGGTGCTGTTTTTACCGGATTAATCACTTGCGTATTCAGTTCAGGCGGATTGCTTCTTTCTGGGGTAAAAGGTTGTGCTGCACTTGCCCATAAACTGCCCGAACTTGATTGTAATTTTTTGAGTTTCGTATCAATTGATGGACTTAAATCGGCAGGAATAATAATGCGCATTGGGCTTTCACTATCAATACGATCACCACGATGCCCCGGATTTAACTGATAAAGCTCTGCACGGCTTAAACCCGTAATCGCAGCAACCTCATTTAAACTGACTGCCCCAATCGCGACTTCCCTAAAATGCGGACGATTGGCAATCGGTGGCAATGACACGCCATAAGCATTGGGATTTTTAATAATTTGAGCCACAGCCAAGAAACGCGGTACATAGTTCATGGTTTCTTGCGGCAGTTTCAGGGACCAATAATCGGTTGGTAAACCTGCGGCTTTATTACGGTTAATCGCTTGTTGGATACGACCGGGACCGGCATTGTATGCGGCTAAAGCCAGCTCCCATGAACCAAACTGATTATACAGCCCACCTAAAAACTCATACGCTGCACGGGTTGATTCAACCACATCTCGACGACCATCGTATAAACTGGTTTGTTTCAAACCATAAATACGTCCCGTACTCGGAATAAACTGCCACATTCCTGCGGCGGCTGCACTACTGGTTGCAGCAGGATCATACGAACTTTCAATAATCGGTAACAAAGCCAGTTCTGTTGGCAAACCGCGACGTTCCGCTTCTTTCACCGTGTGATAAAGATAACGCGAAGCACGCGCGCTCAAACGGTCTAAATACGGTTGACGCGAAATAAACCAACCACGTTGCGCCTCAATACGAGAGTCCCAATGCGTTTGATCCATTTTAAAACCGACCGTCATACGCTTCCAAACGTCACCGTGTTTTAAAATTAACAGACGATCACCCTCTACTGCACGCATATCGGTTGCAGAAAGTAAATCTTCTAAAGAATCCAAGCTATTGGCATCTAGATATCCAGAACCCACCAACTTTGATTTTGATCCTTGCGTTGCATTTTGGCTTGAGGAACAGCCCGTCAAACCTAAAGCAGCTAAGGCTGAACCCAATACAGTAATTTTTAAAAACTGAGGTAATGAAGGCTGATACAAAATCGCGGTTGGTTTATACATAAAGGAATCCAAACAACTCGTATAAAATTTATTTTTTAGATATGCCATTGTAGTGAAGCATGTCGTAGACACAAGGCTGTAATTTAGCGGTATTTCAGTATAAATGTTACAAGAAATTAAAAATTAACCATGTTATACGGTTCTAAACTGCAATTGCGTTATACAATATACCACTCACTTTGTTTAATTTGACTCTCACTTGTTCGGATTTGGTTATATGACTCAAACAATTACACTCTATGTCGATGGTGCTTGCCGCGGCAATCCTGGTTTAGGCGGTTGGGGTGCATATGTCATTACTGAATCTGAAGAACACAAACTTTATGGTGGCGAACCCCACACCACCAACAATCGTATGGAATTAATGGCGGCAATTGAAGGGATTAAATTTTGCCCTAACGATGCCAAATTGATTATCTGGACCGATTCGAATTACGTCAAACAAGGCATTACCGAGTGGATTCACGGCTGGAAAAAGAAAAACTGGAAAGATGTTAAAAACCCAGATCTTTGGAAATTACTGGATGCAACCTGCCAAGGTCGTGAAATCGAGTGGCACTGGATTAAAGGTCATGCAGGACATGCAGGGAATGAAATGGCAGATCAATTGGCAAATTTAGGTGCAGACCAAACCCTAGAATCAATGAAAAATCCATCTATACTCTCAAATCAAGCCCCTACAGGTGCTATCGAGCTTGATAAAAAAAAAGATGAAAAAGATTGGTTGCTAGATGACCCTTTTGGTTTTGATTTAATGGATTCTGATCCACAAGATGACGATGAAATTTTAGAAAATGATGATCAGGTGATAGAACAGTTAATCGTAGAAATCGCTCAGACTGAAACGATGCAAGAAGACATTATGCCTCAGCAAGAGATTTTATCGAGTACTCCTACGCCTTCTGCATCGGAGCATCCACACATTGTTATTACCCCTCGAAGCAAAGAGGTGTTTGGCCCACGCCAGCTGATTTTAGATACAGAAACCACAGGTTTTTACTTCCAAGATACGGATCGTATTATTGAGGTCGGTGCGATTGAAATGGTGAACCGTAAACTTACGGGCAGCTCCATTCATATTTATATCAACCCGAAAAAACCTGTGGGCGACTCTGAAAATATTCATGGTATTTCAGATGCCTTCTTACAAGACAAACCTGAGTATGCAGAAATTGCAGAAGTCCTTTTTAATTACTTAAAAGGTGCTGAAATTATTGCCCATAACGCCACCTTCGATATGAACTTCCTGAACATGGAGTTTAAACGCGCAGGTTTTGTTGCCCTCTCGGAAGTCTGCTCCGTCACCGACACCTTGGCTATGGCAAAAAATAAGCATCCGGGGCAAAAAAACTCCCTCGATGCTTTAGTGCGCCGTTATGAAGTTCCACAACGAGACCGTACCTTCCATGGTGCGTTACTCGATGCTGAAATTTTATCCGACGTCTATCTTGCCATGACGGGTGGTCAAGTCTCCTTCGATATGGATAGCTTGACTGAAAGTGAACAACAAGAAGCACAAACAGCACGCCAGCAAAGTGTACAGGTTGATCTACCCATCATTTACCCTTCAGCACAAGAACTTGATGAACATGAGACATGGATCAAACAATTTGAAGAAAAACATGGAATAGCCTGTCTTTTTGCAAAATAAAATCTACATTTCTAGTGTTTTTTGTATTTAAACGTTTAGCAGTTAAGTTATAGTTAAACGTAAAGAAGTTTCGCCTTCATTGGCTGCTCATAAACAGATAAAACCCTAGGAAAGGTGCAGATACATGTCTTACCAAACCTCTATTCATTTTGACCCAACTGCATTGCTGATAATAAAAAATGAGGTTGATAACTCAATTAAATTAGTTGAATCAGCGGTTAGTACTTTAGCAGAAGACCAAAGTTTACCTTTTGGTATTGATGATGCGCTCAATCAATTTGAGCAATGCGCTCAAGTCTTGGCGCTGATTGACATGCAAAGTTTGGCTAAAATTGCACAATATTCAGCTGAATTAATGCGTAAAATTATGGGGAATCCTGCGCAAATTAACACACAAGAGGTGATTGCTTTAAGTGAAGGCACCACCATGTTGAAGCGCTATATCGAATTTATTTGCTTACGCGAAGTTAAAATTCCACAATTCCTACTCGACACCCTCAATCGTTTGGAAATTGTCTTGGGTAAGCCAATTACCCATGAAGGTCAGCATATTGAGTCGCTACTTGACTGCATCACCCCAGATTTTCAACTGCCTCAAGCACCTACATTAGAAAAATCTAAATATGTGCATCGCTTGTATAAATTATCTTTGAACAAGATGATTAAACAAGATGAAACTGAATTCGATCTTCAAGCCATTAAATTAGTCGGTGCATATTTAGCGGGTCTTGCTGAAAATACGCCAAGTAAACAATATTGGAATTTGGTGCATGTCGCGTTTAACCAGATGGATCATTTGCTGCTCAATGACCCTCGTTTACGCACATTAGTCAGCATTGAAAGAAATATGGCTCAATATTTCAATGCACCTGATCGTTTCAAACCAAGTTTGTCCGATTTAGCCAATATTTTAAGTTTGTGTATTAGCCAAGAAGATGATGCTGCACAGCATATTCGTAACCAATTAAACATTGGTGACGACCATCTTACAGATACGCAATTACAAGTCTTCAGCCGTCATTTATATGGTCCCGATTTTGATACCATGCATACGATTAGTGAACTTGTGACCAGTGAAATGGCGCAAATTCGTAACGACATCGAATATAACTATCAAAATATGACCGCAGAGAAAACTTCAGAATTACAACAGAAGTTAAACAATCTGGCTAATATTTTCAAAGTGTTAAATCTCAATGAAGCCTTCAATGATTTATCGCGCCAAGCCAGTTTGCTTAACGATGCTGAGGTGCTAAAAGATGAAGGTTTTGCACAACAATTGATGAATTGTATTTTATCTGCAATGAATTCGATTGGGGTTTTAGAGCGTCATCACACTTCAAGCCGTTTACAGCTTCGTGTCAACAACATGAATATTTCGTTAGATCGTTTAGACGAAGCACATGAAGCTTTACTCAATGAAGCGAAGATGCTGGTTGATCTGTCTAGTCAAACCTTAATGCAATATGCACAAGACAATAATCTTACGATAGTAGAAAGTATTCCGACCCAATTACGCGAAATTGGTGGTGCACTACTGTTCTTAAATGCTGAATCAGGTCAAACAGCATTAAGAACTGCGGCTGATTTTATTCAACAGCAAATTGAAACGTCAGGATTAATCAACCCTGAACACATCAATTATACGCTCGACACTTTAGCCAGTGCCGATATGATGATTGACAATTTAAAATACAAACAGCCTGTATTACAGTCGATGTTTAATGTAGCATTGCAAAGTAGCGAAAAACTGAAAACTGTTGCCTAATGTCTGAATTATCACTTGCTTATATTTTTCATCAACATCAACTTTTAGTGGATGAAAACTTTCAACTTCCTCGAGTTGAAAGTTTAGCAAGTGATCTTTACTTTCACGCAGGCGATCAAGTGATTGCCCGTGATCTTCTTGAAGATGAAGTCATTCCTCAAGGTTTACAGTTGGTTCCCATCCGTCAATTATTGACGCTTTGGGATACCCAGCAATTTGAATATGCCAGTCGTGCAATTCAACTCTTAGAATGGCGTAAAAACCATAAGTTTTGCAGTCATTGTGGGCATCAAACAGAAGCACATCCGACTGAACATGCCATGATTTGCCCTGCATGCCGCTATCATCAATACCCTCGTGTCCAACCTTGCGTTATCATTGTAATTACACGCGGTGATGATGAAATTCTGCTGGCAAAAAATGCAAAAAATACAACCGATATGTACGGTCTCATTGCAGGTTTTGTCGAAGTTGGAGAAACTTTGGAAGAGGCTGTACGCCGTGAAACCTTCGAGGAAATTGGATTAAAATTAAAAAATGTCCAATATCTTGCCAGCCAACCTTGGCCTTTCCCAAGCAATCTCATGCTCGCTTTTCGTGCTGAATATGCTTCTGGAGCAATCAAACTTCAGGAAGAAGAAATTAGCGATGCGCAATTTTTTAAATTTGATCAACTGCCTGAAATCCCATTTAAAGGCAGCATTGCATACGCGATGATCAAACATGTCATTGAAGGTCACCCTGTGGCAGATGACACTCGTGAATGGTTATAAATTAAGGTTTTAGCGCTTCCTCTAAAACCGCCAAAATTTGTTTTTTGGTTTGGAAATAGCGGCTAAACAAACTCGAAACCGATCCCATAATGGACACATGCCCCGTGCCAGAGATGGTAATCATTTGGCTATGATTACCCTTTTCCTGCAAAATACGATGAAAATCTTCTGAATTATTACGACCGACCACTTGATCATTCGATGCTAAAAACAGGTAATGCTTAACTTCATTGGTTTCAACAAAATAATACGGCATGACATTTTGATAGGGTACGTTCTGATCAAATGCGTCTGCACATAAGGGATCATCTTTATAATCAAAATGATAAGGTCCAGACAAACCAATAATCACGCGAATTTGAGAACGACATTGCAAAGCATAAGGCTTCGGATGATAAATGGCCGACATCACATTAAAGGCACCCGCTGAATGCCCCATCAAGACTATTTTTTCAGTGCGAATCTTTAATTTCGTTTGATGCTGCGTCAGATAATTTAATGCCAAATTCAAGTCATCAATATAACTCGGAAAAACATATTTCGGTGCCAGATGATAATTAATGACGACAACATCATAGCCTTCTTTCGCAAAAGCTTCACCAACAAAGCGATAGTCTTTTTTGTCCCCATGCAACCATGCCCCGCCATGTACAAACACAATTAAAGGGCGTTGCTCACGTGCGACTTCGGCAGAAAAAATATCTAAGCGCTGTCGTGCTTTTAAACCATAAGCAATATTTTTATTCAGCGTATAACCCTTTCGAGGAGTTAAACGATTCAATACATAACTACCAAAATCGTAAAGGCGGAACTCTTTATACAACGTTCTCGCCAATTCTACTTTTTGATGCAACGTTTTTGTGATGGCCCGAGTAACATTATTGAGCATTCGTAGGCTCTGCTTGATCTGGATCGATTGCTACAGGTGTTTGTTCAACAGGTTGTGCATTAACAACTGGACTGCTAAAGCTTGAAGTCACTGCACGTGATTGTTCAACATTATCAATCAAGGTAATAATTTTAGTCACATTACCCACTTGCTGAAGCACTTGATTAAGATCATTAATCTCTGCCTGATTTAAACGCCCCATCACATACAGAATCCCATCTTCGGTATGGATACGCACTTTACTATCAGAGACGACCACGGCTTTCATAATCAAACCACGGGTATTTGCCGTCACCGTGGTATCTTGCATAATGCTGCTATAACCAATTTGGTTACCAACGGTAAGGTAATTATGTACCGTTTTAACATCCGTCATCGCACGTAAATTATCTTCAGCCAATTGCTTTAAATGCGCGTCTGGCACTTGTCCTGTAAGCAGAACATTACCGTGAAAACTTTCAATATTTACACGAGATTGTTTAAAGCGTGAATCTAATTTATATAAATTAATTTTAGCAGTGCGTTCTATAGAAGAATCAATAAAGACTTGTCCAAGTGAACGAGCACCACTTTCTGTTCCAACTGGTGCTGACCCTGTACCACTTGATATAAAGCTCGCACAACCAGATAAACTTGCTACACACAGTAACGTCATTGCAATACGATTAAACACTCAGCAAGACTCCTAATCATCCATTTAAATTCTATTTTATTGCAATATTTATACTCTAATTTTGTTCAAAGATTAATAAACTCTTGATCAAAAGTAAAAGCATTTTCTATCCATTGCTGATCATAAGGGCATTTAGAAAAATCTTGCTGTATCTTTTTTGCAAATTGTTGGAAAAAATCAAAACAAATTACATCAAAACGGCAATAAAACTCTTGGAATTGCGGCTGTGCATTTAAAAAGCAAAGTGCTGATTTCATAATCTTCTTTTGCTTTGAAGATGAAATCGTTTCACATGATTGTGCATATTGCGTCACTGAGCGTGCCTTGACCTCCACAAAAATCAATTCTTGATCCTTTTGTACAATCAGATCAATTTCCCCATAGCGGCAATGATAATTCGCAACAATCAAAGTAAAACCCTGCGCTTGTAATAACTTTAAAGCCTGCTGCTCTGCCCACTGCCCCAAATTTAATGGGCTAGATATCGTCTCTAACATTACAACACCTTCAAACCTTGTTGAGTATTTTCATAACAATGCGGCACACGATGAATTTGATGGTCACTCATTTGAATCAGTCCTGTACGTCCCTGAAATTCAAGACTGCTCAAATGAGGCGCTTGTAAATACTGCTGGCTAATCTGCCAAGCATCGCCACCAAATGCTAATAAGCGCTGATAGGACATCACAACAGGGTTCTGTTGATAGGCATGTATCAGATCAGGCCAGACACGGCTATATAAAGCGGGTGCATCACAAAATTTCACGCCCTGAGGCATGGTTTGATCTTGTTCAATGGCATTGGCCAATACATAAATGTGCTGCGTGGGCAGTTTAATCAGGCTGTTTATCCATTCATGCTGACCAAGCAATAATAAACCCTGCTGCTTGGTCAGCTTTTGCGGGACTTCTTCCACAATACGAATAGCATGCTGCGTTTGCCCCATTAATGACATCAAAAAAAGTTCACTTTCAGCTTCCGATCCCTTTTGACGCAAAACATAGAGCTGTTTAATTTTATCTTGCTCGAACACTTGATTCAGTGCATCCGCATCTTGTTTTTTCGACAAACTAAATTGCCACACATTTTCCGCTTGGTTGGTGACATCATTTAAAGCCAAAATACGAAGTTTCAAGTTCGCCTGCATTACAATATCCACGTCGCTGCGCGCTAAAGGCCCAACAATCATTTGCGTGCTTTTGGTCACATGGCGTTTTAACAGTTGCGTCATAGATTTCTGATCTGAGTTTACAAATTTAATCGAGGTTTTCATGCCCGATGCTTGATAAGCACTCATAAAGCCCTGTTTGATACTCAATCCAGCTCGCGCCATAGGCCCCGATTCAGGTAAAATGACCAATACTTCGGCTTGTGCATAGTTAAAAATGCCAAACAGGATAAAACCTATCAAATTCTTTTTATTATTCAACATTGGAAAAACCTTATGAGTGCTCAGTTATTTGTTGTAGCGACCCCAATTGGGCACTTAGATGACATTACTTATCGTGCTATTGATGTTTTAAAGTCAGTGAGTATTATCGCGGCAGAAGATACGCGTACTTCTGCTCAATTATTAAAGCACCATAATATATCAACTCCACTCACGGCTTGTCATGAGCATAATGAAAGTAACAAAATTGATATTTTGATCCAAAGATTGCTCAACGGCGAAAACATGGCATTGATTAGTGATGCCGGTACACCGCTCATTAGTGATCCGGGTTTTAAATTGGTACGTGCCGCACAAGACAATAATATTCGCGTTGTTCCTGTACCGGGTGCCTGCGCTGCAATTGCCGCACTGAGTTCGGTGGGTTTACCTAGCGACCGTTTTAGTTTCCAAGGTTTCTTGCCTTCGCGCCAATCTCAACGCCTGATTCAGTTAGAAAAACTCAAAGATGAAACACAAACTTTAATTTTTTATGAAGCACCACACCGTATTTTAGAGTCAGTTAAAGATATGGCAGATGTTTTTGGCGCAGACCGCCCTGTGGGTTTTGCTCGCGAAATCACCAAAACATTTGAAACCATTAAAAAAATGACCTTGGCAGATTTAATTCAATTGATTGAATCGGATCGTAACCAGCAAAAAGGTGAAATTGTTTTAGTCATTGGTGGTGCAACACAAGAAAAGGATTTAGAACAAGAAAAACTGGATCAGTTATTGACACGTTTATTGCAAGATTTATCGGTCAAAGCGGCTTCGCAACTGGCAGCGGACTTGACGGGAATTAAAAAGAAAGTGGCGTATCAACGTGCGTTGGAACTCACCAATAAAGATTAAAGAATTAGTCCATCAAAACTAAAAAAGCATCACCGAAGTGATGCTTTTTTATCGCTCTGATAAAATAGAGCAAAGGGAGGATTAATCTTTTGCAGATTCGTCCGCAGGAACTTCCGTAATGCGTCCACCACGTGCCAGAAAGGCTGCAACTTCATCTTCCAATGCCTGACGTTGCTTCAATTTTGCTGTCACAGTCAATGTTTCAGCTTCTGCCATATCACCATCAGTTGCACTGTTTTCACTGCTATCAGATGCACCTTTTTCAGCCGCTTTGGCTTCATCATCATCTACTGCTGTTTCTTCTACGTCGTCGTAGTCATTCATATCCGTCATCTTTATTTCTCCCCACAAATGACTTCTGTTGATCCAATTTAAATTGGATGCGAATTAGGAAGAAATTTAGCAATCTCTGAGCATTTCGCATAGAGTCAAATATTAAAAATTCGTATCTTTTTTAATCAAAAAAGTAAACTTATATGAATATTTGTACAAAAAGCAGCATTTTCAAAATTAAACGGCATACATGGTCTGTTTTAAAACCTGCAATCCATTGGCTTGAGACAAAAAGGCATCTTTTAAAATTGCATGCTGTTCTACTTGTTTTAAGCCAAAATTTCGCGCCCATACCACTGGAAAAAGCTGTGTCGTTTCCAACCAACCCAGTGCAGACATACTGTGCATCATGGCATCATTTTGTCCTTTACGGCGGTGCTCATAGCGCTGTAGCGTTTGCTCGTGTGCCCATACACCACGCTTTTGATCATGCAGCAACACATCGCATAAAATAGCGGCATCCAAGCAACCAATATTCACCCCTTGCCCTGCTAAAGGATGAATCACATGTGCAGCATCACCAATTAACGCTAAGCCTGCTTTGACATACTGCTGTGCTGCACGCGCTTTCAGCGGAAATTGTGCGCGTGGCGTTGCCTCTAGAACTTGACCCAACATATGATGACTTTCACGGGTGAGAAGTGCACAAAAATCTGCATCATCCAGAGCTGCATATTCTTCTGCATAATCGTCTGGTAATGTCCAAACGATGGATTGCCAATGGCCTTCTTGTTCAGGCTTTAAACTCGCCATCGGTAAAAAGGCCAACGGCCCCGTTTCAAGGAAAATTTGACGCGCGACATGCAAATGTGGCTGTACCGTTCGAATTGCACAGGTCAAACCCGCTTGCTTATAATCCAAGACATCAATATCGATAAAAGCTTGCTCTCGTACAAATGAATTTGCACCATCAGCACCGATTACCAATTTGGTTTTTAGCTGTGAACCATCGGCAAGGTGAATATGCCAAACCCCAACACCTTGTTCCACACGAGTGACTTTCACTTGCGTACGATAATCTTTAACCTGTTCCAGCATTTTTTGCTGAATAGCTAAATTCAAAACACTCGGTTCCACCATAGAACCCAAAGTCTGTTCAGCACTGGGCATGTTTTGGCTAGGCTGTCCAAAATTGATTTCACCATAACCATTTTTATTCCACACTTGCATACCGCTATAGGGCATGTGACGCGCAAGTTTATCCCACACATGTACTGTTTTTAGCAAATGAATGGTCGCTTGGCTTAATGCCAATACACGCGGATTGGCAACAGCTAATGTTTTGGCTTCATCTAGAATGGGAGCCGCATCTAAAACCGTTGCTTGTATGCCACCTTGAGCAAGCAACAAGGCCGTTAAACCACCGACTAAACCACCACCAATAATAACCACGTCTAGCACATCTAAAACATCACTCATGCTTTTAGCCCCATCGCGTAATTAGCAACAAGCGGTTTAATGCCCGGAATGGTATCAAAAGCCACCAAACCAGTATTTCGGATAAATTTGAGTATCGGATTTTGATTACTAAAGCCACGTACCACAGAATCGCAGAACTTAATCACACGTTGTTGATCGGTTAAACGCGCTTGCTCATAAGCAAGCAACATACTTGGCTGACCAATATCATCTGATTGTTCGAGTTGTTCTGTCAGATAACGTACCAAAACATAAGCATCGCGCATACAGAGGTTAAAACCCTGCCCTGCAACGGGATGAATGGTATGTGCTGCATTTCCCATCAGTACCACGCGACCGACCGCTTGTTTTTCTGCCAGCACTTGTGACAATGGGAAGCTAAAGCGTTTACCTGTTTTTTGGAATTTACCTGCACGGTCGCCATAGGTTTCTTGTAAAGCATCAAGGAAATGTTGGTCATTTTCATCGCCCAACCATTCGCCTTCTGTACCTTTTTTCACAGGCCAAACCACAGAGCGACGATATTCACCCGGTAAAGGTAATAATGCCAAAGGTCCTAAATGGCTAAAGCGTTCAAAGCCAACATGGTTATGCGGTTTCGACGTTTGTACTGTGGTGACAATTGCAACTTGGTCGTAATCATGTTCGCTTGCGCCAATACCGAGGGCTTTACGGCAAAATGAATCACGACCATCAGCAGCGATCACCAATTTTGCCTGTAATGACAAATGTTCTTCACCACGTATTGCCTCAATCAATGCTTGATCGGTGTCTTGCGTCAGTGAAGTAACTTGCACGCCATCAATCAATTCAATCAGCGGCTGTTTGCGAACTTCTGTAAGAAGTACACGCCCCAGCCAAGCATTTTCAATCACCTGACCAAAACTTTCGACTTTTTCTTGTTCTGCTTTTAAGCGTGCCTTACCAAAACTGCCTTGTTCAGTAATATGCACCTCAAGAATTGGGGTTGCATGCGCTTGCAACGCATGCCATAAACCGAGTTCTTGATATATTTGTACACTACGACGCGACAATGCACTATTTCGCGCATCAAAACTGGAATGATATGGCGCAAGATTGGCATCATCATAATTCGGGTACTGAATCGCCTCTAACAGCTTGACCGCAATGTTTGCTTTGGCCAACATTAACGCCAGACTTAGCCCGACCATACCACCGCCGACAATGATCACTTCTTGCTGCATGCGTATATCCTTTTTATGATGTATCCGAAGTCACAATCTTCAAATACCTATAACTTTTAATGGATTTTATATTACATCAAAGATCTTAATTTTTATAATAAAGTGGATGTTTTTACGTACTTTCACCGTAAAGCTATGTCATGGTGGTGATTGAAGTAATAACGCTATAGACTTCTCGCTGATATTGCTCAGATAGTTGCTTAATTCAACAAATTAAAATCGCGGAACAATGATTGGTTGTTAATTATGCAACTTGAAAAATCATTTAAAAAGCCCAATCGGTTGAGATTGGGCTTTAATGAAAAAATTAAATTAATGATTTATATCAAAATAAAATAATAATTTCGTATAAGATGTATTATATTAATTTTAGAAACACTTAAATTTTCAGCTAATAGATTTAGAGAATAAAAATGAAATATACAGTTCAAATCACAGAATATAATGATGATTTTGAATTTCTTTTAAATATTAAGATTCACAATCGCACCTTGCTAGTATTCAGTTCCTCAATTCCATTTCCTATAGATTTTAAAAAAAATTATATTGTCGATTTAGAAGCAATTGTTTTTGATGAATATGTAGTTGAACAGATAACTTCTTCTCCTCAAATTCGGCAAATAGATGATAGCTTACAGTATGAAATCATAGGATTTTTAGATAATGGAAAAATTAAAACTAACGATTTAATTTTTGAGGATAGTATTTTAAAAATCGATTTTTCTTATTTAGATCAAACTATTGTGAAATGGAGAGTTGATAGAATTAGTGTTGATTTTGAAACCAATCATTAAGTCTATTTAATATAATGGTTGTTACACGAAGCGAAGACTGTAGATCCTCGCTTTTTTAGTGTAAACCCCAAGTAAAAATGTCGGTATAGGGCATTTTTACTTGGGAATAACATCATTCTCCAAAACGTCAAAAGCCGATCTTTTACTTCAGATCGGCTTTTGACGTTCATTTGAATTATTGAGCCATCAATGCTTCAATTTCTTCAACCGTTTTTACGACCGCAGCAGTTAAAACACGTGGTCCATTTTTGGTCACAACCACATCATCTTCAATCCGAATGCCTATACCACGCCATTTCGCATCAACCGTTTCATCATCTGGTGCAATATAAAGTCCCGGTTCAACAGTTACCGTCATGCCTTCTTCATAAGCACGCCACTCACCTTCAATTTTATATGAACCGACATCATGCACGTCCATACCCAACCAATGACCTGTACCATGCATATAGAATTGGTGGAAAGACTCTGTAAGGATGATTTCGTCAATATCGCCTTGCATCAGACCCAAATCAAGTAAACCCTGCACCAAAATACGTACTGCAATACGATGCGGTTCTTTATACGAATTACCGATACGCACAGCATCAATGGCTGCAAGCTGCGCTTTTAAAACAACTTGATATAACGCTTTTTGTTCAGGGCTAAATTTGCTGTTAACTGGAAAAGTACGGGTAATGTCCGAGGCATACAGTTGATATTCACAAGCCGCATCAATCAAGACTAAATCACCATCTTTCAGTACTTTGTCATTTTCAACATAATGTAAAATACAGCCATTTGCACCACCGCCCACAATACTGTTATACGAAGGCACACAACCATTTTGACCAAAAATATAATTTAGTTCGGCTTCAAGCGCATATTCCATCATGCCCGGCTTAACCGTTTGCATAGCACGGGTATGTGCTTGAGCTGAAATAGTCGATGCGATTTGCATCAATTCAATTTCTTGTGCCGATTTATGCAAACGCATTTCATCTAAAATACGATCGAGTTGAATCACCTGTGCAGGTGCAGAGGTGCCTTTACGCGATTCACCATTGGCTTCAGCAATCCATTTGGCTACACGTGCATCAAAATCGGCTTGTTGCCCCATGCGATAAAATAATTTTTGCTTATTCAGCAATTTCTCAATAATTTCCTCATCCAGCAGATCAATAGCATAAGCTTCATCGGCATCATAATCCTCCACCGCACCATCAACTCCCGCTCGGTAACCGTGCCAAATTTCCATTTCACGGTCACGTTCGCGGCAGAACAAGCTATAGGTATAACCTTCATCTATAGACTCAAAGGTCTCAATGACTGCCACTGCTTCAGGTTCAGCAAATCCCGTCAGGTAGAAAAAGCTACTGTCCGCACGAAATTTATAATCTGCATCACGGTTACGCATAGCAACCGGACTGGTGGCAATAATCGCAATACTGTGCGGACCCATTTCTTCTGCTAGGCGGTCGCGACGTTCCTGAAAATCTGCTTGAGTCAGTTTCATCATTGAGAGGTACTTTTATCTTTTATGAGTGGAGTTGATAATTTTTATATCGTTTGTTGCTACAGCAAAATCGTCTAAATTAGCTTGGACGATGCGGTGTAAACATTTCTACAATATTGTTGGTTTCTGGTGCAGTTGTACTTTGTTTCAATTGCGGCTGAATATTTTTCAGCAATGGTGTTTCTGCAATTTCCACTTTTTTGCGTCCCAAAGACAGACTAACAGGAATTAAACGCACAAATTCATAAAGTTCCTGATAACTTTCCTCACCTTCTTCATCATTATCCGATTCTTCAAATTCAACTGCTGCCACATCTTGCAGATGTTCGATCAGTTCCATTTCATCTTGACGAATATGACCTGAAGCCAAACCAAAGCCCAGTACTACGCCTGCACACCAATCTGCCAATGCTTGTACACGGTCAGCAAGGACATGCTCATCGTCTGGAAGCAGTGGTAAATAATCTAGTTCATCATCCGATAATGCATGCGCAATATCTTCTGCCTCACCTGTTAACAAATCTAGAACATGATCATCCAATGCTGGAATTTCAAGCGTTGCTAAAATTTGTTGCCATTCTTCACTTTTAGGTGCTTGAGTAACACAAACAATACCTGTAAGTAATCCGTGTAACTCACTTGGGCTTGAAACCTCTTCAATTTTTGAAAAATTGTGGTGCCATTCCGACCAACCTGAAATATCGTCTTGCATTCGTTTATCCAATCTCTATACTTCGTATATATTACCTTTGTTTGCAATACTGTGCGACTACGATATGTTAGAAGAATTACAGCGTCTACAGGCGCATATTGGCGTTTTAAAAACGCGACTTACGCATTATGAAAGTGAAAATAATGCACTCAACGCGGCAAAAGAAAATTCTGCCGATCATCATCATGCCCAAATTGTGCAAAAGAACGGCATCATTACCCAGAAACAAGAAGAAATAGACAATCTTAGCGAGCAATTAAGTGATGCGCAGTCTCAATTCAAGCAATTGAATACGGATGCGACCTCACTGGCTGATCGTTATAGTCGTTTGGAAAAAAGTTGTACCGATCTTAAGAATCGTTTTCAGGAAATTCTTGCTGAACGTAATGAATTACGCGTCATCAAAGAAAAAATGCAAAATGAACAGCGTCTTGCTCAACAGGAAATTCAGGGTTTTCAGCAAGAACGTGAAAGATTGTTACAAAAAAATGAACATGCCAAAGCAAAAGTCGAAGCCATTATTCAGCGCTTGTCTATTTTAGGCACAGCTCAGGATCATCACGCGCAAGAAATTCAACAACTTGCTCACCCAACAGAAGCAAATGAGGACATTTAATCATGACTGAACAAATTGCTGTTGAGTTACGTGTATTGGGACATACTTTTCGTTTAGCGACGACTGAAAGTGAAAAAGGTGATTTAGAGCGCGCCGCTGAATTATTAAATGAAAAATATGATGATTTTCGTCGTAAAGCCCCACGTCTTGAGCCAAGTAAATTGATCATTATGGTGGCGCTAGAGTTGATGCAAGAAGTCCTTGCGATGAATAAGTCTCTGCAAGAATATTCACATTGCGAGCGTTTATTGGCAACCATTTTAGAAGATGTGGATGATTTAGTTTAGTTTTTAATCAAACTGAACAAAGTATCGGCATTTGAAATGTAAGTTTACAGTTACTGCACACTGAAGATTTGCCAATGCGGCATTATTCGTTATACTTACTACATCTCTGAGGTGTTCGCCAGCGGGTCAAGTTCCCCTGAGCCGATATCTACACCATTGGATGTGTTCTGTATATTTAGAGTGTATGCCTGCCTTCGAGTAGGAAACCCAGCAAGTATGCGTCGCGTCCACCTTGAACTTTAGGGTTCAAGGGTAATGACATGCAGCGGCATCATCGGAGTGTTTTATTTACTCTAAAAACAATAATTTATATAAAATAAATATACTAAAATTATTTAGAAATGTGGTTTTAACTAAAAACTCTCCAGTAAAAAATACTTTTAACAGCTATTCATAATGGCTAAATATTGATTATTTTCCTTAAAATATTCTATATCGGTTAAAAAATATAGTTTCACCAGCAGTTCAATACCTCAACTATCGAAGCCTATGATCGATGTATTCATCATGATATGCGCTTTGAAACCATAATATTTTCTATCTGGCAGAACAATAACTCAACCCTGCATAAGCCTTAAAACGCTTATGTCTCTTTACCCTTGCATAATGCAGACAGCAATAGAAAAAGCAGTTAAGTTTAATCAGCGCAATACGGCAGATGTGCTCCACAACTGCCCTTCTGAGTTTAATTGCATAGAAAAATCCTGCGGTGTATTCAAACAGAAGATAAATTGGCTTTAAATTATTTTTGAGTTATCAATTGATTACTGTTACTGAGCTACAAGCGTTAAAACGTGCTGTTTATATATTTTTGCTGAAACCATAATCTGAGCCTCAAAATTAACCTCTCTCACGTCAAATTTCATTGTGAGTGAATGCCCCAAATAGATAAGTTCAGATAGTTCAAAACGATGAAAATCAATACCATGATGAATTTGGTTAGAAAAAGCCTTGAACATGCTTTCCTTTGCAGAAAAGATCAATGTAGCCGCTATTTCTTTACTTATTCCTTTTGCAGTCAATAAATAAAGTTCTCTTGACGAATAAATTTTGCCCTCAATCCCCGAAAGATCTGTTTTTGTCATGATCGGTTCTATGTCTATTCCCACAAAACTAACCAATCTTGAAGGAGTAACCGCACACATTGCTATACTGTTGCTATGCGTGAGTGTGCCAATCAAATTTTGGGGGAATATTGGTTCTTTATACTTACCAATATTTACTTGCTCCAAGCAAACCCTTTGGTGCATTGCAGACAGTGCTACTTTGGCCGTATAACGCCCCGCCAAAAATTCACTTTGCCTAATGCTTGGATATGACAGCAACTGATTTGGAAGCACAATTGAGAGTTCATCAAACAAATTCACATCAAAATATTGTCGATTAAATTTACAGTATGCCAAATATAGGTCAGCACAGGGTTCATATAACAGTTTTTGTGTTTCTATAAACCTATTAGGAAGTGGAAGACGAATATAGCAATTCACAAAACGATTCAGCACTGTGCCATCTCTAGCGATTAAGCGGAGCCAATAAGGACAGTGATACCCTGCCCCTATAAAAGAACAAAACCTTATTTGCTAAGGGCGACCATGCCTTTCACCAACTTAGTAATCCCTTGGAAAATATCCTTTAAATTGGCATGATCATCCATGTAGGCTGGTGTTGTAACCAAGCGATTGGTCGTGTCTATAACACAATCATTGCTTTCACAGACCTGATGCACAGCACCCGTTTTTTTGATTTCTGCGGCAGTTCCAGCATGGCTACCAATGGTCAGTGTAGGCTGAAGATCACCAAATGTTAGCGCCAATAATGCTGGAGAAATACATATTGCGCCGATTGGTTTATGACTTGTTTTAAAAGCTGTTAGAACAGCAACGACCACGGGATCTACTTCACCCTCAGCACCTTTAAAGGCAAATGTTGATAGATTCTTTGCAACGCCAAAACCGCCAGGAATAACAAGTCCATCAAATTGTTCTGCTTTAAGTTCCGTAATCGGGCTAATCTCGCCCCGAGCAATTCTGCCCGCCTCTTGTAGTACATTTCTGCTTGCAGATGGATCAGGCTCACCAGTGATATGATTCACTACATGATATTGCTGCATATCTGGTGCAAAGATACTGTATTCAATACCTTCTATATCCAATGCCAATAGCGCTAAAACAGACTCTCGAATTTCCGCTCCATCTAAATAACCACAGCCTGATAAAATAACCGCGACTTTTTTCATATTCATTCCTTAATTTGCTTTACGATGTGTTGCAAACAAATCATAAGTGTATCTGTCGAGTCACAATACATCCGAATACGTCATAAATTATCCCTAATCGAGCATTTTTGTTTTACGAATTTCTCGTGGCGTCATACCAAAAAGAATCTTGAATTGTTCGGTAAATCTAGATTGAGATTGATAACCACACTGCTCTGCAATATTGCCAATATGAAATTGCGTGGTTTGTAATAAATGAAGCCCATGACCTAATCGGGCTCGATTGCGAATATCTTGGATATTATTGCCTTCACTTTTAAGCTTGCGTCTTAATGTTGAAGCACTCATAAACAGGTTAGAAGCAATCAAATCCACGGACCAATCACAAGAAATATCATTTGAGATCATAGACTGAACCTTCTCACTTAAGCTTGGAGGCTCAACGATATTGCAAACATCCTTGTAACCAGAATGATAGATAATCTCGAGTATCTCTCTTTTTCTTAGCCTCATCACTTGAGATGGTGCGATTGATGAAAACTCTATCAATTGGCAAAGTGCGCTAGCAAGCACGGGGTTTATCTCACCCTGAAAGTATTTCTTATACGGTGCAGAATTTTTAGGGAGTTCAGAAAAATCTTCATTTTCGAAATCAATCAGTACCGCAAAATACTCCTCTTGAATCGGGATATTTCGCATATCAATTCGAGGACTGTTCGATAAAAATACAAAGCTACCTGACAGACATTCTACCGATCCAAATTTACCCAATTGTTTAGTGCCACTGAGTATAAAAATAAGTAATGGCTTGATAATAGGAACATTAGTAATCATCTGCTCTTTATGAGAAGAATAAACTGAAAAAGGAAAACACGACTGATTTTTAACCGCTTCTTTAGCGACTACAATAATATTATCCATAATTAAGCGTTCGGGATATCAGCTATTTATTGATAGTTATATCCTGAAACTCTACCCCTAATATTAAATTAATACTGCATAGATAAATCTAAGACTTTTAAAAACCTAAGAAATAGCTGAAAGCTAAAGCCAAATTTTTCTGATGACAACCATATCCAGAATAGCGTAAACCATTTATGAATTTAAATTCTGTATTGGGCATGTGTCTAAATGCAGCTACAACCCGAACAAAATTGCTGCTAGGCTTCTAAATTGAAATATTTAGAAGCCATCTTTACCAGAACGCAGTGTATTAATGTGTTCATATAAAGAAGTAAGCTGCCAACTAATGATCTGTTTAGGTAATACAATCTGATTGCATCTTTATTGTTGCTCCCATCTACGGCAGTTGATTTATCCCCTAAATCAACATATGGATTCCCAACACATCATTTTCATCACTGTATTCTAGACCTAGGTGCAATCACCATCGGAATTTGCACCAGTATAACCAAGATTAAATTTTAAGCTATTCATTTTATGGGAATAATAAAAAACACTGTTCCCTGTAAAACCTCTTGTTATGCTGGAGAAACCGAAACTATTTGCTGCAAATGTCGTTCCCACGAGTGTGAAAAAGGATCATCCTGTTTACGCTGCAAGCATCTTAGCCACACTTCAAGCATGCCATAATCCTCGTCGATCATAGAGCGCCCCCTCACAATTTTATCTTTATCAATAAAATAATCACCGATGAAATCAATCGCTGTGTGATAGGTATACTTGAATATAATTGTGCTGCAAGTGAACAAGACTGAACCACCTACCCGATATACATTACTATCAGTCTTCGTCTATGAAGCCTCTCAGGATAGCTTTTCTACATCAAATTAGACTGTTGAATAGCTATCTGGAGGTTAAATTTTTATCTAGCTCACATGGTTAATTGGCAAAAGCAGAAACAGGCAAGACCAAAAGTGAAACTATCGTTAAAGTTTTCATATATTTCCGTTGCATAAAGCTTAGGCGAAAAAATCACTTTTCTCGCCTAAATTTTTATATACCTCGATGCTGGTAGTGGTCATCTAATATCATGTTTGTTTCTAATGTTTCAGGCTGCAAAATCGCCTTTTCAACAATTGCAATGACTTCATTGAGGTCTTGCGCAGCCATAATTTCTGCCATCGAAAATGATACTTTTTGTCCAGGTAAGGAAAATTCAGACTCAATAGCGTTTACAAATCGAACAACTCCAAGTGATGCAAGTCCATTGTCATTCAGGCTAAGTTCTCTATTCACCTCAAGCCCAGAGATTTTTGCAGCGGTTTCTAACACAACTTCTGCGGTATCCAGAACAGGTCTGCCATACTCTGCGCTGCTGCCCATCAATTTGATTCGCTTAGTGATCATTGCGACCAAATTACGGAACAAGGTATCCACTGGCTGAACCAACTTGGCAAAAATAACAACTAAACCAACCACATAGAAGTATTCATACCATTCGACTGGAACTGGTTCAGGACTGAACCAATAGAAACTTTTACGATTATCCCACCAGTTCCACCATTCACCGCCACGTGTCGCTGCGTAGTACCATTGTCCAACCATTTGATGGAATAGGAAGCAGGCATAAGCGGTTGGTGCAAGGAATTTCGAGAGTGGACTCATTCTTAAAACTCTGGCAGTAAACCCCTTACCTGTACTGAGTGCAAAAATCCAAAGTAAAGTCAGTGGAGCAAATGAACGGCTATAGATTTCATCCCAAATACGATTGGTTATAGAGGCATCAGCATAACTATTTGCAGCTTCAGGTCTCATAAAATAAGCATCTACAGGAACTTGAGTCACTTCAGGACCAAAGTGTGTATAGCCTTGGGCAACATGAGCAATACCGATGCAAATAATAATGAGTGTAATTGCATCAGCAACATACCCCCAAATATGCGAACGTTTTTGCTCAGTCGGTCTGATGGCATCGTACAAGAAAGCAGCACACATACCGACCAAGAAATACACCATCCAAAAAGGTGCAAACAAATAGAAACCTAAGCCCATCGCATTTTCTTTACCCGCCAATGCAACCTGAGCCGCTGTAGGTATTGAACGTAATCCCGTGGTCGGATCAAATAAACCATATCCCACAAAATCTGCCGCAAATCCGTACCAGAATCCCATGAGGATCACGATATTCGTGATTAATCCAATCCCTATATACATGAGAATTTTCTTAACATTACCTCGTTGCTTATACAATGCATTGTAAATCATCGGAAATATAACAAGGCATTGGAAATACATCGAAATAAACCACAGGTAAAAACCAATAAACCAGCTCGCCCCCCACAATGGTGTTGCTTGTAAACCTGTTGCATGAATTCCAAATGATAAAATGACATTGCCTAGCCAAGAACCTTCGATCCATGGCGTCCCCTGACAATACGATGCCGTACCTTCATGAACTAAAGGGCCCCAACTGAAACTAGGTATAAATGTTGATGGGTGACAACTGACAAATAAATTCCCCATCGCAAAAATAATCGCTAATGCATACAGAGGATACATCACCGCTACTCTTGCTTTTATAAAAGCAAATTTATGTTGAATCATTGCAGGCATGAGAATAGCGAGAGAAAAGCCGGCTAAGATAAAGAAGCTATTCACGTGCCATTGAAACTGACGTAGATTATTAAATGCTTCCCATGAATTATTAGCACCAATGTGCATAAACATGACATAACACGCCAAAATAAATCTAAATCCCGCAATCGTATCCCAATCTACTTTTGGCTTATCTAAGCGATTCATATTTAAAGCAAGTTCACTGGTAGTTTTAGTGGCTACTTTTTTCTCTTTGCGTTCTGAAGTTGTCACTGTATTTTGTTGATTAGGGGAAGGCTGAGCGGTTATACCTAGCGATTCTGCCATGATATTTCGCTTATATTTTTTGCTGTTCGTCATTGGTAAATCATTTTTATCAACGATGCGCCAAACCGAAGGGATTTTATGTGCTGAGACTCCGCGTTTGAGTAAGAAGGAGCGTAATTCATTTACCCACTTGCTTTGATTATCTAAACTAAATGCTGGGTCAGATGAGACGATTGCACACCCTACCTCTTCGCCATAAGTTTCAGAGGGCACAGGGAAACATATCGCAATATCAATACTAGAATGGCTGGTTAAATTGTCTTCTATTTCAGCAGGTGCAATCTGCTCTCCACCCCTTTTGATTAACTCCTTCAGTCGACCTTCTAAGCTTAAATGACCAAAAGCATCCATCTGCCCCAAGTCCCCAGTTAAAAACCAAGTGCGGATCTCACCAGATTGAGGCAGTGGCATTAAGAATCGAGATTTATGATTGGCTTCAGGATTCTCTTTATAACCAGAAAAAACGGTATCACCTGAAATCGCAATTTCACCAGCAACACCAAAAGGTTGAGGTTTAAGGGTGACTGGATCAACGATTGCCAATGATGCAATTAATGGCACGCCAACAGAACTCGCCTTAACGTCCCAACTCATTTCTGTCTGAGCAGGCTGCGAGATAGGCATTAGCTCCGACATACTATAAGTCGGTAAAACTGGGCAATCATAGGTCTTGATAAGTGCCAATCGATCTTCTTCTTTGAGCGCAGATGCACCAGAACGAATCAATCGCAAGTTGTGTTCAGACCACACGCCATCATGATCTAAATACTGCTCTCGATTTTCCTGAAGATAACGTAAAGTTGCGAGCTGAATGGTGGGTACAGCTGAATACCACGTCGGTTTCGGATTGGATTGCAGCAATGCCTCAGCCATAAGCTGAGGGTTATATAAACCCTCGCATGTGATGGCTGCACCAACAGATAAACTTGCCAAAATCGAAGCAGATATGCCACCAATATGATCCAAAGGCATCACACTATAGGTCACATCGAATTCATTAATTCCGATACTATCCGCTAAAATCGTGCTGTTTATAACCAAATCTTTTTGTTTGAGTGGCACAACCTTTGGCATAGACGTCGTGCCAGAAGTTCTGAGTAGAAGGCAGTCATCATATGCATGAGTGATTAATTCTGGCTGATTTTCATACCCATCTAAGGAGTTTTTAAATTTAAATAAACCTGGATGTTGGGATGAAAGTTGGCTGACATGATGTAATGATTTATTGTTACTTTGGCAATATTCTTCACAAGCTGCAATTACATTTTTGGCATTCACAGCTTCAAATAAAATAACATGCTCTACTTGAAGTTGCTTTAATGCGGATAAGGCTTCAGCCTGTGTCATTGTGGTAGAAAGCGGAACGGCACATGCCTGAGCTGCAACGGTAAGAAAAGCGACAGCGCCTTCTGCACTACCGCCAGAAGGCGCCATATATGCAACGATCTGCCCACTTTTAACCCCTGCTCGTCTGAGATCACCTTCTCCCCCTGAACGAATAAATGAAAGTAGATCTCCATAAGTGGTACATATTTTATTATTTTGCTCTCTGGCAAGCCTAAACAAAGCAGATGATTGAGCTTGTCTTTCCAATAACTCTATAATTGTCGTGGCTTGCCCTTCAGAATGAATCGAAACATGAGCGACTTGCACCTCTGTATCAATCGTTCTAGAACTCAATTTGCAAGATGTTTGCTCAGTGCTTTCCTTTATCGGGCTTACTGATGAAATGTCATTGATATAACGTTTTATTTCACCCTTAATCGGTTTGGGTATCGTACTGCTAATTTCATGATCACTATCTAAATAAAAAATTTGGCTATTCGGATTTTTATCATGTAGTAGCAATGATTCAGACCACGGTTTCAGAGCATCATGTTGTCCAATTAAATGTATGGCTTGGTTTTGACTACATTCCTCGGTACGATCTGGTAAACCTACAAGCTTTCTCATATCCAAGAGTGGTATGGCAGCACCTGCACAGGCGTAAATAGACGTTTTAAAAGGAAGATTAGAATTTATATTGAACTGAGTTTCCCTACCCATGTAGCTTTGAACTGCATCAAGTAATGCAGGATCATTTGGTAAATTATTTACCAAGCTAGCAATGTATCCTCCTTGACTAAAGCCATAAATTGCATCAAAAGGTCCATGTATTTCAATCGCCAACAAAACACTTTCTATCGCACGACAAAGACTCTGCAATAATGCTTGATTATCTAAATTTTCCCAATCAGATTTAGGCGGTAGCCATGAATACCAAGGTCCTTCAACCAGTCCTGTCAATTCAGATAAATGAATATCTGGGTACTTAACTTGGATGGTGCCATTAAGATAAGTGATATCATAATTTTGGTCATTAAGTTCTAAATTCTGAAGTTGTAGTCTGGTAATTATTTTATTACTACCATTTCCATGAAGGGCTAAGATTTTTCGCTGCATTTTCGGTGTTTGGTTTTCTTGAGCAGACATGTTATTTTTCCTTCGTTTAAGAAACATGTATTGCGAATAAGATTCAACAGCCTCCTGAGCTACATTTTCAATAGCTCACGAAGCTATTGAAATGCTTTATCTTTTATATAGAGCTTCGATCGTACTTGATGCCAACGAATGGGCTTTGACCATATAACCTGTTAATGCCCCAGATGCATCAGCAGGTAATTCCAGTTTCTTTGAAAGTGCATACACTGTGAATTGGTAGCGATGTGCGCCATGACCATGGGGCGGACACGCTCCCCCAAATCCTTTTTGACCATAATCATTGCTCACATCAATCACATCTTTATAATCGAGCTTGCCATTACCAGATGGGATTGACGTCACTTCAGCAGGGATATTCACCACTTGCCAGTGCCACCAGCCACTGCCCGTCGGTGCATCTGGATCATAAGCCATGATTGCATAAGCCTGCGTCCCAGCTGGAGCACCACTCCATGACAACTGAGGCGATTTATTTTCGCCCGAACAACCAAAACCTTGGAATTCGAACGTATTTTTCATGAATACGCCATGCGCGATATCGGTACTTTTTAATTTGAATTCATCAGCATGTGCGAATCCAGCGGTCAACCCGATAACAGGTAGCATGAGTTTTAAAATAGACTTATACATTGAGATCTCCGTTTATGAAAAAACACGGTGATCTTAATGTTTTTGCTTCGCTCAAATTCTCTCTAACGCGCCATATTTTCGCCTAAACAAATCATATACTGATCAAATACAAACAATTTAGCCACTGCTCCATCTGATATATCCAGTCCACACATACCTGCCATATATTTTTCAATGTCACAACAACTCATGCCGTGTGCGCATAGTGATATGATTTTATTATTAATTTTTTTCAACGACCTAGGTTGAGTCTTTTTAACTGACTATGACTCAAACTCACTGCTACAATCTTCAGGATACTTCAAGCCCCAATACACCTAATGTTGATTTTACAGTCTTGCGAGTGTGTATATTGCAGCTCAGGACAATTCCTCCTATTGCTCTATTTGAATATCGTGATGAAATAAAGTATTAAGAGTAAAAATCACCTGTATTTCGATACAAAGCTATTCTTTCAAGTAAAGTCTTAACAGAAGAGAAAAGTGTACTAACGGAAATCCCATAACGAGATTTTATATTAAATAACCCACATTCTGCTTAAACAATGATTCATCACTCAAACAGTTGGCTTAAATAAAATTCAGGCTATGACAGCATTTTAATCAATGCAATTACAGGTGGTGCAAAGAGAACCATAATCATGCCAGAAATAATCATCGATAAACTTGCCACAACCCCTTCCTCTGAATGACGCTGTTGTGCCCGAGCAATCCCCATCGCATGTGCAGCATTACCAAATGCAGCACCATAAGCAATCCGATGCTGATATCTCATCCACATCAAAAATAGGTCTCCAAATAACATCCCCACTAATCCTGTAATCACAGTAAAAAGTGGAATAAGACTAATAGAGCCATCAATTTTTTCAGTCAAGATCAAGGCAAATGGGATAGAAATCGAACGTGCCAATAAACTATTTTTTACGATTTGCTCAATATTGAATAAATTTGCCAAACACCAGCTGCTTAAAATACCAATCAACATCGAAATACTGGAGGTGATGATTAAAACTCTAAAATATTTACGGATCATCGTTCTATATCTAAATACAGGAATTGCAAATGCCACAGTAATTGGCCCGAGCATTGCCACCAAGTATTGGGTATAGGTGTAATAATCCTGAAAAGTGCGCTGAAAAATAATAATGCTTATAATACTAAAGATAGGAACGACTATAATCGGAGAAAAATAAATCTTTCTTGTGTGTATAAATAATTTCTTGGCAAAGAAATAACACACGAGCGTCCATATAAAGAAAAATACTCCCCAAATTGACATTATTTAATCTCATCCTGTTTTAATAACATCCTGACACTCAGCATTGAACTTGCCATCACTAGAAAAGTACTGATAAAAATTACGATGACGATTTTCCATCCGCTATTCATGAGTAATTGCTGATATTGAATAACCCCAACCACAGGCGGAATAAAAAATAAAAGTAATTCAGTTAACAATAGGTTAGCACCATGTTCTATTTGCTCTAGCTGAATCCATTGCATTTCAAGCAAAAATAATAAAATGAAGAAACCCAATACGCCTGATGCAATTGGCAAATGTAAAAATTTTTGAATGCTATAAGCAAAGCCCCAAACCATCAGGATCAGAAGAATCTGTAATAACATAACTCGCAGCTGTTTTAAACGGAATGAACTCAACATAATTTAATGATGTACTCAACTTGTACAAGTTTGCTGTTTAAAAGGCCCAATGGAGATATGTTTTTAAATTTGAAACACAGATTTTTCTTTTAACTGCATATTGAAATATGTATTTAACTTCAATTGCAGATAAAAATTTGGCTAAAATTAAGAATAACTCCATTAAGAATACCTCAAGCCATTTCCTGTATTAACACAGTTAAAGACGAGGACTAAATACAGAACTTTGATGTTGTAGACAGGTTTGCATATATTCAGCATAAACAGATAATTTCTCATAAATATGCTCGGCATAGAACATATCTTCAATTAAGTGAATGCTTTGCTGCGTATTATAACTATCACAATACTGAAGCAGCTCAGCATTAATTTCTGAAAATTTTTCACAAAGTTTAATATAGTCTGCATCTTTGTTTTTAAATAATAATTTACGTATATTTAACTCACCACTATCGATAATTTTTTCCTGATGCTGTGTACTAATCAGGCGGATACTCACTTTAAAAAATTTTTCTAATTCATCTCGTTTTTCAGAATTAATTTTCAAATTTGTAATGATAAAAATGCTTGAAACATCAGATCTACACAGGGCTTTAATGATGGATAAATATAAAAAATCACTCTCCTCTAATTCAGTCAGACTTAAATCTAAATAAATATTTAAAGTAGTCAAAACTTCATCTATTTTCAAATTCTGCTTTTTTTCTGCCTGATAATAAGTATTCAAAATATTAAGAACAGGCTCCGTTGCAGGTGTATTATAAATCACTGTTTTATTCAGGTTCGCTAAAATAAAAGGTGCAAAAAGAAAAGCTAAACCTGCCTGCTCTGCTTGAATTTCAGATTGAATAATATAATGAACTTTAAGCTTTGAAAATTCACGTAAAACTTTGGCACGTAATAATGTTGCTTCTAAATTGACATATTGCTGTTGCAATATATTCTTTAATTGCTCAGAAAAACTCCTTGTTTCTATGAGTTCTGAGAGTGTATTCAATTTCTCTGTAACAAACATTGCATCACCATTCCGCTTCGAAGCTATATTTCATGAGTATTTCGCCTGCTCATTCAATGCCAATCCGTCATGTCCAACCCCAACTTGATGCATTAAAAAATAGCCACTCATGAGACTAAAATAGATTTTGTCGTGATGCTGCTCAAATGTATAGCTACAAAAGCATTGGAAAAAAATATAACAGTTCTAAAAATCACGATTCAAACTGTTATATTTTTTTAAGCAAATTTCTGTACCTACTCATCATTTAAATTGTCATGCAAGATAAAGTAATTCCTCTTGATCGGTGGTTTAAATGAAACGATCTTTTACTTTTTGTGCTGTTTTATCAACTGACCGTTGTTCTATCCGTCATGTACAACACAATGATCTGCTCACAATGTGGAGAGTGATATGAGCCTCGGACTCACTGCTCTAGAATTAGCACGCATACAATTTGCTTTTACTGTTTCTTTTCACATTATTTTCCCTGCAACCTCTATTGGTCTGGCATGTTTCCTTGCGGTACTGGAATGGAAATGGTTGCGTACTCAAGACCCAATCTATAAAGATTTATTTAAGTACTGGATTAAAATATTTGCTGTAGCCTTTGGTATGGGCGTGGTATCAGGCGTTGTCATGAGTTATCAGTTCGGTACTAACTGGAGCGAATTTTCACGCATTGCAGGCAGTATTACGGGGCCTTTACTGACCTATGAAGTGCTAAGTGCTTTCTTTCTTGAAGCTGGTTTTCTCGGCATTATGCTGTTTGGCTGGGGACGAGTCAGTCCTAAAGCACATTTTTTTGCAACGCTCATGGTGGCAATTGGCACCTGTATTTCCATGTTCTGGATTTTATCCTCGAACAGTTGGATGCAGACCCCACAAGGCTTTGCCATTGAAAATGGCATTATTATACCCACCGACTGGTGGGCTATTGTCTTTAATCCCTCCTTCCCCTACCGTTTTGCCCATATGGCGACCGCAGCATTCCTCGTGTCATCTTTACTGGTGGTCGGTACAGCAGGATGGCATTTATGTAAAGGACGGCGTGATGATTTGGTTAAAAAATCATTCTCTATGGGTTTATGGATGGTTCTAATCACCTCATGTTTACAAGTCGTTATTGGTGATCACCACGGCTTAAACACTCTGAAACATCAACCTGCAAAACTGGCAGCAATTGAGGGACACTGGGAAACCAACCGTGATCATGCAATGCCTCTGTTGCTGTTTGCAATTCCAGATATGGAAAATGAACGCAATGCAATCGAGTTCGGCATTCCTCATTTGGGGAGTCTGATTCTCACCCACTCGATGGAGGGTCAAGTCACAGGCTTAAAAGATTTTGCAGCTGAAGATCGCCCAAATGTACCAATTGTATTTTGGAGCTTTCGTGTCATGGTCAGTCTGGGTATGTTGATGGTACTGCTCTCTTTGACTGCACTCTGGTTACGTAAGCAAGGTTCATTGTATGAAAGCTCATGGTTCCATAAATTTGCCATCATCATGGGGCCTACGGGGTATGTTGCCTTATTAGCAGGTTGGGTCACCACTGAAGTTGGTCGTCAACCGTGGGTGGTTTATGGTGTGCTTCGTACTCGGGATGGCTTATCGCACTCTGTCACAGCGGATCAAGTTGGCCTCAGTCTGCTTATTTTTGTGTTGGTATATACCGTTGTATTTGGTAGTGGCATTTACTACATGCTCAAACTGATTAAAACAGGTCCTGCTTTCTTAGACAGTTTGCAACCTGAAAAAACAGCAGGTCTGGGTCATTTTAAAACTCCATTACGCCCACTGAGTGCTGTGGATGAAATGCTTGATGATGAAACATCAACGACCGATCAAAATAAGGAGAAACATCATGATTGATCTGGCTTTAATCTGGGTCGGTATTATCGGTTTAGGTGTCCTTATTTATGTCGTTATGGATGGTTTTGACCTTGGGATTGGGATTTTATTCCCATTCATTCAGAATCATCAGGAACGTGATGTAATGATGAATACCGTTGCCCCTGTTTGGGACGGTAATGAAACATGGATGGTGCTAGGTGGGGCAAGTTTATATGCTGCATTTCCATTGGCTTATGCCACTGTTCTTTCCGCATTCTATCTGCCAATTACCTTTATGGTGGTGGCATTAATTTTCCGTGGCGTTGCATTTGAGTTTCGTTTTAAAGCAACCCGTACCAAATACTTGTGGGATCAAGCCTTTATTTGGGGTTCGATTCTATCCAGTTTCTTTCAAGGTGTGATTCTTGGCGCTTATATTCAAGGTATTGAAACCAGTCATGGAATTTACAGCGGTGGTGCATGGGATTGGTTGACACCATTCTCTATTTTCTCTGGCATAGGTGTGGTTGCCATGTATGCAGCACTGGGTTGTGGCTGGTTAATTCTTAAAACGGAAGCAAACTTACAGCACACCATGTATCAACTTATGCCAAAGTTAATCATTGCCTTGTTGATTATCTTTGCGGGTGTCAGCTTATACACTCCATTTACCCATCCTGAAATTGCACAGCGTTGGTTCTCTTTACCCAATCTTTTCTATTTCAGCCCTGTACCCATTTTAGTGCTCCTTTTTGTCTGGCTGATTATCTCCGCTTGCAAGAAACAGCAAGATGTTAAACCATTTATCTATACGTTGGCATTGGTATTTCTTGCCTTTACTGGCTTTATTATCAGTTTATGGCCAAATATTATTCCGCCATCTGTGACCATCTGGCAAGCAGCATCACCAGAATCAAGTCTGAAATTTACCTTGGTTGGTGCAGTCATTTTGATCCCGATCATTATGACCTATACCTTCCTGTCTTATTGGGTATTTCGTGACAAAGTTCGTATTGGCGATGAGGGTTATCATTAATTTTTGGAGGCATTTTTAATGAATAAACTGATGTCTAAAATGAACTCAAACCAATGGTTTATTGTCCTATGGTTAGTTGGATTTCTAGGGTTGGCATTGATTGCTGGACTGTTCCGAGTTCTGTTATATTTTGCTTATCCGTCATAGCATTTTAATGCAATCTATCGACATTCATGGTTTTCCAGATTGGACTGAATTGACTTGTTACAGTAGCCAAGCAACTATGATAAAAACATATGGATAGAGTGATCTATCCATATTTTATCTACATTATGATGACCTGAATTGTTATGTATAAATCTGAGAAACTTGCCAATAGCCTAAAATTATTGATTGAAAATGGCACTTGGAAAGCCAATGAAAAATTGCCCTCCTTGCGCCATCAAGCAGAACTATCTGGTTTTAGCTTGATTACAGTCATGAATGCGTATCAAGAACTCGAAGCGCAAGGACTGATTTATTCAAAAGAAAAGTCGGGTTATTTTGTGGTTGCACAAGAACCTTCAAATGAGGAACAAAATCAGAATGTCACACTCAATGCTAAAATTGAAATTAACTCGACTGTATTTCAATATTTAAAATCCATTCAACCCGATACGATTATTCCTTTTGGCACTGCTTTTCCGAATAGTCAATTGCTCTATTCAGCCAAATTAATCCAGACTTTAGGACAACTCGCCCGCCATAGACTCAGCTATGAACAAACACCCAGCTTGCCACCTGGTAATTTTGCCTTACGAAAACTGATCGCTCAACGCTACTGTATGCAAGGGATTCAGACTGACCCGTCAGACATTGTGATTACATCGGGTGGATTGGATGCTTTGAACTTGTCGTTACAAGCCATGACACAGGCAGGTGATTATATTTTATTGCAACAGACGATTTTTTATGGCGCATGGCAAGCGGCAGAACGCTTGGGCTTAAAAGTGATTACCATTCCTGAACATCCTGAACATGGGATTGATCTGAATGCCTTTGAACAAGCAATTCAAAAATACCCCATCAAGGTGTGCCTACTGATGCTGAACTGCCACAACCCGATTGGGTTTACCGTGAGTGATGACATTAAATTTCAATTGGCGAAGTTATTACATCAGTATGAAATTCATTTGATTGAAGATGATGTCTATGAAGAACTGTATTATGACCATAAAAAACCACTCTCAATGAAATACTTTGATCAGCAAAATCTAGTGCTACATTGTTCTTCATTCTCTAAAACATTAGGCGCAGGCTTTCGTGTGGGCTGGGTCTATGCAGGAAAATACTCTGAACACATTCAACATATTCAGTTAATGAGTACACTATCGGTCAATTCATTTATTCAAAATGCATTGGTTGAATATTTATCACACCGTCATTATGAAAAGCACCTTAAAACCCTACGTTCATCCTTGGAGCGCAATAAAAAACAGTTTTATGCTTATCTAACAGAACATTTACCACCTGTATGTAAAATTGCCTATTACCCTTCGGGTTATTTCTTATGGATTGAATTACCTGAATATATAGAGAGTGTCTATATTTATCAGCTACTATTAGCTCGAAATATTAGCATTGCACCTAGCGTCTTATTTAATGCTAACTTTGCCAAACAAAATAATTTCTTACGTATTAATTGTTCTTTTGACTTTAATGATCGGATTAAATTTGCTTTGTCACAGGTGGTTGAATGTATTCAATATGCTATAAATAACCCTCCTGTACGATCATAATTTATCTGTTTTAAAGCCTCAATTGATTCATAAAAGTCAGTATTTTATAATTTCTATTGTTGGATTTATATGCACATAACTATAACAGATGAATAAAAACACATAAATCTGTTATATTTTTTTAATCATTTTTTGTATCTACACCTTTAAAGCTAAACTCGACATAATGATGTTATCTTAAAGGCTAAGCAGTGGGCATCAATATGAATTCATTAAAAAAGAAAAATAAAGCGAGTTTTGTATTCTTCATCATCACACTTTATGCATTCATTGGATTCGGTTTAGGTTATCTCATTTGGGAATATATTTTACAAAAAAATATATAGTAAGTGAGAAACTCCGCACAGATGTCATGCACTGGCTTTATTAAATCTAATTTTTTAATTATTGAATCGACCTGTTCCTATTTAGAGTAAAACTCATTCATCTTATTCCAAATGCTCCTGATAGCTTTAAGTTCTAACATGAGCTTTGATGAATTGCTAAGCTGCCTACATGGCAGTGAACCTTTGCTGGCATCCACTATAAAGTTTGCGGTCTTTCTAAGCTGCCTACATGGCAGTGAACTGTTTCGCGGTGGTCTAGCAGGTGCTGCCCTTTTTCTAAGCTGCCTACATGGCAGTGAACTTTGGTCACACCTTCATAGGTGTTAGTTGGTATTTCTAAGCTGCCTACATGGCAGTGAACCATTAGCCATTTTAATAACACCTGACATTCTATTTCTAAGCTGCCTACATGGCAGTGAACTGCTAATCGTACAAAAATGGGTACTGTCGGAATTTTCTAAGCTGCCTACATGGCAGTGAACATAAAACGCTTTGTCTGGCCTTTATTTTTATATTTCTAAGCTGCCTACATGGCAGTGAACACTTAACCGACCCAAACTCGGGGAGTATTGCATTTCTAAGCTGCCTACATGGCAGTGAACACACCTTACTCGAATATTGTTGAGCCTCAATTTTTCTAAGCTGCCTACATGGCAGTGAACTCTTAGAAGTTAATCGGAGCTTGTAATCAGAGTTTCTAAGCTGCCTACATGGCAGTGAACCATTTTTTAAATTCCTTTAGCCGATCTTTTTATTTCTAAGCTGCCTACATGGCAGTGAACAAGCTCCATTCGATCCGCATTGATCACACGACTTTCTAAGCTGCCTACATGGCAGTGAACCCTGTTGGCTATCTTTGTAAATATACTTCTAATTTCTAAGCTGCCTACATGGCAGTGAACTCGTGTAACTCTTAAGGGTTTTTCGTCTCCTTTTTCTAAGCTGCCTACATGGCAGTGAACTAATAGCAAATAAAGTTTTTCCCGTTCGAATATTTCTAAGCTGCCTACATGGCAGTGAACGTTTCTGACATTGTGTTGCTCCATTTTGGATATTTCTAAGCTGCCTACATGGCAGTGAACTTGCAAAAGAATATTCGAATGCTGATGCCGTTTTTCTAAGCTGCCTACATGGCAGTGAACCGTGAGGTTTACGGTCAAAGTGTGTCAACTTACTTTCTAAGCTGCCTACATGGCAGTGAACGTGTTCCAGCTAGTATTGTTTTAGACTCAAGCTTTCTAAGCTGCCTACATGGCAGTGAACAACAAAACCAAATCTGAACGTCAACGATGCTTTTTCTAAGCTGCCTACATGGCAGTGAACCGCTTAAATTGTTGCAAGGCCATAATGTTTATTTTCTAAGCTGCCTACATGGCAGTGAACCGTAAGTAATTTCACCTTGGGAATTTCGAGAATTTCTAAGCTGCCTACATGGCAGTGAACAGCCCCATCAAAACGATTATCGCCGTTATAGTTTTCTAAGCTGCCTACATGGCAGTGAACACTCATTTCTTCAATTGACTGTTTCTGTATAATTTCTAAGCTGCCTACATGGCAGTGAACGTGGGTGGTGTTGCATGGCGTATTAATATGATTTTCTAAGCTGCCTACATGGCAGTGAACCAGTTAGAACAACATCAGGTCATTAAAATTAATTTCTAAGCTGCCTACATGGCAGTGAACATCATGGCTTTTACTGCAGTCTGAACTGTTACTTTCTAAGCTGCCTACATGGCAGTGAACATTGATGATATTCAGGCACCAAATTTTGAAAATTTCTAAGCTGCCTACATGGCAGTGAACCAAACAAGGTGATATTTCTGCTGAGATTGTAATTTCTAAGCTGCCTACATGGCAGTGAACTTTTTAGTTTTATTCCACTAAGTGTTTGGGCTTTTCTAAGCTGCCTACATGGCAGTGAACCTTCGCCTTTAAGGGGCAGCGTCAATTAAATTTTTCTAAGCTGCCTACATGGCAGTGAACGAAGATCCGAGCACCGAAGAAGGTCTTAAAGTTTTCTAAGCTGCCTACATGGCAGTGAACTAGCACTCATACCCTTAAATACATTTTTTACAGTTTCTAAGCTGCCTACATGGCAGTGAACATCTGGGCACGTCCTTGGTACGTTACCCCCGATTTCTAAGCTGCCTACATGGCAGTGAACTTCTAGCGATCAAACCTGACGCAGACATTATCTTTCTAAGCTGCCTACATGGCAGTGAACACCCCGACACTTACGCGGCCGCGGTTGCTGAATTTCTAAGCTGCCTACATGGCAGTGAACCTCGTTGTGACCTTGCTTACGATGACTTTGAATTTCTAAGCTGCCTACATGGCAGTGAACTCAATATAATAATTCAGCTTATTCACCCGATGTTTCTAAGCTGCCTACATGGCAGTGAACTGGCGCATTTATTCAGCCACCAAGCAACGGGTTTTCTAAGCTGCCTACATGGCAGTGAACGCTTACTTGCGGATCAGCAAGCTGAAGTTAATTTTCTAAGCTGCCTACATGGCAGTGAACAGCAGCACGATTGCTGTATTTTTCGGGCTTGTTTTCTAAGCTGCCTACATGGCAGTGAACTGAAAGATCAGCTTTAAAAGTTTTTATATGAAATTTCTAAGCTGCCTACATGGCAGTGAACTCCTTAAGGTTTTTCTAAAATCGCTTTGATTTTTTCTAAGCTGCCTACATGGCAGTGAACAAGCGAGTCAATCCATGCTTTCAAAACTAGCATTTCTAAGCTGCCTACATGGCAGTGAACACACCTCATTACAGCATTAGCCCAAGTATCATTTTCTAAGCTGCCTACATGGCAGTGAACGACGGTGTGAGTGAATTAATTAGCGGTAAAGATTTCTAAGCTGCCTACATGGCAGTGAACGCCTTGTTTAATTGATCGATTATAAACTTTAATTTCTAAGCTGCCTACATGGCAGTGAACAAGCTGCTGCTGAAAAAGCAAATGAAGCTACTTTTCTAAGCTGCCTACATGGCAGTGAACTTAATGCTCACCTTGATTGGGCAGATAATTATTTTCTAAGCTGCCTACATGGCAGTGAACGATTCTATCGCATGGATGCGGATTTATTTAAATTTCTAAGCTGCCTACATGGCAGTGAACAAGATTTTTACGCAAATTTACGCTTTATGTATTTTCTAAGCTGCCTACATGGCAGTGAACTTATCAAAAAAAGAAACAACGGCCGTTATCACTTTTCTAAGCTGCCTACATGGCAGTGAACTGGGCTAAACCTGTTTGTGATTTTATAACTTGTTTCTAAGCTGCCTACATGGCAGTGAACCGAATGTACTTACAGAAAAGCGTATATGAAATTTTCTAAGCTGCCTACATGGCAGTGAACAGTAATTTTATAGCAAAAAATTAAGTTATAACAGCGAGTTAAACCTAAAAATCTATAAAAGACCCAAGTTTCGACTCACCTTTATAACTCATTGATTTTATTAAGCTGTTAAAGAGTGAAAAAATATTGGGTCAAAATTCAGGTACAGATGACTCTGAACTTAATCCATAAGTACTAAAAGCTTGCTTGTCCAATTTTTCACTATTCTGCTTTTCTATAAAAAGTTTAAACATTTGATCTGAGGTTAAACTTTTCATTTGAACAAATGGCAGATCCGTTGTTGTAACAACATTGCTATAACGAGCCAAAGCTTCATCAAAACCAATATCACCGCGTTTTATGCGATGGCGCGCCAAACGTGCAGCATTGGTTTTCACTTGCTTACGTTTATAAATAGCATAACTTTTTATATTCTCTGGCACTTCTCGAATAGAAGTGATGTGCACATAATCAGTTAATCGATCTAACCATTTTTTAAGATCAAGTTTTTTTAAATCAGCTTCATTTGGGGCAAAAAGCCGAAGCTTTTCACCCAAAAATCCAATACTTTTTTCCTGATTAAATCGATATTGGGGAAATGAAACTCCAATATTCACCTTATCATTTGTATCTTTTATTTCAGCCAAAGCAATGTGCAATTGCGTATAAAGTTTTGACCATAATTGATGTGCCACAAATTCAGGATTTTCAATTAAGGTCACTTCAATATAATATTTCATCATTACCTCATCGAATATCTGTGACATAGGCAAGACCTTTTTTACCTAAATAAAAAGATGATACACCTGCATTTTCAATTTTTTCTTCCAAATCTTGAGCCTGATCTTTAGAAATATTCAGATTAATTTCTAATTGACCACTTGCTTTGGTTAAAATCGAAATGATTTCTCCCTCTCCTTTCTTTTTTTGTTTAAGTAAATATGGATTTCCCCAAATTAATTTTTGCTCACCTGTTGTATAACGCTTCATAAAGTCTTTTTTAGTAAACCCACGCTTTGATATACCACTTAGCCCTCCACTTTTAGTTAAAATATTGGATAAATCATATTTCATCGCTAAACGTTCAATTTGTAAATATAGAGCTGACGTATAAAGACTAATTAAAGGTAACTGTTTTTTAGCAGTTAAATAATTTATATCAGGAAATTTTACCTGTAAAAAATCTAAAACATCCTGAATGTGTTCCACTGTATCAATAGGTTTTTCAGAGCTTAAAATCTCTATCTGCTCACACACTATAATAGGATCAAGATTTTCAACTTCATTTACTTGAGAGGATTCATTTAAAATAAAGTCTATTACTTCATTTAAACTCATCCACAAAACTCCCCACAAATCTGAAGAATATATAGATTTAAAAGCAGAATCATTTGCTTTAATCATTCCTGTAAATGCATTTTGATCTGTACTTCCCGATACATTTCGCAAAAATATTATTTCCTGATCAAGTACCGCAGTATCTTTAATATCACTCTCATTCAAGGTTTCTTCAATTTCTCTAAAATAGTAATTAGGTTCATTTCTAGCTTGGTATAATTTTCGCTGATCACCAATCAAACGATTCAATATCCCCATGACGGTATTCTTAGTCACTTTTTGGCTTTTATAATTACCATCAGTTTTTAAAGCCGTCATTGAGCCAATAAAATTTCGACCATTTTTTGGCAAACTTTCATTATTTGATCCATCCAAAAATGAATTTCGCCATGAAGACTCATATTCAATAATGATTTGCATAAATCACCCCATTATTGTGCTTCGAAGTAAACAGCATAATCCATTTGCGGTTCTAAATTTGCTTGTTCGGGCGAACGCTTAATACGCATCATTTTATTACTATCGTTATAATCAACTTCTACAGATTCAACGTACATATAACCTTTTGCCTGCTTAATACTGAGTTCACGTAATAAATTTAATGTTTCATTTACTAAAATATCAATCGCAGTGTTATCCAATAAAATGCCAACTTCACCTTCTTCAAAGATTGTGCCTTTACGTACATAATTCGCATGAAAAATTGCTTTAGGCTGACGACTTGGATCCAATTGTTGAATAAATGCTTGCACAGTTTCAGCAATTTTTTCACCCTCACCTTCTTTAATAATCATTGATGCGCGATCAAACTTTTTATCTAATGAAATAAATTCTAATTGTTCAATACTGATTGAACCATAAGCCACATATTCAGTATCACCAAAGGTAGTTTTTGAATAAAATGAATTACTCGCAACATCTTTACCTTTATCATCTTTACCTTTTTCTTTAGAACCTGAACGCCCCATTTGTTCAAAGTTACCATTCCCCAACTGATCAATAAAATCTGTAATCAACAAGGGGCTTGTACGTTTACATTGACTTGATGGCACAACATAACCACGAATTAAACCTGTGATTGACGCTAGTACATCAATCAAGTTTTTATCTTTGGCATAATGTAAATCATATGCTTGGTCACGGAACAAATGATGACGAATACAGTTTTGACTGATATATAAAGGCGTTTTCGAAAAATCTATATCTGAAGCTTCTTTCTTATATTTATAGCCTGTTTCTTCTTTAATTTTTCCTGTTAAATTAGAATAACCACGTAATTTGGGCAAACTATGATTATCAACAGTTGTACCATCATCACCCGTTAATGTCGTTGGGCCGTTCCAATTCACCACACCATAACCATAAGCTGTAATTTTAAAATCTACGCTTTTTATACCTGTTACTTTTGACATTTTTACCCTCTTTTTTAGTTTGTAGTTAAAACTTGAATTTTATTTAATGAAATTGCACCAATAGGTTGCTTATCGCAAACGGCATAATAGATAGCCTCTGTATGTCTTATCCCTGTCCCTCCAACTTTATTTAAATCATCTTCGATGTAACTTAAATAAAGTGGATATTCTGCATCACGTGCATAATTTTCTAGAACAGTACATCTTGCAGTATGTTTCTTTTCGGGAATACCTTGCACAGGATGTGTAACATCGATATTTCCATGCTTTTGTGCAATAAAAGTGATTAACCCTAAGTCTCGAATTATGCTTAGTGATTCTGTCAAATTATCAAACTCAGTTGTATCATCCAAAGGTGGTTGATAAGCATAAGAGTTCTCAAAAATTGGATTTTTATAATCATTTACATTCAGCAAAGCCAATTGTACAAAACGACTATCTCCCCGTAATGAATTTTTACTAATTTTAGACTTACGCTCTGTTATTGATTTTTTGACTACTTTCACAGGTTCAGTCACTTTATTATTCAATTGCAGAATACTGCTCTTTATTGCTTTTTCTAGATCTTGCAAAAGTAATTGCTGACTTTTTTCATTCTCAGGAGATAAATAAAAATCTTTATAGAGTTGATACAACTTGGGTAAATTAAAAGTTTGATCTGCAAGCTGATGGTATAAAAATTCATACCAAACTTTAGCGGATTGTAAACCATGCAATGAGTTTAAAAATTTTGCAGATGAACCTTTAGATTTTCCTTGTTTAATATCATCGGTAATTGCAATAGTTAGAATATTTACAGCATTATTTTCCCCAAAACGATCTAAACGTCCTAGACGTTGCAAAATATTTTCAGCATACGTCATTTCACTTAACATTGCATTACAACTAATATTCAAAGATGCTTGAACAATAGGTCCACTTCTCAAAACATCATATTGTGCTGTTCCATTTTTTTTGAATGACTCATACACTTCACCAAACCATTTTTTCTTATCGCTACGCTTAAATTTTGAATGAAACAAAATATTATTTTCATATTGTTGTTGATAAATAAAACTTTGTTGTGCTGTTAATGCAGTATTACTAATAACAAAAGTTTTTGTATCATATTTTTTAAAAAATGGACTGTTGAGCTTATCGGCATCGTCATAATCAATAAAATTAACTTGGTAGTGACTCTGATTAAATGATGGCATTTCAATAACATCATCACTTCCAATATCAAGAATTTCTTTTAAATATAAATAATGTGGCGTTGCTGAAACCAATAACGTATTTTTTTCATAAGCTTTACGCATATTTTTATTGGCAATTAATTCTGCAAACAATAAATTGAAAATTTCCATACCAATATATTCATGGTATTCATCAAAGACCACATGAGCATCCATAAAAGGTAATAAACTATTTACTTTGGAATGGGTTGTGATTGATCCTAAAATCTGATCAATCGTTGTAACGACCACATCACCCGAGAAATACTCATCTTCAGATGTTAAATTATCCCATGAATTTGTATATTTAAACTCTCCTGTAAATATTTCAATTTTTGCATCAGGTAAATAATCAGTTATCAGTTCCTCAAAAATACCTTGGCAAACTTGTACACGCGGGCAAACCCAAATTATTTTTTGTGCATTTTTAAGCTTTGCCCACTCTAATGCAATTTTGGTTTTACCACATCCTGCTGCTCCTGAAAGCACAGAAATATCTCGAACATCCGCAAGTTTCTGTGCAATTTCATTTTGTTTTTGACTTCGCTCACTATTTGGAAATTTCTGTGCTACCCCCTCTAAAGAAGACATTAATGTTGAAATTTCTTCTTGAGTATCTTCAATAAAATCATCCAAGCGCTGTTGTGCTAAATTTTCAATTAAGTCATCTGCTGACCATGAAGATACTAAACGATCTGCACTAATAACACAGGCACGCAGTAAATTATGCTGTGCATTATATGAAACTTTCTGTCTTGTCTTTGCTAAAGTATCCGTGATTAAGTAGCGTTTAAATTCAGGGAATTCAGCACTTTTAAAATCATATTGAAAACTTTCAATTAGATCATTAAAAGACTCAATAGACCAAAGTAAGTGTTTTTCAATCTGTGTAAATTCACTTGAATAATGGCTTGCAGATTGTTGTATTTTTTTGAGCATTAAAACTGCATTTTTAACCAAATTTTCAAATGCATCATCATTCAAGTTTTTTGTTAAATATTCATATGCCTTAATAACACCTGTAAAATCATCTTTCTGACGGTAGGGCTTGGCATGATGCCAATAAATGACATGTTGCAAGCTTTCTTTTTGAGGATTATTTAAACCTACGCATTGCTTCTCTAATAAGTTAAACAGTAAGAGAGAAATTTCATTATGTCTCGGATGTTTATCAAATGTGAATTTAACATCAATATGCTGCCCATCCTCATCAGGATCTTTCTGTTTTTGCTTTTTCACCCAATCTTGAAAGTGTGGATCTAACTTGCCTAAATCATGTAAACACCCTGCCAAATAAGCGACTTTCGATAAATTTTGATGTTCATCATTATCTAATATACGTTCAAAAAGTTTCTGTGCAATATATCCAATTGCAAAAGAATGTTCTGCTAAAGGCTGTAATTTTGTATTCGCATAAAATTGATCTTGTTTAGCTTTCATTGTTGTCACATCCATAAATACTTCTTTTTGAGTGCTATTCACAGGCACAATCCCCTGCGCATTAAACTTATTCCGATTCCCCACAATCCACAACAACTCACTTCTACGCCTGCCCCGAATCCAGTGACAACTGACTGCTGTACTTTTAGTCACCGTTTTGCGTAATAATTTTTTAACGGCAATTAGACCATCCTCGGTAATGACTGTTTGCCATGTGTTATCACCAATACGGTCAGCAAAAGCATCCAATACACGGCGCGTCCGAGCTAAAGCTTTCTTTTCACACTGGCTAACGAAAGTCACAATCATGCTTCATCTCCATTTTTAGAAGACAAAGCCGCTTCCTTTACCTGATCAAACATCCAATCTAAACATTTATGCTCCGTAAATTTTTGCAATATTTGGGCTCTAAATTCTTGCTCAGTCATTTTTTCTTTTGCACAAATAAAGGCATACGGAAGTACCACAGCATCCTTAATTAAATCCGCAACATCAAAGACCAAAGCACCACGACGGGTTTTACCATGCATCACCGCAAAACCATGTGGAATACCTAAAACCCAAAGTGTAGTCGCTGCCAACCCATAGGCTAAATAATTACCATGATTGAGAAAATCATTGGCTAAATCACCCTGTTCACGATTGCGCTCAAAACTTATTTTGTTGCGTGTTGCAGCAATTTTATAAAGTTGTTTGGTCATTGCTGCTTCATGCAAGAGCAAATCACCGACTTTTGTAGTATTAGGAATCTTCTTTTCAAAACCATCCAGTGCAGTTTGAATATCCCGATCATCCAAATAAAAACCCTGTTCTTTTAAGTCTCGGTCTTTATCCCAAACTTTCCGTATAAAATCGATACGCGCATGTTGAAACTGTTTTGCCACCGCTAGACGCTTGTCATCTTCGAACCAAAATTGCATCCAGCCCTGCATATATTCTGTCGGGCGATATTCACTTTGCGGTGTCATCCACTCAATTTCACTGCCCATAAAAAGTGGCGTTCCACCTCCACCACAAAAACCAACCAATACCCCTGCACTGGCGAGCATTCGCATCGCTGCTTGGGTGATGGACGTACCTGTACCCAATAAAATCACTGTGGTATTAGCAATCGGGATATTCCAGTATTGGTTTTCATTTTTAGCTTCAGTTAAATACAGAACACGACCGTCTTTTTGCATGACGCGTGCATGTTCAAGGTAATACACATTGGCGCGTTTAGAATGAAGAATGGCTTTTAAGTCTGATGGGTTAAGTTGTTCCATTTTTATACGTTTTATATTTTTAAATCGATAATTTAATATACATAATTTAGATGAATATTTTAAGTAAAATAAAATACTTATAAAGTTTTTTATACAGCAATTTTAACCGTTTTTTTTATTTAATTTAACTTCATTTACAAAGGAAAAATACGCTAAATTTATACATCATGATGCCGATAAAATTTTTAAATATAAATTAAATACAAACACTATCCGTTCATAAAATTTACCCCAAAAATCTCATTGATCAACATCAAAAGATTTTCGGGGCAATATATGATTATTCACATATTAAAAAGTAATACGTTTATAACTACGATACTCAGGTTTCCAATAATGCTTTTCAATGGCCTTCGCTAAAGTTTCATTACTGACAATCGGTGCTACACCTGCCTGCATTGCCGCTTGCGCCACTTTTAAAGCAATGATTCTTGAAACCTGTTGAATTGAATCAATGTCGGGCAACAAATCTGCATCAGGATCAATCAGTTTCGGTGAACAATCTGCAAGGGCATTGCTTGAAGCCATTAACATACTGTCGGTCACACGTGTGGCACCTGATGCAATCACACCCAAACCAATGCCTGGGAATATATACGAGTTATTACACTGCGAAATATTATAAATCTTGCCCTGATAATTCACTGGAGCAAAAGGACTACCCGTCGCAATTAACGCTTTACCATCCGTCCACTGAATAATATCCGCAGGCACCGCTTCAACACGTGAAGTCGGGTTGGATAATGGCAAAACAATCGGACGTTCACAGTTGGCAGCTAAAGTTCGAATCACTTCTTCTGTAAATAAACCCGGCTGACCTGAAACCCCAATCAACACCGTTGGTTTGGCATTTTTCACCACATCCAGTAAAGAAATGACTTCTTCTGCATTGCCCCACTCAGCAATCACTTCTGGTTTTTGCGCTAGTCTTCTTTGGAAATCTAGTAGGTTGGGCTGATTTTCAGTAATTAAGCCAAAACGGTCGACCATATAGACACGAGCACGTGCATCGGCTTCAGCTAAGCCTTCTGCCATCATTTGCGCCACAATCTGTTCAGCAATACCACAACCCGCCGAACCCGCACCTAAAAAGGCAACGGTCTGATCTTTCAGTTGTTTGCCTGCTGCATGTGAGGCTGCAATTAAACTACCTACCGAAACGGCTGCTGTACCTTGAATATCATCATTAAAACAGCAAATTTTATCGCGATACTTATTCAGCAATGGCATGGCATTTTTTTGCGCAAAATCTTCAAACTGAATCAGTGCATCTGGCCAGCGACGCTGAATCGCGGCAATCACATCGTCAACAAAATCATAATATTCATCACCACTAATACGTGGCTGATTCCAACCTAAATAAATTGGATCATTTAACAACTGCTGGTTATTGGTGCCGACATCCAAAGTGATGGGTAAGGTATACGCGGGGCTAATACCACCACAAGCGGTATACAGGGAAAGCTTACCAATCGGAATGCCCATGCCGCCGATGCCCTGATCACCTAAACCTAAAATACGTTCACCATCTGTAATCACAATGACTTTGACGTTTTTACGATTTACGTTATGCAAAATGTCTTCAATATGATCACGATCAGGATAAGAGATGAAAATCCCGCGATGACGGCGGTAAATATCCGAAAATTGCTGACATGCCTCACCCACCGTTGGGGTGTAAATAATCGGCATCATTTCACTTAAATGATTTTCAAGTAAATGATAAAACAGGGTTTCATTGGTATCTTGAATATTACGCAAGTAAATATGTTTATTGATCGCATCGTTAAATGAGCAATATTGCTGATATGAACGATGACTCTGTTCCTCAATAGTTTCAATAACATGCGGAATTAAGCCATGTAAATTAAATTTACTACGCTCTTGTTCGGTAAACGCAGAGCCTTTATTTAACAACGGAAGTTCTAAAAGCGTATTTCCTGCATAAGGAATATATAAAGGTTGTTTAATCACCAAGTTATCTGTCGTCATTTCCTATCTCATTTCAAAAGTCATGAAGATGGTATACAGAAAAATGTATATCATATCTTCACAAGCGACTAGCTTAGCCCGATTTTACCGTGATGGTATATTTTTAAATTTGATACCAATACATAAACAATTTTTTAATCTAATGAAGATAAAAAAATCTGCTTTTTCAATTCAATATATCTAGGTAAATAAAAAAACTGATGCTTTCGAATAATTTTTTGCGTTTATTTTAATCTTTTTAATCGTCATTTAAAGCGGTGATAAATTTGCTTACATACATTTCCAAAATTTATAATAATTGCACAATTATGGTGCATTAAATTTAAATGCTTAAAAATGGATTGAATGATAAAACTGTCAAACTATATTCAGCGACATTTCAGACATTTTTGTTATTTAGCATCCGCTGTGTTGATCAGCGTCTTTTTTCATGTTTATCACCGATGTCATGAACTGCTCTACTTCATTTTAGTTCCTGCTTTTTACGCTAAAAAAATACCCAAGAAATTTATCTTGGGTATCGCAGCGTATTTGAGCCGTTTAAACTTATTTAGAACTATTTAAGGCTATTTAGACTTTTGCAGCCTTAAAGCATTAATCACCACGGATAATGAACTCAGTGACATCGCAACAGCAGCCAACATTGGTGTCAATAATAAACCTGTCAATGGGTAGAAAATACCTGCTGCCACAGGCACACCTAAGCCGTTATAGACAAATGAAAATGCCAAATTCTGTTTCATGTTTTTAACACCCAGTTTTGCCATGTGAATGGCATCCGCCACCCCACGAATATCTCCTTTCACCAAGGTAATTTGTGCCGTTTGTTTGGCAATATCTGTTCCATTGCCCATTGCAATCCCAATATTGGCTTGAGCAAGTGCAGGTGCATCATTTATACCATCACCTGCCATAGCCACAATTTTGCCTTGTGCTTGATATTTTTTCACAATGTCTAATTTTTCAGTCGGTGTACAGTTGCCATAAACATGCTGAATACCGAGCTCTGCTGCCACTAATCTTGCATTTTGTTCGTGATCACCCGTTGCCATGACAACATCCACACCATCGGCAATCAATTGCGCAATCACTTGATGCGCATTGGGTTTAACTGCGTCATGAATCGAAATATACGCCAAAACATTCTGTTCATTGGCCAAAAAACTAATCACATTGCCTTTGGCACGTTGTTGTTGTAACTGAGCCTGAACAGACTCCTCTAAATTTAAACCCAATTGATCGAGTAGCTTTTGACTGCCAACATACAGCATTTGATCATTGATCTGACCTCTTACGCCAAAGCCCGTGACATCTTCAAAATCATTGACTTTAAGCAGTTCAGTTGCCGCAACCAGTTTCGTCAAAGTCTGTGCAATAGGATGGGTCGAATACTGTTCAATCGAGGCAATCCATTGTTCAGCTTGAGCTTGTGTCACCTGATCGGACAATAACTGAATTTCTTTTAGGCTTGGCTTGCCTTCAGTCAATGTTCCTGTTTTATCAATCACCAATGTATTGACTTTACTTAAAGCTTCAATCGCTTCAGCATCTTTAAACAGTACGCCTTTTTGTGCAGCCCGCCCCGTGGTTGCCATCACCGACATGGGGGTTGCTAAACCTAAAGCACAAGGACAGGCAATAATCAGTACAGCCACGGCACACATCAGCGCCAAATCAAATTGCGCGTCACCAAAGACCATCCACGCGATAAACGTCAGTACACTAATGACCAGCACTGTAACAACAAAATATTTAGCAAAGACATCGGCAAGTCGTTGTAACGGCGCTTTAGAACGCTGGGCTTCTGCCACGGTTTGAATCATTTTTGCCAAAGTGGTATTTGCACCCACCGCAGTGGTTTGAATACGAATACTGCCCTGCTGATTCACCGTTCCGCCAATGACTAAATCATCTAATTCTTTTTTGACTGGAACTGGTTCACCCGTCATCATCGCTTCATCGACATAGCTTTTGCCTTCAACCACAATGCCATCCAGTGGAATTTGCTCACCCGATGAAATTTGCAGAATATCACCTTGTTTCACCATGCCAATATCAACTTCGACCACCTGATCATTCTGCACCAGTTTCGCAGTATTGGATTGCAATCGCAGCAATGACTTTAATGAATCAGCAGTTTTGGCACGGGCTTTCAATTCCATAACTTGCCCAAGCAAACTTAAAGACACAATCATACAGGCTGCTTCAAAGTACACCGCCACGCCATGACCTGTTTTGGCTTCCATCGGAATAAGGGAGGGAAAAACAGTTGCAACCACACTATAAACAAAGGCCGCTAATACCCCTACACCAATGAGACTCCACATGTTTAAGTTACGTGTTTTATAAGATGTCCAACAACGCTCTATAATGGGTTTGCCTGCCCAAAGCACCACAGGAATAGAAAGCACCAATTCAATCCACGGTTGAATATGCTGTGGAATAAAGGCATGAATATGCGAACCCATAGCCAAGACAAAAACAATTAAGGTCAAAGGCAAAGTCAGCCAAAAACGATGGCTAAAATCCACCAATTCAGGGTTTGGTGCATCATCCAAGGTTGGTTGCATAGGCTCTAAAGCCATACCACAAATCGGGCAAGTTCCCGGGCCTTTTTGTACAATTTCGGGGTCCATTGGACAGGTATAATCCATATCCGCTGCACCTTCTGGTACAGGACGTTCATCGAGTGGAATTAAGTAAAACTCAGGATCACCCTTAAACTTATCTAGGCAAGATGGGTTACAGAAGTAATAGGTTTTGTCTTGATAATCAGTTTTTAAATCGGTTGATGTGTCCACCGACATGCCACAGACAGGATCTATTTCTGTTTGCCCTGAAGAGTTTACCGCATGACCACCCGCACAACACGATGCCTGTTTTTTCGGTTCTGGTGGTTTTTCTGTGCCACAGCATGAAGTGCTTTGAGCCTTTGAAACCACCACATATTGTTCAGGTGCGATATTAAACTTGCTTAAACAGCGTTCAGAACAAAAATAATAATCTTGGTCTTGATAGGTACTGTGATATTGAGAACCGGTTTTAACCTGCATACCACAAACGGGGTCAACCACCGTTTCAATGGATTGAACTGCTGTTTTCGGTTTATTTCCAGCACAACAGCCCGATGATTGCGCCACAGCTTGTTGATCTTGAGGCGCACAGCATGAAGCCGTTTTTTCTTCAGTTTGAGCTTTTGCAGCACAACCACAACCAGTTTTTTTCGGTTCATTTACCTCAGCTAACAGCAAATATTGTTCAGGATCTAGCTCAAATTTATTTAAACAATCCTTACAGCAGAAATAATAACGCTGCCCTTTATAGTCAATATTGGGTTTAGACAAATCGGTGACTTTCATCCCACAAACAGGATCTACTTTGACCCATTCCAGACTCGATTGTTGTTTTGTACAGCAAGAAGATTTAGCTTGTTCACTCATCAGACTTACCCATTTAATTATTCAATTGTGCTAGCATAAAGTCTGTACCTAGGTACAGAGTCAAGTCATATTAAGGATACTTTTTATGCTCACCATTGGAAAACTGGCTAAACAATGTCAGGTCAATGTCGAAACCATTCGTTATTATCAACGCATTGGCTTAATGCGCGTGCCTGAAACCACTCAAAGTTATCGTTATTATAATAGCCAAGATATTGAAACCTTAAGCTTTATTCAAAAAGCTAAAGATGCGGGTTTACAGCTCAGTGAAATTCAGGAGTTATTACAGCTACAACTTGAAGACCGCGAACAAGTTCGCCATGTTATACAACAACGTCTGGACAAAATTGACCAACGGATTCAAGAACTCAATAGCTTAAAACAACGCCTTGCAACATGGATTGATGAATGTAAAACAACCAATAATAGCTGTTGCCCAATATTGAAAGAACTTAAAAACAGTTAAACTTATACTCTACTCTACACTTGATCTTTGCGTTTAGGACCAACGACTTATGTCTATCGACTTAAAATCACTACGACAACAGCTTAAAACCAAACGCAAACAAGTCGATAAATTCCAACAACAATCTTCCTCCAGCCAAATCTTGCATCGCTTACGTCATTTTCCACAGCTACAACAGGCAAAACGTGTCGGTATTTATTTACATGCTTTTGGCGAAATTCAAACCCAGCACATGATTGAATATTGCTTCGCACAGCATAAACAAGTCTATTTACCCATGATTTGCACCATGAATCAGCAATTGCACTGGGTTAAAATTTCAAAACAACAATATCGCAACAAACGCTTTTCACATCATCCTCTTGGCATGCAAGAACCGATGGCAAGCCGCGCAATGCATGTTTCAAAACTCGACGTGCTGATCATGCCTTTACTGGCATGTGACGTTTACGGGACACGGATTGGAATGGGGGGCGGTTTTTATGATAAAACCCTTACCAGTGCGCCAAACAAGCCTTTGCGCTTAGGCATTGCACATGACTTTCAACTGGTACAAGAGCGACTTCCACGTCAGGTTTGGGATCAGCCACTTGATGTACTGATCACGCCTTTACACATGCGGTTGTTTAAACGTTAATTTGGCATTTTTGACTGTTGTTATAAGCATTAAATCAATTATTTAAGCATTTATCATACAATTTATGTGCAGCTCCCCTTGTAATTTTTGAAATACACATCACTATAAAAATATGGCAACACCATTGTTACTCATTAGGAGTGCCCATGTCTGAAATTATTATGAATCAAGAAACCTTAGAACCACAGGTTCCAAGCGTATTACCGCTTTTAGCGCTACGAGATGTTGTGGTTTATCCACACATGCAAATTGCGTTATTTGTAGGTCGTGAAAAATCGATCAAAGCAGTTGACGTGGCTCGTAACAGTGACAATCTCGTATTTGTTGTTGCGCAACAAGATTCGCTTACAGAAGAAATTGATCACGACAACCTATATCAATACGGTACTGTCGCAAAGATTGTGCAAGTTGTGAATCATGAAAATGATGAAAACTGTATCAAAGTATTAATTGAGGGATTACATCGTTCTAAACTGGTAAAAATCATCGAAAATGATGAATATTTATCGGCTGAACATGCAATTAGCCCAATGACAGTCAACATTAAAGCTGAATCTCAAGAAACACGTGTACAAGAACTACGCACTTTATTTGCACAATATGCAGAAGCAAAATTACGTAATGCACGTGAATTGATTACTGCTGCCAATAAAATTGATGATTTATTGCAACTGGTGTTCTTCGTGGCAACCCGTGTGCCTTTAAACATTGATGTCAAACAAAAGTTCTTAGAACATGATGATTTTGAAGCTCACTTACAAGAGTTAATGACTTATCTGTTGCAACAATCTGAAGAACAACAGATTGAACAAACTTTGCATGACTCGGTAAAACGCCAAATGGAGAAAAATCAGCGCGAATACTTCCTTAATGAAAAGATGAAGGTCATTCAGCGCGAACTTTCCGACATGAATGGCGGTGCTGAAGATGATGTTGCAGAAATTGAACGTCGTCTTGAAGAAGCAGATTTACCTGAACATGTGCGTAAAAAAGCTGAAAGTGAATTCCGCAAGCTGAAAGCAATGCAGCCCGCTTCAAGTGAAGCCGCTGTTGTTCGCAACTATATCGAAGCCATTTTAGATACCCCGTGGAACAAAGCCAGCAAAGTCAGTATTAACTTGGCAAAAGCACAGGAAATTCTAGATGCAGACCATTATGGTCTAGATGAAGTTAAAGAACGCATTGTTGAATACTTAGCGGTTCAATCACGGGTGAAAAAACTCAAAGGGCCTATCCTGTGCTTAGTTGGGCCTCCAGGGGTCGGTAAAACTTCACTCGGTGAATCCGTTGCCAAAGCGACTGGTCGTGAATTTGTCCGCATGGCTTTAGGCGGCGTACGTGATGAAGCGGAAATCCGTGGTCACCGTCGTACCTATATTGGTGCGATGCCGGGTAAAATTGTACAATCGTTAACCAAAGTCGGTGTGAAGAATCCATTATTCTTGCTCGATGAAATTGACAAAATGGCGCAAGACTACCGTGGCGATCCTGCTTCTGCATTGCTTGAAGTGCTTGATCCATCGCAAAACAGTAAGTTTAACGATCACTATTTAGATCTTGATCTTGACCTGTCTGAAGTGATGTTCATCTGTACTGCAAACAGCATGAATATTCCAGAAGCTTTGCTGGATCGTATGGAAGTGATTCGCCTTCCGGGTTATACCGAAGAAGAAAAAGTCAATATTGCAGACCGTTATCTTGTGCCTAAAGCAATTAAAGACAATGGTTTACGTGGCAAAGAATTGACCATTCATGAAGAAGCGATTCGTGACATCGTGCGTCGTTATACACGCGAAGCAGGTGTACGTAGCCTTGAACGTGAAGTATCAAAAATTGCCCGTAAAGTTGTAAAAGAAGCGGTCAGCAAAAAAGCCAAAAACTTACATATCGACATCACTGCGGAAAACTTATCTGATTACCTAGGCGTACATAAGTTCGACTATGGTATGGCAGAAGAAGAAGCTGAAGTCGGTCGTGTCAATGGTTTAGCTTGGACTTCTGTCGGTGGTGAACTACTGTCGATTGAAGTGGCAGCTGTAAAAGGTAAAGGTAAATTCATCACAACGGGTTCACTCGGCGATGTCATGAAAGAATCCATTACCGCTGCAATGACGGTGGTACGTACCCGTGCAGATGCGCTGGGTATTGAAGCTGCAAGATTTGAAGAAACCGATGTTCACGTGCATTTACCTGAAGGTGCAACACCGAAAGATGGTCCATCTGCTGGTTTGGCATTAACCACAGCATTGGTTTCTGCCTTCACAGGGATTCCTGTTCGTGCGGACATTGCAATGACAGGTGAAACCAATTTAGGTGGTCGTGCCATGCGTATTGGTGGCTTAAAAGAGAAACTACTTGCAGCACACCGTGGCGGCATTAAGTTAGTCTTTATCCCACAAGAAAACGTACGTGATCTGGTGGAAATTCCAGACAATGTCAAAGCTGGTTTAGAAATTAAAGCGGTGAAAGGTATCGATGATATTTTGCCATTGGCTTTAACAGAAATGCCAAAACCTTTGCCAAAAAATCCGATTGTAAAACCGGCTGCTGAAGGTAAAGCTGCACGTCATTAATGGTAATTTGATACAAAAAAGAGAGCTTCGGCTCTCTTTTTTTATGCGTTTATTTTGTTATATTGGACATATAGAGAACTTGAAAAGTCTAGCTTTTGACCTCATCTATTAATAGAGAAACATAAATGCGCTGTAAGCTTCTATTTTAGCTGTTATGTGAATGGTCATCTACATCTCCAGGTGGATGACCTTTTGATCGCAGTCCCATTTTTCTTAGTGGACTGCGTTTTTTATTAAACTTCTTTTATAAGTCATTTTTTAATCAATACAAGTAATTCGTAAAGCCAAAAGTAAATTTTAGCAGGTATTAGATTCATGAGTGTGGCATGGATGCCACACGTTTCCCATCACGACAGGGATGTAGTGTATGGGAAACAAAAGGTTTTTCTTGCGGATTCAAAATATATTTTGAGATCCTCATTTTGACCTTTCAAAAGTAGGGAGAATGCCTACGCAAAGGCATAAAAATTGAATCAATAAAATGAGGCAGTGCTGATTTTAAACAATCCAATATTGAAATTCTTTTGATTTATGCAAGTTATCTATTGCCCAGATGGCATCATTAAATTATTCACTAAACCATCAATCACATTGGCCATTTTTCCAATATTCAGCGTTTTTAAAGTATCTTTTTCAGTGTGATAATACTTATTTCGAAAAAAAGCGGTATCGGTAATCATCACTGCTGGAATATCAAACTTCCAATAATTAAGATGATCTGAGAACTCCATTCCTGAAACAAAAGAAGGTGCAACCAATCTTTGACACTCTAAACGGTTCAATGTTCGCATTTCTTCACAGTATTTCGCGCCCAAATCATAAGACTGTAAATTACTCACCGCAGCAATATAATTCGCATGACTCGGATAAACCCACTTCAAACCCGCTGGATATTCTTGCACCAATTTTTCATCAAAGTAACCAATCATATCTAAAATATACACACCTTGAATTTGATCTTTTTGTGCTTGTACCGATTTGGCATGGATATAACTGCCCATCTGCTCGGTTTTGAAAAATGGCGGTTCTTGTAAGGTATAAAATACAAATTCTATATTTTGCGTGAGTTGAGATTTCTGTTGCGCAAGAATACGCGCGGTCTCAATCACTCCCGCTACACCAGAAGCATTATCATCAGCACCCTGCTGCTCGCCAAAGACATCGTAGTGCGCGCCAACAATCACTTTATCCGCATGCCCAGCAGCTAAGTTACACACCACATTTCGATAGCCTAAACCATTGACCGAATAGTTTTGATATTGACATGGAATACCAAACAAGCGCATTTGTTCTTTAATCCATGCAGAAACACGCTGTAATTCTTCTATATTTTTATAATTACGATAGCTATCAGTGCCAATAATTTGTTCCAAATAGACTTTTAAATTATTCGTGCTCGCTGTCGTCAGGTTAGGTGCTGCCCATAGTGAAGCACTGAAAAAAATAGAAAAAAGGAATGTGCTCAAGCATAAGCCTATATTATGATTTTTTTTTGCTCTCATTTATTCTTCGTCCATGGTTTTTATTTATATTTACTCCACTATTCATGATTAAAACAGCATCACATACTAACTTTCAATTGCAATTTGTTGCTCAAAATAAGTAAAAAGCATTTTAGTGCTTATAATAGTGCAGACTCTCAAACCATCGAATCTTATGAAAATCCGTATTATTACCATCGGTCAAAAAATGCCTGCTTGGGTACTCACTGGTTTTGAAGATTACTTCAAGCGTATTCAACCTTTTGTGCAAACTCAGATTATTGAATTGCCCATGGCCAAACGCGGGAAAAATGATTCTGAAGCCGATATCTTAAAATATCGTCAAATTGAAGGTGACAGTATTTTAAATACGCTTAAACAAAATGAAACCCTGATTGCGCTTGAAGTCGGTGGCAAAGAATTTAGCACTGAAAAACTCGCCACAACCATGAAAGAATGGATGCTAGAAGGCAATGATGTGGTGTTAGCCATTGGCGGGCCAGATGGTCACTCGGAAGCGGTGCGTAAAGCAGCTGCATGGCACTGGTCGTTGTCCAAGCTCACTTTGCCTCACCCTATGGTTCGCGTGATGCTGATCGAGCAGTTATACCGTGCAATGACCATCAATCACAATCATCCTTATCATCGGGCAGGTTAAATAAATCTGCTGAGTCCTTCCTTGAGTTTTTATCAAACTGGATTTACCGTAAATAGCATCGAACAAGTTTGATAAAAATGAGTAAGGCTATTTTTACTGTTCTGTTTATGCAACGACCTGTTGAAATAAACGCTATTTCGTCTATAGGGTAATTTTGGCATCATTGCTTCAGTCAATATGATTTGAATTAGGCGCATCATCATGAATTTACAAACTTTACCCGGTTTATTTATTTCACATGGCTCTCCCATGCTTGCGCTTAATCCAGAACAAGTGGGTCCTGCATTACAACGACTCAGCCTGAACCTGCCTAAACCGCAAGCCATTATTGTGATGTCTGCACACTGGGAAAGTAACTCACTTGAAGTAAGTACCAGTGTGCGTGCCGAAACTTGGCATGATTTCCGTGGTTTTCCCGCTGAACTCTATGAAATCCGCTATCCTGCACCGGGTCAACCAGAACTTGCTGAAGAAATTTTACATCTTTTAGCAGATGCAGGTTTAGCGGCTCATGCCAATAGCACTCGTCCGCGTGATCATGGCGTGTGGATGCCCCTGCTACATATGTATCCTAATGCAGATATTCCTGTGGTAGAAATTTCACTCCCAATGAACTGGTCTGCTGAAGATATTTATAAAATTGGTCACACACTTGCCCCACTGCGTGAAAAACAAGTGTTCATTATTGGTTCGGGCAGTATCACCCATAACTTAGCTGAATTAGCTTGGCGTGGCGAACCGACTGAAGTCCCTATATGGGCGTCCAGTTTCCGTAATTATGTCGTGAGCAAACTTGCTCATCAAAATTATGATGCTGTACTGGACTGGCAAACAATTCCCTATGCAAAACGAAATCATCCGACCTTAGAGCACTTTGCCCCACTGTTCTTTGCGATGGGAACAGGTCAGCGCTTCAACATTGTCCACAGTAGTTTTAGTATGGGTTCACTGGGTATGGATATCTATCGTTTTGACTGATTCATAACTTTTTATCAACAATCAACAAAATAATAGTTATGGATACATTTTGATACCTAATACCTCAAAATGTATCCATTTTTTTTGAGCACGAATACGATATGCTTGTAAAAATCTTTCAAAACCAAGTACTTTTAAAATGAAACTTAAATTTTTAGCGATTGCCCTTTTTCCATTAACGCTTGCAGCTTGTCAATCTAGCGATATGCAAAAAGTTGGAGATTTAGCCGTGTCGATGGTTCAACAACAAAATGCGGATAAAACACTCACTGCCTACCAATGGTCTTATCAACCACAAGGCACAAATAAGCCACTTGTGTTGAATTTCAATGATCAACAACGTTTAAGTATTGCAACAGGTTGTAATACTCAAGGTACATCATGGAAAATTGAGAAAGGTCAAATTATCACTACTGATTTAATGTCAACCATGATGGCTTGTTCACCCGAATTAATGAAACAAGAACAGTTCTCTAGCTCAATTTTTGCTAAACGTACTATTCCCTTTGTTTTAAATACACAAGATGTAAATAAACCAACATTAACGCTAATTGATGCAACAGGTCAAAAAGTTGTATTTGAAGGCAAAATGACACCTGAAACACAATATCAAACGCAAGCTGAAACTATTTTTCTTGAAATTGCTCCAGAAACAAAAAAATGTACAGGCGTAGCACCACAAACCTGTTTGCAAGTGCGTGAAATTAAATACGCAGAAAACGGTGTTAAAACTCAGGTCGATAAAGACTGGACATTGTTTTACAACCATATTGAAGGTTTTGAACATAATCCCAATGAGCGCCAAATCATTCGTGTAAAACGTTATGAAATTAAGAACCCTGCCGCAGATCAGTCTAAATATGCCTATGTACATGACATGACGATTGAACGTGCAACCGTAAAATAAGCAGTTCATTTCAATAATAAAAAACCGATGCCAGAGCATCGGTTTTTTATTATTCAAGAAAGTAAAATCATATACCAATTTTTGAAATTAAATGATCATCTTTCATCAACTCAAATCCCTCCCAACCTCCCTTTGAAAAAGGGAGGAGTGACACAAATTCAAATACTAATCTGATTTGTGATATTCCCCTCTTTAATAAAGATGAGAAGCATTGCTTCGCAAGAGGGGAGATTTTTAGGATATTGAGATATTGATGAAAATTGGTATTAGAATACGCCTTGAGCCAACATTGCATCCGCAACTTTGACAAAGCCTGCAATATTCGCACCATCAACATAGTTCACAGTACCATTTTCTTTAGTACCGTATTTAACACAGTTACGGTGAATTTCTTTCATGATCGCGTGTAAACGCTCATCCACTTCTTCGAAAGTCCAACCTAAACGAATCGCGTTTTGCGACATTTCAAGACCAGAAGTCGCAACGCCACCCGCATTTGATGCTTTACCCGGCGCATACAAAATTTTGGCTTCAATGAATTTTTCAACAGCATCTAAAGTCGATGGCATGTTGGCCCCTTCAGCAACACAAATCACACCATTTGCAATCAATGCAAGCGCATCTTCACCCGTCAATTCATTTTGAGTTGCACATGGCAACGCGATATCACATTTGATTGACCAAGGACGTTTGCCTTCAAGATACTCAAAGCCATGTTTAGATGCGAATTCAGAAATACGACCACGTTTAACGTTTTTAAGCTCCATCACTTCAGCCAATAATTCATCGGTAAAGCCGTCTTTCACATACACAGTACCCACAGAGTCTGAAAGTGAAACCACTTTAGCCCCTAAGAACATCGCTTTTTCAGCAGCAAATTGTGCAACATTGCCTGAACCTGAAATAGTCACCACTTTATCTTGGAAGCAATTACCTTTAGTTTTCAGCATTTCTTCAGCAAAATACACCGTGCCATAACCCGTTGCTTCTGGACGAGCCAATGAACCACCGAATGACAAACCTTTCCCTGTAAATACAGATGAAGTGTCATTACTGAGTTTTTTCATCATCCCAGCCATGTAGCCGACTTCACGACCACCTACACCAATATCCCCCGCAGGAATATCCGTATTTGAACCAAGGTGACGGTACAATTCAATCATTAAGGCTTGGCAGAAACGCATAATTTCGCCTTCAGACTTACCTTTAGGATCAAAGTCTGAGCCACCTTTACCGCCACCCATAGGAAGTGTGGTTAAGGCATTTTTAAATGTTTGTTCAAAACCTAAAAATTTAAGAATTGAAAGGTTCACCGATGGGTGAAAACGCATGCCACCTTTGAATGGCCCAATGGCTGAATTGTACTGTACACGGAAAGCACGGTTCACATGAGTCTGACCTTTGTCATCCACCCAAGAAACACGGAATTGAATCGCACGTTCTGGCTCAACCAAGCGTTCAAGTAAACCATGATCAGCATACTGTGGGTTCTTTTCAATGAACGGCCAAAGGCTAGTCATGACTTCTTCTACAGCTTGTAGAAATTCGGGTTGATGTGCATCACGTGATTTAACGTAGTCTAGGAAGTCGTTAAGGCTGTTATATTTCAACACTTAATCCTCAGCAGAAAGATGGATCAAAATTGATCAAATTTTCAAAAAGTGATAATTTTTGGCGCAAAATATTAAATATCTTTTGCAGCCAATCCACAATAGTTATTTTAAAAAAAATGAAAAAAAGTTTTAATAACATATATTTATATTAACTATAACCAACTAAAAGTGCTTAATCCTAAGCATGTTTCATTGCTGTTTTCATTGACTTTTTGCTCAATAATAATGCATTTATAGCGCTATTTTCGGGCAAGAGATTAAACAATAAAATCATGCTAAAATCGCACATCTTGACTTAATTTTCTTTTCTGTATGCTGCTATTTCTTTAGCGGTTGTGGTTTACACATGAATTCTCAAATTGCTCTCATCCAAAATATTGATGCCTTACTTCCTCAAACCCAATGTGGTTTATGTGGTCATCGAGATGGATGCTTACCGTATGCCAAATCCATTGCAGAAGGTGAAGAAGCCAATAAATGTGTCCCCGGAGGTCAACCTGTCGCTGATGCACTCGCAACACTGCTTAAACGCCCTCAATTGCTAGCCGAAGAAAGTGTTTGGCCGATTCAAAGCGATGGTCGTCCACAACGCATGAAAGCGATTATTCGTGAAGATGAATGTATTGGTTGTACCAAATGTATCAGTGCTTGTCCTGTGGATGCCATTATCGGTTCAGGTAAACTCATGCACAGCATTTTGACCGATCTTTGCACAGGTTGTGAACTTTGTATTCTTCCATGCCCTGTCGACTGCATTGATTTGATTGAAGATGATCACGTTATACCGAATGAGACTTTGCGTATTCGCGAACAAAATGACTTACGCAATCGTTATTACTCACATATTCAACGTGAAGAACAACGACGCACCCATCGTAAAGGTCCTGTGGTACGTGCCAATATTGACACTGCATTATTTGCGCAATTTTCAGCTCAAAATGACCGTGTGCCTGACATCTTGATTACGCAAATTGAAGATAAACCAGCAGTTCAGTTAGATGCTCAATCCACCATTGAGTTGGCAAAACTTCGTACACAAATCAAAAAGTTAGAAAAACAGCTCAGCGTTCGTGATGATGCAAAAAAACGTCTACTCTTAGATGAACTCAACCAACAGCTCAATGCTTGTCAAGGAGTGTAAAATGCCTGTAAAGAATATGACTAAAAAACAAATTCAGGTGTTTTTTGAGCGATTACGTGAGCAAAGACCCAACCCGAAAACTGAACTCAATTATTCCAGTCCTTTTGAGCTGTTGGTCGCGGTTACGCTTTCTGCACAAGCCACCGATGTGAGTGTCAACAAAGCCACTGACAAGCTATTTCCGATTGCCAATACACCTGAAGCCATCTATGCCTTAGGCGTTGATGGTTTAAAGCAATATATTAAAACCATTGGCTTATATAATGCTAAAGCCGAAAACGTGATTAAAGCATGTAAAATATTGATCGAGAAGCATAACAGCATTGTGCCCAATAACCGTGCCGACTTAGAAGCATTACCTGGTGTGGGGCGTAAAACAGCAAATGTGGTGCTTAATACCGCCTTTGGACAAGCGACTATGGCAGTCGATACCCATATTTTTCGTTTAGGAAATCGTACGGGTTTAGCGGTAGGCAAAAATGTGCTTGAAGTTGAACAACGACTGCTTAAAGTGATTCCTAAAGAATTTATGCTAGATGCGCACCATTGGCTGATTTTACACGGTCGTTATTGTTGTATTGCCCGTAAGCCCAAGTGCAATGAATGTGTGGTGTCTGATGTCTGCCAGTGGCCAGATCGCTTTGAATTTGGCGCAGCCAAAAACATTCCAGTAAAAATGCTGCAAGATCAAAACTGAATTTAGTTTTGATCTTTATTTTTTTGTTGCAACTTCGGATGGAGTTGACGCACCGATTGGCTGTTTTTCTTTTCTGCCGCTTCTTGCTTTTGCACGTGACGTAAAGCTTTAAAACTCTGAACCATTAAGGCCAATACCACAAGACCAAATACAATCACCAATACAATTAAACCCATTTTCAGCAAGATAGCATCCTCAAAATTTTGCACAAATTAAAAGAGCCCTAATATGACTTAGGACTCTTTTAATGTCAAAACATTCACCGCACTATGGCATATGAATTATTTTGCTTGATCTAAAATTGCAAACAAATCTGCTTGAACTTCATCAATTGGACGAAGACCATTGAGTTTGTCATACGTCGGTGCATTTTCACCAGACGCTGCACGACCTTGGTAAAAACCGACCAATTGTTCAGTTTCTGTGTGGTATGAACCAAGACGTTTACGAATGGTTTCTTCTTGATCATCTGGACGTTGCACTAAATCTTCGCCAGTTTCATCATCTTTACCTTCCACTTTAGGCGGATTGTAAACGAGATGATAAACACGACCAGAAGCTGGGTGCTGACGACGACCTGAAAGACGTTGTACAATTTCTTCATCTGGAACATCAATTTCAATCACATGATCGATATTAATACCTTCGCCTTCCAAAGCTTCTGCTTGAGGAATCGTGCGTGGGAAACCATCAAAAATGCAACCGTTTACACAATCAGGTTGAGCAATACGTTCTTTCACAAGACCAATGATTAGCTCGTCAGAGACAAGACCACCGCTCTCCATCACGCTTTTAGCTTTAAGACCTAATTCAGTACCTTCACGAATTGCAGCACGGAGCATATCACCGGTTGAAATTTGTGGGACATTGTAGCGCTTACAGATCAACTGAGCTTGTGTGCCTTTACCTGCTCCAGGTGGTCCGAGTAATATAATGCGCATAAAAAAACATCCTCATTTAACAATGTATATGACGCTTTGTTCATGCCAAATCTATTGATTCGCCATGTAGTCCAGCATCCAATTAATCTAATTATAAGAAAGCCACAAACAAATGTATTGTACCTGCTATAAATCCAGTTACGCCACCCAGAACAATCAAAATCCATTCGTCTTCCTGAAAAGCAGGCCGTAATAAATTTTGAAACTCTCTTGGTGTCAACTCTAGAATACGCTCTCTAAACATTTGATAGATTTTCTGTGCACGGCTCGCATTAAACGCAGGGTCGCATACAGGCACCATCGTAATTTCAATTGAGCGATCGATCAAGTCTGTCTTGAGTTTTGCATACTCTTTTGGCCCTAAAGAGAGTTGTAAAGAGGTTCTGACCAGCGGTGTTTCCATAATTTGGTTAATATGGCGTTTGACAAGGCGGCGCGTTTTATCTTTTTTCCCGCCATACATCATTTCCGTCATAATGGATTTTAACGTAATTAGGTCTTCTGTGACGACTCGTGCAAAGACATCGGACACTTCATCCTGACGCTTCATAAACGCGCCTTGAATATTGTATGTGCCAATACGTGGAATCACTGGTTTTACCCACGGAAACTTACGATCTTTAGTTAATTCAAAGAATTGCGGATAACGTACATAGTGCGGTTCGAGTGGATTAAACACCATCCAGATTGCAATCCAGTTGGTCAAAAAGCCCCAAATAGATGCCCAAAAAGGTACAGTCCAATGCCATGGTACAACGAACCAAACAATCATTTGGAATACACCAAAGAACATTCCAATGAGCGCACTAATATGCCAAATAAAGTTGATTTCTTTCTGACCGACTTTAAGAAACATATTGACCATTAAACGACGATCACCTTCCATTTGGCGAACCACCATTTCACGCATATCAACAAGTGACTCGACGTTCATGGTCAGCTCAGTCACAAGTTCTCTTAAAATACCTGGCAATTGTTTATGCGCTTGAGCATAAATTCGACGTTTAATCGAATAAGGTAAGTTTTCCCAAAGGACAGCATTACGCTCAAGCATCATTTCATCAATTAAGTGTTCAAGTTCCAAACCGACTTGTTCACCAATGATCCGTGCCATATCTACAGGATCCATTGCATCTAAAAACTCACGCAATGAACCCAGTTTCGATAAGGTGTTATCGGTAATAATGCCTGAAATACGGCCCGCTTTACGTGGCACAATTCCCTGCCAACCGACAGGTACTGGACCTAAATGGAATCCCCAAAAAGTAAGCGGATAAAATACCATTTTAAGCGCCATCCACACATGCGCCCAAGTGACAAAAGCCGTGACTGGGATAATGCTAAGTACTGCCCAAAAATCAGGACGATTCAAGAAGGTTTGCCACAATTCGTTGACGTACTCAAGCATGCATAAAATCCATATTTAATTTTTAATCACAAAGTAATAAATGTTATGAAATCAATTTTTTTACTATAAACCAATACTTAGGGTATAGGAAAATTGTAGCCTTGGCTGTGTCTCAGCAACCACATAACCCGATTTATCCTTAAGCTCTTCACCCGCACCAATACCGACACTAAAAGTACTAATCCGTTCAGAACTCAATAACACATAGGCTAAATCAACCCCTGCACCCAATCGCGCTTTATATTCATTGTCTACGCCCTTACTTTCAATATGTCCCGCATAGACACCAATATAATAGCCATTCTTATCTTTACCTGTCAGGTGATAAGGATAGCGAAATCCGACTTGACCACCCGCAGTATAATCATCATCGATGAAAACACCTGCTTTAGCATAAGCAATCCCATAAGGATTCACCCACTCTACATTCATATGAAGCATTTCTTGTGTAAATCCTGCCCCTAAATTCCATGCTGTTGCACTTTCTGGTGTCAATTTAGCTTCTGGTAAATATGGATTATCTTGTGCATACGCTACATTGGTTAGCGCAAAAAATGCCAATAAAGGATACATTTTTGTCATTTTTTTCATCGTGGTCCCTAATTTTATTTTTAATACAGTCCTTTTTCAATTTTGACTTTAGCAGAATTATGAGAACTCTTATATACTGCACTTTACAATTTTAATGTCTGTAAAGTCAAAGTTTAAGCTAAACAAGCCCAACTGTTTAGCTGAACAAATATCAAAAAATGATGATATGCATTAGAATATGCCTCTGGTTTTTCCACTCTCCTGTATGTAAGTCAATCACGTATGAAGCAGCACTTTCCTTTAAAAAATGCTCAACAAGAAAAGCGCATTTATCGCAATCGAATTTTTATCTCGGCCGGGATTGTTGCATTCTTTCTGTTATTACTGATTGTTCGTTATGCTTATTTGCAAATCTCACATTATGATGAGTTTTCAACTGCATCGGATCAAAACCGAATTCGCTTGCAACCTTTAGCACCCGCGCGTGGCTACATTTATGACCGTAATGGTATTTTGCTCGCTGACAACTACCCTGTATTTTCAGCAACCATGTCTCGTGCAGATGTTGACGATATTGATGGCACCGTACAACGCTTAATTCCAATTTTGGGCTTAACTCAAGAAGATATAGACCGTTTTAGCAGTCGAATTAAAACCTCAAAAAAAACAGAACGTGTTTCGCTTAAACTCAATTTAACTGAAACGGATATCGCTAAATTTAGTGAGGTTAAATTCCAGTTCCCTGGGGTCAATATAGAAACCCAAATGACTCGCTACTACCCACATGGTGACCTGTTTGCTCATGTGATTGGTTATGTGGGACGTATTAATGACAAAGAATTAAAATCCATTGATAAAGATTTATATGCAGGCACCAACTTAATTGGCAAAATTGGCGCTGAAAAATCCTACGAAGAACTTTTACACGGTGTACCGGGCAATGAATCTGTCGAAGCAGATGCCCACGGCAATGTACTGCGCAATTTAGGACGTAAAGATCCAGTTCGTGGTAATGACTTATATCTGTCGATTGATTATGGCTTACAAGTGGTCGCGACAGAACAGCTTGCGGGGCGACGAGGTGCAATTGTGGCACTGAACCCGAAAACGGGGGAAATTCTAGCACTGGTCTCTAGTCCAAGTTTTAATCCTAATTTATTTGTCACAGGCATTAGTACTACCGATTACAGTGCATTACGAGACAACCTAGACCAACCGCTTTATAACCGTGCTGTTCAAGGTGCCTACCCTCCCGGTTCAACCATTAAACCAATGTTTGGTTTAGGCGGGATCCATTATGGATATGTCGATTGGAACACGGCTATTTCTGATCCAGGCTATTTTACGTTACCTGGCGATAGCCACCGTTTCCGTGACCACAAAAAAACGGGCCATGGCGTGGTCAACATGCATAAAGCCCAAAATGTATCTTGTGATACTTATTTTTATGTATTGTCCTACCGTATGGGTATCGACAAAATGAATACGTGGATGCGCCAGTTTGGTTTTGGTGAAAAAACTGGGGTTGATTTACCCAGCGAAAGTACAGGTTTATATCCGAATCCAGAATGGAAAATGCGAACCCGTAAAAGTAAGTGGCTAAAAGGTGAAACCATTTCAGTGAGTATTGGTCAAGGTGCTTTTACAGCAACCCCGTTACAACTGGCAATGGCAACAGCAATTACAGCAAATCAAGGCTCGCACATTACCCCGCATGTACTGCGCGAAAGTCATGGTGCAAAACCCTATACCCCTATCAATGCACCCAATGGGAAAATTCAGTTTAATGGGCAACCTGAAGACTGGATTAAAATGCGAGATGCAATGGTCGATGTCATTGACACGGGTACTGGTCGTGGTATCCGCACTCCAATGTATAAAATTGCAGGTAAAACAGGAACAGCTCAGGTTAAAAGTATTGCCCAAGGGAAGAGATATAACGAATCATTATTGACCGAGCGTCAACTAGATCATGGTTTATTTGTCGGTTTTGCTCCAGCTGAAAATCCTGAAATTGCCATTGCTGTGGTTTGGGAAAATGGTCGTCATGGTGGTTCGGCAGCACAATTAGCTCGCCCTATTTTTGATTATTGGCTACTTAAACGTGAGAAAAATCCAATCCGTCCAGCAGCGCATCAAATTAGTGGTGGCTTAATGACAGCAGGAATTAAACCTGGTGAATTACCAAGTGGTACGCCTCCTGTGATGGGTGCTACTCATCCGAATCAACCTCAAGCCACAACTCAAGCTCCAGCATTAACCAGTCCACAACAAGTACAGGGTGAATGATCTATGAAAAATCAACTGCGCATTATTGGCGGTGAATGGAAACGCCGCCAACTTCCTTTTGCTAGTGTTGATGGTTTACGTCCTACACCTGACCGTGTACGTGAAACATTGTTCAACTGGTTAATGTGGGATATTCAAAATACTCAGGTCTTAGATCTTTGTGCTGGCTCGGGTGCATTAAGTTTTGAGGCATTGTCACGTGGCGCAGCTCACGTCATTATGATTGAACCGAATCGTAATCAAGCTGCATTTTTAACCGATAACTTGCAGTTGCTTAAAGTCACCAATCAACGTGCAAAATTAAAAATTGCAACGGCGCAACAAACCTTACCTACACTCAAAGAGCAATTTGATTTGGTTTTTTTAGATCCACCTTATAGTTTGGATTTGTGGCAAGAACTGGCTCAACTTGCAGACCCTTTAATTAAAGATAAGGGTTTCATTTATGTTGAAGCAGATCGCGACTTAACCCAATTAAAACTGCCATCATCTTGGCAACAAATCAAACAAACCAAAGCTGGAACAGTGCGCTCTGCGCTATATCAAAAACAAGATTTTAATTAAACCCAATAAAAAAGGATGCCACTATGGAATCCTTTTTTATTAAAATTTTGACTTTAATTTGCAGAAATACAGCTAAATATAGACTTGGCTTTTTCACTCATCTTTAGAATACTGCTCACTTTCCTCTTGTACGCATTACTATGACTTGGCTGTTATTTATTCTTGGTGCAATCGTCGCTGGTTTTGTACAAGGACTTACAGGTTTTGCCTTTGCCTTAATTGCCATGTCTTTTTGGGTATGGGTGCTCTCTCCTCAGATTGCCGCTTCTTTAGTGGTGTTTGCGTCGGTATGGAGCCATATTATTTCTTTATCCAATGAACCGAAACAAGTTCATCTGAATAAATCACTGGTTTTACCTTACTTAATCGCGGGTATGATTGGCGTTCCTTTAGGCAGTTACTTACTCCACATTATTCAAGCCGATACCTTTAAATTAATTTTAGGCTTATTTTTAATTGTGTGGTGCCCGATGATGTTGTGCAACCCACAATTTCCACGCCTGCAACAAGCAGGAAAATTTGCAGACAGTTGGGTTGGCTTTATCGGTGGAATACTGGGTGGGTTAGGCGGATTTTGTGGTGCACTGCCTTCCGCTTGGGTCATGCTCAAAAACGTATCCAAACAAGAACAACGCTATATTTTACGCCATTTTAACTTCGGCATTCAGCTCTTTACCTTACTCGCCTATTTAGTCCAAGGGACGCTGGATATACAACTGCTACCTTATATGCTGATCTTGCTTATTTTTGTCAGTTTCCCTGCCATTTTAGGGGCAAAATTATTCTATAGAATTTCAGAAAAACAATTTAAACATATTGTTTTAAGCCTTTTATTTTCATCTGGCTGTTTCTTAATGTTCAGTAATCTGCTCTGACTTTCAGACTTATTGTGAGGTTTATTCTTTTATAATAAGTTTCGTAATTAATCCAAATTTCATTTAATCAAAAAACAGCCAATCAATATGCAATCGAGCATTTATAATAAAGAAAACTTTATACAATATCGGCTCCCCTTCACCAGTCGTTTTAAAAATGAAAACCTTGATTTTATTAGCAGGGGTTATTCTTCTCACTGCCTGCTCCTTGGGTACATCACGTGAAGTCAAACTTGCTGAAAAAATGCTCTCACATTTTCAATGTAATAAAATTGAAAGTGCACAAATGACACATAATTCTATCACCACTTATCACGAACAATCTTTAGCCTCTAGCCATCAAAAAGCCACCTTGTATGTACAAAGCTATAAAGATGGTGAACAATTATTTGATATGCCCTTAACTGAAGTCATTGAGCAGCAATATGTCATTTACAAAGCAGCTTGCCAAAATTTAGGGGGGATTGAACCGACATTTGCTGAATAAACAATAAATTAAAATAAATTGATGAATGAGATGAAATTCTGTTTTTTATTAAAATTATCAAACATTAAGCTAAGAACTTTATACTGGATCAATCTTAGCCTTACTTTAAAGTCAGACAGGGATCACACCCTGTCTTTTTAAACATTATGATTCAGGGTAATAGCGCGTATCTACGCTAAATTTTTCTGGAAATTTAGGATTAATTTGAGCATAGAAACCCATAATTTCAGCCATATCTTTCTCATAATCCCCTGTCGGATATACAATTTTTCCTACGCCCGTTTTTTTCTTGGCATAATCCATATAAGCCAAAGCAATCGGCACACCCGCACTGATGGCAACATGATAAAATCCTGTTTTCCATTGTTCTTGTTTGGCACGCGTCGCTTCGGGTGTCACCAACATGACCAACTTTGGATGCTGTTTAAATAAGTCTGTCATGACCTGAACCATACTAAGACGAGGTTCACCTGCATTTTTTGGTGTTCGGTCTATGCCTATTCCACCCATCGCTCTGACAAATGGACCAAATGGCAGTTTCATGTAACTGTCTTTAATGGTTAAACGAACATTAACACCTAAAGCTTTAAGTGCTAAACGTGCGTATAAGGCATCCCAATTACTGGTGTGTGGTGCAGCAATCATGACACATTGATCTAAATCAAGTGGCCAATGATTATCCAGTTCCCATCCCATCATTTCTAAACTTTGTTCAGCTAATTTTTCGAACACCTAAAAACACCACACTTAAGAAAGTGTGCAGATTCTAACAATGCGGCTGAAATATGAAAGCACAATATGATCAATAAACCATCAATTAATATATAAATGTATAAATTAATTGCTTCATTATTTTTCAAAATTTATCTTCTTAACGAAAATCATGGCCATATTTTAAGAACAATAAAAGCGGAATCGAGCAAAACTTATGTACAGAATAACAAAGCATAACAATATCTATATTTAATAAACTTCATTTTTTCAGTAGTTTTAGCCGTTGCATTGAAACATCTTAGGAATCACCTCGTGAAAAAAATAATATTTATCCTCTCTCTAACTACATTGGCTTTAAGCGCGTGCACGAAACCAAATACCGATACTCATCAAACCAATAAAGCACCTGAAAATACAGCAGCGCAAACGATTGAAACTACAGCAAGCCAACCTGCAATGCCAATAGGTGACACAGCCGAAACCTCACTCGATTGGGCGGGCGAATATACAGGAATTTTCCCTTGTGCAGACTGCGAAGGAATTGAAACAGAACTTGAATTAAAAGCAGATAAAACCTATGAGCTTACAGAAGAATATCTGGGTAAAGGAAAAGGCAATGAATTTAAAGTGAAAGGAACATTTAGCTTTGATCAGGACAATCCATCTGTGATTAGTTTAGATAAAGCTGGAGAAAATCGTAAATTCTTTGTCGGTGAAAACTTTGTTGAAGCACGTGAGATGGATACAGGTAAAGCGATTGACTCTAAGCTTAATTATAAACTACAGAAAAAGTTGAATTAATTCCTCTATTTTGAGCCGAAAAAGCCTGAAGGATGGCTTTTTTCGGTTACTTTTCTGATGCATTGATCATGATTTGCTACAAATAAATGACTTATTTTTCTCATCTAGACTAGATAGATCGTTCAGTTGTGATTATGTTTAAAAAAACCTTTTTTATAATTTGATGCTCATTATGAAAAAAACGATGATGCTGCTCGGTTTTTTCCCACTACTCGTTTTAAGTAGTTGTGAGAAATCATCAAGCACGTCCTCAATTAAACAAGAGACTGATCCACATCAACACTCCTTAAAAGCGATGCAGACTCAAGCTCCAGATTGGCTTGGACATTATAAAGCGTTCGTTCCTTGTCATTCTTGTGAAAAAAAACTGATTTCATTACAACTGAATCAAAATAAAACCTATACCTTAAAAGAAGTTCAATTCTTTAAGCAAAAGCAGCAGCAAAAAGAATCGTCAGGAACACTTCATTTCAATACTCAAAATACTAATTTGGTGCAATTAGTCGAAGATAAAAGCCACAAAATTCATTATATTACTTTGCATGATCAGTTCATTGAACTGCTTGATCAAAATAAAAAGCAATTTGAAAATTTTGAAAAATATCAAATTCCCAAAGTACAGCATATTGAAGTCAATAATGCACTTAAACATGTCAGCATACAGGCAGATTTATTTAAAATAGAAAAAATAAATCTAAACAGCGTTGAAAATACAAAACTAACGTATCTTTTTGAAATTAATAATCACTCAGATCGTGTACTTAAGTTACGCGATAGCGATATTGTTTTAGTCGATGAAAAAAATAATGAGCACATTTCAACAATAGAAAACAGCCTCATTGCTCCCAATAAAACCCATTATGAGCTTGTCTCCTTTGTTTATCCTAAAGCCTCCCCACCCACATTTATTAAAATTAAATAATTTCAAGTTTAATCTCAGAATAAAAAAATCCCCGCACTATATGGGGTTTTTTCAGGTCGAATAACCTATCTGACTTAGATGATTATTTTGGTGAGAGTCATTGTCTAAAATAACTATACCGATATTTCTGCAAATAACACCAAGCCTTCTCATGCCTCAATTAACTGTAATCACAGCAATTTATGCGCTAAAGGCAGAAACATGAATGGCTGAAAATAACGATATGTTATATCATAACAAAAATATTCATTTATCTTTGGACTTTGCTCAATAATGAAATACAAGACCACTTTTTTACCTGTTTTGGGCTTCTCATTTATTTCCTGTTTTGCTTGGGGCGATGATATGACGGTGTTAGAAACCATTAAGGTTCATGCTGAGGCTTCATCGGAGCATGATTTGCAAAAAAATACTGCCGCGACCAAATTTTCACATGATGTATTAGATGTTCCCTTCAATCGTGCTTTTATTGATTCAGAAACGTTAAAGCAACAAAATGCTCAACGCATTGACGATGCGCTCACATTCGTCAGTGGTGTTTTTCATCAAAACAACTATGGCGGTGGGTTTTGGGATAATTACTCTTTCCGTGGCTTTAGTAGCGATCCAAATTTAGGTGCGGCAATCATTCGTAATGGCTTAAGTGTCAATCGTGGTATTAGTGCACCCAAAGATATGGTCAATATTCAATCTCTCGATTTTTTAAAAGGACCTGCCGCAGCATTATATGGCCGTGGTGAAACAGGTGGATTGCTTAATATCAATAGTAAAAAACCGCTTTGGCAATCTGAAAATGAAGTGAACTTAAGTGCCAATAGCTTCGAACAATATCGTTTTAGTGCCGAGCACACAGCACCTTTAAATGATGAAATTGCTTATCGTTTCGCAATGGCACATGAAAATAATCAGAGCTTTCGAGATCATGTATCTAGTGAACGCTGGTTCTTTTCACCTCAACTTTCTTGGAAAATTTCAGATCAAACACAACTGGATTTCGACAGTGAATTGACCCAGCACATGGGTACATTTGATCGCGGGGTTAGCACCCTTCATCAACAATTTGTGATGGATCCTAAGACCTTTACTGGCGAACCCAGTGATGGAGACATGCGCGTAAAGGATCATTTTTTCCAGCTACGTTTAAATCATGCTTTAAATGATGCATGGCGCTTTAAAACGGCTATCAGCTATAAAGATGCTGAAATGGTCGGTTATTCAACTGAGCCACGTCGTATTCAGGCAGATGGACAAACTCTAGAGCGTCAGCGCCGTTATCGTGATTATCAAAGTGAAGATCTTCTATGGCAAAATGAGTTACTTGGCACAGTTGATCAGACGTGGGCACGTCACGAATTACTGGTTGCAACCGAATTAGGACAACTCGATTTTAAGCAATATCAATTACGCCGTAACCATAGTACGGGCTATTTAAATACCATCGATATTTATCGACCTATATATGGTGTGTATGCTCCTGAGCTGGCAGCGTTTACCAACACGCAAGAACGACAACGCTATGCTGCAATTAATTTGCAAGATCAAATATTCTTTAATGATCAGTGGAGTATTTTAATTGGTAATCGCTACGACTATATCCAACAAAATTTTGAAAATCATTTAAATGCAAAACAAGATCAACAGAGCCTACAACGCAATAGCCCACGGGTAGGTATTAATTTTAAAATTTCAGATCAAGCATCTATTTATAGCAACTATGGACATTCTTTTGCCATGAATAGCGGTATGAATCGTTTGGGTGAGACTTTCGCTCCAGAACAAGGGCAAAGTTATGAATTAGGTGGAAAATATCGCTTAAATGAATCAAGTTTAATCAGTATGGCACTATTTAAAATGAAAAAACAAAATGTGCTAACCACTGATCCAATTGACTCTAACTTTCAGACTACTGCTGGGGAAGTAAGCAGTCAAGGCATCGAACTTGATTTAAACAGTCAACTCACAGACCAGTGGACCATAGCAGCAACCTATAGTTTGACTGATGCTAAAATTGAAAAAGACCAAGATTTGGCAAAAGGCGCTCGTTTAAGCAATATTCCCAAACATCAAGCTTCTTTAAGTAGCCAATACGAATGGTTACTCCACGGTACTCAACGTGCTGGAATTGGAGCAAATATCATTCATGTTGGGGAACGTAGTGGACATAACTTAGATAATGGCTTCAATCTACCAAGTTATACCTTAACCAATTTAAATGCTTACTACTCACCCTCTGAGCAGTTACGTTATCAACTAAATCTAAACAATTTATTTGACGAAAAGTACTATGTTTCTAGTTATAGTGAATTATGGGTTCAACCGGGCGAAGTTTTAAATGCTTCTGTTTCCGCACAGTTTAAGTTTTAAATTATTTTATATGTACTCTTATACTACTCGCTACAAGTTAGATACCTCATCTAACTTGTAGCGGTGTGTTCTATAGAAAATAATAAGTTTTAAATGACGATAAGATCATTCCAATTTATTAAAAAGGCTACTGGAAATTTTCAACACCCCCATTATGCGTAAAAATTGGTTGGACAAACAAAAATCAGATGCCTGTTATCTCAAGATATTGCGCTTTGGAATGCACTGGAAATGCTTTATAGCACTTAAATTATGCTTGGCTATATAGTTTAGTTTAAAAATAAACCATTATATAAATGACAATAAAGTGCTCATTCTTGATTGCCCTAAATAAGCTGACGGTTAAATGGATAAATCTGCGTTAATTATTTTTCGAATCACTTTCAATACGCCCATCAACCAAATTAATGGTTCGATCACAGTTTGCTGACAGACGTGGATCATGTGTGACCAGCAGTACTGCACAGTCTCGCTCACGATTCACTTTACGAAATAACTCAAAAACCTCAGCAGCTGTCTGAGTGTCCAGATTACCTGTAGGTTCATCGGCTAGAAGCAATGCTGGTTCAGTGATAAGCGCTCTGGCAATCGCGACTCGCTGTTGCTGACCACCCGAGAGTTCATTCGGTTTACGGTTGGCAAATTTTTCCAGACCAACTGCGGCAAGCAATTCATGTGCTTGTTGTATCGCAAGTTTATCAGGTTTACCTCGTGTCAGCATCAATGGCATCAGCACATTATCCAAAGCCGTAAAGGCCTGTATAAGATGATGAAACTGAAAGACAAACCCGATACTGTTGCCGCGCAGTGCAGTGCGTCCTGCATCATCCATGCCACTTGTCGCCTGCCCCAACAGATAAAGCTCGCCACTACTGGGTTTATCCAGTAAGCCAAGAATATTCAACAAGGTACTTTTACCAGAGCCAGACGGACCAATCAGTGCAGCAAAGTCGTGGCGTTCAATACACAGATCAATGCCATGCAACACCTCAACCTCATTGGGTTGAGCAATATTGTAAGACTTGCGTAGCGCCTCTAGACGTAACACTTCATCGGACTGATCAGACATGACGAATCGCCTCCACTGGATCCAGTGCTGCTGCACGGCGTGCTGGTACAGCAGCAGCCAACACACCAGTAAGTATTGCCAATAATAATGCCAGCATAATCAGATCTATAGACACGGGAATATAAAACAAACCTGGGCCAAAATTATTAAATACCCACACTAACGCGTAACTGGCCACACTGCCCAAAACTGAGCCAAGTAAGCCAAACATCGCACCCTGAAATAGAAAAATTCGTAAAATTTGCTGTCGGGTCGCACCTGTCGCACGCAAAATACCAATTTCTCGGGTGCGCTGTACGACACTGACCGACAACACACTGGCAATGCCAAAGGCTACCGAAATAGCCACAAAAACAATAATCATACTGGTCGATAGACTCTGCGCTGAAATCGCATTCATTAATTGCGCATTGGTTTTAATCCAGCTTTCAGCTTGCAGCGATGTCAGACGTCCGACCTGCGCAGCCACATTTTCTGCCTGAAAAATATCTGCGACGGTTAAGTCGATAACCGTGACCCCACCAGGGAGACTGAGTAAAGATTGTGCTTGCTTCAAGTCCAAATAGACATAGCGAGCATCCAGCTCACGTACCCCCAGTTCAAATATACCGGCAATATTTACCACCGCACTGTTCTGCTGACCAGTATCCAGTCGCAGCTTATTGCCCACCTGCACCCCCAGATCTTCAGCCAATTGGCTGCCAATCAGTACATCATCGGCTCCCACACGTAGCTGACCACTGATCAGATACTGCTTAAGGGGGATGATTTTCTGATAACGCTCAATATCTATACCTACCAATGCCACCGACTCCAAGGCATCACCACGCTGGGCAAAAGCAGGTCCTGACACGACTGGCGACACAGCTGTCAGTAATGGCAACTGATCTAGAGTTGCTGTAATTTGCTGCCAATTGTTGATAGAGCGCAAGCGTTGTGGTCGTTTATCTTCCTGCAACAACTGTAAAGTACCCACTGCTGGTGGTACTATTTGGTTCACATCATCTGGTGACAGCAAACGAATATGGGCCTGAGTGCCTAAGGTACGCTGAATAATATTGGACTGTAAACCTTGCATTAAAGCCGTAACAAACACAATCACAGCTACACCCACTGCAACACCCACAGTAATCATGATGGACTGCGCACGCCCCTCGCGCAAAAAACTGATCGCAATAGTCCACTCGATCCAAAGTCGCCCGAAAAAATTTTTCAATCGAATTTCACCGGCAATTCATTTTTGCTGTTTGCTTTATTGGCATGATTGGCAAACGGTGTTTTTTGCAGCTTTAAGCGTACCCGCGTACCATCCGCTAGTGAAGATTCAGCATCAGCCAGTACATGATCACCCGCACTTAAACCCGAAATCACTTCAGACATCGCCAAACCACGTAAACCTAGATTGACCTGTTGACGCTGTATTTTTCCATCCCACAGCAACAGCACCAGCGCCTTATTTCCTTGCACACGACTTAAAGCATCATTTGGAATGACCAACGCTTGCTCTCGCTTACCCGTTTCGATATTCACCGATACGGTCATATCCTGACGCAAAAACTCAGGCACTGGATTAACCGCTAACCGAACCTCCACCGTACCACGCTGTGGATCAATACTGGGTGCTATAAAATTGATACGGGCAGGAAAAGGTTTATCTGGATAGGCATCGGCAATGACTGCCGCATTTTGCTGCAAAGCAAGCCGTGGTAAATTTCGCTCGTCAAATGGCACACGAATTTCCGTGCTGCCATCAAGCGCAATCGTGAGCAGAGTTCGCCCCGGCTGTACCAGATCGCCTGGCTCTACATTACGTGTCAGCACTGTACCTGCCACTTCGGCACGTACTTTTGTTTTGGCAAGCTGTGCCTGTAGTGCAGCAAGACGCTCACGGAGCAAAACCTCCTCAACTTTACCAGGTGCCAGTGCTGCCACGCTTAAGCGAGCCGACTCAACGTTATTGCGGGCAACTTTCTCCGCTTTCTCCGCCTGTTCCCTTGCCTCGGCCGACAACATTTCAGGTTCAGTCAAATTGCGTCTACGCTGCGCTTCACGACGAGCCTGTTCAAACTGTACTTTCGCATTCGCCAAATCCACTTCAGCTTGTGGACGCCTGCTGGTCGCCAACTCGGTCAATGCCGCCTCGGCCTGCCGCACCTGAGCAGTCATCTCATCCGATTTCAATACCAATAGCAAATCACCGCGTGAAACCCGATCGCCTTCTTGCACAAGCCGCTCAAGTACCACTCCAGTAATTTCACTGCCAATTTGGGTACGTGACACCGTCACTACTCTCCCAGTTGCGACTACCGTTTGCACCAGTGGCATCGATGCAACGGTATAGCTCGACAACAGCGGCCCCTGCCACCAGTGAAATACTGCAAAACCAGCTGTGAGCATAAGCAGTATAATCATAACCACAGATTTATAGCGAGCAGCGCGCAATGAGCTTCTCCAGTTCAAATTAAAAGCCTAGTACCTCAATCAAAAGTACCATGCCTCTGTAAAATTATATGTTTTAGAGCGCATTCAAAATCTGTCTCACTCACTCAACGAGAAATAAGACAGATTTTTTAAGTTAACAGTAACCCATTGAGCTTAGATTACTTTTATAAATAAAACCCACATATTCAATAGAGATAGGTCTATTTTTACTCTTCTAAAAGACTTCTTAACATCCACGCTGTTTTTTCATGTACTTCAAGTCTTTGTGTGATGATATCTGCTGTTGGCTGGTCATTTACTTCATCGACAATCGGGAAAATAGCTCGAGCAGTGCGCGCAACAGTTTCATGAGCATTGACCAATAAGCTGACCATTTCCTGTGCTTTTGGAACGCCTTCAACTTCTTTAATTGCGGTTAATTTTACAAATTGTTTATATGTCCCAGGAGCCGGAAAACCTAAAGCACGAATTCGCTCAGCAATAATATCCAATGCGTTCCATTGCTCAGTATATTGGTTCATGAACATGTTATGTAAGCTATTGAATTGTGGCCCTGTAACATTCCAGTGAAAGTTATGGGTCATCAAATATAAGGTATAGCTATCAGCAAGTAGTTTGGATAAACCTTCAACAATTTTGGCACGATCATTATGAGAGATGCCAATATCAATTTTCATCGTTTTAGATTGTTTTTTAGAATTAGCCATTTTAAGATTCCTCATTATTTAAGTATTTGTTTATTCTGTATAAAATTAAAATTTATCACTCAGACCATAAGTTCTGTCGAACAAAGGATATCTGTTGTTATACTCCCCTAACCGTATTTTGCAAACCTTTACGATCATAAGATTTCATCACCATTAGACCGACCTTAAGTTGTATCACAACAAAAATAGAGCTTCTCCAAGCGCTAGATTTTTTATCACTTTCGTTTCTAGTTTAGCACCCGCTATGTGCACTTTTACTTGCTTTTGTTAAGACTTCCTCTGCATTGGCATAGGCTTAAAGATTATTTCTAGGCACAGATATATATAGTCGTAATAGAAGCCTACCTGTGTAAATAGATCTTCTAAAAGCATAAATGAACCAAGTATATTAATTAACGTAGACTCACCCAAGCCTTAAATTAGTTGGAAATAACATGAAATCCAAACATAAAAAAGGTCGCATTTAAGCGACCTTTTTTACAACAAAAACAAATGTGAGTCATACTGTGCGTAATCTTGATATAAAAGTAATATTTATAAAAAATTACAACAACATGTATTACTCAAAGGCAGATTACATCATACCGCCCATACCACCCATGCCGCCCATATCTGGCATAGCAGCTTTGTCTTCTGGAATATCAGTGATCATGCATTCAGTTGTTAACATTAAAGCAGCAACAGATGCAGCATGCTCAAGTGCAGAACGCGTTACTTTCGCTGGGTCAAGAATACCCATTTCAAGCATATCGCCATATTCACCCGTTGCAGCGTTATAACCGAAGTTACCTTCACCATTTTTAACAGCATTGATGACTACAGATGGTTCATCACCCGCATTGGCAACAATTTGACGTAAAGGCGCTTCGATTGCACGACGTAAAATGTTGATACCAACATTTTGGTCATCATTCACGCCAACTAAACCATCAAGTGCAGAAGCAGCACGTACCAACGCAACACCACCACCCGCAACTACACCTTCTTCAACCGCAGCGCGAGTTGCATGAAGAGCATCATCTACACGGTCTTTCTTCTCTTTCATTTCAACTTCTGTTGCTGCACCAATTTTGATAACTGCAACACCGCCTGCTAATTTAGCCACACGTTCTTGAAGTTTTTCTTTGTCATATTCTGACGTTGATTCTTCAATTTGCGCACGGATTTGAGTAACACGTTCAGAAATTTGAGCTGCATTACCTGCACCATCAACAAGTACTGTATTTTCTTTAGAAACAGTTACTTTATGCGCTGTACCTAAATCTTGTAATGATGCAGTTTCTAAAGACATGCCGACTTCTTCAGAAATCACAGTTGCGCCAGTTAAGATCGCAATATCTTGCAGCATTGCTTTACGACGGTCACCAAAACCAGGAGCTTTAACCGCACATACTTTAATAATGCCACGCATGTTATTAACAACAAGTGTTGCTAACGCTTCGCCTTCAACATCTTCAGCAATAATAAGCAGTGGTTTACCCGTTTTCGCAACAGCTTCTAACACAGCAATCAATTCACGGATGTTGCCGATTTTTTTATCAACAAGCAAAATGAACGGATTTTCAAGTTCAGCAGTTAACGTTTCTTGTTTGTTTGCAAAATACGGGCTGATATAACCACGGTCAAACTGCATACCTTCAACAACGTCAAGCGAATCTTCAAAGCCTGAACCTTCTTCAACCGTGATCACGCCTTCTTTACCCACGCGTTCCATTGCTTGTGCAATGAGTTTACCCACAGTGGTGTCAGAGTTTGCAGAGATTGAACCGACTTGTTCAATGGCTTTCGTATCTGAAGCTGGTTTAGCGGTTGCTTTAATATTTTCCACCACTGCACGAACAGCAAGGTCAATACCACGTTTCAAGTCCATTGGGTTCATACCCGCAGTTACTGACTTGATGCCTTCATTTAAAATCGCTTGCGCCAATACAGTTGCAGTCGTTGTACCGTCACCTGCAATGTCATTGGTTTTTGAAGATACTTCACGAACCAGTTGAGCGCCCATGTTTTCAAATTTATCTTTTAAAACAATTTCTTTAGCAACAGTTACACCATCTTTAGTGATGTGCGGTGCACCAAAAGAACGATCAATAACAACGTTACGACCTTTAGGACCTAAAGTCACTTTTACCGCATCTGCAAGTACGTTTACGCCCGCAATCATTTTGCTGCGCGCTGAATCACCAAATTTTACGTCTTTAGCTGACATGACTTACTCCAAATATTTTTAATTTTTTCAAGAATCTGATTCAATAAAACAGGTCTGTATTAGCCTTCTAAAACGGCTAAAATATCAGACTCTTTCATTACAAGAAGTTCTTCACCATCAACTTTTACTTTTGTTCCAGCATATGCGCCAAACAATACGTTATCGCCTACTTTAACATCTAAAGCACGCACGCCATTGTCTGTAATTTTACCGTTACCTACAGCAATGATTTCACCTTGAGCAGGCTGTTCAGCTGCTGAAGTGCTTAAGATTAGACCACCCGCTGTTTTGGTTTCCTTTTCAACACGGCGAATAACAACGTTATCATGTAAAGGACGAATGTTGCTCATTTGAAACTCCATCTACCTGATTGTAAGAACAGGTCTTTATACAGTGAATTGATAATGACTTAATTATTCCGTGGGTCATTATCAGAAAATAATTTCGATGACACTTTTGTGGGGATGGAAAAAAACGCTTCAAGGGTAAAATGAAAAAATATTTATGATTTTGTCTTTTTTTTATTCAATTCTCGCTATTTCTGGACTTAATCCGCATTTCTTTTATGCAGAACAAAATCACCTAAGGCATTATCAAAATAATAATGTGCAATAGCACAATTAGAATGAATTACATTAAAACTGTTTGGCAAACCGCCATGTAAGCGATAGGAGGTTGCTGTTCCTGCATGAATTTCCAAAACAGCATGACTCATATTTAACTGATAAAGCTCATTGAGATCATAGACAGCAGTATGATGTAAATGACCATGTAATAAGCCATTTAGACCACTTTTACTCCACACTTCCAGCGCCATTCGCCCCAATATTGGACAATCTTTCACGCCATGTTCAGCATTTGGAGGGGTATAAAAAGGCTGATGCGCCACAATTAATTTAATTTTATTTGGCGGTGCCTGCTGCAAAGACTGATCAATCTGCTGAATTTGCTCCAGTGAAATATGCCCTTTGGTATGATAACGTCGCCGAATACTGTTCACACCCACAATGAAAAAGTGATCTGTTTCCAGTGTGGTTTCCATATTGCCAAAAAATAACTGATAACGGGTAAATGGGCTGAAGACCCGATTCCATAAGTGATACAGTGGAATATCATGATTCCCTGGCACGACCAAATAAGGTAGATTTAAACTGTCCAAAAACTGTTTACAATCATAAAACTGCGTATAACGCGCACGTTGGGTTAAATCACCACTCACCACCACAGCTTCAATTTTATGCTCTAGACAAAACAGCCTAATCGCAGCCATACAGGCAGATTTCTCAGTGCCAAAATGTAAATCAGACAGGTGCAGAATCATAAGGCACCATGACTTTTAACGCATTTTTCCGCACAGTAATTTTTAATGGTGGCTGCATTTCTACAATCTCTCCATCGATGGCAACGGTCAACTTGTTGCGCTTCGAATGAACCTTGACTTCATCTGCGGCAAAACTGTAGACATCTGGGGCTTTTTCCAAATTCCCTTGAATCAATTGCCACACCATTTTAAATAAGGTCAGCTTATCACTTTTCGCGACCACCACTCCTGCAACCTGTCCAAGTTCTGCGCATTTGGCAATCTTCAAATTCATTTCCGCCAATTGAAGTTGATTATTGCCAAAAAAAATCAGCGGTGTTTTCACTGGATACTTTTTACCATCCACTTCAACCTCAAGCTTCAATTCCTTGCGATCACGAATTAACACATCCAGACTTGAGGTATAAGCATGCAAAGGAAATCGACCAAAACGCTGATTGTAAAGTTCGCGCTTCTGAATAAATAACGGATACAAGCCCAAGCTGGCATTGTTTAGGTAAATGTGATTATTGATCTGTGCCACGTGAATATTTCTGGTGGTTCCTATGGCAATAACGTCTGCAGCTTCAAGTAAATCCAGTGGAATATTCAGCACCCGAGCAACATAATTAAAAGTACCTAAGGGTAATATCCCCATCGGAATATCCAAACCCATTAAGCTTGCAGCGACGGCATTTAAAGTGCCATCTCCCCCTGCCGCAACAATCACCCCTTTATGTTCGCAATCCCGATGCCGTGCCAATACCTTTTGCATCAAGAGATCAAAACTGTTCTGTGAACTGATTTCAAAAGACTGAATTTCAAAACCATGCTTAGATAGTCGATTGATGATTTGCTCATAAAACTCAGCTTGGTTTGAAGCGTGAAATCCTGACTTTGCATTATAGATAATGGATAATGGTTTGTGCTGTTTAAACATTTTTATACACAATTAAAGCTTTTGTTCTAATTTCAACCAGTTGAGCTATTATTTAAAGCCCCTTTATGTAAATATTGAATTAGCACCATTTATTTAATCAATAACAATTCTCATAAAGAAGTAACACATAAGTGGCTGATTATTAAAAACATAATTAAAATAAATAACACTCATAAATACATTAAATAAAGAGATTTGAATTAAAAAAACCTAATAAACAATTGTATTTTATGGTTTTTATAACAAATCAAGCTAAACCACCAATAGAAATCCAGCACGTCTTTGGTCTTATTTTTTTTATGATTTTATGCTTTAATACAGCCACTTTTTTTTCATATTTTATCTGAGTGATGTATTCCATTACTCAGATTGTACTTTGTACAGTTAAATTGTACACATTCGAGATAGGCCTCACCATGACCCAAGTGAACGCACCAGAATTCGTTCGTCACCCTAAGCTTATTGCATGGGTTGAAGAAATTGCAAAATTAACGAAACCAGCGAAAATTGAATGGTGTGACGGCAGCGAAGAAGAATATCAACGTTATATTAACTTGATGATCGCTAACGGCACTATGCAAGCGCTTAACCAAGAAACTCATCCTGGTTCTTATCTTGCTAATTCTGATCCTTCTGACGTTGCTCGTGTTGAAGGCCGTACTTACATTTGTTCAGAAAAACAAGAAGATGCTGGCGCGACAAACAACTGGGAAGAGCCTGCTGAAATGCGTGCCCGTTTAAACGGTTTGTTTGATGGTTCGATGAAAGGTCGTACTTTGTACGTTGTTCCTTTCTCTATGGGTCCTTTAGGTTCTCATATTGCGCACATCGGTATCGAACTCACTGATTCTCCTTATGTAGCAGTCAGCATGTCTAAAATGGCTCGCATGGGTAAAGCTGTTTATGACGTTCTTGGTACTGATGGTGAATATGTTCCTTGCGTACACACTGTAGGCGCACCGCTTGAAGCGGATCAAAAAGACGTTGCATGGCCTTGCAACCCTGAAAAATACATCGTTCATTACCCAGAAACACGTGAAATTTGGTCTTACGGTTCTGGTTACGGCGGTAATGCATTACTGGGTAAAAAATGCTTAGCTCTACGTATTGCATCGGCTATGGGTCGTCAACAAGGCTGGTTAGCTGAACATATGTTGATCCTTGGTGTGACTAATCCACAAGGCGAAAAACATTACATCGCAGCGGCATTCCCTTCTGCTTGTGGTAAAACCAACTTTGCAATGCTCATTCCACCAGCGGGTTATGAAGGCTGGAAAATTGAAACTGTAGGTGACGATATTGCTTGGATCAAACCAGGTGAAGACGGTCGCTTATATGCAATCAATCCTGAAGCTGGTTTCTTCGGCGTTGCACCGGGTACAAACACCAAAACCAATCCAAACTGTATGGCTACTCTTCATAAAGACGTGATCTATACCAACGTTGCAGTAACAGACAACGGTGAAGTTTGGTGGGAAGGTCTAACCAAAGAAGCACCTGCTAACCTCACCAACTGGAAAGGTCAGCCGCACACTGGCGCAGAAAAAGCAGCACATCCAAATGCACGCTTTACTGTTGCTGCGGGTCAATGCCCTTCAATTGACGCTGACTGGGAAAATCCAGCGGGTGTTCCAATTTCGGCATTCATCTTCGGTGGTCGTCGTGCAGACACAGTGCCTTTAGTTTCTGAAGCGTTTGACTGGGTTGATGGCGTATATAAAGCTGCAACCATGGGTTCTGAAACCACTGCTGCTGCTGTTGGTCAACAAGGTGTTGTTCGTCGCGATCCGTTTGCGATGCTTCCATTTGCTGGCTACAACATGGCTGACTACTTCTCTCATTGGTTAGAATTAGGCGAACAAGTTGCAGCTAAAGCTGAAGTTGCAGGCAATAAACTTCCTAAAATCTTTAACGTAAACTGGTTCCGTCGCGATGCTGAAGGCAACTTTGTATGGCCTGGTTTCGGTCAGAACATGCGTGTTCTTGAGTGGATGATTGATCGTTGTGAAGGTCGTGCTGAAGCGACTGAAACACCAATCGGTTTAGTTCCAACTTACGAACAATTAAACTGGGAAGGTATTGATTTCTCTAAAGAGCAATTCAACACCGTAACAGCGCAAGACAAAGATCAATGGATCAAAGAGCTTGAAAGCCATACTGAATTATTCAGTAAACTGGGTGAGCGTTTACCCGCTGCTTTAACAGCACGTCAAAATGAACTTTTAGAAGCAGTTAAAAAATCTGCTTAATCTAAATTAAAAAAAAGGTCGCTTCGGCGACCTTTTTTTAGAATTACACATTACAAAAAAATCTAAAAAACTTTATTACAACAAGGGGCAACTCATGCTAAAAACATTCACACTGACGGCCTGCTTACTCGGCTTATCTAGTCTAGCTATGGCGAAACCAGAGACTACCGAACAACCTGCTCTTCATATTTGTGCAATCAAAGGTACACCTGATTCCAGCCAATTTCAGATTAAAAAGCGCATTAAAGTTGCCAAAGGTACTTATGGCAGCGTAGTAGAGCTGTATCCGCGCTTTGCAGAGCGAGCGCATCAAGTAGGTGCTAACGTGGTCATCAACTACAATGCCAGCCAAAGATTCGGTTTCTGGCCTTGGCGCGTTGTACGACCAGTAATGTGGGGAACAGCCGTAAAATGGAATACTCCCGTTGACTGCAAAGCGTTGGGCGGCACAGAAATTTAATGATTTAAAACAGCTAAAAGGTCACTGCGGTGACCTTTTATGTATAAACGCCCGATCGATCACTCACAATAAAATTTATAACTACACTCTCGTCTATCCACTCAAAGCTGACATCGCAAAAACCAGATGGAATTGGACAAAATAATTGGCATTTCCACCCAAAAATTCAGAACATCCAATCAAAAAAATTAAGCTACAGCAGACATGGCACGGCGTTTATGTAGCTCAAGCAAATATTCATCCAAAACTTGAATTTCAGCTTCAGTAAATTCTAGACCTAATTTACTTCTACGCCACAAGATATCAGCACTCTTCATCGCCCATTCTTGATTTACAAGATAGTCCACTTCTTGTGCATACAAACCATGCCCAAAATCCTGCCCAAGCTCATGTAACATTGAAATATTGTTCAAAAATATCCATACCCTTGAACCATAGGCATGCGCCCACCTTGAAGCCAATTGAACAGATACATCCTGAACCGCTTGTATAAGCTGCTGAATTAAAAGCTCAACTGAAACCAAGTTCTCGGCACCGGGTAATAAAGCCTTTTCTGTCCAAGGCTTTTTCATCGTTGGAAAGAAAGGCTGTAAGTGTGTCAGAGCAGATTCTGCTAACTTTCTATAGGTGGTGAGTTTCCCCCCAAACACCGAAAGCAAAGGTGCATCCTGCTCTTGCGAGAGAGCCAGAGTATAATCACGGGTGATCACTGATGGATTATCAGACTCATCATCACATAAAGACCTCACCCCCGAATAAGTATATAAAATATCCTGAGGGCCTAATTGATGCTTAAAGTGATCATTATAAACATCCAATAAATAGTCTATTTCCGGCTGGGTAATATCGACTTTATTTAAATCACCTTGATATTCATGATCCGTTGTCCCAATGAGGGTGTATTGATCTAAATAAGGAATCGCAAAAACAATTCGATGATCATCATTTTGCAGAATAAAAGCCTTATCCCCTGCATAAATTTTCGGGACAACAATATGACTTCCTTGAATCAACCGAAGACCGTAAGGGGATTTTTGTTTTAAATTCTGTTGAATAAATTGCGCCACCCACGGCCCAGCAGCATTCACCAACGCCTTAGCCTGAACGGTATAACTGCCTTGCGTATTTTCTAAATGAATCACCCACAGGCCATTTTCACGGTAAGCAGATGTACATCGGGTTTGGGTCGCAATATGAGCCCCTCGTTCCCGTGCTTGTATCGCATTTAACACCACTAATCGCGCATCATCCACAGCACAATCAGAATATTCAAAACCCTGAGTGATTTCTGCTTTTAAAGGGCTTGTTGCTGCATCAAAAGTAACATGAGTTGAAGCTGCTAATTTTTCTCTTTTACCCAAATGATCATAGAAAAATAAGCCTGTTCTAATCAGCCATGCAGGACGTAAATGGGGCTGATGAGGCATAATAAAACGCAAAGGGCGAATTATATGCGGGGCTTTCGCCAACAGAATCTCTCGTTCTGCTAAAGCTTCACGTACTAAGCGAAACTCTTTATGCTCAAGATAACGTAAACCACCATGAATAAGCTTACTGCTCGCTGAAGAAGTATGGCTGGCTAAATCATCCTTCTCACACAAAAACACAGACAGGCCACGCCCTACAGCATCAACAGCAACACCAACGCCATTAATCCCACCACCAACAACAACCACATCATAAACAGGATGACTAACTTGCATGATTACCTCCCTTATATTATTAAAAAATTGGGCTTAAACTTCTTTTTATTTTAGGAAACTTAACACTATTTAAAGTGAAATGACACCGAGAAATCATCTATCAGTTTAAGGAAAATAAAATAACCATTTCACATCAGGACTTAAAGCATTTACAACAATAATATCCTCATCTTCCTTTCAACCTATTGCTTAAAAAACCCAATATTGCACACTTTTTGTACAAAACTAAAAATCCATATGCTTATGTCATTAAAACAATTGGTTTACCATTTAAAAAGAATAACAAAATGGACTTGTACAGATGATTGAACAAAATGTCCCGCAAGCAAATCTAGACACTAAAACACGGGTCAAATCCATTCTGGGCGGCTCAGCAGGTAACCTTGTTGAATGGTATGACTGGTATGTCTATGCTGCATTTACATTATATTTTGCCCATGCATTCTTCCCCAAAGGTAGTCAAACCGCACAACTACTCCAAGCTGCTGCCATTTTCGCTGTCGGCTTTTTAATGCGCCCGATTGGGGCTTGGATTATGGGCATTTACTCGGATAAAAAAGGACGCAAATCAGGTCTTACCCTTTCTGTGACACTGATGTGTATTGGCTCTCTGATGATCTCGATTGCTCCCACACATGATCAAATTGGAATATTTTCACCGATTATTTTAGTTGTTGCCCGACTCATTCAAGGCTTAAGTGTCGGTGGAGAATATGGTGCAAGTGCGACCTATCTCAGTGAAATGGCAGAAAAAAACCGACGCGGCTTTTTTTCCAGCTTTCAATATGTCACCCTCATTGCAGGGCAGCTTACCGCCCTCTGCGTTTTACTCATTTTGCAAGTTGTGCTCACCGAAGAACAACTCCATGCTTGGGGATGGCGAATTCCCTTCTTTATCGGTGCTTGCCTCGCAATTGTGGTTTTTTATATTCGTCGTGGGCTGTTAGAGACGCAATCGTTTAAAAATATCCAACAAGACAAAAACCAACCTGAATCCAGCATGTTTTCCTTGTTTAAATATTATCCTAAACAAGCATTTACAGTTTTATTTTTAACTGCTGGTGGTACTGTTGCTTTTTACACTTACACGACTTATCTGCAAAAATATCTGGTGAATACTTCTGGATTTAGCAAACCTGAAGCTACGCAAATCACCACCTTAGCACTGTTTATTTTCATGTGTTTACAACCCTTCGCAGGCGCTTTATCTGACAGGATTGGTCGAAAACCACTCATGATTAGCTTTGGTGTACTTGGTGTTTTATTTACCTATTTCATATTTGACAAGTTAGGACAAACTCAAGATTATTGGTCAGCATTTTGGATTTGCTTAGCAGGTCTAGTGATTGTTACAGGTTATACATCTATCAACGCTGTGGTGAAAGCCGAAATGTTTCCTGCTCATATTCGTGCACTAGGGGTCGCCCTTCCCTACGCACTTGCCAACACCCTATTTGGGGGAACAGCAGAATTTTTCGCACTCAGTTTCAAAGAAGCGGGACATGAGTCTTGGTACTTCATTTATGTCACTATTTTAATTTCTATCTCTTTGATTGTTTATATTTTTATGAAAGACACCAAGCACCATTCAGAAATTAAAGAACATTAATTGAGGAGCTTTTTAACAGGATCTGTTTTACCAAAGTTCTTTTGCAGGACAACATCATTACTGATGCCTAAGCCTATCTAACTTAGTTGAAAAATCATCTAAAAAAGCTTTCTAAATACTCAACATTAGAAAGCTTTTTTATGCAATATAGGCCGATCTAAGATCGTTAAAAAAATAAGCTTATGGCATACTCAATAGAATAATAACGCTTGGAACTTTTGAAGATGAACAATACCTATAAATTGCTTGGCTTAGGTTTTATTGCGCTTGGACTTACTGCGTGTCAAAGCACTCCACGCCAATACAATGGCAATGTGGGCTATCAAATTGAAAGCCAGTCAAATAATACCGCTACACTGGCTTATACTTTGGCTGGTCGTCAAAACCAACAAATGGATGCCAAAAAATTACAACGTGCATGCCAAAAAGTTCTAGGTGCAAATAAACAATACACACTCAGTATTTTAAGTATCAATGAAATTGCAAACTCTGCCACTCAACCCGAAAAATCGGGTCGTCAAATTGGTAACAGCCGTACCAGTATTGGCTTGAGCAATACCCCCGACCTATACAACAGCGAAGATTATGCAACTCGCCAAGCGCTAAATACTCGCCCGAGTACATTGCGCGTGGTTCGTTATACCTGCTCTTAAGTAAAATAATTCTATAAGACGCTCATTACAGCGTCTTATAGAAACTAACATTACGAAATTCCTTCGACTCATCCAAATCAGGCCAAGTGGTGGCACTACGTTCATCCAATTTTTGGTAATTCGGATGACTAAAGTTTTTTACTCGGCTGTCTGCTACCCATACTTCTGGTGCAAATTTCAGAAATTCATCTAAGAAAAAACGATTGCATTGGTCATAAAGTACATCCGCAGCCAAAAGTACATCGACTTGCTCAGCTTGATACAGATCATCTAAATATTCGAGTTCCACAGCATTTAATTCTGCATTGGCACGACAGGAATCCAAACTAATGGGATCTATATCACAACAGATGACACGTTTTGCGCCTGCCATTTTCGCTGCAATCGCCACGACACCCGATCCTGCACCAAAGTCCAGAACAACCTTATCTTTGACATGATGCGGCTCTGCAAGCAACCACTGTGCCATTGCCAACCCTGAAGCCCAACAGAAGATCCAATACGGCGTATCATTCCAAATACGACGAATCACTTCATCATCCAAGCGATCTGTTGGAAATACAGGTGGAATCAACCACAGTGAAATGGGTGTCTCAGGCAGTTGCTGAGCTAAAAGCTCACAATTTGGAATCACCTCATGCAAGGCTTTTAGCAGATGTTCGGGTGCTTGAGGAAATTGGAAAGTACAGCTCATAGATAAGCCTTGAAAACTTATTAGAATTTACAATAATAATTTGATACACGATATGCCATCTACAGCTGTTCGAGGCAGACAGCCATTAAATAATTAATGTTTCTGCGACATATTAAATCAACGATTAAATATGTCGAGTTCTGTAGATGGCAATGGTTTTCTTGCGATGCTCGCATCTCATTTTGCCGAAACAAAAGTAACATACGAGCTTCTTACATCAATAGTTACAACGAAAAGACTCCGTCGTGACTCATATCAATCGAATTAACCTAAAGCTTTTTCAGCAGCTTCAACCGTTTGACGAATCAATGTAGTAATGGTCATTGGCCCCACACCACCCGGAACAGGTGTATACGCAGATGCCACATCTTCAATACCCACCAATTGAATATCACCCACACCACCGCCATCACGTGGATGGAAACCAGCATCAACCACCACAGCGCCTTGTTTAATCCAGTCTTTTTGGATCAATTCAGCTTTACCCACCGCACCAACAATAATATCCGCTTGTTTTACCAATTCTGGAAGATTTTTAGTACGTGAATGGCAAATCGTAACTGTTGCATTAGCTTGCAACAACATCGCTGCCATTGGTTTACCCAAAATTGCAGAACGACCCACAACAACCGCATGTTGACCTGCAATTTCAATATTATTTTCTTTTAGAATGGTCATGATGCCCGCTGGTGTTGCAGAACCATACGCTGCTTCACCCATTGCCATACGACCAAAACCAAGGCAAGTTACACCATCTACGTCTTTTGCAAGCGAGATTGCATCGAAACATGCACGCTCATCAATTTGCTCTGGTACTGGATGTTGCAACAAAATACCGTGAACATCTGGATTGGCATTGAGTTTCTCAATTTCTGCCAAAAGTTGTTCAGTTGTGGTTTCTTTACCTAATTCAACTTTTAATGAATCCATACCGACACGACGGCAAGCATTCCCTTTCATACGCACATACGTTGCAGATGCACCATCATCACCGACCAAAATCGTGGCAAGGATTGGGGTACGACCTGTTTTTGCTTTTAACGCTTCTACACGTGTTAACAAGTCAGCTTCAATTTGTTTTGCCAATGCACGACCATCTAAAACTAATGCCACGGCACATCTCCAGAGTAGATATGAATCAATTTCGCAAATAATACATGATTATTTAGCCGATTTTATTCTATATGCCGATTTTATGTGCATATACACTATTTATAGTATTGTTTTTTTTTCAAAGGTTGATAATATACGCATCAACAAGACATGGCGGGGTGGCAGAGTGGTCATGCAGCGGACTGCAACTCCGTGTACGCCGGTTCGATTCCGACCTCCGCCTCCATCTTGTTAAAATGCCCGAGTGGTGAAATCGGTAGACACAGGGGATTTAAAATCCCCCGCCCACAAAGCGTGCCAGTTCGAGTCTGGCCTCGGGCACCATTTTAATACTTCTTAAAATGGTGCAATAAAAATCCCAGCTTCTGCTGGTTTTTTTATGTCTAAAATTTGAGTTTAACAATATTTATATCATAAAAAATTCAGCAATTTATTTCCGATCTTTATTTCTTATTTAAAATCCCCTCTTACGCAGCAGTACTTGTAGTGGTCTAATAAAACTGAACACTTTTAAAACAGAAAAAAATCCCTCTTTATTACAGAGGGATTTAAAACAACTTAAATTTTTAAATCACTTCCACCACAATCTTACCAACATGATCACCTATGTCCATCGCAATATGTGCATCGACAATTTGATCGAACTTAAAGGTCTTGTAGACCATCGGTAAGCATTCACCTTTTGCCCAAAGTGGTGCAACAGTGCCTTTTAAACCTTGAGCAATTTCAGCTTTTTCAGCCGTAGTACGTGCTCGCATGGTTGACCCTGTAATGGTCAAGCGTTTCATCATAATTTGACCGAGTTTTACCTCTTTGGCTTTTGCTCCAGCCAAAAATGCAATATAGACCAAACGACCATCACGACGTAAAAGATTTAAATTACGTTCTAAATACGGTGCACCCACCATATCTAAAATTATATCTACGCCACCATTATCCGTTTTCTCATTAATCACTTGTTCGAAGTCTTGAGTTTTATAGTTAATGGCTGTCGTAAGCTGTGAAATAGCAGCAACCTTGTCATCAGAACCGACCGTTGCAAAAGTTTTAAGACCAAGTGCTTTACACAGCATCAACGCAGTCGTACCAATCCCACTGGTTCCACCATGAACCAAAATGGTTTCGCCTGCTTTGGCTTTACCCATTTGAAACACATTCGCCCATACAGTAAAGAAGGTTTCAGGAATCGCTGCCGCTTGGCTAAAACTGACATTTTCAGGAATGTTCAAAGTTTGGCTTTCAGGCACAACGCAATATTCTGCGTAGCCACCACCATTCGTCAGTCCACAAACTTTATCACCCACTTTAAACTGAGTGACATTTTCACCAACTGCAACAACCTCGCCAGCCACTTCCAAGCCCGGCACAGGTGTTACGCCTTTAGGCATGGGATATAAGCCTTGACGTTGCAAGATGTCTGGACGATTAATACCAAAAGCATGCACTTTCACTAAAACTTCATCTGCTTGTGCAGTTGGAATAGCGACCGCTTCATAAGCTAATTTTTCTGGGCCACCCGCTTCGGTAATGATGACTTGTTGCATGGTTGCTTGTGACATGATGGTTTTCCCTATTCGTTACTTATCAAGTTTATTGAGCTTATTTGAACATAGATAGAGTAAGGAATGAAGTCAGGTCGGACTTATGTCTTAAGCCGACTCATCAAGAAAAAATACCTGTACTTTATCCAATTTTATTCGCATTACTTTGCTGAATGATTAGCTGAAGCAACAAAAGGCATCAGCAGTTTACGAACCACAGGAATAAAGACCAGAATTAACGGAAAAGCCACCAACCAAGACAATGCCCACGTATGCAACCAGATCGAAATAAATCCATCGACCCAGCCTTTATTCATCAACAGATTAAAACATGATAGTGAACCACTCATGACACATGACAGGATTAAAGGCATGAGCCAAGCCATATGTTTAGGATGAAATTTTGGAATAGAATTTGACATAAAATACCTGAGGGATATGAATTAAATAAGCACTTAACTTTCTTTTGGAGCAGATTTTTTCAGTGCTTTCATAAACTGTACAAACTGAGGCATAAACGCTTGAAACAAAGGCACGTCTTTATTTTCCAGTAACACTTCGCCAAACAGTTTTAGCCCAACTGCGAAAACCTTTGCAGATTCATCATCAACCAGTCCTGTTTTCTGCACATATGCCAATACTTTAAAAATATCGTCATGGTTATAGGCTTTAAACTGCAACGCTTCTGTATATGTAGATGGATTGCCTTGTGCATCTGCAATATGTTTTACAGTCACTTCATATTCATGTTGTTTCATATTTTCTCCTACAAGCGGCCAATATTTACAGCTGCTTGATCGATTTGTTCTGCAATTAGGCGGACTTCTTCAGCATTGATTTCTGAATTTTTCAGCTTTAGGCGTAAAGAAGTTTTTAGATTTTCCATCGCACGATGAATGTCGATGTATTGCTGATTGTTTTGAATTTCGCGTCGGGTTTCGAATCGACCTAGAATATTTTCGACTTGTGCTTGCTGAGCATTTAAATGCTCTACGCCTGTTTGGGTAGTGCTGTATTGCTTACGATCACCTTCGATTTTTTCTGCGGAGATGAACTGCATATCTTCCAGATAATTCAGTGTCGGATAAATCGTGCCTGCACTTGGGGTGTAACCGCCACCAACGATTTCACCTATTTCTTTAATAATTTCATAACCATGCTTAGGTGCGAGCGAGATAAGATACAACACCACAAGCTTCATATGTCCTGCTTCAAACAAACGGTTTTTGCGTGGTGTTTGGGATTGTTCTAAGTCTGTAAGCAGTTCTGGATTGGGAGTTTTAGACATATATAAGATATAGCTTAATTAAATTAAGATATATCTTAACATATCTTTATATTGTTTAAAAAGCGTCTTTATCAAATTTAAAAACCATGTTGGGTCTAACTACTTTTATGTTCATTATTTTTATTACAAAAACCACCATACGGTGGTTTTTAGAATTCCAGCTTCATATTGTAAGAAGATCATCCTTGTCCTTTAAATTCTCTAATCATCTGTGATGTAATATCTTTCGCATAACAAATCGGTGCGTAACCACCCGCCCGATTGTATGCGCTACGCTTACCACAGCGGCTACCATTACGCGCAGTATTGTATGGACAAGGACAATTCCCCGGATAACTTTCTATCGACTGCTGAATAATTTTCTGTTTAATTGCTGCGGTATTTTCAGCACCTTGCTTAGCTTCCGCCCCAAAAGATAAACACAAGCCCATTAAAAATAATAATTTTTTCATAAATCCCCCTCAATATTTATATTGTATCGAGAAGTAATTTAAGTGAAAGTTCAACTTTAAAATGACTGTATACTAATCAAACACTTAAAACTTACACAAATAAAAAACCCACCTAACGGTGGGTTCCTTTTAAATCAGCTCAACCTTAGAGACGAACCAATTCCACAATTTTTTCAGCAAGCTCTTCAACAGCATCTTGCGTAAACGTAACATCCGTACCTTCAGTCACAGAGGTAATAACCGCAATCCCTGTTTCACGAAGCAATGCGACTTGCGCAGCATCTAAATCCGCTTTCGCAATCGCAACAATACCTTGTTGAAGCAATAAGCTTTCAAGTGCTTGCGCATTTTCCAAAGCTTTGTTCGACACCGTAATAGAGGCAGGTTTTTGACCCAAACGCGCTGCACGGTCTTCTGCTGTTACAGGGTTGCTATGCGCAAACCACTCAACAGATTCTTCCACCATACCAGCACCAATCGTTACGTTATTTAAACGATCAATGAAGATAAACGAACCTGTATAACGGCTGTCTTGATAACGGTCAAATACCACTGGCGCATCAAATTCAACAGTCACATTGGCAATAGCATTGAGATCAAGATGATCTACTTGCATTTGCTCAAGCGTGTTCACGTTAGTACGGAAGTTAATGGCAGTCACTTTCGCAGGAACAGTTTGTGTACCCACTTTTAAGTTATACAACTTGCCAAGCACAAGCGGTTGATCCGCCATCCAGACCACAGTCGCTTTTACAGAACGGGAAATTGCAGGAACGCCCTGATCCGCACGTACCAACATATTGCCGCGTGATACGTCAATTTCATCGTTTAGCGTTAATGTCACCGCTTGACCTGCAAATGCATGCTCAAGGTTGCCATCAAACGTGACGATTTCTTTCACCGTTGAAGACTTACCCGATGGTAAAGCCACAACTTTATCGCCCACGTTAATTTCACCAAGGGCAATCGTTCCCGCAAAACCACGGAAGTCGAGGTTAGGACGGTTCACATATTGCACAGGGAAACGGAAATCACGTTTCGTGGTATCACGGTTAATTTGTACCGACTCAAGCGTACCCATTAAGGTTTCGCCCTTGTACCACGGTGTGTGTTCCGAAACATTCACCACGTTATCGCCATTCAATGCAGAAATAGGCGTAAAGATGATGTTGCTTGGCTTACGATCACCCAATTGGCTGACGAAGTTGGCATATTCAGTTTGAATTTCATTGAAACGTGTTTCAGAGAATTCCACCAAGTCCATTTTGTTGATTGCAACAACAATGTTCTTAATACCCAACAAGCTTGCAATATAAGTGTGACGACGTGTTTGCGTTTGTACACCATAGCGCGCATCAATTAAGATGATCGCAAGGTCACAAGTAGATGCACCTGTTGCCATGTTACGCGTATATTGCTCATGCCCTGGAGTATCAGCAATGATGAACTTACGTTTTTCAGTGGAGAAATAACGGTATGCCACATCAATGGTAATACCCTGCTCACGTTCTGCTTGCAAACCATCAACAAGAAGTGCCAAGTCAGGTGCATCACCTGTCGTACCCACTTTTTTAGAGTCACGAGTCACGGCTTGCAATTGATCTTCATAGATCAATTTTGAATCATAAAGTAAACGACCAATTAAGGTAGATTTACCATCATCGACATTACCGCAAGTCAAAAAACGTAATAAGTCTTTATTTTCGTGTTGTTTCAAATATGCCAAGATATCTTGGCTAATCAGTTCAGATTGATGAGACATTGCTCAAACTCCACAAATTCATTGAAATCGATTTTTAATCTCCCTAAATCCCTCTTTTTAAAGAGGTGAGCAGCACTGCTGCGCAAGGGGAGATTAATTAGAAATAGCCTTCTTGCTTTTTCTTTTCCATCGAGCCTGCTTCATCATGGTCAATCATACGACCTTGACGTTCAGAGCTTGTGGCAAGCAGCATTTCTTGAATAATTTCCGGTAAGGTATTGGCAGTTGATTCAACCGCACCCGTGAGGGGGTAACACCCTAAAGTACGGAAACGTACCGATTTCATTTGTGGAACTTCACCTTCTTTTAAAGGCATACGTTCATCATCAACCATAATGAGTGTACCGCTACGTTCAACCACAGGACGTTCTGCAGCTAAATATAAAGGTACAAGTGGAATGCTTTCCAAGTAAATGTACTGCCAAATATCAAGCTCAGTCCAGTTTGACAATGGGAACACACGAATACTTTCGCCTTTGTTCACTTTACCATTGTAAAGATTCCAAAGTTCAGGACGTTGGTTTTTAGGATCCCAACGATGCTTGCTATCACGGAAAGAATAAACACGTTCTTTAGCACGTGATTTTTCTTCATCACGACGTGCACCACCAAAGGCAGCATCAAAACCGTATTTATCCAGTGCTTGTTTTAAGCCCTGAGTTTTCATGATGTCGGTATATTTTGAACTGCCATGATCAAATGGATTGATCCCAGCGTCTTTACCTTCTTTATTTTGATGAACGATCAAATCGAAACCATGGGTTTTTGCCATGTTGTCACGGAATGTGATCATCTCGTTGAACTTCCAGCCTGTATCGACATGCAATAGTGGGAATGGAAGTTTTGCAGGATAAAATGCTTTTAAGGCAAGATGCAGCATGACTGCCGAATCTTTACCAATAGAATACAACATGACCGGATTTTCAAATTCGGCAGCCACTTCACGGATAATGTGAATACTCTCAGCTTCAAGCTGTTTAAGATGAGTAAGTCTTTCCTCATTTATGGACATTGACAACACCAGCTCAGATCAACGTGTACTTATTACACTTTTAAAATATATATATTCATTATAAAGATTTAGTGATCTGAACTATTGCTTGTTTTATTATATTGATATGCAAAATTATCATATAGAGCTTATCTAATAATAAGTATAAGTTTTTATTAATGATCAATTTCAAATACGCTATAATTTTACTTAAATACAGCGAATACAATAACTTTCGCAGAGGAATGTATAAAATATAAGCTGACCGATCACTTATCTAAAAGATCTATTTTATTCAGCTTAAAAATTTCATACAGTATCTAAATGCTCCCCATACCTTATGTTGTGTTGAATGATGCTTACGCTAGACCATACTATCGAAACCGTTAAAACCAGCCTAGAAGATGCACAACTGGCAGGCTATATCTATCAACATCATTCACATCTATTGGCACTACAAGAACCCTTAAATGACGATGGTTCAATCCTGAATAATTTTGTTCAACATGAGCTGACAGCTGACCAAATTGGTCTGCAATTTGGTCTACGACTTACGGACAATACATGTGAATTTTTGCTTGGTTTAACCCACAGCAATCAAGACCGTCGTTATGAAATTGGTGCGGGACATTTAAAAGCGGATCAGAAAGCCTTCAATTTACTTTATGCTTTTTATAATTATCCCAAAGCATTTTATTTGATTCATCTGCCTTTAATGGCAAATAGCGCCCAATTAGAAAATGCCATTGAAAGCCAATTGTTTCACCATGAAAAGTTAGACTTTCTCAATAGCGCGATTAAAACCAATCCCATGGGTCAACAGTATAATTGGATGAAAAGCTTTATTGTACAGCAAGCCTTAGACATGCAGGTTCGAATGCAAACCTGTTTATATTAAAATGAGCTTGTTTTACCCCCCTTCATTTCACCTAAGAACAGCATATTCGTCATCGCTAGCTTTTAATTTTTTCTGAGCGTTTTTTTGATGATGTAAATTTTAATTTATGTTCATTTCAACAAAATAATTGATTAAAAATAATACATTTAGCGTTTCAATTTATCTCATGCTGTTATTCGGCATTTTAGAGCTGATTTTGCTGTTATTGGGTGATGGTTCTCAAAGCTTTTTAGAGCAATATTAAAATATTGACCAGAAATTATCCGTGAAAGCATTAAACCTATGGAAAATATTGATGATATTAAGATTTTGCAGGTCACTGGTTTAGGCGGTATTGCTGGCAATAGTGTGCAGGGTGAAGGCTAGGCAGATCAAGGACAAATTCCCTATCTGATCAAGTGGTGAATAGTCCATTACGTTACCGCACTCAAGCGCCACTGATTGACAGCCTAATGAATGAACTGGGTATTCAAGGGGGGTGATATAAGGGCTTAACTCAGAGTTAAAACCTCAAATTACTTCAACAAAGTAAGGCCTTAGAAGGCAAAAATGCAACCTAGGCTGCATTTTATATTGAATAAATTTTATACAATCAATCTACGTAAACTTACTTAAGTTAACTCGAAAAAAAGCTACATTATCTGCTGATACTGCATATATAGAGCACAATAATGACTCACTCTATTTACCCTGCTTTGCGGTTTAAAAAAAATGCCAAAACTGCATTGCAATGGTATTGCTCTATTTTTCCAAACAGCCAAATCATACAAGAACATGAAACTGCACTAAAAGTACAATTCGCAGGTGTTCCATTTATGGGCATTAATGGTGGCCCCCCTTTCACCCCCAATCCCTCTATTTCTTTTATGGTAATTTGTGAAAGTCGAACTGAAATTGATAAATATTGGAAACAATTGATTGATGGTGGCTTCGGACGAATGGAGCTGGGTCTATATCCTTGGAGTGATTATTATGGTTGGTTACAAGACCAACATGGTTTTAACTGGCAACTTTATTTAGGTCAATTATCGGACGTCAATCAGCAAAAAATTGTCCCGACGCTCATGTATTGCGGTTCATATCAAGGACAATGCCTAGCCGCATTGAATTTCTATCAAACTTTATTTAAAAACTTTCAATCTCAAGGTGTTCTCAAATATAGCGAGGGAGAATATGTCGGACAAGTAAAACATGCTCAATTTACAGCCAACAATCTAACATTAATGGCAATGGACAGTGGCATTCAACAAAATTTCGAATTTAGTGAAGCCGTATCCTTAGTGATTGAATGCAAAGATCAAGCTGAAATTGACTATTACTGGAATACCATCACCTTACATGGCACTGAAGACCAGTGTAGTTGGTGTAAAGATCAATTTGGTGTCAGTTGGCAAATTGTCCCGCAAAATTTATGGGAAATTTTAACAAATAACCCTCATGCTCTCACCGCATTATTTAAAATGAAAAAACTGATTATTCAAGATTTAATTCAAACAAAATAACTTTTTATAAACAATAAGTTGAACACCAAACAGCCACCTTAGGGCTTTCATTTTCGATAACTCAATAGGCAGTGCAATTCATCATTTACTAAAAAGAGTACCATTCAAAATGATTAATTTTAAAAATTTATACAAAAATCGTTTTACTTACTGTCTTTATTTGAGTTTGGGTTATTTTCCTTTATCGACGTCAGCCGGTTTAGCTGAAATTCAACACCACCCTATAAATGATATTGTTCAACAATATACAGCCTCTAAAACCACGGCGACTGCAAAAAAAATAAGTAAAATTGATCAGATGCGGATTATGCATATCGACATTGACTATGTATATGATGAAGACAAACAACAACAGCGACAGAATATTCAAGCGTTATTGAAACGCATAAACATGATTCAACCCAATACCATTTTTTTACAAGCTTTTGCTGATCCAGATGCCAATGGATCCGCAGATCAAGTTTACTTTAAAAATAGACATATCCCATTAAGAGACAATCTATTTCCCACGCTTGTCAGCCAAATTCGTAGCACAACACAGGTTAAACATATTTATGCATGGCTGCCCTTAATGGCTTGGGAGTTTCCTAAACGCTACAAACTTTCCTATGTCTCACACAGTGCTGGCGGAAAACAAGGCTATATTCGAGTATCACCATTTGATCCACAAAATCTTAAATATGTCTCAGAAATTTATTTAGATTTTATGCAATCAAATTCAGTCGATGGGGTGCTCTATCATGACGATGTTACCCTCAGTGATTATGAAGACTCCTCCAACATAGCCAAAAAGATGTACCAGTCTTGGGGCTTTAATTCAGACCAATTATTAAAACAATCGAAGCATCCGAAACCATCACAATTAGCGAAATTCAAAACAGCCTATTTAGATCAATTTGCGGAAGGCATTAGTAAAATTATTAAACAACAACAACCCAATATACTCACAGCACGAAATATGTATGCACCTGTGGTATTAGATCCTGAAAGTGAAAATTGGTTTAGCCAGTCTATGCCTAGCACCTATCAATACTATGACTACAATGCCATCATGGCAATGCCTTATATGGAAGAGGCAGATGATCATCAACAATTCTATTTAGACTTAATTCAGCAGAGTAAAAAATACGACCCAACATTGGATCGTACTATTTTTGAACTTCAAGCCGTGAATTGGATCAATAATCAAAAACTTTCAACTCAAGAAATTACCGAAACCATCCAGTTTTTAGAACAGCATGGGGTAAAACATATTGGTTATTACCCTGATGATTTTGTGAATGAACACCCTCAACCGTCTAAGCTGAAATCCGCTTTTTTAACTGGTGATTAGCCTCGAAAAATTCAAGCATCCCTTTATCATCATAATAAAGGGTTAAGTTTTTGGCTTGTTGCATCGTTAAAATATCGGCCGTATTGACTTTAAAACTTATCGCCAGCTGTTGTTCATCTACTTCTAACGGTGCAGTACGTCGCTCATCACCAGCAAAGCGAACCCAATTGTAACTTGCCCAAAGTAGCAGTACACAAATAGAGAGTAAAATCATAACAATGATATTCATTAAACTTAATTGACTATTCGGTGCTGCTTGTACCACCATTTGCTGATAAATGGTTTTACCTTCAAACCACCAAAAAAATACCGTGATCAGCGGCATGAACAACCACATAAACACAAACCAACCCGCAATTTGTAAACTATAACCCACGCTCTTATTGCGTACATACTCAGGTCGATCAATATATTCAGGAAGCTCTAACTTTGACTCATCTTTAATAAAAAAACGTTCTTTTATATTAGTCATTTTCTGGCTCTCCTCTAAATCCACGGTCTGGGCTAACCCATCGCGCACGTTTTTGAGTTTTGAAAATTGTTTTAGGTAATGCGACCACTGTGGTCAGCATCGTAAGAATCCAGAAGAACAAAGGATACCAAATCACCCAAAAATAGTTCCTGAAGATTCGGTTTTTATCGTATGGCTTATCAATACATAAACTAACAAAGAATTGGATCAGACAGGTCAATCCTAGAATAATCCCGTACCATTGAGGAAAAAGCGATTGAATTGCCCACTCGCCGGGTAAAGAAAAAAATAGACCATATAAATATAAAAGAATAATACCAAACATCACATATGCCCAAAGTACACTAATCATTGACTCCAGTGCAATCGGCCACATACGGCGTAAATTCCATTTAAATAAACGTGGAATATAAGCAAATAAGACCTCAATGCCACCTTGAGCCCAACGCAGACGTTGCTTCCACAGCCCCTTTAACGTTTCTGGCATATAGATATAGCACAGTGCTCTGGGTACATATTGCAGTTCCCAATGATCGAACTGCAAACGCCATGACACATCAATATCTTCCGTGATCATATCATCACGCCAATAACCAATGCGGTCTAATGCCGTTTTGCGAAAACCTGCGATTGCTCCAGATATGGTAAAAATACGCCCATAAGTTCGTTGTGCACGTTTAATCAACCCAATGATAGATGAAAATTCACCCACCTGAATTTTACCTAGAATACTAGAGCGGTTCACAATACGCGGATTGCCCGTCACGGCTCCAACCCGAGGATAACTGGTTAAATGGTGCATCATCCATAACACTGCATATGGGTGTAACAAAGCATCACCATCAATACAAATCAAATATTCATTTCGACTGACCATCGCTCCGGCACGTAAGGCATAAGCTTTACCCTGGTTTTCAGCCAAATGAACCACTCTAAGCTTTGGATATTGCAATAAAAGTTCATCTAAAATTTCAGCAGTTCCATCTTTACTGCCATCATTGACTGCAATGACTTCAAAATTTGGATACTGGGTTTGCATCGCAAATTTAATCGTATCTCTGACCTGTGCTTCTTCATTAAAACAAGGAATAATAATGCTGCAAGCATGCTCACTGGGCTCTGGCAATACAGGTTGTTTACGTTCATGTTTTAAATAGAACCAAATTCCACCGGCAATCCACAGCCAAGCCATAAATAGCGGATAGAAGAAAGCAAAGCCAAAATAAAAATCGCTGAATTGCAGTAGATTTAAATTTTCCATTATTTTCTCTCCTTAACATTAGCTTGTTCATAAGGATTAAGATAAGTTAATGGACTATTATTCGAGCTTAACTCACTATAAAGGTTTTCCTGAACACGCTGTCCTTGTGCCAATTGGTAATTATTAATCCCAATTTTTTGTATCGCTAACTTTTTCAACACTTGATAATCGCGTTGATAGCGTTTCCACTCTCTTTTTGATGCATTTGGATCAATGGTAAAACTGAAAATCAAACGTTGCTTTTGTTGATCATTTAACTTTTCCAACTGTTTTTGTACAGCTTTAAATATTTCAGGCTGACTTACTGGGTCAAAATCAAGATATAGATAATCACTATAATTTAAACTATGTTCAAGTAAAGGTTTTAAACCCTCTATATGCTTATCTTTCAAAGTCATTTTTAATGCAGTTTGATAGTTATTACTGATATTCGTATAATATTTTGCCTGTTCTTTGGTCCGCTCTTTAATTTTAAAAACTTGATTAATTTTCTGGATACAAGCTGCATCCCATGTTTTATTTTCAATAGCACATGAAAACTCATCACCTGTTTCTATCATTAAACCTTCAATTGAAGAATTATTTTTGACCAAATCAGCTGTTAACTCCGCAAGATTTAACCCTTGTTTTGTTTCTAAACTCACTGGTAACTCCGCATATACACGATTATTAATTCGGGTACGCGCTTGCCAGACAGTACGATTGAGCAAATCTTGACTCATTTTCAATTGCTGGTTTGGAAAATAAGCAACATCGATTTTTCCATCACCATTTTGATCAGCCACTGTTTGCAATAAAATTGTATTGCTGCTTAATGAATTGATTTGATTTAAAAATCTCCCCAATTTCTGATCAAAAACTTGATTGTTTGGGCTAAGCATTTCTGCTAAATCGAAACGAATAAAACTTTTGCGTTGCTTATAGTCAGCACGTGCAAAAGTCAAAAAATCCATCATTTCCTCATGGATCATTTCAGGCGATGGATTGTTCATAATCAGACCACGTTGATAGGTTACCCCCGAGTCTGCCAACGTCGACATACTGCCTAAGCTAAAGGACATGGGCAATCCCGCCTTTAGCGCAATTTCTTCACTTTCTTTGGTCACAGCCCCATAAGGCCAGAAAATAGCTAAACTATTAATACCCAGTTCAGAATCTAAAGTTTCCTTCGACTGTTTTAAGTCTGAAAATACTCGATCAGAATAGGCTTGATCAGATTCATAATTCTGGAACATCGGTGAATATTCACGCGTAATCGCAGCAGGCTGCATACTATTTTGTGGATTAGCTACAATACCTTTATGCATATTGTCTGAGTGTGAAACAAACTCAGTTAAACCCGACTGTTGCATTTCACGCATCTGATCCCAATTCATCAGATTATGTTCGCCATAAGCTTGATCAGCATCTTTAGTATTACCATTAATCCAACTGGTTGGAATTGCAAATACCGCTGGAAAATCATACTGTTTCAACAAAGGAAAAACTCGGGTATAGCTGCTTAATGCTCCATCATCAAAAGTCAATAATACCGATTTAGCTGGCAAAGGTTTTTTCTTTTGACGAGCTTGCCACACATCTTCTAAACGAATAGGATGCCAACCTTCTTCCTGAATCCATGCAAAATATTGTGCTAAATTTTTTGTACTAATGGCATAAACATCTCGATCCCCTGTTCTTGCAACATCATCTCTCACATCATGAAAAGTCAGAGTGACAAATAAATTATCTGATGTTTCAGGTGCAGTTTTTGTCACATTTTGAGCCAAGCCAACGGCAGGAATCACTAAACCCATTATTAAAATTGAAGAAAATAAACTTTTTGCAATTTTTTTCATTAGAAATTCCCCTTAAAGCCAAGAGTTGCATAAGTCCTTTTTTCATCCTCCCCATCATACGGATGTGTTCCCCACCCTATGCCGTAGTTCAAATTCCAAGTTCGAGAAAGTTGCCAGTCATGTTGATAAAAAACGTTATAAATCATTTCTGAAGGAAATGATGTTTGTCTAAAAGTTCCTATAGCCGCTTCAAAATGTTGTGTGAAATTTTTGTCATGTCTACGCCAAGTGATCCAGTCATGTTGTAAAATCATTTCTACACTATAACTTTCTTTAGGATTAAAATAATCGACCAGTACATTATCATTTTGACCGTAATAGCCCCCTAAAGTGACACTGGTAATATTATGTGGTGCCGCAAAAACTCGTTGTTTAACGTAACCTGTGATTTCATGACGTGTGTTACCGTCATCAATATCTGTTAATTGGTATGCTGCCCCTGCTTCTTGAGATTCATTTTTTTGCAAGTTCAACCCAACAATATAAGATTTCCCCTCATTGCCTTTTTTGATCGCTTGTAATGGAATATCTGCCTGACTATTGAAGCCTAAAACATACTGCAAATGGTCACCCAACCATTGCGACCAATTAAGTTCAACCCCAAAACGATCATTACCCCCATCTACACTTTGGGAAAGTAAAATATTTGCAGCTTTACGATGCGATTCCCATTCCAGACCCAGTCCTACGCGTTGATCGTCAATTTTGCCCTCGGTATAGTCAGCCGAACGAAGACTATGATCGACATAAGTACGAAAAGTATCGTAAAACCATGGGCTATTAATACGGGTCAAGTTGTCCTGTTCACGACTTCCTTTCAAGCGATTGAGCAAAGCCGTATTATCAGAGTCACTTTTTGAAAAAGTACTCATATGCTGAATCGATGCACGATCGCGATCATCGAGTTCTTTTTTGCTCTTTACAACACCCGAATCCCCTGGCATCGCTTCCATGAGATAAGCATTCAGCTTACGCCATTCTGGAATATGACCTAAGGCCTGCATATTTTGTAAGTTATTGATTCGTATAGCCTGATCAACAGGTTCAACACCATCCCACAGTGCCAAGGTTTCTTCGGAACGCTGTGGTTGTTCACGCCAGCGTTGTACCTCTGCAAGGTGATTTTGATAAATTATATTATTTGGCGCTTTTGCAACCAGATCTTCAAAATATGCTTCAGCTTTAGCATACTCATGGCGATAAACATAATTAAGACCCACTAAAGCTATATATTCAATACGATCATCATGGGTAACCCTATCAACCCCTTTGGCATTACTATATTGAAAAGTCGGTAATAATTTATCCATAGCTAAAATCAATTGATTCGCTTCTTTATACTTTTCTTGTTCAATTAAGGCGTAATACAAGCCAGAATAAATTTCATAGGTTTGATAGTTCTTTTCCTTCAACAAATTTTTATAGAGTGCTTCGGCCAATTTAGGTTTCCGATCTTTTAAGTAGGCATCTGCAATCGATTGGCGTACATAAGGAGGCATTTTATCGATCGGTATGCCAACTTTTGGAATTTGCTCAAGTACTTTTCCAGACAAATTGCGCTCATTTAAAGCATAGATATATTCATAGTAGAATTGACGTCTAATATTTTGATCATTGGGCAGTTGTGATTCAAACTTCGCCATATCAGCTAGAACTTGATTAAGTTGTCTATAAGCAACATTCCCACGATCACGATAAGTTAAAACCTTGTAATACTGCACTGCATTTTGAATACGTTGGGTGAATTCACTAATCTTGGCACTAGCTCTAAGTTGAGGCTGTTTTCTGAGCACTTCATTATCTTGAATATATTTTTCAGCTTTAGCATAATCAGCATTTGCCATAAGTGCCAATACATACTGTTCTTGCGTACTGCTATTGGGATTCTTTTCAACGGCTAGGCTCGCTGCATTCAATGCTTCAATCGGCATATCTAACATGCGATAGGCATAAGCAAGTTGTGCTAAATAGTCAGGGTCAATATAGTTGATATCAAGCGGAGCCAATGTTTCTTTCGATTCAAGGGTTTTTCCTGCTTCTGCCTGTAATACTCCAATCCACACCCCCCACATTTGATTTTGATCGGTCTCGGCGAATTTTTTTGCCCATTGTTCTGCTAATTCAAATTTTTTCAAATCTCGTAATGCTTTAATAACATTAACTTTCCCGTATTCTGGAAATTGTGTAATTTGTATGCCATTTAAGTATTTAACATCAGATTCTACAAATTTTTTATTTTCATAGGCGATTACAACAAAATCAGCAATCAATTTCTGATCATCGGGTTGCTGCATGAGTAATTGTCTAAGTTTTTGCAAACCCACATCCACTTGCCCTTGCTTAATTAAACTTACTATTTCTTCACGTTGCGGGGCAGAGTCCTTATATAACAATTCTGCATGCAGCAATGTAGAAAACAGTAAAGTTCCACAGGATAGAGTAAGTATATTTAATTTAGAATTCATCTTATTCATAGTTAAAGTACTCTTAATTCATTGTTATTAATTGTTGTATTCCCTCATAAACAATACGCTCAAACCTAATAACATCAATCATTTTTCATGTTTAGTTTTGTATTTTTATTAACCAACATGATATATGTCACATTAATTTAAAAGTGAAAAATATCTTTCTTTTTCTAATTCTATGCTTTTCATAAAGCATTTTATTGATAATTTAACCATGTTTTTTGTATGTTGGTCACTTTAATGCCCAACTTAAAAGATTATTTATCTCCCATTATTACTGATCATTTTTAATTCCATCATCAGCTATTGCACTGTCGTACCATAAATATCAAGTAATAAAAAACCCTCAATGAATTGAGGGTTTTTTATTACCTTTTGAATTATTAAAGCAAACCTTTTTCCTTCAATACAGCGTACATGGTCGAACCCAGTTCTGCTGGACTACGTGTATAAGCCATACCCGCTTTTTCAAAGGCCGCAAATTTTTCTTCCGCAGTTCCTTTACCACCGGAAATAATGGCACCCGCATGCCCCATACGCTTGCCTTTAGGAGCAGTCACCCCCGCAATATAACCCACGACAGGTTTAGTCACATTGGATTGAATATATTCCGCAGCTTCTTCTTCCGCAGTACCACCAATTTCACCAATCATAATAATGGCTTCGGTTTGTGGATCTTCTTGGAACAATTTCAAGCAATCAATTTGATTCATACCTGGAATTGGATCCCCACCAATACCAATACACGTTGACTGACCTAAACCAAGCTTGGTGGTTTGCGCTACGGCTTCATAAGTCAATGTGCCTGAACGCGAGATAATCCCGATTTTACCTGCCTGATGAATATGCCCCGGCATAATCCCGATTTTACATTCACCTGGAGTGATAATGCCCGGACAGTTTGGTCCAATTAGGCGCACGTTATTACCATATGTTTCAAGATAGCGTTTTGCTTTAAGCATATCCAAAGTGGGTACGCCTTCAGTAATCACGACAATCAATTCAACACCTGAATCCACTGCTTCCACAATTGAATCTAATACAAATGGTGCAGGAACATAAATCACAGAAGCATCCGCACCTGTCGAATTAACGGCTTCTTTCATGGTATTAAACACAGGGAGATCTAAATGAACCTGACCACCTTTGCCCGGTGTTACACCACCGACAACTTTTGTACCGTAATCGAGTGCTTGTCCTGAATGAAAAGTACCATTTTTACCGGTAAAGCCTTGTACCAATACTTTGGTGTTTTTATTTACTAATACGCTCATGATTGATACTCCTTACGCTTTCACTGCAGCAACAACTTTTTCTGCGGCATCAGCAAGCCCATTCGCAGAAATCAATTTCAAACCCGATTCATCCAGTAATTTTGCACCTAACTCTGCATTGTTGCCTTCTAAGCGAACCACCACAGGTACAGTAACATTTACTTCTTGAACCGCTGCAATAATTGCTTCAGCAATCATGTCACAACGTACAATTCCACCAAAGATATTGATCAGAACAGCTTGAACTGAGGTGTCTGATAAAATAATCTTAAAAGCTTCAATCACACGCTCTTTGGTTGCGCCTCCACCCACATCAAGGAAATTGGCAGGCTGACCACCATACAATTTAATGATATCCATGGTCGCCATCGCCAAACCCGCACCATTGACCATACAACCAATATTGCCTTCAAGCGCCACATAGTTCAGGTCAAACTCAGATGCTTTCAGCTCACGCTCATTTTCTTGCGACTTATCACGTAGCGCGGCAATCGCAGGTAAACCATACAATGCATTCGAGTCGATCCCCACTTTGGCATCGACACATAGAATGTCACCATTTTCACGTACAGATAATGGGTTAATTTCAAACAAAGCAAAATCATTTTCAATAAATGCCGCATAAGCCGCAGTCATCACTTGAACAAATTGATTGATTTGTCCATGTTTTAAATTCAGTGCAAAAGCGACTTCACGTGCTTGAAATGGCTGCAAGCCAACTAAAGGATCAACTTCAACTTTAATAATTTTTTCTGGGGTTTCTTCCGCAACTTTTTCAATTTCGACCCCACCTTCAGTCGATGCCATAAATGTGACCCGACGACTAGAACGATCAACCACTGCACCCAAATAAAGTTCGCGTTCAACTGGATAAACATCTTCACAAACAAGAATACTATTTACAGGTTGACCATTGGCATCGGTTTGATAGGTCACTAAACGCGTACCAATAATTTGATTGGCATAATCAGCAGCTTCTGAAGCCGACTTCACTACTTTTACACCGCCCGCTTTACCTCGACCACCGGCATGTACTTGGGCTTTCATGACTGCAAATTTACCACCGAGTTGCTCAAAAGCTTTTACGGCTTCTTCTGCATTTGTTGCGAGTACACCTTCTTGAACTGGCATACCATATTTTTTTAATAACGCTTTTGCTTGATACTCATGTAAATTCATTGAATAACCTTTTATTACTTTTTCGCTTTGTTATGAACCACCAATACCCAGACATCCGTCAAAGCAGCATTGGCATTTTTTAAAATCTTTCTTATCTTTATTTTTAGATGATTGTTCCAATAAAAACAACCACCAAATGTAAAAAGAGCGACCTAAGTCGCTCTTTTTTGAATCTTATTTACGTTTACGCTGAATCGCGTGAATCGCACGTCCATCCACTGCAAGTGCAGCTTCATGCACCACTTCAGAGAATGTTGGATGACCGAAAGTCATCAATTGTAGGTCTTCAACAGAAGATACAAACTCAAGTGCAATCATACCTTGGTGAACGATGTCAGACGCAGCAGGCCCAATCACGTGCATACCCAGTAAACGATCTGTTTTCGCATCAGCAACAAACTTAACGAAACCAGCATTTTCACCAGCAGCCATTGCACGGCCGTTTGCAGCGAAACCGAATTGACCCGTTTTCACTTCGTGACCTTTCTCGATCGCTTGCTGTTCTGTTAAACCGACCCACGCCGCTTCTGGGTGTGTGTAGATGACTGAAATGATCGTGTCGTAGTTCACTTGCGCTGCATGACCGTGAATACGTTCAACAGCCATTACGCCTTCTTCCATTGCTTTATGTGCAAGCATTGGACCACGTACTAAGTCACCAATTGCATATACACCTTCAACAGAAGTTGCACACCAATCATTCACTTCAACTAAACCACGTTCAGTCAGTTTAATACCGCAATCATCAGCCAATAGACCTTCAGCGTATGCACGACGACCGACACAAACAATCAACTTATCGAAAGTTTGAGTTTTATCTTCGCCGCCTTGGGTGTACTGAACAGTAACTTCTGAACCATTGACTTCTGTACCAGCAACTTTCGCGCCAACACGAATATCCATACCTTGTTTAGTCAACAGTTTTTGGTAGTCTTTTGCCAATGCTTTATCAGCCATTGGTAAGAATGCATCCATTGCTTCAAATACAACAACTTCTGCACCCAAACGACGCCAAACTGAACCAAGCTCAAGACCAATTACACCTGCACCAATCACACCTAAACGCTTAGGTACGTCTTGGAATTCAAGTGCGCCAGTTGAATCAACAATGATATTTTGATCAACTGGTGCTGATGGAATGTTGATTGGCACAGAACCTGTCGCAAGAATGACAAATTTCGGTTCTAAAACTTGAGTTTCGCCTTCGTGAGACACAAACTCAACTTTTTTACCCGCAAGCAGTTTACCCGTACCCTTTAACCACTCGATACCATTACCTTTTAAAAGGCCATCAATACCCATAGTTAATTGGTCAACAATTTTGTCTTTACGAGCAAGTAGTTTTGCAAGATCAAACTTCACGTCACCCGTGGTAATACCGTGATCATCTAAGTGATGCACTGTATCTTCATAACGATGTGAAGAATCAAGCAATGCTTTAGATGGGATACAACCCACGTTTAAGCATGTACCGCCTAAAGATGGTTTACCTTTATGAATGCGTTTTTCGATACAAGCAACTTTAAAACCAAGTTGAGCCGCACGAATTGCTGCTTCATAACCACCTGGTCCACCGCCAATAACGACTAAATCGAACTGTTGAGACATTTTTATCTCCAAGCTCTAAGACAGAGGATCGCCCTGTCTTAGATTGGTTTGTAATGGTAAGTATTAAAGATCAAGGATAAGTCTAGCTGGTTCTTCTAACAATTCTTTGATTGTTACAAGGAAACCTACTGCTTCTTTACCATCAATTAAACGGTGGTCATAAGAAAGTGCTAAATACATCATTGGTAAGATTTCTACTTGACCATTTACCGCCATTGGACGCTCTTGGATTTTATGCATACCCAAAATCGCAGTTTGTGGCGTATTCAAGATCGGAGTAGATAATAATGAACCGAAAGTGCCACCGTTCGTGATCGTGAACGTACCACCAGTCATATCTTCAATACCCAATTTACCATCACGCGCTTTACCAGCGTATGCACGGATACCATTTTCAACTTCTGCATAATTCATACGGTCTGTATCACGTAATACAGGAACCACTAAACCACGTTCAGATGAAACGGCAACACCGATGTCATAATAACCATGATAAACAATATCATCGCCATCAATCGATGCATTTACCGCTGGGTAGCGTTTAAGCGCTTCAGTTGCAGCTTTCACGAAGAATGACATAAAGCCAAGACGTGCACCATGACGCTTTTCAAACGCATCTTTAAATTGTGCACGCATTTCCATGATTGGTTTCATGTTCACTTCGTTAAACGTCGTCAACATTGCAGTTTGTTGTGTAGCTGCAAGAAGACGTTCAGCAACACGTTTACGAAGACGCGTCATCGGAACGCGTTTTTCGATACGTTCGCCAATCGCTACACTTAACGGTGCAACCGCAGCCGCAGCTGGCTTAGTTTGATGATTTGCAACATCTTCTTTAGTGATGCGACCACCACGACCAGTACCCGCAACATCACCAGCAGCAATGCCAGTTTCAGTTAACGCTTTACGTACCGCAGGTGCTTGATCAGAAACTTGTTGAGCGCGTTCAACCACAGGTGCAGCACCCGCTTCAGTTTGAGACGCAGCTTGTTCAACGTTTCCTTGAACGGCTTGAGTTTGAGCAGCGCCAGAAACAGCACCTTCTTCAAACTGAGCAATCACTTCATTTGATAGAACTGTATCGCCTTCACCTTTAATGATTGTAACAATCGTACCATCAGCAGGAGCAACAACTTCCAAAACAACTTTATCAGTTTCAATATCACAGATAACTTCATCACGTGATACTGCTTCACCTGGTTGTTTGTGCCAAGTTGCAATTGTTCCGTCAGCAACTGACTCTGGGAATACCGGTGCTTTAATTTCGGTTGCCATTATTTAGAATCTCCTGATTGTTCAGCTACGATCGCAAGTGCGTCATTGACGAGCTGAGCTTGTTGTTTTGCATGTAAGTATGGTGAACCACAAGCTGGCGCAGCAGAAGCTGGACGGCCTGCATAGCTAATATGAACTTGTTTACCCGTTTTCATCACATCATCATATAAACGAGGTGCGATGAATAACCAAGCACCTTGGTTTTTAGGTTCTTCTTGCGTCCAAACGATTTCTTTTACATTTGGATAAGAAGCAAATACTTCAGCAATACGTTGTTCTGGGTACGGATACAATTGTTCAATACGAACGATTGCAGTGTTATTCAGTTCTTCTGCACGACGTTTTTCAAGTAAGTCGTAGTAAACTTTACCACCACAAAGTACTAGACGTGTAACGTCTGCTTTGTTGATTTGATCCACTTCATCAATCACAGTCTGGAATGTACCAGTTGCAAGCTCTTCTAAAGTAGAGGTTGCAAGTTTATGACGAAGCAATGACTTCGGTGAAGTCACAATCATTGGTTTACGAATTGGACGAATTGCTTGACGACGCATGGCATGGAAAATCTGTGCAGGCGTAGTCGGTGTAATCACTTGCATGTTGTCTTCAGCACATAGCTGTAAGAAACGCTCTAAACGTGCAGATGAATGCTCTGGGCCTTGACCTTCAAAACCGTGTGGAAGCAATAATGTTAAACCACAAACACGTTCCCACTTGGTTTCACCCGAAGCGATAAATTGGTCAATAACCACTTGCGCACAGTTTGCGAAGTCACCGAATTGTGCTTCCCAAATAATCAAGCTTTTCGGTAAAGTCGTTGAATAACCGTATTCAAATGCTAACACCGCCATTTCTGACAATAGTGAGTCATAAATTGCAGTACGTGGTTGATTTTCTTTGATGTGGCAAAGTGGAATATAAACAGAACCATCCACTTGGTTATGCAATTTTGCATGACGATGCGAGAATGTACCACGACCAACGTCTTCACCAGTTAAACGGAATAAGTAGCCTTCATCCAAAACAGTCGCATAAGCTAAAACTTCTGCAGCACCCCAGTTCAGTGGCATTTCACCCGTTTGCATTTTCAAGCGATCATCAATCACTTTAGACACCTGACGTTGCATTACGAAGCCTTCTGGAAGCTCACGCATTTTCGTGCCAAGCTCTTTCAAACGCTCGATTGGGAAAGTCGTATCCCAGTCATCTGTATAATCGTGACCCAAATAAGGCGTCCAATCGACAAACATTTTTTCGTTTGGTTCAAGTACCAATGCATTGGCAACGTGTTTACCTGCTTCTAAATCTGCACGGTATTTTTCAACCATCGCATCTGCAGAAGAACGGTCTAACACGTTTTCTTGCACCAATTGATCCGCATAAAGCGTACGCGTGGTCGCTTTTTTGTTAATCACTTGATACATCATCGGTTGAGTTGCTGCTGGCTCATCCGCTTCGTTATGACCACGGCGACGGTAGCAGAACATATCAATCACAACATCCTTACGGAAGGTATGACGGAAATCATGTGCCAATTGAGAAACAAACAACACAGACTCAGGATCATCACCATTCACATGGAAAATTGGGGCCTGAATCATTTTTGCGATGTCGGTACAGTATTCTGTAGAACGTGCATCACGTGGGTCAGATGTGGTAAAACCAACTTGGTTGTTCACTACAATATGAACTGTACCACCCACTGTATAACCACGCGTTTGTGACATTTGGAAGGTTTCTTGGTTAACACCTTGACCTGCAAATGCCGCATCACCATGGACAATCACGGGCAATACATCATCACCGCCAATGTCTTTACGACGGACTTGGCGTGCACGTACAGAACCTTCAACTACAGGCCCAACAATTTCTAAATGCGATGGGTTAAACGCCAATGCCAAGTGAACTTCGCCACCCGGTGTCATCACATTTGAAGAAAAACCTTGGTGATACTTAACGTCGCCAGAACCTTTCTTGTGAATTGACTTACCTTCAAACTCACCAAATAAATCAGCAGGGTTTTTACCCATGATGTTTACAAGTAAGTTTAAACGCCCACGGTGTGGCATACCAATCACGACTTCTTTACAACCTACAGCACCTGCACGTTGAATCAGTTCGTTGACCATTGGAATGAAAGACTCACCGCCTTCAACACCAAAACGTTTCGCGCCAACATATTTATTGCCTAGGAATTTTTCTAGACCTTCAGCAGCAGTTAAGCGTTCTAAAACATGTTTTTTCTGATCAGCAGTAAAGCCAAATTGACCTTTAGCACCTTCAAGACGTTGTTGAATCCAGCGTTTTTCTTTGGTATCAACAATATGCATGTATTCAACACCAATAGAAGCACAATATGTTGCTTCCATTGCGTTAACCATTTCGCCTAAAGTCGCTTCAGACTTACCTAGAGCAAGGTTACCTGCATTAAAGACTGTATCTAAATCTGATTTCGTTAAGCCATGTGAAGCAAGATCTAAATCTGGAACATCTTCACGTTTAGCCAAACCTAAAGGATCTAATTTTGCTTTTTGATGACCACGATTACGATAAGCAGCGATAAGCTGTAAAACGCCAATTTGACGACGTTCATGTTCAGAGCTTACAGCACTTTGAACAACAGGTTGAACGCGACTTGAATTGCGACCTAATAAAAGGAATTGCTCACGTACATTGCTATGTGGTTGATCACCTTTAGGGAATTTATCGAAATATTCGCGCCAGTCTGATCCTACAGAATCTGGTGACGTCAAATAATGTTCATAAAGTTCTTCAATATACGCTGCACTGTCAGCGGAAAGTTCAGTGTCAAGACGCAGTGCGTCAGCAACTTCTTGCATTTGTGGACCCATTTCCTATTGCAAAAACATTTCAGGATGCTTTTTAAGCTACCCCATGATTAATAATGTCAAATTGGTAATATGACATTAATCCCCCACAAGGCATAAGCCATGGGGCGTTATCACTACATCAGGAATAACCCCAATGTGAACAATGAATCATAACGCCCCTCAGCGGCATCATCACTCATTAAAATACTCGACCAAAATCGAGCAATTTTTTGCAAATCGACTTAGAAAAAATAAGCACGCGGCTTAATTTTTCTAAAGCGATTTATATCTATTGATAAACCCTACATACAATCCAAAACATTAAAAAAAATATACCGAAACAAAGTACTTTTTTCACATATAGCTTGGTGTTAAATCGTAACATGTTCTCTAGTTACAATTAATTTTTTTGACACATACCTCTCATAAACTTGCGAAATACATAACCATTATTTCCATCTAATATATGGTGCTTTATCTAATAATTAGATTCAATGTAGACCATAGTCCTACACCACCAAATCACAGATAACAAAAGAGAGCACAATATTTAAACCCGCTCTCTTCATTTACGTTATATGGTAACATTTTAACAGCATCTTTGCAGATTCAAGCTCAAGATTAATGCCTTAATTGCCGATTCGAACAACTTCACAACAATTAAATCGGTTTTTAGTCAATTTTAACTTTAATTTTAAGCCATTCAAATAAACTCTCGAAAAGCTCTGCTTAACCCTAAGCATTTTCACATGTGTTTTTTTTACACAACAGCATTAATCACAACAAGATTAAAAGCATAAAAAAAGCACACCATTATGGTGTGCTTTTTTTAACGGATGCAGATTAGCCCGCTTGATCTAACAACATATTACGGATGTGACCGATTGCTTTAGTTGGGTTTAGACCTTTAGGACAAACTGATACACAGTTCATAATCCCTTTACAACGGAACAACGAGAACGGGTCGTCAAGACGCGATAAACGGTCTTGAGTTGCTGTATCACGTGAATCGATGATAAAACGATATGCATTCAACAATGCTGAAGGACCCAAGAATTTATCAGGGTTCCACCAGAATGATGGGCATGCAGTTGAACAACACGCACAAAGAATACATTCATACAAACCATTCAAATGCTCACGCTCTTCAGGAGACTGTAAGCGCTCTTTTGGAGGAGATGGCTGGTTGTTGATTAGGAATGGCTGGATTTTGTCATACTGAGTATAGAATTGGTTCATATCGACAACCAAATCTTTAACCACTGGCAAACCAGGGAGTGGACGAATTACGATTTTTTCAGGTAAATCGTTCAAATTCCACAAACAAGCCAAACCATTTTTACCATTAATATTCACACCATCCGAACCACAAATACCTTCACGGCATGAACGACGGAATGTTAATGATTCATCCTGTACTTTTAAAGCAAGAAGCGCATCAAGCAACATACGGTGCTTATCAGTCAATTCAAGTTTAAAAGTTTGCATGTACGGTGCTTTATCCTTATCAGGATCATAGCGGTAGATTTCGAAAGTACGAGTGCCTCTACTCATCTTTATTCTCCTAATTAGAATGTACGCGGTTTAGGTTCAATAGCGTCTACAGTCAATGGTCTGTAACGTACTGGTTTGTATTCAAGACGGTTGTCTGATGAATACCATAAAGTATGTTTCATCCACTCATCATCACGACGACCATAAGAGTATGTCGGATGATCCGCAGGCAATTCATAATCAACCACTGTATGCGCACCACGACATTCTTTACGAGCTGCAGCAGAGATTAACGTTGCTTTAGCGACTTCGTATAAGTTTTCAACTTCTAGCGCTTCAACACGTGCTGTGTTAAATACTTTAGATTTGTCTTTTAAGTGGATATTGCGTACACGTGGTTCAATTGCAAGAATTTGCTTCACACCTTCGTCAAGCAATGCTTGAGTACGGAATACACCAGCATGGTCTTGTACGATGTCACGGATTGCATCTGCAACGTCTTGTGCATTTTCACCTGAAGTTGAATCATCAAGATGACGAATACGCTTCATGGTGTTAACCAATGCAGTCGTTGGAACTGGCGTATAGTCTTCGCCGTGATGTTTAGTCACGTAGTCGATAATATGTTCACCAGCCGCTTTGCCAAATACCACCAAGTCAAGCAGTGAGTTTGTACCCAAACGGTTCGCACCATGTACAGACACACAAGAACATTCACCAATTGCATAGAAACCTTTAACAGGTTTTACATAATTGCGATCAGTATTGTTGGTGCTATAAGTATCAGTTGCTTGATCATAGCCTGCTTCTAAAGCGACAGTTTCTGCAGTTTCAGGAACAACAACTTGGCCATGAATATTGGTTGGAATACCACCCATTTGATAATGGATTGTTGGTACAACAGGAATCGCTTCTTTGGTGATGTCTACGTTTGCGAATTTCTTACCAATTTCAAATACTGATGGTAAGCGCTTCATAATCGTATCAGCGCCCAAATGTGTCATATCAAGAAGGATATAATCACCTTTAGGACCACAACCACGACCTTCTTTGATTTCTTGGTCCATTGAACGTGATACGAAGTCACGTGGTGCCAAGTCTTTCAAAGTTGGTGCATAACGCTCCATGAACGGCTCGCCGTCTTTGTTACGAAGGATTGCACCTTCGCCACGACAACCTTCTGTCAACAAAACACCTGCGCCCGCAACACCCGTAGGGTGGAACTGCCAGAATTCCATATCTTGTAATGGAATACCTGCACGAGCCGCCATACCAAGACCGTCACCAGTATTGATATAAGCATTGGTTGATGCACGGTAAACACGACCCGCACCACCCGTTGCAAACAATGTTGCTTTCGCTTGGAATACCGCAATTTTACCTGTTTCTTGGTCAATTGCCGTTACACCAATTACAGTACCTTCATCATCACGAATCAGATCAAGTGCGATCCATTCAACGAAGAACTGTGTACCCATTTTCACGTTGCTTTGATACAGCGTATGCAAAAGCGCGTGACCTGTACGGTCAGCAGCAGCACATGCACGTGGAACTGGCTTTTCACCATAGTTTGCAGAGTGACCACCAAACGGACGTTGATAGATTGTACCATCTGCATTACGGTCAAATGGCATACCCATGTGTTCTAGTTCATAAACCACTTTTGGTGCTTCACGACACATAAATTCGATTGCATCTTGGTCACCTAACCAGTCAGAACCTTTTACTGTGTCATAGAAGTGATAATGCCAGTTATCGTCTTGCATGTTACCAAGAGATGCACCAATACCACCTTGCGCCGCAACAGTGTGTGAACGTGTTGGGAATACTTTCGTCAGCACTGCAACATTCAAACCTGCTTGAGCAAGTTGATATGAAGCACGCATACCAGAACCACCACCACCAACGATAACAGCATCGAAAGCTTGGCTTGGAATATTTGAATAATCTTCTTTAGGGGTTATAGCGCCCATGACATTTTCCTATCAATTCGCCCAAAAAATCTGGATTGCCCAGATTGCATATGCAAATACAGCAACAATTACTGCTGAAGTCAGCACAAGGCGTAAACCTGAAGCTGAAGGACCCATTTGACGAGTAGTCACATAATCCGTGAATACCTGCCACATACCAATCCATGCATGCGCAACTAGAGATAAGACTGCCAATAAAGATAAAATCTTCATAGGTAATGTCATCATAAAGCCATACCACTGTTCAAAGTTGAATCCACCATTACACAGGATCCAACCAAATACCACAACGGTATAAACAGCCAGTACAACAGCACTCAAACGCTGGATAAACCAATCGCGAGAACCTGAACCCGAAAAACCAGTAGCACTTTTCATTAGAGTACGATCCATACAAATGCTGCAACAATACCGATTGCAGACAAAATTAATGCGATAGTAGATGCTACTCGGCCACTTTGCAGTTCTTCAGCAATACCTTGGTCAGCAAGTAAATGCTTAACACCTGCAATAAAGTGGAAAATTAAGCCAGCTACAAATACCCATACGATGAAGCGCACAATGAAGCTACCAAAGATTGCTTGAACTTGAGCAAAACCTTCAGCAGAAGACAATGATTTGTCTAAAAGCCACAAAAGTACTGGTACGAGTAAAAATACGATGACACCAGAAAGTCGGTGTAGAATTGATGCAATAGCCACAGGGGATTTTAAGTTTACTTCTAAAACTTGACCCATGGACAAATTGACAGGTCTGTTGCTTTTCACAGCGGGCATCCTGTAAGTAAAAACTCCATCCGGAGTTTGTTGGAATTAATTCGAAGGAAAGCTAGCATTTTTAGGTAATTGCTATCTCCAGCAACGCCTAAACTTAAAACGACACTGAATTATAAAACGTCAACTATCAAAATACAAACAATCAAAGACTGCTTTTTGAATAAAAACCTATAAACAAGAATCATTAACAATAAAAAACATCCTATATAAACCAATAATTTAGCTTTAATCCATAGCTATACCCTTGGTTTTTATAAGTAAACCACCCCGACTACACCCTTTTAGTGACCTCTATGCACCACTATAATTTAGACTAAAGATATTTAAAATATCCACTCTATATCTATGTGCTTTCATTTACATGGGAGGACTTGCATTTCCTATCAAAATGTTCACTATTTATTTTTAAAGATAATTTAGATATATAACCAAATGAAATAATAACTTAGCTACAAATAAATATGATTAGACTATGCCTGCGAATGAATTTAAACTTAAAAAAATTGCAAAAAATGACGCATTTTGATTAACTTTTAATCAATTCACAATTCTCAATGAGTCATTTTTTAACCAATCAAACACAGTAAATGCATTCGAATTTAATGCCAAATAAAGCAATAAAATGAAATATTATTTGAACAAAAATGAATGTAAGTTATGAAAATTAGATAAATTTCGTAAAAAGAGATTAGCACCATTTGTTCAAAAAATTGAACCCGTATTTTTTTATAAACATTTACAATTAAAGCTATATTTATATTTTTTTCTGCACCAAGCGAATAATTTCACTTATTATAGCGCGTCGGTGCTGTGATTTTATTCATTTTTTATTTTAGGGACGATAAACTAAACCTCTGCGAGGGCATCAGTTTTATCCATAAGTATAATTGACAAAATTTCAGTACTCACTAATCTTATAGCAAATTTTTGATCCATCTGATTCGCGCATTATAAAGATGAGTACTACGAGTCGGATAAAACAATCACCAGGACAGGAGATCGATTAAATGTCTGACGCAACTGGCAAAAAAGCCGTTTTACAGCTTGATGGCAAAGAAATTGAATTACCAATTTACAGCGGCACATTGGGCCCAGATGTAATCGACGTTAAAGATGTGTTGGCCGCAGGTCACTTTACTTTTGATCCTGGTTTTATGGCAACAGCTGCATGTGAATCTAAAATCACATTCATCGATGGTAACAAAGGTATTCTTTTACACCGTGGTTACCCGATTGACCAACTTGCAACTAAAGCAGACTACCTAGAAACTTGCTACTTATTGTTAAACGGCGAACTTCCAACAGCCGAACAAAAAGTAGAGTTTGATGCTAAGGTTCGTAACCATACGATGGTTCATGACCAAGTTAGCCGCTTCTACAATGGTTTCCGTCGTGATGCTCATCCAATGGCGATTATGGTTGGTGTAGTGGGTGCGCTTTCTGCGTTCTATCACAACAGCTTAGACATTGAAAATGTTGATCACCGTGAAATTACAGCAGTCCGTTTGATTGCTAAAGTTCCTACGCTTGCTGCATGGAGCTACAAATACACAGTCGGTCAGCCATTCATGTATCCGCGTAACGACTTAAGCTACGCTGAAAACTTCCTATACATGATGTTTGCAACTCCTGCAGATCGTGATTACAAAGTTAATCCTATTCTTGCTAAAGCAATGGACCGTATCTTTACGCTTCATGCTGACCATGAACAAAATGCGTCTACATCGACTGTACGTTTAGCTGGTTCTACTGGTGCTAATCCTTACGCATGTATCGCTGCGGGTATCTCGGCACTTTGGGGCCCTGCTCACGGCGGCGCGAATGAAGCTGTTCTTAAGATGCTTGATGAAATCGGCACTGTAGAAAATGTTGCTGAGTTCATGGAAAAAGTAAAAACTAAAGAAGTTAAACTCATGGGCTTCGGTCACCGCGTTTATAAAAACTTCGATCCACGTGCAAAAGTAATGAAAGAAACCTGTGACGAAGTACTTAGCGCGCTAGGTATTAACGATCCACAACTTGCGCTTGCAATGGAACTTGAACGTATTGCGTTGTCTGACGAATACTTCATTAAACGTAATTTATACCCGAACGTAGACTTCTACTCAGGTATCATCCTTAAAGCGATTGGTATCCCAACAGAAATGTTTACGGTAATCTTCGCTCTTGCACGTACAGTTGGCTGGATCAGCCACTGGTTAGAAATGCACAGCGGCCCTTACAAAATCGGTCGTCCACGTCAACTTTACACTGGTGAAGTTCAACGTGACATCGCAGGTCGTTAATTCTTAAGAGTTAAAGATTAAAAAACCACCCTTTTGGGTGGTTTTTTAATGTACAAAATATATCCACCATTCATCAATGAACAATATCGTAGTGCTGTAAATTCATTTCTTTTAGTTGTTGTTTTAACTTACCCAACGACCAAGGCCAAGCAGCAAAGTTACGCCCATGCGCATCTAAGTAATAGCTTTTACAGCCACCACTATTAAATACAGTGGTTTGTAGCTGCTTTTGCAACCTAAAATTATGTTTGCGTACCACTTCTTTTTTTATTTCAAAACGAATAAATTTCAGACTTTTCATTTTCACCAAAGCGCTAACAATATAGTCCAGCTGTGCTTCTGCAATACCAATAAATGAATCATAGACTAAAATATTTGGCCCCAGTACCAGAAAGGCATTTGGCACACCTTCAATACTGGTGCCTAAAAAAGCCTCTGGGGAGCTGTCTTTCCACAAATCTGCAAGTAACTGCCCCTGAGCATTGCTGACACGCTTTCCAATTGGTGGATGAGACACCTCAAAACCCGTGCCCCAAATAATCACATCCACGTCATGTCGCTCACCATTGGCAGCAATAAGCGTATTACCTTCCACCTCAACCAAACCATATGGAATAAGATGCGTATTGTCTGCTTGCAATGCAGGATAATAATTATTGGCAAACAATAAACGCTTACAACCAATCGAAAAATTAGGCGTGACATTTTTACGTAATTGTAAATCTGGAATTTGCCAACTTAATAATTTCCGACTCAGAAAATTAACTGGTTCTAAAACTTTGGGATTACGTAAACCAAAGTTAATAATATTTAATGAACTCGCAACCACCCCACGCCATTTCTGCTGAATTGCTGGGATTTTTTGCACCAAAAGCTTGCCTTTTTCACCCAATGGAAAATCAGGTTTAGGTAACACCCATGGTGCAGTCCGCTGAAAGATAAACAATTCACTCGCCAAAGGTTGAATTTGCGGCACAAACTGAATGACTGATGCCCCCGTTCCAACCACCGCAATTTTTTTAGCGGTTAAATCATAGTCATGATTCCATCGTGCAGAATGAAACATTTCCCCCTTAAAGGTTTCAATTCCTTTAAGTTTAGGCATGGAAGGCTCAGTAATCGGACCCGTGGTAAAAATCACAGTTTTGGCCTGATAAGTCCCTTTTTTGGTTTCTAGCTGCCACTCATGTTTTTCTTCATCCCACTTTGCATTCATGAGTTCATTATTAAATTCGATTTTTTGCTGGAGATCGAATTGCTCTGTAACCTCTTCTAAATAACTTAAAATTTCAGGTTGCTTGGCAAATAAATGGCTCCATTTATAACTCGGTGCAAATGAGAATGAATACAATGCAGATGGCACATCACAACCACACCCGGGATAGGTATTTTCACGCCACGCTCCGCCGACACGATCCGCTTTTTCAATCACAATATAATTATCATAACCCGCTTTATTGAGTTTTACCGCAGCAGCAATTCCAGAAATTCCAGCCCCCACAACGATCGTGTCATACACATGGCTAGGCAGCTGTACATTATGATCTGCTGTGTTTTTAGCTTTAGCTGAGGTTCGCTTTTTAGTGGGTTTCGCTATAACTGGTTTTGAGTTTTGTAGTATCGTTGCATCATCATTTGTTAAAGCGACATCAAGTTCGGTTTTAATATTCATTCTCTTAACCTTCTTATTTTTTTATGTATTTACTAAAGATTGGATAACCCATCCCAAGCAGTTTCGCATATAAGCTGGGTGCAGTACGCTTCATCAACCAGAACAATTTTGCATCAGGTTGAGGAATGGTGTAAAGCCGACCTACATCTAAATTATTCAGTGTTTTAATTACCACTTGATCACTGGTGGTAAAAGCATGATTCATCAATAAATCATCGGCTTGTTCCGAATAATGACTCGGTAAGCGTCCATTTTTCATAATATTGGTCGGCACCAAGGTTGGACAAAGCACATTCACCCTGATATTTGCATGACGTAATTCTGCTGAAAGCGTTTCCGACAACGCCAATACACTCGATTTAGTCACATTATAAGCAGTCATTTCAGGTGCCGCAGTAAAGCCTGCCGCAGAAGCCACGTTAATAATCGCGCCATAACCTTGTTGTTTAAATTTAGGCACGAAGTAGTGACAACCATAAATCACGCCCCATAAATTAACCTGCATACACCACTGCCAATCCTCCAGTGAGACTTCATCAAATTTCCCACCCAAACCCACGCCAGCATTATTAATTAACAAGGTTACGGGATGATTCATCAGTTGCTCGGCTTGATCAGCCAAAGCTTTTACTTGATCCTGATTTCCTACATCATATTGCACAGCAAAAGCTTCTGCCGAGGTGAGACTTTTAATCATCTGCACCGTTTCATCGGCCGCATCTAAGTTAATGTCCACACAGACAATGGTGCCGCCACGCTTCGCCAACTCCACAGCAAAACTACGCCCGATACCACTTCCCGCACCTGTGACCACAGCATAGGCATTTTTTGTAGGTGCCAACTTTTTTGAAAAAATAGCCATATTTTTATTCCATTTATTTTGTCTTTATTTAAGTTTTATTTTTTAAACTTTTAGTGCTGGGGTAAACTCCTTGACAAAATAAGCTGCCAATACACCATCGGTAGGATTAAGTAAACGCTGTTTGTAATAAGCAAGAAATGCCGAAGTATCATGATCATTCGGATGAAAATCAGGACGTAAATAATCAAAAATATGCTGAATACTGCTGCCGTAAACACCATCTTTTAGCCCAAAAATCAGCCCAACACTGCGACGCATATCTTGCCAATAACTCAAACTGATCAAATTTTTAGGATTGCGATAAAAAGGAACCAGTAACGATGCAACTGAAATCAGCACTAAAATCGTAATCAGCGCGGGGAAAAACCCAGCAATACGTAACGCATAGTTGTTCGACAAAGTCTGAAAGACATCGAAAGCAATATCTTTATGTTCTGACTCCTCCAACATGTGCCACATCCAAATCGCACGCTGTTTTTCATCTTGAGACTCAAAAAAGATATCTTCATGATTCATCATATATTCAGCTAAAACAGCAGTAAAATGCTCAATTGCCGCCATCAATGATAATTTCATCGGTTGTGGTAAGCGATTAAAACCATAATCAAAGACCCAACCTGCCCAAGTACGAAACAATTTCACGGGCAAATCAACTTGTAAAAAGGCATCATTCAATTCTTCATGTAATTTAGAATGCAATGCCTCTTGACCAATCAGCGAAGTCACACGTTGCTTTAGTAGCGGATCTTGAATCAAATTACGATGGTAACGTGCAGTATCAATCACCAAGTCCTCACCATAGGTGAGAAAAATCGACAATGATGCAAAATAAGCACTGGCCAATTCGGCATTCATATAAAACTTGTAATCAATCTGCTGAGGATCGAAATCAAACTTCATATGACGAATAGGTACAATGGGAGATTGTTGATCTAAGCTAAAGGGTGCAGCTGCAAATTTCTTTGCAAATGTAGCTTTTATAGATTGTGCAAATGACATGGCGACACCTTATTTTCCTATGTTGAGCAACTTTTATTTTTAAGGGTAATTCTGCTGACAACTTAAAAATAAAAACCAAACCTTGTAGAAAAATTAAGCGATACCATCCTGTATGCCATTAGCAATTCACATCAACTGATTAGCAAATTATGACTTTAGATTTGCTTGTCTAACAATTTTTAGCGCAATTTAGCAGTTCAGGACAGAATCATGCTTTATGAGACAAAAACGGAATACAGGCTTCATAAGCCTGACACTCTTGCCCACATGCTTTTTTCATAAAATAGTCCTGAACCATCTGCGCCTGTTGCTCAATGCCATACTGTAAAAACAGTTTGCCTTGCTCTAAAATGTAATCATATTGACGATTGAATATTGCTTTCCGAACGACAGATAAGCCTTGCTGAATTTGCCAAACATGGGTGAGCTCATGAATCAGCCATGACTGCTGCTGTAAAGACCGCGTTGAGAAGTCTTCACACCAGTTTTGAGGATTAAAATAAACATTACCATTCGGGCTGATGGCATAATTTTTAATGACGCCACGATGCGCCACAATCCGAATAGCATCCAACTCTAAATGCGCACCAAAAACAGACTTGGCAAGCTGTTTTTCAGCCTGCGTTAATTGACGGCTTTTAATTTCAAGTAATTGATTTAAATTATTTAATATAGATTTCATAAGTCATGTCATCTGATCTGGCAATCACCACACATTCTTCACTTGACTATTCTCTCATTAACGCTGTAATTTTTTGTCTTAATTCGGATTTTTTTTTGTTTTTCTCTCATTAAATGCCGCAATTCGTATATAGTATCCAATTGCTAATTATTGATTAAACATCTATTTGTTTATCGTCACGTATACAGCGTTGAACTAATAGCCATAATAAATCAAAAGTCTGTGTATATATCCCTATAGGTATAGGATTAAGTTGGAATGAAAAGTTTTAAAATTGCCCTTGCACAATTCTCTCCGCATATTGGCAATATCGAAGCAAATGCTCAAAAGATGCTTGAGCAGATAAATGAAGCGAAAAAACAAAAAGCTGATTTAATCATCTTCCCTGAACTCTCAACCGTAGGCTATCCTGCGGAAGACTTATTACTTCGCCCGAGCCTTGCTAAACGCACACAAAAAGCATTTGAGCTGCTTAGCCAAGTAAAAGATATTGTTGTGGTCTTTGGTTTTGTCAACCAAACAGAAGACGGTCAACGCTATAACGCAGCAGCGGTCATGAAAGATGGTCAGGTGCTGGGTATTTACAACAAGCAAAACCTACCAAACTATGGTGTATTTGATGAAAAACGCTATTTTAGCGAAGGTCAACAACACCTTGTTTTTGAATATTTAGGTCATAAATTCGGTGTTCTGATTTGTGAAGATGCTTGGTCGCTTAATACGGTGCATCAACTCTCGCAACTTAATGTTGAAACAATTTTAGTTTTAAATGCATCACCTTACGAAGTGGGTAAACCTCAGCATCGACTGACTACTATGGGTGAACTTGCAAAACAATTGCATGTTAACTTGGTTTATACCAATCAAGTTTGTGGTCAAGATGATCTCATTTTTGATGGCACCAGCTTTGTGATCAATCAAGATGGGACTACTGCTTTACAAGCGCCAAGCTTTAAAGAAGATCTGTATTACGCTGAATATGAAGTTGAACAAAAAGCCTTTAAAGTAACTAGCATTACTCCAGTTTTAGAGACCATGGCTGAAATCTACCAAGGCTTGGTGTTAGCGACGCGTGATTATATTCAACGTTCTGGTTTCGCAGGTGTCATTCTCGGCTTATCTGGCGGCATTGACTCAGCATTAACACTGGCAATCGCTGTTGATGCCATTGGTGCGGATAAAGTACAAGCCGTCATGATGCCTTATACTTACACCGCTCAAATCAGTATTGAAGATGCCGCAGCACAAGCCAAAAACATGGGTGTAACATTTGGTATTGCCGAAATCAATCCAGTTGTAAACAGCTTCATGCACACACTATATCCATTCTTTGGCAATAGCCCTGCTGATGCCACTGAAGAGAACCTACAGGCACGTGCACGTGGCACATTGCTCATGGCCTTATCGAATAAATTCGGTAATCTTGTTTTGTCTACAGGCAACAAATCAGAACTTGCTGTGGGTTACTGCACACTATACGGTGATATGGCAGGTGGTTACGCAGTACTCAAAGATGTGTATAAAACCATCGTATTTGAATTGGCAAAATATCGTAACAGCATTTCAGAAACACCCGTCATTCCTGAACGCGTGATTACTCGCCCACCTTCTGCAGAACTTCGTCCAGATCAAAAAGACCAAGACTCTCTACCGCCTTATGACATTCTAGATGCCATTCTTTATGCTTATATTGAAGAAGATATGAGCCAAGATGACATCATTGCCAAAGGCTTTGAAAAAGAGGTGGTTGAAAAAGTGATTCGCCTAGTTGACCGTAACGAGTACAAACGTCGTCAAGGTTCGATTGGACCACGTATCAGCTCACGTGCATTTAGCCGCGAGCGTCGCTATCCAATCGCTAATGGATGGATAGCAGGTGTCTAAGCCTGACTTCGCTCAACAGTTTGCTCAAGCGCTTATGCTTGAGCAAACTCGCTTTATTAAAAAACAATTATTATCAGAACAAAATAATCCATACATCGAAAAATTTGTTCATCACATTTACAGCCATTCAGATCAAATTCTATTAAAACAATTCATTCAACTTGAAGCATTACAAGGTGTGGTTCAAAAATATGCGTTTGAATTAAATTTAGGCGCAGAAATTCTAGAATTTATTGGTGTGATTGCACAAAGAATTCATCAGCTTGCGATCAACAGCAACACTCAAATGAATGCGCTATTTTCCGACGAATCATTTGAATTATGGATGTCCAAGATCCTTGAATTAGATCAGCTACGTCATTACATCCAAGCGAACTTATTACATAACCCACAAATACAACACGTGAGTTTACAGCTTGCAAATCAGATTCTAGAAAGTAATACTCCTTGGCTTGATCATTTGCGTAAGCTCAATACACATGACCATGGTTTAGGTTCTAAAATACTCAGCTTTATTCAAGACCAACAACAAAATATTGAACTCAAACTTGAGCAGCAACTCGCTCAGGCATTGCTCAAACAGTTGGGCAATATCATTTTATTACCCAATGAAGAGCTTGCCGATATTAGCCTACACTTATGGGATGATATTAAACAAAGAACACTCAAAGAAACCTTCTCTCAATTTCAAGCAATCGACTTTGAGGAGTTTTTCATCTTGGTGTATGAAACATGGCGACAGTTACGACAAGCAGACTATTTACAACACGTTATTTTAGATGTGGTTGCTTGTTTTTATGACTATTTTGCGGAATATAACTTACAAGAATTATTACAGTCTGTAGGACTAGATGAAGCTGATTTACATCAGGAAGCATTGCGCTTTTTACCCTACACCCTGCAAGCTTTGGAACAACAAGGGTTATTAGACGGGATTGTAAAAGAACTCATTTCACCTTTTTATCTCAGTGAAACCACGCATCACTTTATACAGCAATATATAGAAAATAATATGTAATTTTTGTCTGGCTATCTCATTCCAAACAAACCAATTTCCACTTTTCGACCCACAAAAAAAGAGACCATGCTGAGAGCATGGTCTTTTAAAATGGTGGCTATGACGGGATTTGAACCTGTGACCCCCGCATTATGAGTGCGGTGCTCTAACCAACTGAGCTACATAGCCATAAACTGTGCGCGCATTATCTAAATTTACACGAGTAGCGTCAAGTCCTTTGTTTTTCGAATGTTCATACTTTAAACAATTTAAAAGCTTTTAGTTAAATTTTAAACAAAACCTTCTTTTATTCATGTTATTTTTCACAATACCTTCTCAATTAAAAATCTAACCAAACAGAGAAAACATGAATCAATTCAAATTAGCATGCTTAGGCTTAATCATCTTTATTATCTCAGGTTGCCAAGTCATCTCACCTCTTTTTGTAGATTATAACGGTGTACGAATGGATGTAGCCAAATGGATCAACAATCATCAACTGCTCAGCATGCAACAAAAGCGCAGTTTAGTACAACTAAGCAAGACACAGCAAAAGCTATATCAAATTGAAAACAAATCGGAAGAACAAAGAATTCAAATCATTAAAGAAAATATGATTGCCATGCACTGTGCTCAACCATACCTCACCGAGCATAAAATAAAGCAATTGCAGAACCAAATTTTTGATCATGATCAAAAACAGCAGATTTTAGATACCTACAACCAAGAACGCCAAAAAATAACAATTGATCTAAACTCAGTACAATGTGAATAGTCCGCTAAAAATCCACTTGATTATGATGGCTTTATTTAGACTTATCTTGCACTAAGCCAAAAGCCTGAATAACTTTAATTGACTCATTTACAGGAAACAATCAACAATCAACAATCAACAATCAACAATCAACAATCAACAATCAACAATCAACAATCAACAATCAACAATCAACAATCAACAATCAACAATCAACAATCAACAATCAACAATCATGTTTAAGTTGATATGTAGTCCATAGCAATACCAGCATCACTGGCGGGTGCATACTTAAATTTGAGTTTTTTAATTTTTTATATAGTTACTCAATAAATTAAACTTATTTATTAAATTTTAAGCATAAAAAAAGACCACGTTTTTAGAAACGTGGTCTATGAAAATGGTGGCTATGACGGGATTTGAACCTGTGACCCCCGCATTATGAGTGCGGTGCTCTAACCAACTGAGCTACATAGCCAAAACTGTGCGCATATTATCTATTTCAAGCAACCTTTTGTCAAGAAATATCGCACAATAATTGTAAAAAATTAGTGAAGTGAGCCGATAAGCCGGGTTCTGTCGTGAACGATCATTCCTCTAGGCGTACAATCACTCGTACGCTCAAGCGACCTACCCGAATCCAGCACGGGCCGTGCCTCAGGATTCCTATTTGGTCTTGCTTCTGGTGGGGTTTACCTTGCCGTGAACTGTTACCAGACACGCGGTGCGCTCTTACCACACCCTTTCACCCTTACCATCTCTCTTGGTTTCCCCGAAAGGAAATTGCAAAGATGGCGGTCTACTCTCTGCTGCACTTGCCGTCGGCTTTCACCGCCCAGGCGTTACCTGGCACCCTGCCCTATGAAGCCCGGACTTTCCTCCCCTGCTTCAATCACGGAGATTTCCACAGCAGCGATCGTCTAGCTCACTTCGGGGCGCATCTTATCAAACTTCAGCACTAATTGCTTGTGCTTTTTTGAGCAATCAGTTTTTTATATTTATCCATCAACTCATCTTGTGACTCCATATGCTCTGGATCGAGCGGAATACAATCGACTGGACAAAATAATTGGCACTGTGGTTGATCATAATGTCCAACACATTCAGTACATAAATTGGGATGAATTTCATAAATGATTTCACCCATAAAAATAGCCTCATTGGGGCAAACAGGCTCACAGACATCGCAATTGATGCATTCATCAGTAATATATAAAGACACGCTACCAACCTTGTTGATGCTTGCGTTCAAAGGCTTCGACCACACATTGTGGTACAAATTTACCAACATCACCTTTTAAACGCGCAATTTCTCGAACCATTGTCGAAGAAATAAATGAAAATTGTTCAGAGGGTGTTAAAAATACAGTTTCAAAATGTTGATCTAACTGGCGATTCATATTCGCAAGCTGAAACTCATATTCAAAATCTGAAACAGCACGCAATCCACGCAATACAGCTGTTGCACGCTGCTCACGAGAAAAGTTTACCAACAAACCATCAAAACCAACAAACTCGACATTGGAAAGATGGCTTAACGATATTTTAGCCAATCGAATTCGTTCATCTAAACTAAAAACTGGGTTTTTATGATGTCCAATTGCAATTGCAACCACCACCTCATCAAACATTCTTGCTGCACGGGCAACTAAGTCAACGTGACCATTGGTAATTGGATCAAACGTTCCTGGATAGATGACGCGAGTTTTAGACATCCGTTTGTACTCTAGTTTATTGTTTATACTTCTAGTTTAACAAAAACTTCCTTTTTAGCGAACATTCTCCTTAAATTTGAAATTACTTCACCTTAGAGCGAGTTTAAGGCAAAATATAGTTAATCTTGGAATATTAGTATTATGTCGAAATCAATCGTAGTTAAAAAAAATAATGGTGGCACTATTGCGCAGAATAAACGCGCTCGCCATGATTATTTTATTGAAGAGAAATTCGAAGCTGGTCTTTCATTACAAGGCTGGGAAGTGAAGTCTTTACGCGCTGGACGTATGACCATTACTGAAAGCTATATTCTTTTTAGAGATAACGAAGCATTTTTGTTTGGGGCGCAAATTCAACCGCTACTCTCTGCATCTACGCATGTAGTTCCTGAAGCAACCCGTACACGCAAGTTACTGCTTTCGCGTCGTGAACTTGAAAAGTTGATGGGTGCAGTCAACCAAAAAGGTTATTCATGCGTACCACTGGCGTGTTACTGGAAAGGTCGTTTAGCTAAAATTGAAATTGCTTTAGTCAAAGGTAAGCAAATGCATGATAAACGTGCCACAGAAAAAGATCGTGACTGGCAACGTGATAAAGCACGAATTTTTCATAAGTAACTGTCATTTCAATAAACAAAGAGCTTTGTATTTCAAAGCTCTTTGAAATTTTTTATTTATACTGCGTCTTCGCTCTCAATACGTCCAAACTTTTCAATCGCAGCTTGTACAATTTTATCAAAATAAGGATGAGCTTTTTCTAACTTACCTAAAGCATCCGTAATCGGTATTAAAGCATCTTCTAAAGTATCACTTTCATAATTTTCGATAAAAGTTTTTGGTTCAATTCCATCTACAACGATATACCAACTCCCATTTGAAGCATTAAATTTAAAACCGCATTGCTCAATTTCTGGCTGTAATTGATTTTTCTCGTTTGCAAATTCATTCCATTTTTTCTTGTTTACTTTTTCTTTATAATTTTCATACCATGGATAAATACTAAAAATAATACGATCAATATCGTTTTTAAGAAATGTACTTACCCACCATTCATGATAATCACCACCTATTTCACTACTTTCGCAATTTAAACAATAACGAGCATAAAAATTTTGATGCTTAAATTCCGTTTCTTGCTTAGCCTGCCAATTTTCTGGTGCAAATTTAAGATCATTTTTTTCATAAAAATTAAAGTTACCACCCCACCCCTCAAAACCCTCAAGATATCTTTTGACAACTTCATCAACTGAAGTCAGCAATTTTTCAGCTATTTCCCCTTCAAGAATTATTTTTGCTTGCTCTAATAATTGAATATTTTCAATAATCAATTTTGCTGCTTGCACATTGCTCATCGTATTTTCTCTTACATAAAGTAATTGGTTTAAAAAGTTTTAATATGATCGGCAAATTGTTTTGCTAACCATGCTCCTCGATTGGTTACATTTGCTTGCACTGCATATTGATATAATAACTTTGAAATATCTGACCACGACATTGGAATCAATCTTTGCTGAGTGTCATTCCGTAAATCATCATGAATCAGTTTTGTAATATCATCATTATCATTTAATAAAGCTGCTTTAATTTCATGTTCAGTTGTTGATAAATAACCTGTTTTTGTTAGATAAATAACACCCCAATCTTTCTTAATATTTTTAGTTTTCAACATCGCTTCTCTATAATAACGTTTAAGTTGTTCTTTTCCTTCTTGTGCATTAATTTTCACTTCAACAAATAAAAGAAATTCAGGTGCATCAATTTCTATATCTACCCGATTTTCTATATTACCTAATGGACAACATTCAGCGATAATTGAATAGCTTTTAGGTTCGTAACAAAATCGTGGTGGCAATAATTTCAGAAATTCCACTAAAATTTTATTACCTTGTCCATGATCACCACGCCAATCTAAAAGCCATTTTAAAACCTGACTATTTCGGACTTCGTTTGTTTTTAAGCCTGCTGTTTGCCAGACATTCAATACAAGACCATTTTTTCTTGCTTCACGTATAGGCTCCACTGCTTTATCAAAATTTTGAAAGAAGCCTTCCAAACTTGCATAATCAACATATAAAGGCTTTTCTTGAGGCTCTTTAATTGTAGGTAAATTTATCCACTTCTTAAAAAACAGATTTAACTTTTCTGCAGTTTTTTGATCTGATAGCTCATTACTATGTGACTCCTCTAAAATTTTCCAATCCTGAACAAAAATTGATAATTGATTGGAAAACTCAGTTTCATTTAAACTCATATTCTTTTGTTCTCTTTACATTTTTGCTATTTCTACATAATAATGCTTTGCTTTCTGTTGAATTTCATCAAACAGCCCAAAGTTTTCATTTATTTTTACTAATGCACTCTGAATAGGTTCGAGTGATTTATCCAATGTACCTTGGTTATACTCTTTAATAAACAAATCAGAATTTAACGGATCTATTTTAAGCAACCAAAATGCAGAGCAAGTATCGAATCCAAAGCCCAAGCCCGCTAACTCTTGATATTGCATCAAGGTATTCTGTCGGAAATGATTCCACTCACACAGTTCTCGGTAATTTTCCATTTCTGCGATTTCTTTAATTAAACCTTCGCGTTTATAAGAAAGTTTACGTATAAGATTATAATTTAGAAAAAATTGTAGCGTTATATAGCCCTGTTCATGTCTAAAAAAATTTGCTGTTGGAAATCTATTATTATTGATTCTAAAATCTTCATCAGAATTATAATGACTCCATCTGTCATAATGAGTAAGCTTGAAAAAAGCATAACTTTCATAGATATCAAAACTTTCATCTGAAATTAATTCATCCTGTTGCTCAAAATGAATCCATTGTTTTGGAGCAAACCATAATTCTTTATATTCAAAATTAGCACACACATCTCAGACCATCGTTTGCCACGTCATATCAGGAAAATCATGTTTTTGTTGATTCCAGATCATGGTCTCAATGTTTTCAAAAAGTTTTCCAGTAACTTTTTCTTCAAGAAAGTTTCCCATTCGAATAATGGAAGACAAGTTACTCAAAATACTATCTACAGATATATCATTTTTCATTATTTTACCCTTACTATTCAAGTATTCAGAAACTTAGCAATGGGATCACATAAATCATTTTTTTCTAATGCAATAGATGCCCTATCAACAATCTCTTCACGCAATTCATCTGGTGATATGATCTGAATTAAATGTGCATTTTTCGCAAACCACTCCATACGACTTCGAGTGATCACACTCCGAGCATTTAGCTCATAATACTGATCGTGTAAATGAATAATTGTTTGATCATTACCTATCGGATTGATTTCTAATTCTTCCAATAACTCTCCTTCAAAGACGCAAAATACTCCCAATTCTTGCCTATCAAAAAAAGCATCTTCGAACTCACGCTCTTCAACCAAGTCATCAACATCATAGGGATCAATATTTACTGAAATTTTTTCTGGAATAATTTTAACTTCAGTAAAATTCAGCATATTAAATGTACGTAACTCACTTTTTCCTTTAATGATTTTGCTAGCAATTAAAAATTGTTTATAGCCATAGTGAATAATTCCATGAGGCTTTAACGTATATGCTTGGCTTTCGAAATGGCCTTCTTTTCTGTATTGAGTATCAAGCCAAATATCATCTTCTAAAATTACTTGATAAATTATTTTGATTTCTTTTGAATCATAATGACTATTTTTATTTTGACTATAACCAGATGGCACAAAACGAAAACGAGATTGCCAATTATCCAAACGAGTATCTTTGGTTAGTTGTTGTGTTGCCGCTTCAAAAAAGCCTTTTACATTTTGGTGAATATCATATGGCAAATATTCGCTTAAATAATTATTTGCCATGACCAAGACCAAAGCTAACTCAGAATTAAACTGCTCAATGAAAGCATCTTGGCTTAATTGATATTGTTTTGCTTTTCTACCTTTACCATCAGTTACAGAAAGTGCTCCAGTTGAAAGTAAACTGGGAATGAGCTCTAAATCTCTCTGTATTGCTTTAGTTAATGATTTTTCTTCTATGTCATCACCATAACAATGACGTACTTGCTCTTTAAACTCTTCTATTGTTAAAGCCGATCTGGGTACACGTGGTAAAACACTATAAATTTTTAATACACGGCTTACGAGGTTTACATTTTTCTTATCCATGACTGCTATTCTGTTCATTTATGTTTCAATCAAGAATAACAGCTTTAAAAGACATTCAATGTCTTACAAATAAAATATATAAAACCTCCAATTGGAGGTTTTTTTAATCTTAATTTAAGCGATTTAGCAATAGTGCGAGATGCGCACCAAATCGAGCCGCTGTTTCCAAATCCCCTTCGGGCGGCGTGATCTCAGCAGGTGCATTATCAGACTGGGTCATTAAACCCAAAAAGCTCGACATACGGTTAATATCTTGCGAACTGCGTCCTGTAGGCATAAAAGGCAAACCTGCCCACAACATGCCATGCTGCATGGCAAACAAATTGATTTGCTGCAAAACAGCCAACTTATCACCACTTAAANCCACCGCCATTGGTAAAACCAGCTGCAAGCTTGCCCTGCCATGTTCGAGCCAACCACCGTTTAGAAGATTGCTCCATAAATTGCTTCAAGGCTGAGGTCAAACTTCCCATATAAGTAGGACAACCCAAAACAATCGCATCAGCTTGGTCTAGTATCTCCCAATCTACATGTTCAATGTTCATGCAATGCACATTTATACCCGTTTGCTCAGCCCCTTGAGCAATAAAAGATGCGACCTTTGCAGTATGTCCGTATGGGCTGTGATAAACGATGGCAAGAGATTTTGAAGATAAAGACATATCAATAAAAACAGTAAATTTTAATGAAGTTTAACAGTTTCAAGCCATAAACACGAATGTTGCCATGCGTCCTGTTTTTGCTTCACGGCGGTAGGAAAAATATTCGTCTGTTTGCCGATAGCTACACTGGTCGCCACCAAGCACTGTTTCAATCCCTTGTTGTTTCAAGATATAACGCGCAATCGCATATAAATCAGCATAAAACTTACCCACTTTTTCGCTGTCTTGAAAAGCAGTTTCTAATTCTGGATATTTAGCACAAAAAGCCAATTTCACTTCTGTACCAATTTCAAAGTTCGGCTGGCTAATTGCCGCACCCAACCATGCCCAAGTCGGCTGACTTTGCATCGCAGTAATTGTATTTTCAACAATGCCTTGTGCCAAACCTCGCCAACCTGCATGTAAATTGGCAACTTCGGTGCCATCTGCATTTCCCAGCACCACAGGCAAACAATCCGCAGTCATCATCATCAACGCATGGGCCTTACGCTGAGTAACCAGACCATCGCCTTCTAATGCTGTAAATGGAATTTCTTCATTAATCGTATGACAAATGGTGCTGTGGGTTTGCGTCATCCAAGTCATTTTATCAACGCCAAAATCTGCAAACTCTTGCAGCAAAGCCATACGATGCTGCTGTACACGCTTTGCATCATCACCGACATGCAATGCCAAGTTAAATCCTACAAGCTCAGGCTGAGCAGAAGCTTGAGCTTTTGCATAATGTACTCGTGTCTGCCCAACATATACACCTGATGGAAGTCCCTGAACAAATTGCATGTCTATTTCCTTGTCATTCACCCAACATCAAAGCAACTTAATACGCTTTATTTTCGCTGCGTAATACTTCAACCAGTTGAGCGAAGTCCTCTGGCCAAGGTGCTTCAAACATCATTTCTTCACCCGAACGCGGATGAACCAATCCAAGTTTTGCTGCATGTAAAGCTTGGCGTTTAAAAGCACGTAAAGTGTCACCCAATAACTCTGAAGCACCCGCAGGTACACGCACACGGTTCATGTACACTTGATCGCCGACCAAACCAAAGCCAATATAGCTAAAATGAACACGAATTTGATGGGTACGACCTGTTTCTAAACGTGCTTGAACACGCGTAAAATGCTGGAAACGCTCTTTCACGTTGTAGTGAGTGACCGCATCCTTACCACCTGGCAAGATCTTCATTTTAACGCGATCGACAGGATGACGTTTAATCGGTTCATCAATTGTTCCACCTGCAATAATATTGCCGTAAACAATTAAGTCATAAACACGATAAACCGTTTTCTTCGCCAATTGCTTGCTGAGCGAAAATTGTGCTTCTAAGTTTTTAGCCACCACCAGCAAGCCACTGGTGTCTTTATCAATACGGTGTACTAAGCCGGCACGGGTCAATTCCGCTGACTTAGGATAATGGTAAAGTAATGCATTCACCAATGTACCTGAGCTGTTGCCAGCGCCTGGGTGTACAACCATACCAATCGGTTTATTCACCACCATAATATCGTCGTCTTCATACACGATATTAAGTGGAATATTTTCAGGTAAGCTTTTAGTTTGAACTTCGAGTTCAACATCAAGTGTTAAAAGTTCATTACCTTCACATTTATACTTTGGCTTAACGCTGTTACCATTTGCCAACAAATGGCCTTCTTTTAGCCACTGTTTCAATTTTTCACGCGAAAAATCGCTCCAGATTATCGCTGCGACTTGGTCGATACGTTGTCCTAAATAGCTTTCATCCAATTGAAATTGCAACGATAAACGTGTTGCAGTTGAGTCTGAAGTATGGTTATCTGCATCCTCAGAATCTTCAAGTAAATTGAAATCAGTTTCAGGTAAATTAGAGTTAGAAGATTGTGCTTGACTCATTTGCTCATTCAGACAAAAGTGGTTTAATAGCGCAATTGTAGCTCATTGCCAGTACTAACAGAGGAATTTTTATGTCGTTACCACGTTATAAAATGACAATGCTTGCTTTATCTTTAGGCGTTGCAACGGCAATAGTAGGCTGTAGCAGTAATCCGAAGAAAGAAATTGTGGATACAGGACCACAATCTAGCGAGCAAGTTTATATTCAAAAAGCAGAAAAAGCGCTCGAACGTGGGCAATATACCGATGCTGCAACGCATCTAGAAGCTTTAGACACCTATTACCCTACAGGTGACTACGCACAACAAGCTCAATTAGAATTATTGTACGTCAAATTCCAACAAAAAGATTATGAAGGTGCAATTGCACTGGCTGAACGTTTTATTCGTTTAAATCCACAACATCCAAATGTGGACTATGCTTACTATGTTCGTGGTGTCGCGAATATGGAACAAAACTATGATGGCTTATTACGTTACACCTCATTAAAACAATCCCACCGTGATGTCAGCTATTTAAAAGTGGCTTATCAAAACTTTGTCGATTTCATTCGTCGCTTCCCATCTAGCACTTATGCTGTAGATGCAGCACAACGAATGAAATTTATTGGCAATGAATTGGCTGAAAGTGAAATGAATGCGGCACGTTTTAACATTAAGCGTAAAGCATGGTTAGCCGCTGTTGAGCGCTCTCAATGGGTGATTGAACATTTCCCTCAAACCCCTCAAATCCCTGAAGCTTTAGCCACAATTGCTTATGGTTATGACAAGTTAGGTGATCAAGTCACTTCAAAACAATATATTGAAGTATTAAAGCTGAATTATCCAAACTTAGTTAAATCTGATGGTAGCGTGAATCTTCGTGCTGCACGCAGTGAAGGCAGCTGGGTGAATCGTGCAACTTTAGGTGTTTTCGGACGCGAAGCTCAAACATCAACCGATACAGAACAAAATCAAAATTCTGACGATACTCAAAAACGTAGTATCACCAATCGTTTAAGTTTTGGTTTACTCGATCGTCCACAAGCAGAAACCAACATTCCAGCACCGAAACAAGAAACGCCAAAAGAAACACCAGCAACTGAATAAGCCAAGCTTATTGTTCGCATTTTCATGAAGGGCAAGTTATCATACTTGCCCTTTTGTTATTTTAACCGATCATATTGATCATTTTGTGCAAAAGGTATACAAATTAACCTTTAATTGCTTGCGCACTTTCATTCTGCGTAAATTCTGACCTCTGATTCGTCAGTCATTTTTAATAGATAGATCTCAACTCGACTGCATACGTATGGCTATTCCTCAACACACGATTGATCAAATATTAGATCGCACAGATATTGTCGATCTGATTGGTCAGCGCGTGAAACTTAAGAAAACAGGTCGCACCTATTCAGGTTGCTGCCCTTTTCATCAGGAAAAATCGCCATCGTTTCATGTTTATCGCGACAAACAGTATTTCCATTGCTTTGGTTGCCAAGCCAACGGAAATGCCATCCGCTTTTTAATGGACATTGACGGGCGTAATTTTGTCGATGTGATGAAGGATCTATCTAGCCAAACAGGTATCGAATTACCGAAAGACAATCAAGATTCAAAACGCCTCTCTTATAAGCGCGAAATCAAAAAACCTATCAGCGTTCAAGTGGCTCCCGCAGCTATCGTAGCAGAACAACAACCTGCGCCAAATGTTGCTTTTAGCAGCAACGATCCTTTTGAAGAATTTCAAAATGATGCCTATACAGAGCAACATTTTAATCATAACGATCCTTTTGCCGCATTTGAACAATTTGATCCGATTGATCAAAACACAGTTCAAGATGGCAATTTATACGATTTACTGGAAAATATTGCGCTGTATTATGCGCAGCAATTACCGCACAGTCAGACCGCACAACAATACTTTAAACAACGTGGCTTAAGTGCAGAAACCATTCAATACTGGCGTTTAGGCTATGCCCCTGAAGATTGGCAGCATTTGGAAAAAGCGTTTCCTTATGACATTGAAGGCTTAAGACAACTGGGATTAATTCGTACCAGTGACAAAGGTCGAGACTTCGATTTACTACGTGATCGAGTCATTTTTCCCATTCGGGATCCCAAAGGTCGCGTGGTCGGTTTTGGTGGTCGTGCGCTCAATGATGAAATCAAACCCAAATATATTAACTCACCCGATTCTGAAGTGTTCCATAAAAACCAACTGCTGTATGGTTTATATGAAGGACGCAAACAAAAAGCTCACGATTGGTTAATGGTTGAAGGCTACATGGATGTGATTGCTTTACAGCAATATGGCATCTATGGTGCGGTTGCAACGCTGGGAACAGCCAGTAATACTGAACATCTAAATATTTTATTTAAGCAAAACAATCGTATTACCATTGCTTTCGATGGTGATGCTGCTGGGCAAAAAGCAGCAAGACGAACTTTGGAAATTGCTTTACCTTTACTCAATGATGGTCGCGAACTTAAGTTTTTCGTACTCCCTAATGATCACGATCCAGACTCTTTAATTCGTCGTGAAGGTTTAGAAAGCTTTCAACGTATGTTACAAACTGCGCCTTTATTGTCCGAGTTTATTTTTGCGCATTTAACTCAAAATCACAACAGCACATCACCTGAAGGTAAAAGTCAGGTGATGGGTGAGTTAAAACAGCTCACTGAACTGTTACCCAAACATGGTTCTTATCGTTATTTACTACAGCAATATTTCCGTGAAAAGCTTGGTTATAGTCGTAAATGGCAACCGCAAGTCAACAACGATGCATCCTTAAGCTTTAGCACCAAAATTGATGCTGAGGAATATGTGATTGCGATTTTAATGAATCACCCCTATCTTTATATTCACTTTGAACCCCTACGTGCTTTAATTTCACACAATCAATTATTATTTAAAATTTTAAATATTTTTAATACGATTTTTGATGATTTACCCGATGATACAGAGCTATCTCAGTATTATGTTCTAGGTGCATGTGCCAACTTTCACCACGACTTACAGCACATTTTACCTCAAGCCAATATTAGTGATTACACCTCATCACCTGAACAAGCAGACAAACTCGCTGAAGATTTTTCTATTAAATTACAATACCAATGCTTGCAACAAAAAATTAAATCGAAAAAATTTACCAGCATTGCCGAAATGAGAAATTTAAAACATCAAATTTATGAAATTGATAAAAAAAGATCACTGACACTTTTAGAAGATTAAATTTTAATTTTTGAATCAATCGATTACATAATCTCAATACGGTGATGCATTAAACTTATTTTAGATATTACAAAGATATTTAGAATACTTGACTGGCGACATGGATGTCGCTCGTTCGTCAGTGGTTACAGGGACGTACCATCTGATGAATAAAGGGTTTTTGTTACTTTTGACCCATCAAAAGTAAGGCATCGCCTACACAAAATCTTTTTAACCCTTAACAACAATATGAGGCACTATAAATATCAACCTTCATTTATTTTAGTGCTTTGCTTTACGACGCTTCGCTACCACATCTTGCAAACTTTCCTGCAACATCTCAAAATATGCAGGATCTTCTGCTTTCGCTGCTTCACGCAATAAAATAGAGGTTGGGTGCAATAACTTTTGCGTTAAGCGATGAGAAAATTCCTGTAGAACCTGCTCAGCATTGTCACCATTAGCAATTCGTGTCATCGCTAAAGCCAATTCTTCTTGTCTTAATACTTCACCCTGCTCACGGTAAGCATGAATTGTACCGCCCGCTTTTTTAACTTTTTGTTGGGTCAGTAATTCTGTTGCCAACTGATTGACCATAACTTCGGCTTCAACAGCCGCTTGGCGACGTTGTGCAAGATTGTCATCAATCACACTTTGTAAATCGTCAACGCCATATAAATATACGCCATCTAAAGATTTAACTTTAGGTTCAATATCACGCGGTACGGCCAAGTCCACCAAAAGCATTTGTTGATAACGACGTTTTTTTAAGGCGATTTTAACATCAGCATAAGAGATCACTTGGTGCAAACTTCCAGTACAACTAGAAATCACATCTGCACGGTATAAGTTTTCTGCCAACGCTGAAAAATCAATAATTTCCACATCAACTCGATGAGCGATTTCTTGCGCCAAAGTTTCAGCACGTGCAGCTGTACGATTGCAAATTAAAACTTTACCCACGCCCATTTCGGCCAAATGCTTCGCCACCAAGCTATTCATTTCACCCGCAGCAACCACCATGACCGTCAACTTTTCAGGCTTACTAAACACCTGTAAAGCGAGCTGAGCAACCGCATAACCCATAGAAACCGCATGACTACCCACAGCCGTTTCCGAACGCACTCGCTTGGCTGCATAAAAAGCATATTCAAAAATTCGGTTTAAACGAGGAGAAACAGTATGCGCATCTTTAGCCAAAGAAAGAGCAGACTTCACTTGCCCTAAAATTTGCGGTTCACCCAACATTAAGGAATCAAGCCCACTGGCAACACGCATCAAATGTGTTACAGCTTGCGCATTTTCATAGCGATATACATGATTAAACAATTGTTTAACATCTATGCCATTTGCTTGGGCGAGCCAATTCATTACCATATCCGCATTATCAGACATGGCATAAACTTCAGTTCGATTACATGTAGAAACCACAACCATGTCATTTAAGTCACGGTTTTGGCTTTGCTCTGCAAGTAATTGCGTTAACTTTTCAGGGTTAAATGCAACTTGCTCACGCAGCTCTACAGAAGCGGTTTGATGGTTGACACCCAATGCAAAGAAAGACATATCAGATCATCATTTCGCTAAATTTATGCTATTGTGCAATATTGGTGTCATAAAAAGCATTACTTGGATCAAGAAAAATTGCGTCAAACAAATAGCCGAATAAACGGCGCGACAATTAAGCAATATTCTACCACATTCTTACTTGTGGGTAGCATGGCTTCTAGTGCTCATATTAGAGCATCTGGAGAAATTTATCATGCCAATTCAAATTATAATGCCATAAAACAAAGCATGATTGCCGAATTTGCACTGACCTACCATGACATACCAACAGCATTACACAACTATACTGTGCTTGCAATTAAAAGCAATTCTACCACGGTGAAACAGCGGGCTTTAAATGTCGCATTAGAACAAAATGACCTCAGAGCTGCACTGGATATTGCCACCCATTGGGTGGTTCAAGAACCCACAGATGTCCCCGCTTTATTTTATCTTTCACATATTGCCCTCAAAGCACATGAGTATGAACTGGCATCTGAAACACTGGATAAAATTTTAAATATTGACCCCGATGCAGACTTAGAAAAGATTTTGGTCGGTATTGCGCCTGAAGAACCCGAAGATCGAGAGTTTTTACTTGATGCTTTACGCAAAAGCAAAGAGAGAGACAACCCTTCAGTCTTGGTGCTGATTGCAGGTTTAGAAGCTCAACATGGACAGCTAGAACAAGCACTCGTTACGGTAAATCGCGCACTCAAAAAACGCCCTAAAGTGACGGGTTTTATTTTAATGAAAGCCAACTTACTCAGTGCTTTAGGCAATGACGAAGAAACGCTGAAATGGTATAACAAAGCCAGCCAAAAACATAAATCTAATTTAGAAGTTCGCTTAGCTGAAGTTAAATATCTGATTAAAATCAATCAATCTAAACAAGCACTGGATAAACTCGAAAATATTTTACAAAAATGGCCGCATGAAGACGAAGCATTGTTTATTGCAGGCTTAACCAGTATTGATTTAGAAGAGTATGAGAAAGCTGAAAAGTTCTTGGTTGAGCTACGCTATTCCGCACAATATCAAAATGAAGCCTATTACTATTTGGCAGTCAATGCTGAAAGAAAGCAGCATTTTGAAACAGCAAAGGCCTATTATCGTTTGGTGGATGGCAGCTTATATACCGTTTCACGCCGCAATATGATTAACATTTTTTCCGAGCAAGATAAACTCAGCGATGCTTTACGTTTTTTGACCCAAGAACGGGTCAATTACCCACAACAAGCCAGTTTTCTTTATCAAGCGCAAGCCGACATTTTAAAAAGAATGGGCAACAAAAAAGCAGCCATGCGTTTATTAGATGAAGCGATAAAAAACGTGCCTGATGATCCCGAACTGATCTATTCGGAAGTTCTATTACTTGACCCTTATCAAGACAAAGATAAACTTGATAAATTATTGAAAAAACTATTAGAAATCGAACCCAATAGTCCAACCTATCTGAATGCTTACGCCTATACACTGGCTTTACAAAACAGACGTTTAGATGAAGCACGGCAGTATGTTGAACATGCATTGGAATTTGCACCAGACCAAGCTTCAATTTTAGATACACTTGGCTATATTACATTTTTACAAAATGACTTTAAAACATCCGCTCTGGTTTTGGAAAAAGCCTATGAAATTAGCCAAAATATCAACATTGGTGTGCGCTATGCAAAATCGTTATACATGCAAGGCGATCTAACAAAATTTAATCATGTGTTACAACAATTACAAAAAAAACATCCCAATGATCCTCAATTAGAGCAATTGAAGTCGCTATTGTTAGCGCCACACATGAAAAAGAGTTAATACACTTTATGCATATTTTTTCAAAATTCAGCTTAACCTTAATTGCAACAAGCACACTCATTCTGACGGGTTGTCAACAATATACCCAACCTCAAGGGCCAAACGTATCTCAAACGCCAGAAGCTGCAAACAACTTCAACCTTCAGGGTAAAATCGGGGTGAAAACACCAGGGCAATCTGGCAGTGCATTTTTCACTTGGGTACAGCAACAAGATGAGTTTGATATCGAATTAAGCGGAATTTTAGGTGTCGGCAAAACGCAAATATCGGGCAAACCCGGCGAAGTTAGCTTAAATAGCGCCAAAACAGGGCTCATTGAAGCCGAAACAGCAGAAGAACTGCTTGAACGCGCCACGGGTTGGCAAGCACCAATCACCCATTTAGTCGATTGGGTTCAAGCTAAACCTGCAACAACACAAGTTAAAATTAACAAAGATGACCTGAATCGTCCAACCCAATTTCTGGAAGACGGCTGGACAGTTGATTTAAGTTATAACGACCAAGCCCAATTGCCAAATAAACTAATTTTGAAGCAAGCACTTGAGTCGGGTCAAGAAAACCGTATTACAATGATTATTCAAAATCGCTAAGTCTTAAAAGTTCAAAACGCTATGATTCGTGTCCCCTCTCCTGCCAAGCTCAATCTTTTTTTGCATATCACAGGTCGTCGTGATGATGGTTATCATGAGTTGCAAACTATTTTTCAACTAATAGACTTAAATGACTGGCTAGAATTCACTCAAAAAGATGACTTGAAAATTTCAATTGATGGCTTAAATAGCGTCGACCTAGAACAAAACTTAATCTACCAAGCCACACAAATCTTAAAGCCCTATGCTCAAAAAACAACAGGGCTGTCTATTCGCGTAGAAAAAAACATTCCTATGGGCGCAGGACTCGGAGGGGGATCTTCAAATGCAGCAACAACGCTTATTGTGGTCAATCAACTGTGGAAATGCGGTTTAAGTATTGAACAATTGGCTGAGTTGGGTGTCAAACTCGGTGCGGATGTCCCTATTTTTGTTTATGGACGCAATGCATGGGCTGAAGGCATTGGTGAACACTTAACATTCATAGACTTGGAACAAAAAAAATACATCGTGTTAAAACCTGATTGTTTTATCAGCACTCAATTGCTTTTTTCGCAAAAAACATTGACAAGAAACACGAAGACCTCTACATTTTGCGCCTATCAGTTAACACCATTTAATTTTGGAAATAACTTTGAGCCTTTAGCGAGAAGCCTATACCCAGAAGTAAATGAAGCGATGCAGTATTTAGACCAGTTCGGTATTGCAAAACTTACAGGTACAGGTGCTTGTGTTTTTACTGAAGTAACTAGCGACATGAATATTGATGAGATTTTAGCACATTCGCCTTGTAAAGCTTACTTGGTTAATGGTTTAAATGAATCACCAGTACGTCATTTCAAAGTTATATGATAGGGGCGTCGCCAAGTGGTAAGGCACCGGGTTTTGATCTCGGCATCCGTTGGTTCGAATCCAGCCGCCCCTGCCATCATTTTCATCTGTAGATTACTGTATTAGGGGCGTCGCCAAGTGGTAAGGCACCGGGTTTTGATCTCGGCATCCGTTGGTTCGAATCCAGCCGCCCCTGCCATTTAAACTTATTGTTTAAATCAATTTACAGTGGTCAAATTTAGGGGCGTCGCCAAGTGGTAAGGCACCGGGTTTTGATCTCGGCATCCGTTGGTTCGAATCCAGCCGCCCCTGCCATCTATTTTCAAAAAAGACAGAATAAAATTTACTGGTTCATTTGTTAATTTATCTTGACATTAAACAGTAAAAACATTAAAGTTCTGCCGCATTAGGGGCGTCGCCAAGTGGTAAGGCACCGGGTTTTGATCTCGGCATCCGTTGGTTCGAATCCAGCCGCCCCTGCCATCTATTTTCAAACATTCCAACCGCCAAGGGTGCTTCATGCCCAATCTTGTCGTTTTTAGTGGAACTGCACATCCACAATTCGCCCAAAAAGTCGTAAGCCATTTGCACATTCCGTTAGGAGCTGCTGCTGTCGGTAAATTTTCTGATGGTGAAATCACTGTCGAAATTACCGAGAATGTTCGTGGTAAAGACGTATTCCTTGTACAGCCTACTTGTGCACCAACGAATGACAACCTTATGGAAGTCCTCGTTATGGCTGATGCTTTACGTCGTGCAAGTGCAGGTCGTATAACTGCTGTCATCCCTTACTTTGGCTATGCTCGTCAAGATCGTCGTCCTCGTTCAAGCCGTGTTCCAATCACTGCAAAAGTTGTGGCAGACATGCTGACAACTGTAGGGATTGACCGTGTTGTAATGATCGACCTTCATGCTGACCAAATCCAAGGTTTCTTCGATATTCCTGTAGACAATATCTACGGTACTCCTGCTTTACTTGCTGATCTTCGTCAACAGCAACACCATAATCTTATGGTTGTTTCTCCTGACGTTGGTGGTGTAGTACGTGCACGTGCTGTAGCTAAACAAATGGGTGATATCGATCTTGCAATCATTGATAAACGTCGCCAAAAAGCAAATGAATCACAAGTGATGCATTTGATTGGTGATGTAAAAGATCGTGACTGCGTAATCGTGGATGACATGGTTGATACTGCTGGTACATTGTGTAAAGCTGCTGATGCACTGAAACAATTTGGTGCTCGCCGTGTTGTTGCTTATGCAACTCACCCTGTACTTTCTGGTAAAGCCCTTGAGAATTTGAAAAATTCTGTACTCGACGAACTCGTGGTGACAGATACGATTCCTCTTTCTCAAGAAGCATTAGAACTTGGTAAGATTCGCCAAGTTTCAGTAGCCGGCATGGTTGCTGAGACAATTCGTCGTATTAACAACGAAGAATCTATTAGCGCGATGTTCGATAGTTATTTATAATAGCGCAAATTTTTTGAAGCTCTGCCCTTAAAAAGCAGGGCTTTCTATCACTGGACTGGTCGAAGGTTCAGTCAATTTAAACTCAATGAGGAAATGTCATCATGGCAAACTTCGTATTAAATGCAGTAGCTCGTGACGAATCAGTACAAGGGAAAGGTTCGAGCCGCCGCCTTCGTCTTCAAGCTAAAGTTCCAGCAATCATCTACGGTGGCGAAGCTGCTCCTGTAACTGTTACTTTAGAACTTCGTCAACTTGTTAAAGCACTTGAAAACAATGCTTTCTTCGAAGAAGTTATTGAAATCAATATGGGCGATAAAGTTGAAAGCGTTAAAATCCAAGCTTTACAACGTCACCCAGCTAAAAACACGCCTATGCATGCTGACTTTAAACGCGCATAAGTGTTGATGGTGTAAATTAGTGTCAAAACTTTCACTGATTGTAGGTTTGGGTAATCCGGGAACGGAATATGCCCAAACCCGCCATAATGCAGGCTTCTGGTTTGTCCAACGTCTTGCAGAACAATATGGTATTCAACTCAAAGCTGATCCCAAATATAAAGGGATAAGCGGTCGTGGTAATATTGAAGGTCAAGACGTTCGTCTGTTATTACCCACAACCTTTATGAACCTTTCGGGTCAAAGTGTTGTACCCTTCGCCAAATTCTATCAAATTGCTCCCGAAGCAATACTCATTGCGCACGATGAACTTGATATGAACCCCGGTGTCATTCGCCTAAAAACAGGTGGTGGTCACGGTGGACATAACGGTTTAAAAGATATCGTACCGCATATTGGTTCAAATTTTCATCGCTTACGTATTGGCATAGGACATCCTGGTTCTAAAGAACGTGTCTCTGGTCATGTACTCAGCAAAGCACCAAGCAGCGAACAAAATTTAATGGATGATGCCATTGCTCACGCTTTATCTCGCATTCAATTGCTTGTAAACGGTGACACACAGCAAGCCATGAATCAAATCAATGCTTACAAACCGAACTGATCAATCCACACATTGTTGAACAATCCTTCTTGCCATGATGCTTGTTTCAGAGCAAAATGCGTTTTCTGCGGATTACTTACCCAGTAAAAAGTGATTGATTTAACCATAAGATAAAATCTTAGCTCGACTAAGGAGACGCCAGCCATGCTATCTCGTTTATTAAAATGCAAAATTCACCGTGCTCAAGTTACTCATGCAGAGCTTCACTATGAAGGTTCATGTGCAATTGATGGCGTACTCATGGATTTAGCAGGTATTCGTGAATATGAAGAAATCCACGTATGGAACGTCACGAATGGTAAACGCTTCGCCACTTATGCGATTCGTGGTGAAGATCATTCAGGTATTATCTCTGTCAATGGTGGCGCTGCACATCAAGCTGACGTCGGTGATTTAGTGATTATTGCAACCTTTGGTGATTTCACTGTAGCTGAAGCCAATGCACATAAACCACGTCTGGTATATGCAAACCCGAATAATACGGTAAATCACACTGCGAACTGCATTCCAGTTCAAGTGGCTTAATACCTTTCTTCAAGATACAAAATACCAAAAGCCCGCACATGCGGGCTTTTTTATGCCTATTCGTTCACCTATAAAATGCTTTGCTGTCCCATTCATGTGAACCTAGAGTACTGATCATTCTAAATAAAAATATGATTATTCATGCAAAACAGGTCTATAATCATTCCACATCGCTTCAGGGCGGGGCGAAATTCCCCACCGGTGGTAAGTTAAACTTAACAAAAATGATAAGATTTAATCAGCCCACGAGCCTGTCAATTTTTATTAAAAGATTGACTCGCAGATTTGGTGAGAAACCAAAGCCGACGGTATAGTCCGGATGAAAGAAGACGACGTAACGGATATTTATATTTGATATATCGCTGCGACCCCATTTCTACATCAGTCCTGAAATGTTCAACCGTATTTTTATTTTACGAGAGCGTTTCAATGTCTAGTTTAATTCAACCCGAAGTTTTCTTTTCAGCCCTTCCTCCTGCTGAACAACGTATTCAAAAAGCTTTAGAAGATATCCGCCAAGGCAAACCAGTTTTGGTGATGGATGACTTTGAGCGTGAAAATGAAGCCGACTTAATTGTTGCGGCAGAAACACTGAACGTTGAAACCATGGCACGTATGATTCGTGATGGTTCTGGCATTGTCTGCTTATGCCTAACAGATGAGCTAGCCAATCATTTACAACTCCCACCGATGGTGGCTGACAACTCAAGTCAGTTTAAAACAGCATTTACCGTGACAATTGAGGCAGCCGAGGGTGTGACCACGGGTGTTTCAGCCAAAGATCGAACCACCACGATAAAAACCGCCATTAAAGATGGCGCTGTTGCAAGCGATCTTAACCGTCCCGGACACGTTTTCCCTTTACGTGCACGTGAGGGTGGTGTTTTAGCTCGTCGTGGCCATACTGAAGGTACAATTGATTTAGCACGTTTAGCAGGCTTAAAACCAGCAGGTGTATTATGTGAATTGACCAATCCAGATGGCACAATGGCGTCAGGCATTCAAGTTTTGGCTTATGCTCAAACCCACCATTTAACCGTAATTACCATTGAAGAACTTGTGCAGTATCGTTTAGCGCATCAGCTCTAAAACGTAATATACTGATTATAGAAAAAGCCTCAGTTCAATACTGAGGCTTTTTCATTTTAAATTTGATTTAAGAACTATTTATAATCAATATAATCAAGTAACTGCATCCAATTATTGCATTCAAAAACATTCCCATAAAGAACAATACATTCAGTCTTGTTCCAACATATGCAATAAACTAGTACGAATACCATCTGCACGTAAAAAAGCAAAATCATAACTTGCTGTAGCCAAAGCCAAGACGCGGCGTTCAAATTCCTGCCAAAGTGGTTTCACCTGTTTATCCTGAATTCCTAAACCACTTTCTTCGGCTAAATTTTTATTCTTCTCACAAATTTTAAGGGCATGATAAAGCTTACGTCCGTTTGATGCATCATCACGTAAACGCACGCGTTTCGATAACACAAAGCCTTCTACATGGTGCAAATCAGCATGCGGTAACATCGGCACTAAAATTTGATCCAACTGAGCATCCAATCGTTTCCACACAGCTGTGTGCTGTTCAGGGCTATAAGTATTCCATTGAATAACTTCATGATTAAAACGACGACATCCACGACATACCGAATCACCAAACACCGTAGAACAACGCCCTGCACATGGGGTCAAAGAAGCAATTCGACGATCAGTACTCAAAGCACACTCCTACATCTTTAATACTTAAATAAAATCAATCATCTAGAATCATTTAAAATGATAATTTTAATCAACACCAACTTACGAGCAACTTCTTTCAGTTAAAAACCATATTTTAGTTATGGTTTTCTCGCTTATTCACACAATTCACGTTAAAATACGCGCCTTGAATTTTGTCCTATCATAATACATTTGGAGTCTTCCATGAACGCTACTGTAGAACAGCTTGCACCTGTAGAACAGCAAGCGACCACAAGTTGGGTTGTTGCCGCACTATATCAATTTAAAGAAGTTCAAGATCCTGCCGATCTTCAACAACGTCTTTTAGACTTAGTCAACAGCATTAACTTGTGTGGAACTCTAATTGTGGCGGGCGAAGGGATTAACGGTACTGTCGCTGGAGATCGTGAATCGATTAATCAAATTCAAGCCTTTCTTCTTCATGAAGGGTTTAAGGCTATGGAATACAAAGAATCTCATAGCGATGAAAAACCTTTCCGTAAAATGAAAATCAAACTCAAAAGTGAAATTGTCACTTTAGGTGTCGAGGTTAAACCGCGCGACTTGGTTGGTCATTATTTAGACCCGAAAGAATGGAATGAACTTATTGCACGTGATGATGTGATCCTTATTGATACACGCAATGATTATGAATATAAAGCGGGTACATTCAAAGGTGCTGTTGACCCTAAAACAGAAACATTCCGTGAATTTCCTGAATACGTAAAACAAAATCTTGAACAACATAAAGACAAAAAAATTGCCATGTTCTGTACGGGCGGTATCCGCTGTGAAAAATCAACTTCCCTTCTTCTTCAAGAAGGTTTTAATGAGGTTTATCACCTGAAAGGTGGCATTTTAAAATACCTAGAAGAAACCCCTGCTGAGGAAAGTATGTGGGAAGGCGAATGCTTTGTATTTGATGGTCGTACTGCCGTAACTCATGGTGTAGAAGAAGGTCAAAATATTAAATGTCATGCCTGTGGTTGGCCTTTACTTCCAACAGAAGTTGAACTTCCAAATTATGAACACGGTGTATCATGCAAATATTGCATCGAAAAAACCACAGAAAAGCAAAAAGAAGGTTTCCGTATGCGTCAGTCACAAATTGCAGCAGCAAAACGTAAACGCCTGTAATTCTGAATTTTAAGATCACCCATATCAAACCCTTAGCGTCTGCTGAGGATTTGATATTTACAAAAAAATAAACAATAAACTCAAAATATACATTAATCAGTGTGGTTCCATTTGCGCTGGCACATAGTTTAAGAAAAGTCTACATACACACATTGATCCATAGCCAAGAATAATCTGACTTGATGACTTGACCGTACTTTACCCTGCAACGAATAGTCTTTAGGATAGTTCAGATATCATTGTTATTTTATACACTCATGAATCTGACTGAATGGATTATTTCTATTATGGAACAATTGGGCTACTTCGGTATTGCCCTACTGATGTTCCTTGATAACATTTTCCCCCCTATCCCCTCTGAAGTGATCATGCCTTCCGCAGGCTATTCCGCATCTCAAGGGCAACTTCTCCTTGTTGGCGTGATTATCGCAGGTTGTATTGGCTCATTGACTGCGGCTGCAATTTTATATTGGATTGGGTATAAATTTAATCATGACAAAATTTTTCGATGGGTCGATCGCTATGGAAAATACTTATTTATCAAATCCAGTGATGTACAGAAAGCATTAACATGGTTTGAACAGTATGGGCACCGTATTGTCTTTTTTGGACGCATGATTCCTGCTGTGCGCTCACTGATTAGTATTCCTGCGGGCATGAGCCATATGCCCTTTTGGAAATTCATGTTCTATAGTGCGCTTGGTACAATCATCTGGACGACATTCTTAGCCTGTGTCGGATTTTATTTTGGTGAAAACCAAGCATTGATGCACAATATCTTTAGCCAAGTTGGCTATATCATTATCAGCATTGTGGTGCTCATCATTGTCGGGGTTCTATACCATCGACATAAATATAAAATAAAGTAGGGTCTGTTTTTAGTTCAATTTAATTGGGGGAAAATTTAATTGATGAAACATTATTTGATTTACTTTGCTGCTGTTTACAGCATCGCATTATTACTCTTAGGCATCATGTTCAGCTTACTCAATTTAACGGGTTCAACCAGTGTGCCTACACTGATTGCAGCTGGATTTATTACAGCGGGACATTTTGTTAAACGGGAACAACGCACACCCAATTCTGATGAGAAAATTCAATTGGTTTGGGGTTGCACCATCGTTTCACTGTTCATTTCCAGCATACTGGTGTTCTTATATAGCTTGGTCAACCCTACTACGGGAAATATATTAAAAACCGTTGAAAATACAGGTTTAATTCTGATCGCAATTGTCATGCTGCTGCTCATTTTAATTCATGCTGCAATCTTTTTTGTCAGTTTTGGTTGGTATGCCAAGATCTGTGCACGAAAACTAAAACCATAAAGAAAACAACCACAAATCTAATGCTAAAAAAAACACCTCTCTTGAGGTGTTTTTTTGATTTCAATGAATTAAGTTGGTGTGTGATACATGAGCCGCGATTGTAGCGGCGCAAGATGTAACATCACGCTGGCGTGTGGTACATTAAATAAATTTCATTTAAGTTCTCTGGAATTTCTTCTGCAATTTCGTCCATAAGCTGACCATTGCGACGGAAAGATTCCATTTGCGGATCTTCATCGTCTACACCACTAAATACCATCATTGGTAAAGTTAAATCCACCAACTGTTCTTCATGTTCAGGTGTAAACCAAGCATCTTCATTTAAGAACATTGCATCGACGAAGCCAACACTCCAATCGCCTAAACTTGACTCAACATCAGCTTCTTCAATTTCAAAAGGAAACTCAATTCCTTCCTCATTGGCTAAGTTTTGACGAATTGCTTCTAACCATGCTTTTATTTGTACAATAATTTCAGCTGGCACTTTCTTTTGATTGTTATCGAAAAGTTCATCGAGCCATTGATCAAAAGTTGGTCCAACCGCAGTTGCACATAAAAAACCATGAGTTGCCGCAAAATCTAGACCATGTTCATTTTGGTCACCATCTAGATATTCGCTCAATAAGTCTAAATCTAAAGCACTCATTTAAAATCCAAGTTCAGTAAAATAACTATAGATAGCATAGCATTTTAGTGCGCTATGCTGAATCACAATTTAGTCTTCATCGTCATCAAAGCCGTCATCATCATCAAGATCATAATCAAAATCTTTCAGTTCACGTTCTAAACGACGTTGTGCGAGAAGGTCATCAATTAGACGACGTTTTTCTAACGACTCTTTAGCACTAATTTTGCTTGATGCCTCATCAAAACTAACATCATCATCATTGTAGCTATCATCTAATTCGAAATCTGTAGAAGACACTAAAACCACCTCATGGTGAAAAAAGTAAATGGGTCTAGGCGCTATTTATCTTTGTTAGCAAATCTTGTCAAGTTTTTTTTACTTTTTTGTTATAACAAACTCAATTTACACTTGTTTTTTGACCCTGAAATTGTGTATTTATGGCTATGTAAAATTTTAATTAGAATGCCGATAAAAATTAAGATATTTTTGAATGCATTCCATGCAAGAGACTTGAAAAAAAAATTTCCAACCCAATATTGAAAATAATTGTTAAATCAAAATGCTATTTCCCAATAGCATTTGAGCAAGCAATTCAAAACAATTTTAAGCGAATTGTGCTATCATGCACGGTTTTTCACTGCCACAGATTCAACGAAGAGTAAGCAAAGATGAGCGATATGACTTCCCCTACTTCGCAAGTAGCGGCTCTGATTAGCCGAGGCAAAGAGCAAGGTTACTTAACTTACGCTGAGGTTAACGATCATCTCCCAGACTCGATCACGGAAAGCGAACAAATTGAAGACATTATTCAAATGCTTCAAGATGTCGGCATTCCAGTGCATGAACGTGCGCCTGAATCTGATGACACCATGTTCGACGGTAACAATGCCGAAGCAACCGATGAAGTCGCTGAAGAAGAAGCGGCAGCTGTTCTTGCTTCAGTTGAAAGCGAACCTGGTCGTACCACCGATCCAGTACGTATGTACATGCGTGAAATGGGAACGGTTGAACTATTAACGCGTGAAGGCGAAATTAGCATTGCGAAACGCATTGAAGAAGGTATTCGTGACGTTCTTCATTCGATTGCGTATTGGCCAAATGCAGTTGAAGTTGTATTAAAAGAATATAGCGATGTTGCTGAAGGTGAACGTCGTCTTGCTGATATTTTATCTGGTTATTTAGACCCAGAATCTGACGAAGAAATTCCAGAAGTTTTAGAAGAAGAAGCTGAAATTGTTGAAGATGATGAAGCGACGACTAAAACCACTAAAGACGTAAAATTGGACGATGACGAAGAAGAAGAATCTGAAAGTGATGATGATTCTGAAGGTGAGTCTGGTCCAGATCCAGAAATTGCACGTGTTCGTTTCACTGAACTTGAAAATGCGTGGAAAGCAACCAAAGCCGCGATTGAAAAGCATGGTCGTAACAGCAAACAAGCAGATGAAGCGCTTGAAGCACTTGCGACTGTGTTTATGATGTTCAAATTTACCCCACGTTTATTTGAAATCATTTCAGAAATGATTCGTGGTACGCATGAACACATTCGTACAGCTGAACGTGAAGTAATGCGTTATGCAGTTCGTCGTGGTCGTATGGATCGTACTCAATTCCGTACATCATTCCCAGGTCAAGAATCAAATCCAGCTTGGTTAGATGAACAAATTGCTAAAGCACCTGCTGATCAAAAAGGTTATTTAGAAAAAGTACGTCCAGATGTTGTTGCATTCCAGCAAAAAATTGCCGACATCGAAAAAGAATTGGGCTTAGATGTTAAAGACATTAAAGACATTTCTAAACGTATGGCTGTTGGTGAAGCGAAAGCACGTCGCGCGAAAAAAGAAATGGTTGAAGCAAACTTACGTTTGGTGATTTCGATTGCGAAAAAATATACCAACCGTGGTTTGCAATTCCTTGACTTGATTCAAGAAGGTAACATCGGTTTGATGAAAGCCGTAGACAAGTTTGAATACCGTCGTGGTTATAAATTCTCGACCTATGCAACTTGGTGGATTCGTCAGGCGATCACACGTTCTATTGCTGACCAAGCACGTACCATCCGTATTCCAGTACACATGATTGAAACCATTAACAAGATCAACCGTGTATCTCGTCAACTTCTTCAAGAAATGGGTCGTGAGCCAACACCTGAAGAATTAGGCGAACGTCTGGAAATGGACGAAGTTAAAGTACGTAAAGTGCTTAAAATTGCCAAAGAACCAATTTCGATGGAAACACCGATTGGTGATGACGAAGATTCGCATCTTGGTGACTTCATTGAAGATGGTAATATTACCTCTCCAATTGATGCCGCCACTTCAGAAGGCTTAAAAGAAGCAACACGTGAAGTGCTGGAAAACTTGACCGAACGTGAAGCGAAAGTCTTAAAAATGCGTTTTGGTATTGATATGCCAACCGACCATACTTTGGAAGAAGTGGGTAAACAATTTGATGTAACACGTGAACGTATTCGTCAGATTGAAGCCAAAGCTTTACGTAAATTACGTCACCCTTCTCGTTCTGAACACTTACGTTCATTCTTAGAAAATGACTAATTTTTGATGATAGCGATGGAGACTTGAAATCTAAATATCAGTCTCCATTTAGTATCTAAGAGAAATACAACGCCTGCATTCACGCAGGCGTTTGATATAATGAGGACTGGCTCTCATGACAATGTTAGACCGTACACCTTCACGTGAACTGCAAGAAGATCTATGGGTTTTCCCTATGGATTATCCAATCAAATTGATTGGTGAAGCGCACGAAGATTTACATTGTGCTGTTGTTGAAATTTTAGTAAAACATTTTCCTGATTTTGATAGTACAACCATTAAAGTACAACCATCGCGTACAGGTAAGTATCACTCTTTAACGGCACAACTTGTGTTCATAGAACTTGAACAAGTTCATGCACTATATGCTGATTTAGCTGCCTGCACATTGATTAAAACAGCACTTTAATCAATATAAAAAACACGCCTCGAAGCGTGTTTTTTTATGTATGCAGAAAAATATTGCATCCATACCAATAAAAATAGCAAATCATCTGGCTATCACCTCCTATCTCCCCCCAATTTCATTATAATCATTTCTAATATTTAAACTTTTATGGACGCACTTCACGTGACTGATGCTGTTCTAAAACCTAATTTAATTATCCGTCAATTTAATCAACTTACCCCTTATCTCGACCGTTTTCAGGACATGAAAAAGTTAACTGAAACCCGTGATGAAAATACCCCAGATGAACTGTGGATTTTGCAGCATCATGATGTTCTCACCCAAGGACAAGCTGGAAAGCCTGAACATATTCTGATGTCGAGTACCATTCCTGTGGTACAAACGGATCGTGGTGGGCAAGTCACTTGGCATGGGCCGGGTCAGTTGGTTGCCTACTTCATGTTTGATTTGAATCGCTTAGGATGGAATGTTCGCACGTTGGTTTCCTATGCTGAAAATTTAATGATCGACTTGCTGAAAAAATACCACATTGAAGCCTATGCCAAACCAGATGCACCGGGTGTCTATGTCAATGAACGTAAAATTGGCTCATTGGGTTTTAAAATTCGCAAAGGACGTAGCTATCATGGTCTTGCACTCAATATTGATTGTGATCTGTTTGGATTTCACACCATTAATCCGTGTGGCTATGCAGGATTAGAAATGGTTCGCGTCATGGACTTGGTTGAAAACCATCCTCATTTTAATGATTTATGTGCGGATGTGATTGAAACTTTAGATCACAGCGGTTACTTTAATAAAGTCCAAGTCATGCAACAATAACTTTGCTTTTGCGATAAAAATAAATTAGAGTATTTACTCTAAACTAATAAAATATTTTTTAGATAAGGGATGCGCGAGTGATTTCAACTAAATCCGTAAAGCCCGCTTTACAACTAACCTATGTCAAACTCATGATGGATGTCATTGGCAGAGGTTTAGTCATGGCGAGCCAAGTCGATGAAGAAGTAAAACAGGAAGTTGCCAAATTCCCTGTTGGTTTTGTTCTTTCGATGAAAGTATTTCCCAATGGCCCCGCTTTTATTGCAAAAGTCACGGAAGACCATCAATTAAAATTACTACAATCCGTAGCAACCAAGCCTGATTTAACCATTACATTTAAGCATTTAAGTCATGCTTTTCTAGTATTTTCTTTCCAAGAAAGTACTGCTCAAGCCTTTGCCCATGACCGCATGATTGCAGATGGCGATTTAGCATATGCCATTCGTCTGGTGCGTTGTTTAAATAAAATGGAATCACTTATTTTACCTAAACTCTTAGCCGAGCTTGCTGTAAAACAATATCCAAGTGAATTAAGCCTAAAAGAAAAATTAACAGGAGCTGCAAATATTTATTTGAAAGTGGCTCAATCCTATTTTAAACGGAGTGTATAACATGGCTAAGCCTTATTACGAATTTTTCTGTCCAGTAAAAGTCATCGCAGGTCATGCCGCGTTAGAACATATTCCTTTTGAACTTGCGACCTTAGGTGCAAAACGCCCACTGATTATTACCGACAAAGGCGTACGTAGTAATCATCTACTTGCTCCAATTGAAGCCGCTTTTGAATCTACAGATGCAGTGATTGGTTATATTTTTGATGATGTTCCACCCGATTCAAGCGTAGAAACCGTGCGTAGTGCAGCAAAAGCCTATCGTGAAAATAATTGTGATGCGATTATTGCCGTCGGTGGCGGTTCAGTGATTGACACCTCAAAAGCGACCAATATTTTGGTGACTGAAGGCGGCGACGACTTACTGAAATTTTCAGGTGCGCACAATCTTCCAAAAGCACTGAAACCATTTTTTGTGATTCCAACCACATCAGGCACTGGTTCTGAAGTGACCATGGTTGCTGTGGTTTCCGATCTGGAAAAAAATGTCAAAATGGCATTTGCATCTTATTATTTGATGCCACATGCAGCGATTCTTGACCCGCGTATGACGCAAACTTTGCCACCCCATTTAACCGCTATGACCGCTATGGATGCACTAACGCATGCGGTTGAAGCCTATACTTGCATGGCTGCAAATCCAATCAGTGATGCTTATGCCACCGCTGCAATCAAAAAAGTAAGCAACAATTTATTTAAGGTACTGGACCATCCAACAGATGAGTTTGGTCGCCTTGAATTGGCGCAAGCTTCAACCATGGCAGGTATTGCATTCTCTAATTCGATGGTTGGTTTAGTACATTCATTAGGACATGCTTTAGGTGCTGTAGCACACCTGCCCCACGGCTTATGCATGAATTTATTCCTACCGTATGTACTTGAATATAACAAAGAAGTAAATGGTGACAAAATTGCAGATCTACTACTTCCTTTAGCTGGGGCAGATATTTTTGCACAAACACCTGCACATTTACGTGCCGATAAAGCGATTGCAACCATTTTAACCATGCGCGATCGTTTATATACCCTCACCAAATTACCACGTACTTTACGTGAAACGGGTAAAGTCTCTGAAGCACAATTAGATGAAGTCGCAGAAAAGGCTTTAAATGATGGATCTATTATCTACAACCCTAAAGAAGCGACCTTCAGTGACTTAAAAGCACTGTTAGAAAAAGCTTGGTAAATATTGAAAAATAAGCGCATATAGTGGAAAAATCAGCCTGATGTTTTTTAAGCATCAGGCTTTTCCTTTGTGAAAATCAACGACCATTTTTTATTAAATGGCACATTTCATGCTATAAAAAGTTTATAAAGTGATTGGCAAAAGGTATCCAATTGGAGTAGATTGGCGCACTTTTGTTTTATTCGTATAGGGGGGATCGTTCGTCTCAAACGATCCTTATAAACATGACTGATCCTTGATCAACGATTAAGAGGATAACGCCGTTGACAAATATCTCTGGGACTCCATCGGTAGCTAAACTACAAAAAACGCTGGGACTCTGGCACATCATTATTATTGGTTTAGCTTATATACAGCCCATGACGTTATTTGACACTTTCGGTTTAGTCGCGGAAGAAAGTCATTTTCACGTACCGACATCCTACATATTTGCACTCGTTGCAATTTTATTAACATCGCTAAGTTATGGTCATATGATTCGTCGCTACCCGTCTTCGGGTTCGGCCTATACCTATGCCCAAAAGTCGATTCACCCCAATGTTGGTTTCATGGTCGGTTGGTCATCTTGGTTAGATTATTTACTCTCACCAATGGTCAACATCATTCTTGCTGTGATTTATCTTGAAGCATTGTTCCCAGATGTAAACCACTGGGTATGGGTCATTGTACTGACTGCATTTATGACAGGTGTAAACCTAAAAGGTGCGCGCTTCGTTGCCAACTTTAACAGTTTAATCGTAGTGATTCAGCTGGTTGTGATCGCTGTCTTTACCTATTTGGTTTATACCAAACTACAAGCAGGTTTTAATGCAGATGGTCCTATTTCTGCTGAGCAACGTTATCAGCTTTGGAGCCTTGAGCCATTTTGGAATGAGTTAACGTCAGTCGGTGCATTGGTTACTGGTGCAACCTTACTGTGTTTCTCTTTCACTGGTTTTGACTCTCTCAGTTCACTTGCCGAAGAAACTAAAGACACTGAAAAGACCTTGCCTAAAGCGATTTTCTTAACTGCTTTAATTGCAGGTGTGATTTTCATTGTCAGCACCTACTTCATGCAAATTTACTTCCCGAACGATCCAAAAACATACTTTGAAGACGTTGCCGCGACACAGCCTGATATTTTAATGCTGGTTGGTGGTTCACTATTCCAATCTTATGTGCTGGCTTTTGCAATCGTGACAGTTATGGCATCGGGTATTTCAGCGCATGCTGGTGTATCACGCCTGATGTTTGCCATGGGCCGTGATGGCGTGATTAATAAGAAAATCTTTGGTCATATCAGCCCTAAAAGCCTCACCCCGTCATACAATATTTTAATTGTAGGCGTTGTTGCTTTAACCGCTGGTTTTATGAATCTGGATACTGTGATTTCTTTAATCAGTTTTGGTGCTTTAACTGCATTTACCTTTGTCAATTTGTCGGTCATTTCACGTTATGCATTACGTGATGGGCGTACCAAAAATACGAAAGACATTTTAAATTTTGTGGTTGTTCCATTGCTTGGCTTTATCAGTGTATTTGCACTTTGGCTAGAAATTGAAGAAACCTCATTAAAATATGGTTTATGGTGGGCAATGTTCGGTATTTTATACTTAGGTTATAAAACCAAAGGGTTTAAACAACCTGCACCACAGCATAACGAATTTGATGATTCACACTAACCTGCTGATTCATTCAATAAAAAAGACGCTTTATGCGTCTTTTTTATATACTTAATATTTTATATAGCCAATGATTATTCACATTTCCGAAAATTTAAACATAAAAAAACTGCCCGTAAGCTAATACTGATCAGTTAGGGAGTTTTACAATTAACTCCTTAGCTTTTAGTTATTCACGACGGAGTCTTATCATTTTAAGTCAAATATTTGGAGTTCTTTTGTTACGCCAAAATGAGAAGCAGCGCTTCGTAAGAAAAGCATCTTGCGAATAGTTTTAAATAATTTATTTAAAACTATTCGCACCACAAAACTCGCCAACTACCGAAATTAACAAAAAAATTGCAAAAACAATATGTTACCCATATAGTCATACCTTGCGCTGCAAAATAAAGCCGTGCTTTATTTATTGCTCAAGTTGCGGATGACGTTTCCGCGTATCGAATAACATCATGAATTTAAAATAAAAAAGCCAGTCAATTTCTTAACTGACTGACATTAACTCGCAAGCAACTTTTTAACCATCTTTTTTTAAACCAAAGCTTCAAAACCTTGTTGACGCCATGCCTCATAAAGAATAATCGCAGTCGCATTCGATAAATTCAAACTGCGCGAATTTGCTGCCATAGGCAAACAAATCCAATGTTTTTCTGGGAACATCATGCGTACACTTTCAGGAAGACCACGCGTTTCAGGCCCCATTAACAATGCTACTGGACGGTTTAAATTTGAAGTATGTGGCGTTTCAGAACCTTTGGTGGTTAAAGGATAAATCGCATCATTTTCAATACCATGTTCTTTTAAATACGCGACACATTCAGCAAAGTTTTCCCATACTTTCATATGCGCCCATTCATGATAATCCAAGCCTGCACGTCTGAGCTTTTTATCATCCAGTTCAAAACCTAATGGCTTCACCAAGTGCAATTGTGCACCTGTATTGGCACATAAACGAATGATATTTCCTGTATTTGCAGGAATTTCAGGCTCATATAAAACAACATGAATCACAAGATTTCTCTACTCTTTCAATGCAACAGGGCTTGTTTAGCCCTGCCACTGTAATTGTTCACGTAAACTGACGACCTCACCAATAATGGTGAGGGTTGGTGCTTGAATTTGATATTCTGATACTTTCGATGCAATATCAGCCAAAGTTCCCACCACAACTTTTTGCTCTGGTGTCGTACCTTTAGAAATAAGGGCAACGGGCATATTCGGACGCTGACCATGTGCAATTAATTGCGCACATATTTTTTCTAAACCCACCAAGCCCATATACAACACCAAGGTTTGGTTTTCATAAACCAGTTCCTTCCACGGTAACTCGGGTGAACCTTCTTTTAAATGCCCTGTTAAAAATCGAACACTTTGAGCATAATCACGGTGTGTTAAAGGAATACCAGCATAAGCTGAACAGCCCGATGCTGCGGTAATCCCGGGGACGACTTGAAAAGCCACACCCGCAGCAAACAGCTCTTGAATTTCCTCACCACCACGACCAAAAATAAATGGATCTCCGCCTTTTAGACGACAAACCCGCTTACCTTTTGCGGCATATTCGACCAATAAAGCGTTAATCCCTTCTTGAGGAACGCTATGATTGGAACGTGCTTTTCCGACATAAATTTTATCTGCATCACGACGGCATAATTCTAAAATCGCAGGAGAGACCAAACGATCATAAATAATCACATCCGCTTGCTGCATTAGGCGTAAGGCTTTTAAGGTCAATAATTCAGGATCGCCCGGCCCTGCACCCACTAAATAGACCTCACCTTTAGGTGTTTTCCACTCGAGCAATGCCTGCTCAATTAATCGATTTGCTTCCGCAATATTGTCATTAAACACCTGTTCTTTGAGTGGGCTGGCATACAAGTCCTCCCAAAAAATACGACGCTCATCTGGATTGATAATTTTCGCTTTAACGCTAGCACGCCATTGTCCAGAAAAATCAGCCAGTTTCCCCATTCCATGTGGAATCGTTGCTTCAAGCTGGGTTCGAATTTGGCGCGATAATACCGGAGATGTACCATTGGTCGCAATTGAAACCACCAAAGGTGAACGGTCAATAATTGCAGGAACCATAAAACGACAATGTGGAGGATCATCCACACTATTGACCAATATTTTTTCTGCTTCACAGGCTTCAAAAACTTGAATATTGACCGCTTTATCATTGGTTGCTGCAATCACCAAACGATAATTGCGCAGTTGAATATCTAAGCTAAAAGGTGCTTGAACATATTGCCCTTGGCTTGATTCAACAAGCTCAAGTAAATTACTTTCAATTTCAGGTGCAATCACATGAATAACTGCACCCGCTTTTGCCAAAAGGACGGCCTTACGATAGGCAATATGCCCGCCACCGACAATCAGACAAGGTTGCTGTTGCAACTTTAAAGAGATTGGAAAGATATCCACGGACTACCTCAATATTTTAGATCTGATTGTCTTAAGCAATTTTCATGCACAAAACTGTGCCATTCATCTATTTAATAATCAAACTACTGATTAATCAATAAATTCTGTACCACCCATATACGGACGAAGTGCTACTGGAATCTCAATCGAACCATCTTCACGTTGGTAATTTTCCATCACTGCCAGCAATGTACGACCAACGGCCAAGCCAGAACCATTCAAAGTATGAACGAATTCAGTTTTCTTTTGGTCTACACGGTAACGTGCTTTCATACGACGCGCTTGGAAGTCACCCATACATGAACAGCTTGAAATTTCACGATAGGTATTTTGGCTCGGCACCCAAACTTCTAAATCATAGGTTTTTATTGCGCCAAAGCCCATATCACCACCACATAAAATGATTTTACGATATGGAAGACCCAAGGCTTGCAAAATACCTTCTGCATGACCCGTCAATTCTTCAAGTGCATCCATTGACGTTTCAGGTTTAACAATCTGCACCATCTCAACTTTGTCGAATTGGTGTTGACGGATTAAACCACGGGTATCACGGCCATACGACCCTGCTTCACTACGGAAACATGGTGTATGCGCTGCATATTTTAACGGCAGGCGATCTGGATCAACAATTTCATCACGCACGAAATTGGTCACTGGCACTTCAGCAGTTGGAATTAAATAAAGTTCTTTTTCACCTTGTAATTTGAACAAATCTTCTTCAAATTTAGGTAGTTGACCTGTGCCACGTAAAGAATCAGCATTGACTAAATATGGCACATACGCTTCGGTATAGCCATTTTTCAAAGTGTGCGTATCCAACATAAACTGAGTCAATGCACGTTGTAAACGTGCCAATGGCCCTTTTAAAACACTGAAACGCGTACCTGTCAATTTGGTGGCAGTTTCAAACTCTAAACCACCCATCCATTCACCCAAGTCAGTATGATCTTTAATTTCAAAATCAAACTGACGCGGTGTACCCCATTTTAGAATTTCAATATTATCGTCTTCATCTTTACCTTCAGGTACAGATTCATGCGGCATATTTGGAATGCTTAACGCTTTATTTTCAATCTCGGTTTGTAATTCAGCAAGCGCAACTTCAGCAGCTTTAATGTCATCACCAATGGCAGCCATACGCGCCATAATTTCAGATGCATCGCCACCAGATTTTTTAATTTGGCCAACTTGTTTAGCACCCGAATTACGCTCTGCCTGCAAAGCTTCAGTTTTGGATTGAAGCTCTTTACGGTGCGCTTCAAGCGAAGCCCACTCTTCCACATTCAGCTGTACACCACGTTTTGCTAAGGCTAAATTTACAGCCTCAATATTATTTCGGATTAATTTCGGGTCGATCATAGCCAATCTTTTGCAAAGAAAAAAACTGGCTATAGTGTAAGCGCTAAATGTTAAAAAAGACAGTGACCGAGCTTGTGGCTGCGCCTTATTACAGCAAATTTAACCGAATTAAGCTGAAATTATGGACTTGGATACTTTGGCAAACTTGGCAGATATTGTGCTTTAACCAGTTTGGTCAATGTTACATAAGGCAAGGTCAGTTCAGTCATGCCTTCGGCATAAGAAGCCAACTCATATAAGGGATAAACAAAAACAAGACCGTTAGCCCCATAGTAAAAATTATCACTTAATTTAAGTTTGTCTCTTTCAATGCTATGTTGATCCAGCCACATTGTATTCGCATCATATAAAGCATCTAAGACTTGCTGTTCTGCACCTTTGACTAAAATATCTTCTAGCGCCAAACGCTTTTTGGTATTTAAATCAAAATTTACAAATTCTTGATGATACATCCCATGTGCTGCACCCGCCGAATAACTATAACTTTGAATGGCAAATGTCGCCTGATCATAATATTGACTGACGAAACGCACATAGGTCGAACTTTGACTTAGGTTCGGTGCAGCTCCGTCTGAGGTATTTATTTTTTGATTTGGTTCGGTAGAAAACGCGATTGGATCAGTTTTTTTGATTCGAGCAATAAAATAAGCATCAATCCATTTAAGATTGGTATTAACCGTTTGAATATCATATTGAATACATCCTTCAGCATCACAGGCTTCAGGTTTGCTCAGTTTAACTGGCACTACTTTGGCTTGAATGGCGCTAATAGTATTCTCTTTATTTTGTGATTGTTGCTGCTTTGCTGCTTCAGCTTTCACATCAGCTTTAGGTTGACATCCCGCAAGTACTCCACCCCCAATAACCAGCGTACAAACCAAGAACCATGGCTTTAATTGTGTTTGTTTCATGCTGCAACCCTATACTTTTCTTAAAATGAATCATCGCACTATACAAACGTAACCCGCCAGATAAAATTACAAAATGTAGCAATGCATATCCCCCCTTCAGAATACTGTTCAGTTTCCGAGAACTGCTATTTTTACGCACACATTTGAAGCAAATTCATTTTTATCAGCATAACTTTGCATTCAAAGTGATCAGCCTGCTTTTTCCGACCTTAAAGAGTACCAATACATTTTTCATGAGGACAATTGCAATAAAAAACCACCCGCAGGTGGTTTTTTATAAAGGTTGAATATTATTGATCAATAATATCGGTGCCCTTAGGTGGTGCAAAATTAAATGTTGATGCTGCAATTGAAGGATTTAATTTCACATTATTGAAACGAACATAAGTCGTTTGCCCCAACGAGTCTTCCAAAATCATCAAACTTGGTGCTTTATTTGCACCAAAACTGATGGTCAAACTTTGAAATGCCCCATCACGATCCTTAGGCAGCAAAGTGTAATAGGTCTTGGTTTTATCTGGTTGCGTCACACGATATGACTGCATAATTTGATTGGTATTACCCGACAACAACAACGCAGGGGTATTCGCCACTTGATCATCTAGGCTTTGACGAACCGCCTGTTGTAAATCAGGGTCATAAATCCAAACCGTTTTACCTGAAGTCACAATTGTTTGTTTTGATGGGCTGGTGGTTTCCCAAAAAAACTTCCCTGGACGAGCAACCTTCATAACCCCTTTAAAGGTTTGATTCATGTGCTGACCAGTCAAGCCTTTTTTCTGTGGTGCTTTACTTCCAGATGTGGCTTTGGTGGTTTGCTCAAAATTTGCCGACAAACTATGAATACCACCCAACTGTTTGACCAAATTTGCGGTTGCTTGTTGCTCCGATGCTGCAACAGGCGCAGCAAAAACAGTAGTACTCATTAGCGGTGCAAGCGTTGCTGCACCTAATGTCATAGCACATAGGGTTTTACGAAGCATTTTCATATCATTACCTTTTTATTTGCTGTATCGCTATTTATTCAATGTCTCATCTTAAACTAATTTTTATTTGTAATAATTGAGAAAATAAGAAGTTTTGTATGGTTATTAATGTTCAATGTACAAATTTCTACATCATGATGAAGAACTAGAACAGTTTTAACGCATTTTTCGAAATAAAAAACCCACATTTTGCTGTGGGTTTTTATGCTGACTCAGCTCAATATATTGCATTATTTCCATTGCCAACCCACCGCAGCGCCTCCTCCAAAATCACCTTCAGTATTGGTTGTTGCAGCAGCTTTATAGATAAACTTATTATTTTCCGTTATGCCACTTACACCAACAGCAAAGCCTTGTTTATTTTCCCACGTACCAGCCCCTACACTCAGCATACTATAACCCGCTTCGGTGGGTTGCGGTAAGGATGCGATTGCTAAGCTTGATGCAACAGCAGCATGGGTTTCATCTTCAAATTCACTCATATTACGATTTAAAGCATCAACACGGCTATTAATAGATGCATTTGCTTGACGCATTTGCACCACATTGACAGCATCCGTATCTTGTGTACCTGCTGCAACATTCGTAATTTGTCTTTCCGCACCTGCTGCACCCACCGAAACGGTATTATCTCGATTCGATGTAGAACCCTGACCTAAGACCACACTATTGTTTGCTGCTGTGGTGACATTATTGCCAAGCACATAAGTATTATTGCCACTAACATTATTGTTATTACCAATTGCTCCCGAGTTTCGACCTGTAATATTGTTATTTACACCCAGTCCTATCGATTGCCTACCCGATACATTCGTGGCTGTTCCTATTGCAATTGCACCTCGACCCGTCGCAGTCGGTTTAGGTCCAGTATTGAATTGATGTGACTCAATTTCAACATAAGGATTATCTCCAATTAAGCTGGCTAACCACTCGCGTACCGTGCCAGTATAACCATCGTTTACAGCCAGTTCATAGGCGCTAAAGCCAGTATCGCCTTTTGGCCCTTTAGTTCCAGAAGAGTGATGTGGCTTAGGATGATGACCATATCCATTACCATGAGATTGGTGGCTATTTCCTGCATTTGCTAAAGCACTGCTACCCATCGCCAACATGATACTTAACAACAATAATTTCGGAGTTTTAACGGTTTTTATTTGTGCAAATAAACCCAGATGATGAATTTGCTGTATTGCTATTCGTGGCATTTGGCCTTGTTCAATTTTACAATCATCTTTTGATGCATCAACATGATGGTAAAGTAATTTATTCAAGACCTTTCTGAATATTCTTCTCATGTCTGTTAGCCTTTTTTCTAATTTTGCTCTTAATATTTTACATCTAAAAAATGAGACTTAAGTCTCAATATGTCACAGCATTGCGACTTATTTGTAATAAGAAATAACGCAAAATATGCAAAACAAAAAATAAGTATTTGATTTTTATTGTTTTAAGATAAAGTACAGCAAATCCCCATATTTCTTGACTGTAGCTAATTAAAAAAAATCATGCAGACATAAAAAAACCCGCAAAAATGCGGGCTCTTTTTAAAAATTAAAACTTATACAGTTTCAACTTTTACGTAGCGACGGCCAAATTGACCCTTCACTTCGAATTTGATCACGCCATCAGCGGTAGCAAATAAAGTATGGTCACGGCCCATACCTACGTTTGCACCAGCGTGGAATTCTGTACCACGTTGACGAACGATAATGTTACCAGCAGTCACAGATTGACCACCGAACATTTTAACACCTAACATTTTAGGGTTCGAGTCACGACCGTTACGTGTCGATCCACCAGCTTTTTTAGTAGCCATGTTTCATAATCCTCGTAATTAGCCTGAAATAGCAGTAATTTTCAACTCGGTAAACCATTGACGGTGACCTTGTTGTTTACGGTAATGTTTACGACGACGCATTTTAACAATACGGATTTTGTCGTGACGACCGTGGCTAACTACTTCAGCAGTTACTGTAGCACCAGCAACAACTGGAGCACCAATTTGAATGCTTTCGCCGTTTACAAGCATTAATACGTCATCAAACGTAATAGTTGTACCGGTTTCAACTTTCAATAATTCTACTTTAAGGGTTTCACCCTCAATAACACGGTGCTGTTTACCACCGCTTTGGATTACTGCGTACATAATGTACTCCAAACATGCCCGTGTCGTCGTGTTGATAAAGGAATATATCAATCTTAATACGCGCGCCACTGGGGGATATCTAAGGGCAAACATATTAAGTGATAATAAATCAAACGACAAGCCATTTTAGTCTTTTTTTGCGCCTAACCCATGTTTATTTTATAAACAATCAAATCGCTAAAAAGAAATGATTGTGACATCTAAAGCTGAGATTTTATAAAATGAAATAGATTTTTAAAATCAATTCGCTACTATATGGCATAGACTACAAAATGCCAGCTAAGTCACATATTATATTGGTTGTTAGAATTAGGCCTAAGATAAAACCATTTGCTTAGCCATGATTTAAACATCTATATTAAGATCTTCGCTATATCACTAGATATAATTGCTACACTATATAATAAGCAATTCAATTTTATAGAGGTTTCTCTTCATATGGCCATCGACTTTAAGCAAGATATTCTCGCTCCTGTTGCTTCCGACTTTGCTGCGATGGACACATTTATTAATGAAGGGATTACGTCAAAAGTCGCCTTAGTCATGGCTGTAAGTAAACATGTGGTTGAGGCAGGCGGAAAACGCATGCGTCCTATTATGTGTTTATTGGCAGCAAAAGCATGCGGTGCGACCGATTTAGAACGTCAACGTAAATTAGCGGCCATTATCGAAATGCTACACACTGCAACACTGGTGCATGATGATGTGGTCGATGAGTCAGGTTTACGTCGTGGTCGTCCGACTGCCAATGCCACATGGAATAATCAAACTGCGGTTTTGGTTGGCGATTTTCTGATTTCTCGTGCGTTCGATTTGTTGGTCGATTTAAACGACATGACCTTACTGAAAGATTTTTCCACAGGAACCTGTGAAATTGCCGAAGGTGAAGTGCTACAACTTCAAGCACAACATCAACCTGAAACCACAGAACAAACTTATCTCGATATTATTCACGGTAAAACGTCACGCTTATTTGAATTGGCCACAGAAGGCGCAGCCATTTTAACTGGTACACCAGAGTACCGTGAACCACTGCGCATCTTTGCAGGTCATTTTGGTAATGCCTTCCAAATTATTGATGACATCTTAGATTACACCTCTGATGCGGAAACATTAGGTAAAAATATTGGTGATGATTTAATGGAAGGGAAACCGACTTTGCCATTAATCTCGGCATTACAGAAGACCACAGATCAAGAACATGAAATTGTGCGTTCAAGTATTGCAAGTGGTGGTATCGCTCAACTCGACCGCGTGATTGAAATTGTGCAAAACTGTGGTGCACTCGATTATTGCCGCCAACGTGCCACTGAAGAAACTCAATTTGCGCTACATGCTTTAGACCAACTACCTGAGAGTGAATACCGCCAAGCGCTGGTTAACTTGACTCAACTTGCTTTAAATCGAATTCAATAATGAATTTCATGAGAATAGATTTTACATTCGCCTATGCATATAAATTTTAATGATCTATTTTTAACCATGCAGGAACAGCTTGAGTCTCATCAAGCTGTTCTTGATGATTCGCTGCTCATTGAATTGGTCAATCGTATTCGACCAATAGACTCCACCGATACAGAAGAAATCAACAGAAAATTTCAAGCTTTATTACAAGTGCTGCTGATTACACCCCATGCTGCATCCACGTTACAAACATTTATCTTAAAATTGATTAGCCAATACAAACAAACCAGTTTATATGCCGACACCGGTATTTTATCACTCGATGGATTTTGGAATCAGCTCGCCCAACGCCTAGGTGCTCATTTTCTGCCCCTGATTAATGATGAAAGCCAACTGCAAGATTTAGTCCGTCGTGTCTTTTATCAACGCAGTGATAAATATTGGCTGGACAGCATTTCGAGTGATGATTGGCAAAAGTTATTTGCATTACTCAATCAAGGTCACGGCAATCAATCAGAAAAGCTTAAAATTAAAAGTGAGCTGATTAAAGCGATTACTGTTTTATCTTATCGGATTAGTGGGATTGGGCTGTATCCAGAGTTCATCAATGCACAACCCGACTTAACCGAATATGAATCACCTTTTCTGGTACAAAATCGGGAAATTGTAGAGTTTATTCAATACTATAAAAAGCTACATCACAATACAGACGACATAGCCGTGACTGTTCCACCCGATGCCGCACAAGCCTTGGTGATGATTGAACAATGTCGTGATGTGGTATTCAAAATTCGCCGTGCCACCAAAAGAATTGGCGTTAGCCTTAGTCTGACCTATTTGCTTTCTTTACTTGAGCAATGTCTAGACCGAATTGAACTGTTACTCAATTTGATTGTGGATGAAGATAAAATTCGCTATGAATCTTTAGGCTTGCTGATGGTGGATATCACTACCGCAATTTATAGTGAGCGTAGCGTTCGATCCCTTTTGGCCACCAACAGTGAACTGATTGCCTTACAAGTCACAGAAAATGCCAGTAAAACGGGTGAGCATTATGTGAGTACCGACAAGCAAGGCTTTTGGTCGATGTACAAGTCCGCTGCTGGTGCAGGGGTGATTATTGCCACCATGGCAACACTTAAAATATTGTCAGCACGTATGGTCATGGCACCCATGATGCAGGCTTTTATTTTCAGCATGAACTATTCATTTGGTTTTATGCTGATTCACGTTTTGCATTTTACGGTTGCAACCAAGCAACCTGCGATGACAGCCGCTGCACTGGCTGCCACAGTACAGCATCGTAAAGGCTCTAAAACGGCACAGATTGCTGAACTTGCGGCACTGATTATTAATATTATCCGTACTCAATTTATTGCAATTTTAGGCAACATTTCAATTGCCATTCCAACTGCGGCAGTCATTACCCTGCTCTGGCAATACGGGATGGATGAACCGCTCTTGAATCATGCCAAAGCCACCAGAACTTTGCACTCACTCAATCCTTTTACGTCATTGGCTATTCCACATGCTGCCATTGCAGGTGTCTGTTTGTTTTTTTCGGGGCTAATTGCAGGTTACTTTGACAACATGGCCGTGTACCGCAAAGTCGGTCCACGTTTACAAGCTCACGCGCATCTCAAACTGATATTAGGACAAGAGCGTCTTAATACATTTGCAGCTTATATTGAACGTAATTTAGGTGCTCTGGCTGGGAATTTTTTATTCGGAATTATGCTCGGAAGCATGGGCACCATTGGTTTCATCTTAGGTCTTCCCCTCGATATTCGACATATTGCGTTTGCTTCTGCCAACTTTATTCAAGGCTTAATCAATATTAATGGTAGTCCTGAAATTGGCTTAATTTTTGTGTCATTTTTAGGCGTGTTATTGATTGGTTTGACGAACTTATTTGTCAGCTTTACCCTGACCATTATTGTGGCACTTCGTGCACGACGGGTTCGATTTGAACAGTGGAAGCCTTTGGCTAAACTGGTACTCACTCATTTCTTAACCAGACCAAGTGACTTTTTTTGGCCACCCAAGACCCCATTAGAAGTGGATGAATCCCCTTCATCACAAAAATCTACGCATAAGTAATTTTTTGTTTTACTTCTCATTTAAAAATGAGTAAAAAAGAAATGAGCATAATTTACACGCACTTGAAATAAAGTGTACTGATTAGTACACTTTAAGCATTAATTGGCCATGCTTCAATCGGCCAATATAACAAAGGTCAATCAAATGCCTTATTGGTTGCTTGGTGTAGGATTTTTCTTATTTTTTTTCAATGTATTAGTGCTTTTTACCCCTTCACTCAGTCACTTTGATCTCGTGATTGTCGAATGGATAAGCCAACATCGCACAGTACATTTAAATACGATCTCCATGACACTTTCCGCTATGGGGAGTATACCATTTGTTCTATTTTTAACCACCCTATGGTGTTTCCATCAAGGCTGGTACAAAAAGTATACAAATGTTGTTTTTATTGGTTTAGGCCTTATAGGAAGTACTGCCACAGTTTGGCTACTCAAATATATATTTTCAAGACCGCGACCACCTGAAATGTATCATCTGGTCCAAAGCTATGGTGCTTCATTTCCCAGTGCTCATAGTGTTTATGCCGCGACGTTGAGCTGTCTTGTAATTTATTTAAGTCAAAAACATTCAAAGCACCAGCTGATTTGTGTCTGTGCTGTTACATGGTTGTTGATCATGGGAATTTCAAGGGTTTACCTTGGTGTGCATTTCCCCTCTGATGTCTTAGCAGGTTGGAGCATAGGTTTTATTTGGATCACACTACTTTATCTGTTGTATGCCAAATTTAGTCACACAAAACAAATTAATTTTTAGATTTAATTTTTAGATAATAATCTAATCGAGGTGGAACAATGATGTCTGCAAAGCTATGGGCGCCCGCCTTAACCGCTTGCGCATTAGCAACAAGTATTGCACTTGTTGGTTGTAGCAAAGATCCCAAGGATGCACAGCAAGCTGCTGCTGCCCAAAAAATGCCTCCGACTGAAGTCGGTGTCATTGTTGCTCAACCACAAAGCGTAGAGCAATCGGTAGAACTTTCAGGTCGTACCACGGCATTTGAAATTTCTGAAGTCCGTCCTCAAACCAGTGGTGTGATTCTCAAACGTCTATTCACTGAAGGTAGTTATGTTCGTGAAGGTCAAGCCTTGTATGAAATTGACTCACGTACCAACCGTGCTAGCGTTGATAGTGCACGTGCTGCACTAAATCGCCAACAAGCCAACTTAAATGCGTTACGTGTTAAAGAAAGCCGTTATCGTCAACTTGTCGGCAGCAATGCCATTTCAAAACAAGACTATGATGATATGGTTGCCCAAGTTAAGTTAGCTGAAGCAGATGTAGCATCCAGTCAAGCTGAACTAAAAAATGCTGAAATTAATCTCGGTTTTTCTACAGTTCGTTCGCCTATTTCAGGTCAAACCAACCGTTCAACAGTAACAGTTGGTGCATTAGTCACGGCAAGCCAAGCAGATCCTTTAGTGACTGTTCAGCGCTTAGACCCGATTTATGTCGACATCAACCAATCTAGCTCTGAATTGTTACGTTTACGTCAACAACTGAGCCAAGGTCGTTTAGACAGCAGCAACAATACCAAAGTAAAATTAAAGCTAGAAGATGGTAGCTACTACCCTGTTGAAGGTCGTCTTGCATTCTCTGATGCCAGTGTGAACCCAGATACTGGAACCATTACCATACGTGCGGTATTCCCGAATCCAAATCATTTATTGCTTCCGGGTATGTATGCTACGGCTCAAATTGTACAAGGTGTGATTCCAAATGCCATCTTGATTCCTCAAGCGGCCATTACCCGTACCCCAACTGGTCAAGCAATGGCCATGGTGGTGAATGCCAAAGGTGTGGTTGAGACACGCCCTGTTGAAACTGTCGGTGTACAAGGTAAAGATTGGATCGTAACGAGTGGCTTAACCGCTGGTGAGAAAGTAATTGTTGATGGTGTAGCGAAGGTCAAAGAAGGTGCAACCGTGGTTGCTAAACCTTATCAGCCTCAAGCAGCTGCCCCTCAAGGTAGTGCTGCACAACCTGCGGCAGAAGCAAATAAAGCAGACAAACCAGCACAGCCTAAAGCTGAACAAAAAGCTACTTCAAATACATAAGGGGTAGACTGAATGGCTCAATTTTTTATTCATCGCCCAATCTTTGCATGGGTGATTGCATTGGTAATTATGCTGGCGGGTATTTTAACCCTCAGCGGCATGCCAATTGCACAATATCCGACCATTGCTCCACCAACGGTCACCATTGCTGCAACTTATCCGGGTGCATCTGCTGAAACTGTAGAAAATACAGTGACACAGATCATTGAGCAGCAAATGAACGGTCTTGATGGCTTGCGCTATATTTCTTCAAATAGTGCGGGTAACGGTCAAGCTTCAATTTCTTTGAACTTTGAACAAGGTATCGACCCCGATATTGCTCAGGTTCAAGTACAAAATAAATTACAATCCGCGACTGCACTGCTTCCTGAAGATGTACAACGTCAGGGTGTAAAAGTAACGAAATCTGGCGCAAGCTTCTTACAAGTATTGGCATTCTATTCCCCGAATGATTCACTCACAGATGCCGACATTAAAGACTATGTGAATTCAAATATTTCTGAACCACTCAGTCGTGTAGCGGGTGTAGGTGAAATACAAGTATTTGGTGGTTCTTATGCCATGCGTATTTGGTTAGATCCTGCAAAACTGACGAGTTTCCAACTCACACCAAGTGATGTGGTTGCTGCCTTACGTGCCCAAAATGCACAAGTGGCAGTAGGTCAATTAGGCGGTGCACCCGCAGTTGCAGGTCAAGTCCTGAATGCTACGGTTAATGCACAAAGTCTTTTACAAACGGCTGAACAGTTCCAAAATATTTTCTTGAAAAGTATGGGTTCTGGTGCAAAAGTTACTTTAGGTGATGTGGCTAAAGTTGAATTAGGCTCGGACAATTATCAGTTTACTTCTAAATTCAATGGTAAGCCTGCTGGTGGTGTAGCCATTAAACTTGCAACAGGTGCCAATGCTTTAGACACAGCAGCAGCAGTTGAAGAACGTTTAGTACAATTACGTAAAAACTACCCAAGTGGCTTACAAGATAAACTGGCGTACGATACGACTCCATTTATCAAACTTTCAATTGAAAGTGTGGTTCATACTTTAATTGAAGCGATTATTCTTGTATTCATTGTGATGTTCCTGTTCTTACAGAACTGGCGTGCAACGATTATTCCAACCATGGCTGTTCCTGTCGTGGTGTTGGGTACGTTTGCTGTCATCAATGTATTTGGTTTCTCCATTAATACACTGACCATGTTTGCCATGGTTCTTGCCATCGGTTTGCTAGTGGATGATGCCATTGTTGTGGTCGAGAACGTGGAACGGGTGATGGTTGAAGAACACCTCGACCCTGTTGCAGCAACTGAAAAGTCGATGAAGCAGATTTCGGGTGCCTTAATTGGTATTACTACTGTATTAACCGCAGTATTTGTACCGATGGCATTCTTTAGTGGCACAACGGGTGTTATTTACCGTCAGTTCTCTATTACTCTCGTGACCGCAATGATTATCTCATTGCTTGTAGCCTTGACCTTTACCCCTGCGCTTTGTGCAACGTTGCTGAAACAACACGATAAAGACAAAGAGCAAAGTAATGGTATTTTTGCGCGCTTCTTCCGTTGGTTTAACCATCGCTTTGAACGCATGGCTGAAGGCTACCAAAAATGGGTCGGCAAGCTTCTGATTCACAAGTTCATTGCGGGCGCAATTTACGCTGTGGTGCTTGTTGGTTTGTTGTTCCTCTTTAAAAACCTACCAAGTTCATTCTTACCGGATGAAGATCAGGGTGTCGTGATGACACTGGTTCAACTTCCGCCGAATGCGACCCTTGACCGTACTGAAAAAGTCATTGATCAAATGACGGGCTTCTTCTTAGAAGGTGAACAGCAAAAACCCTATGTTGAATCTCTCTTTAGTGTTGCGGGCTTCTCGTTCACCGGTGTAGGTCAAAATGCGGGTCTTGCATTTATTCAGTTGAAAGACTGGAGCGAACGTACCACGCCTGAATCTGAAATTGGTGCCATTATCCAACGTGGTATGGCGCTCAATGTGATTGCTAAAGATGCATCTTACATCATGCCATTGCAGCTTCCTGCAATGCCAGAATTGGGTGTTTCTGCTGGCTTTAACTTTATGCTGAAAGATTCTGCGGGTAATGGTCATGAAAAACTGGTGACTGCTCGTAACATGATCTTAGGTATGGCAGCTCAAGACAAACGTCTTGCAGGTGTCCGTCCAAACGGTCAAGAAGATACGCCACAGTATAAAATTTATGTTGATAATGAAAAAGCCAGCGCTATGGGCGTTAGTATTTCAGAAATTAACAGCACCATGAGTATTGCTTGGGGTGGTGCGTACATCAATGACTTCATCGACCGTGGTCGTGTGAAGAAAGTGTATGTACAGGCTGTTCCTGATGCACGTATGATGCCTGAAGATCTGAACAAGTGGTATGTACGTAATACTGCTGGGCAAATGGTTCCCTTCTCTGCCTTTGCTACAGGTGAATGGACCTATGGTTCACCACGTCTTGAACGTTATAACGGTATTTCATCGGTTAATATTCAAGGTACACCTGCACCGGGTGTCAGCTCGGGTGATGCAATGTTGGCAATGGAAGAAATCATGGCCAAACTTCCTTCGATGGGTATGACTGGTTTTGATTATGAATGGACTGGTTTATCTTTAGAAGAACGTGAAGCAGGTTCGCAAACTGCCGGACTTTATGCGTTATCGATGTTAATCGTGTTCTTATGTCTTGCTGCCCTTTATGAAAGCTGGTCTATTCCATTCTCTGTACTGCTGGTCATTCCTTTAGGTATTGTCGGTGCGATTGGTTTAACTTTCTTAGGTATGGTTTTGCTTAAAGATCCAAACTTAACCAATAACATTTACTTCCAAGTTGCCATTATTGCTGTCATTGGTTTGGCTGCAAAAAATGCGATCTTGATTGTAGAATTTGCCAAGGAACTGCAAGAAGATAAAGGTGAGCCTTTACTTGAAGCAACCCTGCATGCAGCAAAAATGCGTTTACGTCCAATTATTATGACCACTTTAGCCTTCGGTTTTGGTGTACTTCCGCTTGCGCTTTCTTCAGGTGCAGGTGCAGGTAGTCAACACTCTGTTGGTTATGGTGTACTGGGTGGCGTCATCAGTTCTACTTTATTGGGTATCTTCTTTATTCCAGTCTTCTATGTCTGGATTCGAAGTATCTTTAAATACAAACCTAAAAACCAAAATAATCAGGAGCAAGCATCGTGATGCAAAAAGTATGGTCTATTTCAGGTCGTAGCATTGCGGTATCTGCACTTGCGCTTGCTTTGACAGCCTGTCAAAGCATGCGTGGCCCAGAGCCCGTAGCTCAAGCAAATATTCCAGAACAAGGTTATTTAACCGATGTTTCTGGTCCTTCAATTGCTGAGCAAGGTTATAAAGACTTTTTTGCCGATCAACGCCTGTTACAGGTGCTTGATTTAGCATTAGCCAATAACCGTGATTTGCGTACTTCGACTTTGAATATTCAACGTGCGCAGCAACAGTACCAAATTACTGAAAACAACCAACTTCCAACCATTGGTGCAAGTGGTGGCGTACTTCGTCAAGACACTTTAAGCAGCCAAAAGCCGATCACCAGCTACAATGTTGGTTTAGGTGTGACGGCGTATGAGTTGGATTTTTGGGGTCGTGTTCGTAGTTTAAAAGACAATGCTTTAGACTCGTATTTAGCAACGTCAAGTGCGCGTGATGCCACTCAAATTGCGTTGATTGGTCAAGTAGCTCAAGCATGGTTGAATTACTCGTTTGCCAATGCAAATTTAAAACTTGCTGACCAAACGCTAAAAGCTCAACTTGAATCTTATAATCTCAACAAAAAACGTTTCGATGTGGGAATCGACAGTGAAGTACCTGTTCGTCAGGCACAGATTTCTGTAGAAACTGCCCGTAATGATGTTGCAAATTATAAAACTCAAATTGCTCAAGCCAAGAACTTGTTGAACCTCCTTGTCGGTCAGCAAGTGCCTGAAAACTTGTTACCGAATCAACGTGTAACACGTATTAGCAAAAGCAATGTGGTGGGCGCTGGTTTACCAAGTGACTTGCTAAATAATCGTCCGGATATCCGTGCTGCTGAATATAAACTGTCTGCTGCGGGTGCCAATATTGGCGCGGCTAAAGCACGTATGTTCCCAACCATTAGTTTGACGGGTTCTGCTGGCTATGCGTCGACTGACCTCAGTGACCTATTCAAATCAGGTGCATTTATTTGGTCTCTAGGCCCAAGTCTGGATATTCCAATTTTCGATTGGGGTACGCGTAAAGCCAACATCAAGATTTCAGAAACAGATCAACAAATTGCGTTATCTGACTATGAGAAATCAATTCAGTCCGCTTTCCGCGAAGTGAATGATGCTTTGGCTGTGCGTCAAAACATTGGTGATCGTTTAGCTGCGCAACGTCGTTTAGTTGATGCCACCAATACCACCTATAAACTTTCAAATGCTCGCTTCCGTGCCGGTATTGATAGTTATTTGACTGTATTAGATGCTCAACGCACCTCTTATGCAGCGGAACAAGGTTTATTGTTGCTCGAACAAGCCAACATGAACAATCAAGTTGAAGTGTATAAAACACTCGGTGGTGGTGTTAAAGCCAATACGGGTGATGCAACTCAACAGCAGCCGTCTACGGCTGAGCGTAAAGCAACAAACAACGCTCAATAATTCTAAACCAATGTTAAAAAAGCCTGCACCATGCAGGCTTTTTTATTGCTTTTTAAAGCCTGATTTCCTATCTTGATGACAACCTATTCCTTTGAATATCAAAAAATGCTTTTAAGTAATTTAGAATCCGTTCCCGGTCACACCATTAGCCGTCAAATTGATGTGGTTTATGGCAGCACTGTGCGTAGTAAACACGTTGGACGTGATTTGCTGGCAGGGCTCAAAAATATTGTCGGGGGTGAACTGACCGCCTATACCGAACTCTTAGAAGAATCACGCCAAGAAGCCATGAGCCGCATGATTGATAAAGCACAATCCATGGGTGCCAATGCCATTGTCGGTATTCGCTTCTCTACTTCAAATATTGCTCAAGGCGCATCTGAACTTTTTGTTTATGGTACGGCTGTTGTTGTTCAGCCTGTCACAGCTAAACTTCCTGATCCATTTGGCGCATAGGCGATTTTATGGATGGATTAATTTTTCAAATTGTTGTTTTTCTCATTCTATTTGCAGTAGGTTGGGGTTTTGGTCGTCATATCGAACAAAAACACCTGCGTGAACTGGATGAAAAAGAAAAGCAATTTGCGCATATTCGGATTGATACCAACCGCTTTGTGGAGACCTCCGCAACAGGACAACTGGTCAGTAGTAATGTGGTTATCTCACATGATTATTTCAAATACGTGCTTGCCAATATTCAGAATTTTTTCGGTGGTCGTTTAACCAGTTATGAAAGTGTGGTTGAACGTGCACGGCGTGAAGCCATGATTCGACTCAAGCAAGAAGCACATGCGATGGGTGCAAATCATATTATGGGCGTTCGTCTCAATACTACTGAACTTGGCATGCAAGGTGGTATGGTTGAAGTCTTTGCTTATGGCACGGCCATCATCAACCATCATTAGATTAGAAAAGCAAAACAATGTCCTGATCAGCCTTATGACAGGACATCATTCCTACTGTGCAAAATCCCTACTCGGCAAATATCGCTTGCCAGTAGTGATAGATTTTTTCTTCGCCATTGTCTAACTTAAACTCATAAGACATGTTACGCGTTTCAACAATATTAAAATCAACAGGAGTTTTGAACAAACCACCTGCATAAGCAAAGGTGTGATATTCGCCATTTTCACCACACACATCGACTTCGGCTGGCATTAAGTCAATCAATGCCGAGCTAATATCTTGTCCGATAAAAGCTTCACCCAACTTGCTGGCATCGGTCACAATAATTTTGGTTTTGATGCCTGACGCTAAGAAATCTTGCATCACTTCATTCGAATTTTGATTCCATAAAGGCTCAACCACTTCTATTCCTAATGGATGCAAACGATCTTCACGATATTTACGCACATCGCTTAAATAAATATCACCAAAAATAAAGTGCTCTACCCCCTGTGCTTTAAAGTGATTGGCGGCATCCTTCATTCTTTGTTCATAGATTGGAAGATTTTTAGGCAAGAAAACTGGATAAAACGGAATGCCGATACTTTCGGCTTGCTTCAGCAACAATGCATGAGGAATGGCATGCATTGAAGACAGTTCTGTTTCTTCATTCACTGTTGTTAATAAGGCAACAACATCAAATTGATTTTGCTGTAAAACTTTATACAGTGCTAAAGCTGAATCTTTACCACCACTCCAGTTAAATACAGCTTTTTTACGAATATTCACACTTATTTCACTTTGGCTTTACGAATCATTTTATACAATAAGCGTGGAGATAAGCGAGATACCCACACACCCAGTTGTTCTTTTTTCCCGCCAACCACAATATATTCTTCATCTTTCAATAAAGCAGTCACCACTATTTTTGCAAAGGCTTCTGGCTCTAAACCATTTTCAATGGCTTCGTCCTGATGCCCTTGGGCTTTGCCTTCACCATTTAAAGCATTGAACGACACATTGGTTTTCACAAACCCGGGAAAAATAACAGAAACCCCCACACCTTCGTCCGCCACTTCGGCACGTAGACTATTCGCCCACATATGAATCGCGGCTTTGGCTGCTGAATAGGACGCACGATATTGCGTGCCTAACAAACCCGCCACACTGGAAACAAAAGCAATTCGACCGGATTTTTGCTTTAAAAATGTCGGCAAAACGGTTTTAGTCAGAAAAACTTGTGAAAAGTAATCCACTTCCATAATGGCGCGTTCAGTTTGCATGCTGGTATCGGCAATTAAAGCACGCTGACTCAAACCTGCATTATTAATCAGCCAATCAATACGACCTTTCTGTTCAAGCACTTGCTCATAAGCATGACGCACTTGCGCCTCATCGGTAATATCCGCAGTTAAACAAATATGTCGAGCTGGATGGACTAAACTTTGGCGAACAACTTCCAATTCATCTATATGACGTGCAGTTAAGATAACCTGTGCGCCCTGTAAAGCGCACTCTTGTGCAAGGGCTTTACCTAAACCAGAAGATGCACCTGTAATCCATACCACTTTATTGTCTAAACTGCCCTGCTTTGCCATAGTACTTTCCTGTTTTTACTCAATCTTACACATTTGTGCATGGGTTATTGTTTTGGTACATGACTCAAAAACATGAGGAAATGATCAAAATAACGTGGGGTCGTTTCAGCATCATACTGTGTACCCAGTTTTTCTAAACGCTTATAACCCATTTGCGTGGTCAAACTAATCACCCCATTTAATGTTTTATCAACCACCAAGTTGAATTTCAACATTTTTTTAGGCTCACGTACCAAACTTGTCACACCCTGATCCACCATTTGAGTAAATGCTTTTAAAGCAGGTGAAACATAGTGAATATTTCCCTGTTTCATTTGCTCTATACACTCAAAAAGTTCCACAACCAACAAGTGATCGACAGAATAAGAAATATAATTTTGACCGTCTTTTTCATGTGCCATATTTTCTAAATAATTCACCATCGGTGTGAGACGTTCATTGGCAAAAAATGAAACCGACCAAGGCATATATTTACGTACCATCTCTAAAATTTGCTGAACGACTTTTTCTGATTCATGGTCTTTAGATTGAGATAACCGTGCAATTTCACCAAACACTTGATCGACAATTTCACAAGAAATATCTGCCAGCACTTCACCTAAGGGTTTGGCCAAACTTTCAGTTTCACCTGCATTCAATTGCTGATGAATCTGCTGAAAGCGTTGGTGGGTTTCGGGCGTTAATTTTAAAGAAATTACATAATTCATAATAATGACCTCCTTGTTAGAATTATTCTGCGACCATGCGTGCTGTTCTTATTGAATGCTTATCATAAGATACTTATTCAGTCTGTGCCAAACGCTTATTTTTTGCATTTGCTTAACATGCCTAATCTGTGTTTTTTTTTGCTACAATAGAACCAATTTTTTATTCACTTTTGATCTGTTTTTACTATGACTGATTCTGCTCAAAATATTGCTACGACCTACGATCCAACCGAGATCGAAAAAAAATGGTACAAGACTTGGGAAGACAATGGCTACTTTAAGCCGTCTCAAAAAGGTGATTCATTCTGTATCATGATTCCGCCGCCAAACGTCACTGGTAGCTTGCATATGGGTCATGGTTTTAACAATGCCATTATGGATGCCCTGACGCGTTATAACCGTATGTCGGGTAAAAATACCTTATGGCAACCGGGGACAGACCATGCGGGTATCGCAACGCAAATGGTGGTTGAACGCCAATTGGCTGCACAGGATATTAGCCGCCATGACTTAGGTCGTGAAAAGTTCATCGACAAAATCTGGGAATGGAAAGAACAATCGGGTAATAACATTACCAACCAGATTCGTCGCTTAGGTTCATCTGTCGACTGGTCACGTGAACGCTTCACGATGGATGATGGCTTATCCAATGCAGTCAAAGAAGTCTTCGTTCGTTTACATAAAGACGGTTTAATTTACCGTGGTAAACGCCTAGTGAACTGGGATCCAAAATTACAAACGGCCCTGTCTGACCTAGAAGTTGAATCAGTAGAAGAAAAAGGTTCACTTTGGCATTTCAAATATTTCTTTGAAGATAAGTCACTCAAAACACAAGATGGCAAAGACTATTTAGTCGTTGCAACCACGCGTCCTGAAACCTTACTTGGTGACTCGGCTGTTGCGGTGCATCCTGAAGATGAACGCTATGCGCACCTTGTGGGTAAAAACATTGTGCTTCCAATTACAGGTCGCCTCGTCCCTGTTGTTGCTGACGAATATGTTGAAAAAGATTTCGGCACAGGCTGTGTAAAAATCACTCCTGCACATGACTTCAATGACTATGAAGTGGGTAAACGCTGTGAATTGCCTATTATCAATATTTTCAACAAAAATGCAGAAGTGTTGGCTGAGTTTGAATTTATTGCCAAAGCGGGCGAACAAATTTCTAAAACCATTGCTGCCCCTGCCGACTATATTGGTTTAGAGCGTTTTGCGGCACGTAAAAAATTGGTTGAACAAGCTGAAGCTGAAGGTTGGTTAGAACAAATTCAACCGTATGACTTGAAAGCGCCACGCGGTGACCGTTCAGGCGTGATTGTTGAGCCGTTATTGACCGACCAATGGTATGTAAAAATTGCACCATTGGCTGAACCTGCAATTCAAGCTGTGAAAGATGGCGACATTAAATTTGTGCCTGAACAATACAGCAATATGTATATGTCTTGGATGAACAACATTCAAGACTGGTGTATTTCACGTCAATTGTGGTGGGGTCACCGTATTCCTGCTTGGTACGATGTAGATGGCAATGTTTATGTCGGTCGTAATGAAGCTGAAGTACGCGAAGAAAATGGCATTGCTGCTGATGTTCAACTCACACAAGATGAAGATGTGTTAGATACGTGGTTCTCATCAGGTTTATGGACATTCTCAACTTTAGGTTGGACTGGCGACGCGAAAAAAGATGCGGAAAACTATTTCCTCAATACTTTCCACCCGACTGATGTATTGGTAACTGGTTTTGACATCATCTTCTTCTGGGTTGCCCGCATGATCATGATGACCATGCACTTCATGAAAAATGAAGACGGCACGCCACAAGTTCCGTTTAAAACTGTGTATGTACATGGTTTAGTACGTGATGGCGAAGGTCAGAAAATGTCTAAATCTAAAGGCAACGTGCTTGATCCTTTAGATTTGATTGACGGTGTAGATTTAGAAACTCTGGTACAAAAACGTACTACAGGTCTGATGAATCCGAAACAAGCCGCGAAGATTGAAAAATCAACCCGTAAAGAATTCCCAGAAGGCATTCAAGCTTACGGTACAGATGCAGTTCGTTTCACGTTCTGCGCGCTTGCAAACACTGGTCGTGACATTAAATTCGACATGAAACGTGTTGAAGGTTATCGTAACTTTGCCAACAAAATTTGGAATGGTACGCGTTTTGTTCTGATGAATGTTGAAGGTCAAACGGTTGGTCAAACTGCACGCCCTGATCTTTGGGAACTCCCTGAACAATGGATCGTGAGCCGTTTACAAAAAGCGGAAGCTGCGGTTCAACAAGCCTTTGCGACTTATCGTTTAGACTTGGCTGCGCAAGCGATTTATGAGTTCATTTGGAATGAATACTGTGACTGGTATGTCGAGCTGACTAAGCCTGTTCTAAATGATGAAAATGTGGCTGAAGAGCGTAAAGCTGAAGTTCGTCGTGTATTACTTGCGGTAATGGAAGCATCGTTACGTCTTGCACACCCAATTATGCCGTACTTGACCGAAGAAATTTGGCAAACCCTTGCGCCAATGATTGGTTTGGGTGGCGAAACGATTATGACTGCGGCTTACCCTGTTGCTGACCCTGCAAAAATCAATGACCAAGCTGAAGCAGATATGCAATGGCTACAAGGTTTGATTGGTGCGGTGCGTAATATTCGTGGTGAAATGGGCTTAGGCAATGCACGTTTACTGCCTGTATTGCTACAAAACACCACCGATGCTGAAAAAGCACAGATTGCACGTATTGAACCATTGGTGAAAGCATTGGCAAAAGTTGAAAGCATTACTTTCTTGACTGAAGCTGAGCAACCGCCATTGTCTTCATCAAGCGTTGTGGGTCATGTGTCTGTATTTGTTCCAATGAAGGGTTTAATTGACCCGAAAGCGGAATTGGGACGTTTACAGAAAGACTTCGACAAAGTTCAAAAACAGCATGACCAAATTGCAGGAAAACTTTCAAATGAAGGTTTTGTGGCGAAAGCACCTGCTGCTGTAGTTGAAGGTGAAAAGGTTAAGCTTGCTGAGTTTGCTGACCAGTTAGTGAAAATTAAAGCGAATATGGATCAGATTGCAGCGCTTTAATATTTTTATTTAATTTAAAAATCCCCTCAAATGAGGGGATTTTTTATTCATCATCTTCGACTATAATAATTTCATATTTTTTAAAAATAGCATTAATTTCTTCTTCTTGATATTTTTTAGTTAAAAATGCATAAGTTTCAGGATTAGTTACTCCCCATGATTTAGATCCTAAAAAAGAATTTTCAAAATATTTATGAATGTCTATTATCATCATTAAATCTCGACAGAACCCTAAAATTGTATTATTTTCTTGAAATGTATACTGGCTAATAGCCTGTTTAATTTTAGTATCTAATGTAGAAAGCGTATCGATCTCAAATCTATTTAATTCATCAATTAAAGTCTTGCCAATTTCATCTGTCAATTCTAGACCAGTTAATCGTAAACTCTTATATTTATTCTGAAATAATTGTTTTAATCCAATGGTTGTTAACTCATAATCTAATTCGTCTTGCTGGATACTGTCATTAAGCTGTTTCGAGTATTCCTCTATTTCAACCGTTAAACGATTAAATTCTAGATCTGCTGATTCCAATAACCCTGAAAGAAGTTTAAAACGGCGGTTTAGGTGCGAAGGTAACTTCCCACCTAATTTATAACCACGATCATGTTCAATTTCTGCCCACGCATGTTCTAATGCTGTTCGCACTTGAATTTCAAAACAAAATTCTTTATAAGCAGAAAATTCTGGAAGCTGTTCTCGTATATCACCTACATCACAGACAAAATGAACAGAACGATATCCAACCTTTTCTTCACCTAATTTTTCAGACTTATTCACACTATCTTGGTCATGTACATTAAACATAGTTTTTATTAGGTCGCAGACCTTTTGAACATCAGACTCAATTAATGTTATGACCCTAATTCCTGCTAAATCAGTCATACTTTCTGGTGTATAAGCTTTCTCAGAAATTTTATCCTCAATTTTTTTCATAAAGCTTTTTTTTGTTTTATGTCTATAAGGTACATCAACAAAACTAATTTTATGAGAAATTAAAGAATTTTTTATGGTGATGGCTATAATTTCTGCTAATCCTTTATAGGGATCAATATTATTATCATACCAATGTCCATGATCATCCTTACTTTTTAATTCAACTTTAGAATTCACAATGTCCTCAAGATAATATTCTTAATTATATGTTTTATATCATTTTAAAATAATTAATTCACTCTATTTTTATCTTAAATATCCCTCACCCCAACCCTCTCCCTGAGGGAGAGGGAGAATCCTTTGTGAATTTCAATAATTACTTGATACGCAATGAGGTTCCCTCTCCTCTTAGGAGAGGGCTAGGGAGAGGTTTTTTTAATTCAGAACATCTCCGCCACAAATCCTCCAACATCTCATCCATCCTCCCCGACACATCATGATTCCAATAACGCACAACTTTTAACTCCAAAGCCTCTAAAAATTTGGTTCGTTCAATATCATAAGCCTGACCATCTTCCGTATTATGCTGACTGCCATCTAGCTCAATGACCAAACCTAATTCATGGCAATAAAAATCCACAATATAGGGTGCAATAACATGCTGACGGCGAAATTTTAGATTCATAAAACGTTTGGCACGTAAAAGTTGCCACATGAGGCTTTCGGCATCGGTGGCGTTGGTACGCATAGATTTGGCGAATACTAATAATTGTGGGTCTAATTTCATTTTTTATCCTCTTTTTATTATTCGAACACCCTCACCCCAACCCTCTCCCTGAGGGAGAGGGAGAATCCTTTGTTAATTTTAATAATTACTTGATACGCAATGAAGTTCCCTCTCCTTTCAGGAGATGAGCAGCACTGCTGCGAAAGGGAGAGGTAATTTTAAAAATCACAAAACCCCATTCCCCAACAACATCTCCAACCCGTTCAACTTACTCATATATTTCAATCGTTCTTTTTCCCACTTCACTTGCTGTTTTAATTCAGTACAATCCGCTTCTAATTTCTTATACATATCCGCAATTTGAATTGTGCCTGAGGACTTTTGAACTTTTAATTTCGCTTGTTTCATCCAATTCAATGACTCAATAATGTCATCAATCTGACCCTCTAACTGCTGTTTCTGTGCATCTAAAGCCAGTTTATAAAACTTCACTTGCTCATTACTCAAACCTTTTTGAGTTACGCCCCTATTTTGCTCAACCTGAATTTGCAGTTTCAGTAAATAAAATAAATCTTTCTGCTCATAAGCTTGATTGGCGTGTTGCAGCATCTCCGTTTTTTCAACTTTGATCTGTTCATCTTGCTCACGGTCAGGGTGAATAATCGAAGTAATTTTTAAATATACCGTTTTCAGCGATTGCTGCGCCATTTTTTGCACTTGCTCACGTTTTTGTTTTTGTCTATTTAACCTGTGCTGTTCACGTTCTACTTCATGTTGCTGTTCATCATACTCATAACCATCTAAATCTACATCGGCTTGTTCATGATTTAAGTGCTGATCATAGGTTTCTGTCGGATCATGACTTTCAATCGTTGGCTTTTTCTTACTCTTTTTCGCTTGATTATGTTCTGTATGTTGTTGGTAAAAGTGATCAATTTGAATAACTTTCAGCTTTTGCTGTTCTGAAAGCACTTGGGAACTTTTTAAGATTGTCGCAAGATTCTTAATTTTATCATCCAGCTGTGCAATATCTGCTTTCGAAAACTCATAGCTCTGTAAGCTGTTCCATAACTGTTCAAGCTGCTGAAACAGTATGTCATGCAGTTCAGTATAGATGGGAACAAGGGTTTTACGTGCCTGTTGCTGAATTTCAGCTTGGGCTTTTTGCCACGCTGCCAGTTGTATTTTTTGCTGTTCAATTTGCTCAATTAGCCTATTTAACTTTTTTTGTTGTGGTGATAAATTTTGCGAATCTTGTTGCTGCGCACTGAGTTTTAAATCAAAAGACATAGAAAAAATAAGCAAAAGAAAAATGATATCAATAATAACATTCCATCAGCGCAAAGCTAATGATGCTTTTATAACGCATCGGCAAAGCTTTGTTAGCAATAAGAAAATTATCCTTCATTAAAGTACTCATCCAACATAGACTAGGCTTTGTACAACAAAAACAACCATGAGGAAAATATGGCACTTACACAAGCCAATCTTATTTTTAATCAGGAACTTGCTGCATGGGTACAGGCCCTTGGTTCAGTCATTGCCATCTTTGTTGCCGTTGCAGTTCCCCTGCATTTTGACCGTAAACAACGCTTATATGAACAGCAAACTCTGGAAAACCAAAAACAAAAGTTTTTTATTACCTTACTGCCTACACTTTACCAACTTAGGAATAGCACGTTTGCCTTTCTTCAAGAGTTTCAGCACCAACAAAAAAGTGAAATAGATGCGATTAAAACCTTAGAGTCTGAATATTTAAACTTAATTCCTGTCTTTGCCAAAGAGCTGCACATTTTTGTGCACAGTAATATTTATGATGAACAACTCAACCAACTGGCCTTTGAACTTTTTCACTCCGAAGAAATTTTATCGCAACATTTACGTCTGCCTTCAGAACAAAAATGGATTGAGCATCAACAGAATTTAATTCAACATGCACAAAAAATTGACCAGTTCACCTCAAAAATCATTGAAAAAATAGAAACCAACTATTCCTCAACCTCAACCGAATAATAGTACTAGCAGCTAAAAATCATTTTGATTTACAGCCAAGCATTATGTCTTTTTATATAGAGCATCTGCTATATGCTGCTGACCACTATCCAGCTTAATCAACGACCACCTTTATGAGATTTTTTACATCCTTGATCATTTTTTGTTAACATTCACAGCATAGACAATAATAAATTTTGATATTCACAATGACTGATCAACTCAGAGCCAAATTCGAAAACCTAGAACTAAATGCTGGACTCGGTAAAATCAGCGCCTTTATTTCTGTGTCCACAGCTTTTCTCTGCTTATTTGGCGCATTGTGCTTTTTATTTCCCAGCGTGCTGACCACACCAGAACTTCGACCACTGTATACACAGCATTATGATGCGTTTTATTTTAGTCTGATGGCGGGCATTGTGATCAGTTCAGGCTTTGGTGCATTCAGTGCAATTGCCCGTCAAAACCGCTATGGTTTTTATGGTCTCTGCCTTGCATTAATTGCTGCTGTTCTAGGCTGTGGTGTGATTAAAGCTCCTGTACTGCCCAGTCTGCCTTTCTATGCAGGCTTCGATTATTTTGTGCTGACACTGTTTATTCTGGCTTTGGTCTTTATTCCATTAGAAGGTTTTTTTGCCAAAAATCCCGAACAGAAAATTCTACGTGTCGGTTGGGTGACGGATATGAAATACTTCATGTTTAGCCATGTCGGTATTCAGCTGTTTAGTTTTTTAACCGTCATGCCTATTCAGTATTGGATTACCCATATTCCAAATAATCCAATTGTGCCACTGGTACAAGCGCAGCCCATTTGGCTACAGTTTATTGAGTTGCTGATTGTGGTGGATTTCACCACTTATTGGCTGCACCGCGCCATGCATGAAGTCAATTTCCTATGGCGCTTTCACGCCATTCATCACTCTACGGAACATATGGACTGGCTAGCCTCTTCGCGCCTACATATTGTGGAAGTGCTAATGACGCGATTTATCGCCACTTTGCCGATTTTTCTTTTAGGCTTTCATACTTCAGCGGTGTTTGCTTATTTAATCTTTATTTCTTTTCACGCTATTTTTATCCATTCTAATGTGCGTTTTCGTTTTCCTTATCTGCGCTGCATTATTGCCACACCCGAATTTCACCATTGGCATCATTCTTCAGAAAAGCCAGCGATTGATAAAAATTATGCCGCATTTATTCCACTTTACGATGTCATTTTTAAAAGTGTTTATATGCCCAATCACCTTGCCAGTGTGTATGGCACCGTTGGTTATAAAATTCCAAACAGCTTTGTGAAGCAATTTACTTGGCCATTTAAAAGATATGTCAACCGTGTCAAAAAACGTTTTGGCAATTCATCTGACATTAAAAAAGATTAATTTAACAGTCTTTTTATTTTCTATACGCTGGATCAACATTTGTGGCTTCAAGAAGGTAAAACATTTCTAGCTGCATCTTTAATTTTTCACTCTTTAAGCATGCCAAGTACAGTCTAAAAAATATCCCAAATTCATTCATCCTTGCAGTTTTTTGTGCAAATCATTATGAATATTCAGATGTCATTTCATTTGAAAAAATTGGCATTAGCCAAACAATTTTCAATATCCAATAAAAAATATATTTCAGCGATTTACCCATTCATCTTACCACTCTATTTTTTTTAAAAATTAACCCTATTGGGCATACTTCCTTTATCTTTTGTCTAAGCTGAACTTAAAAACCGACATAGCTGGCATATATTGTGCTGTACTTTTATCTTAATTTGCTGTTCATAAAAACTGTTTAAATCCTAAAGAGTTACCGTTAACAAATCCGCAAAAAAATTTACTTGAGCAATCCCTCAAATCTCGCTTAAGATGAAATTCGATGTGTTTTTTGACACAGACAAAAAGCCTGAGGGATTCAGGCGCTGATTGACGGTTCATCAGTAACAATGACAGCAAATGATAATGAAAAACACAAAATGGAGTTTTATACATGACACAGAAACGCACCATGACCTCTCTACTTTGTGCAAGCGCGCTCATGCTTGGACTCAGTGCTTGTAGCGACAATAAAGCACCAGCATCGGGCGAAAAACCTGCTGGAGATGCCAGTACTTCTGGCACACTCGATAAAATTAAAAAATCGGGCACCATTGTACTGGGTTACCGAGACTCATCTATTCCTTTCTCTTATATTGCCGACAACCCAACCCAACCAGTTGGCTATGCACATGACTTACAAATGAAAGTGGTTGAAGCACTGAAAAAAGATCTGAATATGCCAGATTTAAAAGTGCGCTATAACCTCGTCACCAGTCAAAATCGAATTCCATTGGTTTCAAACGGAACGGTTGACCTTGAATGTGGTTCAACCACCAACAACAAAGAACGCCAACAACAAGTTGATTTCTCTGTGGGTTATTTTGAAGTCGGTTCGCGTCTACTCACGGCTAAAGATTCTGGAGTGAAAGATTTTGCAGATTTAAAAGGCAAAAAATTAGTTACCACAGCAGGAACAACATCTGAGCGTTATATCCGCCAGCATGAAAAAGAGTTAGGTATTGGCGAAATTATTTCTGCCAAAGACCATGCTGAATCTTTCTTGATGTTGCAAAACGGTCGTGCCGCAGCATTTATGATGGATGATATTTTACTTGCAGGTGAAAAATCGAAAGCCGCTGAGCCAAACAAATGGGAAATTGTTGGGACTGCGCCTATCCACGAAATTTATGGCTGTATGTTACGTAAAGGTGATACTGGCTTTAAACAGGTGGTTGATAGTGCCATCAAAGCCACCTACAGCTCTGGTGAAATTAACAAAATGTATGAAAAATGGTTCCAGCAACCGATTCCACCAAAAAATATTAACCTAAACTTCCCAATGTCAGAACAATTGAAAGCACTGATCAGCACACCGCATGATCGCGATCAATAATCCTTAAAAAATAATATGTAGCATCGGGCAGAATGGATTCTTTGCTCGATGCTTATCGGGAGTTGCTATGAATTATAGTTGGAATTGGGGCGTTTTGTGGCAATCCACAGGGATCGGTGATAGCACCTACTTAAGCTGGGTTTTAATTGGTCTCGGTTGGTTATTGCTCATTGCTATTGTGGCATGGAGCATTGCGATGGTGCTTGGAAGCATTCTCGGCATCATGCGTACCTTACCCAATAAAACTGCCCGTACCATTGGTACAGCCTATGTCACCATTTTCCGTAATGTTCCCTTATTGATTCAATTATTTATCTGGTTTTATGTGGTTCCCAACTTTTTACCTAGCGGCATTCGTGATTGGTGGATTAACGACTTAAGTGCCAATACTACAGCACTAATTTCTGCCAGTGTCGGTCTTGGGTTGTTTACCGCTGCACGAGTTTGTGAACAGGTACGCACAGGGATTGAAGCCTTACCGCAAGGACAAATTAATGCAGGTTATGCGATGGGATTCAATACAACGCAGCTTTATCGTTATGTTGTTTTACCCCAGTCGTTTCGCACCATTTTGCCACCCCTAAGTTCAGAGTTAACCAACTGTGTCAAAAATACCTCGGTTGCATCACTGGTTGGTGTGGCTGAAATTATTTCACAGATGAAAACCATCAGTGAATACACCCAAAATACCATCGAAATTTATACTTACGTCACCCTCATTTTCATTGTGATTAATGTCTGTTTAATTACCTTAATGACTTTGCTAGAAAAACGTTTGCATGTCCCTGGTTTAATTGCAGGAGCTAAATAATGGAATGGCTAACTGCATTTTTTAATGATTTTCAAAGCTCTGCACCTGCGCTATGGCATGGTTTCAGCATTACCTTAAAAGTTGTGGTCATTGCGACCATTGGTGGTATTTTCATTGGGACGCTACTGGCTTTAATGCGTTTATCCTCCAATAAAGTGCTGAACTTTATCGCGCAAGGCTATGTAAACCTGTTTCGTTCCATTCCTTTGCTCTTGGTCTTGATGTGGTTCTATTTTGCAGTCCCTTTTATTTATACTGCAATCACAGGAACGTACCTCACCATAGATACGGCATTGGTTTCGAGTATTGTGGCATTTATGCTGTTTGAAGCAGCTTACTTTTCTGAAATTGTTCGTGCTGGCATTCAATCTATTCCACGTGGGCAATCTGCTGCGGCTTCAGCTTTAGGCATGAGTTATGGGCAGTCCATGCGCTTAATCATCTTACCTCAAGCTTTTCGTAAAATGACGCCGTTACTGCTACAACAAACCATTATTTTATTCCAAGATTCAACCATGGTGTATGCCATCGGCTTATTAGACTTCTTCAGAACCAACTATGTCCGTGGTGATCTTATGTCGCTACTGACGCAATACATTTTATTTGCAGGATTGGTGTATTTCACCATTAGTATTTTGGCAACCTATGCCGTTAAGAAATTACAAAGAAGGTTACGCGTATGAATGATAACAAAGTGATGATCGACATTCAGAACGTGAGTAAATGGTACGACAAATTTCAGGTACTCACAGCGTGCAATACGCAAATCCATCAAGGTGAAGTGGTGGTGGTCTGTGGTCCTTCTGGTTCAGGAAAATCGACCCTAATTAAAACAGTGAATGGTCTAGAAGCCTTTCAGCAAGGCAATATTGTGGTGGATGGCATTTCCATCAAAGACCCCAAAACCAATTTAAACCAATTACGCAGCCGTGTGGGTATGGTGTTTCAACATTTTGAACTGTTTCCACATTTAACCATTACTGAAAATTTAACCATTGCCCAAATTAAAGTCTTGGGACGTTCTGAAGCAGAAGCCAAGAAAAAAGGCTTAGCCTATTTAGACCGTGTTGGGCTGAGTGCTCAAGCCGATAAATTCCCTGCCCAACTTTCAGGCGGACAACAGCAGCGTGTTGCCATTGCCCGTGCTTTAAGTATGGATCCCATTGCCATGCTGTTTGATGAACCGACGTCTGCACTTGATCCTGAAATGATCAATGAAGTGCTAGATGTGATGGTGGGTCTGGCCAAAGAAGGTATGACCATGATGTGTGTAACCCATGAAATGGGCTTTGCGCGTCAGGTTGCCAATCGGGTGATCTTTATGGACCAAGGGAAAATTGTCGAAGATTGTACCAAGAATGAGTTCTTTAACAGCCAACGTGGCGAACGTGCGCAGCAATTCCTCAATAAAATTTTGCATTAAAGCAAAAGGTATTCAAAAAAGCAGATCAAAGGGTCTGCTGTTCACTTAAGCATTTTGAAATCCTCCCCAACCCTCCTTTTTCAAAGGAGGGAGTTTCAAGAATTTAAAATGATTTTAAATTCTTGATAGTTGCCCTCTTTTCAAAGATGAGAAGCATTGCTTCGCAAGAGGGGAGATTTTTAAATGAGTAATCATTGAATTATTCTTAACTAATCAGCATTAGATCAAAGGATCTGCTTTTTTATTGTGATTTCATTATTCGAGAGCAAACAGTGCATTACTGGATTTTTACCGCTTCCCTCTTTTTTATTTAAATTGAGAAATCAAAATAATTTTCAAAATGCACCATAATGGATGATCAAAACTGCTAAAACAGCCTCATCAAAATGCGTTTTTAGATCTTATTTTTTAATTATTTTTATCTTTTGAATAATTTCTTTCAACTGACAGCATTCAGATTTTAAAATAAATTAGATTGAGCCAAACTAGGTTTTAAAATTTTATTATTAATATTCAATATCTTATAAAAAAACTCTTCTATTAAAAATGCGCCAAAAAAATGCATAAACACCAATATGGTGCACAACCTTGCTTTATATCGAGTCTTGTTATTTTTTAGCACAGCTTAATCAAAATTTCCCTTTCTCGAACATCTTCACGAAAACCATCACATCGTTATACTAAACTTCTTTTTGTGAATTAACGCACTAGAATGGGGCTATAAAATGCAAAATACAGATTTACTCTTTCTCCTTCTTGGTGCAGTTTTAGTTTTAGCCATGCATGCAGGTTTTGCATTCTTGGAACTTGGCACTGTGCGCCATAAAAACCAAGTCAATGCGCTCAGTAAAATTTTGACGGATTTTTCCCTGTCTGCCATCGCTTACTTTTTTGTGGGTTATTATATTGCCTATGGACAACATTTTTTCCATATGGGCGCAACCTTAGCCGCAGATCATGGCTATAACCTGATGCGCTGTTTCTTTCTACTGACTTTTGCCGCGGCTATTCCGGCCATTATTTCAGGTGGTATTGCTGAGCGTGCCAAAATGCGCTCGCAAGCGATTGCAACTTTATTGCTCGTGGCATTGATTTACCCTTTCTTTGAAGGGATTGTTTGGAATGGAAATTTTGGGCTACAAAAATGGTTAGAAACCACTTTTGGTGCCAGTTTCCATGATTTTGCAGGTTCTATCGTGGTTCATGCGATGGGGGGATGGATTGCCTTAGTCGCTGTGATTTTACTCGGTGCGCGTCATGGTCGCTATAAAAAAGATGGTCGTGTCAGTGCGCACCCACCGTCTTCCATTCCTTTTTTAGCACTGGGTTCATGGATTTTAATTGTCGGTTGGTTCGGTTTTAACGTGATGAGCGCACAGCGTCTCGATGCAATTTCAGGTTTAGTCGCGATCAATTCATTGATGGCGATGGTCGGTGGCACCATTGCGGCAAACTTTATGGGTAAAAATGACCCAGGCTTTTTACATAATGGTCCATTGGCGGGTTTAGTGGCAATTTGTGCAGGTTCTGATGTGGTGCATCCTGTTGGGGCGCTTATAATTGGAGCAGTTGCAGGCATGATCTTCGTGAAACTCTTTACCTACACTCAAAATAAACTTAAAGTTGACGATGTACTCGGTGTTTGGCCACTACATGGTATATGTGGTACATTGGGTGGCTTAGCTGTTGGACTTTTTGGTCAAAAATGGCTCGGTGGACTGGGTGGTGTTTCCATGATTTCTCAAATCATTGGTACTCTGCTTGCAATCGGCATTGCACTTGTTGGCAGCTTTTTGGTTTATGGTACACTTAAAGTCACCATGGGTATTCGTTTATCACAAGAAGATGAATTTCGTGGTGCGGACTTATCCATCCATAAAATTTCAGCCAATTCAGAAGATGCCATGTTTTAAACCCTATTTTGATTTTCAGCGCGACTCGAAAGAGTCGCTTTTTTTTGCCTATATCAAAGCTCTCAACCTATTGCCACAAACATCAAAACAAGCACATAAAAATCAGAAAATAAAGCCTATAAAAACTGCTTAATCTGCGCTAAATTTTGAATCCTGTTTATCGGGCCATGTTCACCAACATCATGAAAACCTTCCAACCAAATCGCAGTCATTCCAGCATGGGTTGCACCTTGTATATCATTTATCGGATGATCACCAACATAAAGACAGTGCTGCGTAGGAATATCTAATTGACGGCTGGTATGTAGAAAAATTTCAGGATTCGGTTTACTTATCCCAAGTAAACCAGAACTGACAATTGCATCAAAATAATGACTAAAACCTAAGCCTTGCAAAATGCTTAACCGTGTTGCATGCCCCCCATTCGAAATCACGGCCAGTTTGTAACCACACTGCTTTAATTCGGTTAATAAACTTTTCGCACCCGGCATCGCCACGGCTGAAAGTCCAAATTGCTGAAACCAAAATTGCGATAATTCATCCAAATCTGGCAAGTTGTTCCAGCTTAACTCCTGCTGCAATGCATACGCCACAGAAGCAGCAATACTCGGATGGGTTAAGTCCTCTTTTTTAGGGTAGCCACCATGATCAATACGGCGAATAATCGACTGAATTTGATTACTCTCATCCTGCTGTAATTGGTGTTGATAGTGATCCGCCAAATGCTGACTATAAGCGGCAATACTTTGATCGCGATGGGTTAAAGTATTATCAAGATCAAACAAAACTGCACGAATCGTCATTTTAAAAATCTACGCAAATTTTATGGGCTAATGTAGCACCAAAAATATCTTGGATTATGCTGTTTCCTAAATATGCTTATGACAATTCGATACAACCTAAATCAAATTTAGCAGTACTTGCCTCATGCTTTAGCCAAGCCATCCAGTCAGCACTTAAGTCTCAATTAAGTTTTTGTTGTTGTAATAACACAAATAAAATCCATTGATCTTTTCTATGCACGACAAGCAACGCTTCACTCTTTATCAAGGCTGCTTTTTGGTCATGAGCTTCTGCATACTTTGGGTATGCTTTCCTATCGGTGGTTCACTCGATCTTGCCTTGATTGACCCGTGGGTCAATAAATCAGGACAATTTTTATTGCGAGATAACTGGTATTTAGCGGAGCTCAATCATCGTTATGTCAAAGATCTATTGATTTTGGTCTATGCCAGTTTTTTGGTGCTTTGGCTAGGCTCTTTTAAATTTGAAACCATAAAATCGCTACGTTGGAACTACGGCTATTTCTTTGCCATGGTCATTCTTTCGACCTCAATCATTGGGCTGTTAAAATCCCAATCTGCCCATGCCTGCCCGTGGAATACCACCATTCCTACACCACAAGGTTTCTTCTGGGACTTTTCGACCACCAAAGGACATTGCTTCCCCGGTGGACATGCCTCCACTGGCTTTGCACTCATGGCCGGATATTTTGTCTTTCGCCAATCCAATCAAAAACGTGCTTATTTTTTTCTATTCTCAGGCTTGATTCTTGGTTTTGCTATGGGTTGGGCACAGATGATGCGAGGCGCACATTTTCTCAGCCATAATTTGTGGACAGCATGGATTATTTGGTTAATAAATGTCATCTTTTATCTCTTTTATAATCAAAAATTTAACATTATCCAAGAGCAACCCTAAGCATTCATCTTGTGAAGCAATGGCGCTATAGTGGTAATTGTACATTGACCTGTAAGCCGCCCAAACTCGCACTTTGAGTAAAAGAAATGCTGCCGCCCAATCGTTCGGTGGCTTTATCGACAATGGATAAACCCAAACCGCTGCCGATTTCTAAATGATGATGAACCCGATAAAAACGTTTAAGAATTTTCTCATGTAATTCAGGTGCAATGCCCGGTCCACTATCTTCAATTTGAATCATGGCAGAACCTGCTTGTTCAAATACAGATACGTTAATCATCCCTTGATTGGGGGTATATTTAATCGCGTTATCAATCAAATTAAAGATAATCGAATGCACGGCTGATTCTTGGCTGTGCAGCACAATATGGTCTTGGCGCTCCATACCTAAATCAATTTCTTTTTGCATCGCCAAATGAATCAATTGCTCGACACAATTTGCCGCAACATGATTCAGTAAAAACTGCTGTTTCGTCTCGATCTCTAAAATTGAAGCATCTTGTTTTGCCAAATTAAGTAACTGACTGATCAAATGCTGAATGCGGATTAAGCCTTTACTTAAATTCTGTAAATCTGAATTGTCGGGAAGTTGTTTGAGTAGAATTTGCATTTGTAAATTTAAGGCAGTGATGGGCGTACGTAGCTCATGCGCTGCATCGGCAATAAATTGTCGCTGTTCTTGTTGTGACTGTGAAATACGCTCAAACAAATAATTCATTTCAATAATGGTTGGCACAATTTCAATAGGATAATGATTAAATTGGATTGCACTTAATTCATTTGAATCTCGATGTGCGACTTCCTCTTTAAAATCATCTAAAGGCTGTAAACTACGACTAATAATCCAGCTTAAACCCCAAATCACAAAAGGCATAAACAGCAAATAAGGAATAAACATACTGCCTGCAAGTTCTAAAGCCAAATGCTGCCGTGTCGATTGTTGCTGACTAACCTGAATCTGATAATGCTTTAAAGGTAAAATATAAGTCCGCCAAGTACCTTGTGCCGTTTGATGGGTATAAAATCCTGCTTTTTGTACAGGATGTACCAATAAATTTAAGGTATGATTTTTATGCTCTTGGTTGGCATAAGACCAAACATCGACAAATAAGTCTTCTTCATGATAATGCTTGGCTTGATCAAAGTGACTTTTAGTCGGTTCAGGATCATGCATGGCGATGCGTTCAGCTAAATTTTGCATCTGTGCATCTAAAATTTCATTAATTTCTTCGAGTGAAATCCGATACGCAAAAAATACCAGTAGACACCCTAAGGCAATACTAAAAATAGAAATATAAATGATCAGACGTTTTTTTAATGAATACTGCAATTGCACCAGTTGCTGACCTTATAGTTGTCCAAGTCGATAGCCTAATCCACGAATGGTTCGAATAAAATCTTTACCGAGTTTGGCACGTAAATGATGAACATACACCTCAATGGTATTGCTGCTAATTTCACTATCTAGGTCATATAATTTATCTTCTAAATTCGCTTTGGAAAATATCTTATTCGGATGACTGACCAAAGGAATCAGAATCGCCCATTCACGATTAGACAGATCAATATATTGCCCCTTATATTTGGCAATATGCTGTTCGACATCCAAAACCAAATCGGCATAACGTAAAATTTGTGGGCTGTCGTGTAGCGCAGACTCTGCCCCACTACGGCGTAACAAAGCATGAATACGGGCCAACAATTCATCAAACTCATACGGTTTAATTAAATAATCATCGGCACCTTGATTCAAACCGTCGACGCGGTTTTGCAATTGGTCACGGGCAGAAATAATCAACACAGGTAACGCAGGCCATTGTTGTCGAATTTGTTTCAACACTTGCATACCATCCATCATGGGTAAGCCTAGGTCAAGTAAAACAATATTAAACTTCTCTTGGCTTAGCCTTTTTAAACCATCAATGCCATTATTCACCCACTCCACATCATATTGCTGATATTTCAATAACGTCATGCTTGATTCAGCAATCATAAAATCATCTTCAATCATTAATATTTTAGTCATGCTTTTAAACTCACGCCTTTGTTTTCAATTGACATTGCTGCAACATATTATGTTTTTCATCAATGACTTGTGTTTTTACATCCAATAAGCTGAGCAAACTTGGAAACAAATTATCTTGACTCAATTCTTTGCTTTTTTGTTGGGCTAAGCAAGTCATTTGCGCAGAATTTTGTTTGCTCCACTCTGCTGAAAACCACATTAGCATTGGAATATGCGTCTGCTGTGTCGGTGCAATCGCATAAGGCGCACCATGTAAATACATCCCACTTTCACCCGTCGATTCACCATGATCGGATAAATACCAAAAACCCGTTTGAAACGTGGTATTGGCTTTGAGTTGCTGAATCAGTGAACTTAAAACATGGTCGGTATAGACAATTGAATTATCATAACTATTTAATAATTCTGTAGTGCTACAGCCTTGAATAGCATTGCTGTCACAAGTGGGTTTAAAGGGCTGAAAAGCGGCTGTTGAACGCTGGTAATAAGCAGGGCCATGACTGCCCATTTGGTGTAATACAATCAGGCGCGGTGTCTTGTCGGTTTTAGGAATACTGGCAAGGTAAGCTTTTAAACTATCAAGCAAAATTTCATCATGACATTCACCCTCTTTGCTACACCATTGGTCTTTAATCTGCTGTGGAATTTGATACTGTTCAACACGATCACAAGCCCCTTTACAGCCTGAATTGTTATCAACCCAAGTGACTTTATAGCCTGCACGTTGTGCAATATCGAGTAGCCCTTCACGGTGACTGGCAAGCTGTTCATCATAGTCTTTACGTGGCATGCCTGAAAACATACATGGCACTGAAACAGCTGTTGCTGTACCACATGAACTGACATTGTTGAAATTAATAATATCCAATTTAGATAATTCAGGATTGGTATTTTTGGCATAACCATTTAAAGAAAAACTTTCTGCTCGCGCCGTTTCACCCACCACCAAAACCATTAATTTCGGTTTCTGCTGTGCGCCCACTTGCTCAAGCAAATGTGCATCTTCACCATAAGTCACTAAAGGTAAATTTTCCTTCGGGGTTTTCTTTTTATAGTATGAGGCGAATGATGAAATCATATTTTGTGGTGAAATCATGCCCTTTAAATCACGATGTTCACGAAAAATTGCAGCGTAATCAACATAAAAAACAAATAATAGCCCACCAATCATGACCAAAGACAGTACAGAAGCCAGCATTTTTTTCCAGAGTTGACGAACGATAGGTTCTGGCTTAATTTTGACCATTAAAGCCACAATCATTGGCAATACAATCATCCCTAAAGTCCACAATACCAAATGCCACGACCACGTATCCCGTGCTTCAGAGGCATCCGTTTGCATCAAATTTTGAATTTGATCTGGGGTAATCAGCACGCCCAAAGAAGTCACGGCATAAGAAGCAAAACCGCCAATAAACAATAGCGCAAGCGTAATCGGCTTCGCTGTCCATTTCCAATTCAAGAGCTGAAAAATAAAATAATACAGCGCCACAATAACCAGTACCGTCGCCCCTAAAAACAAATAGGCTTTCGGACCTTGATAAGGCGTCAAACTCTGAATTTTTTGAAAAAAGGCCAAATTCAGCACCATGCCCAGCCAAATTGCGAGCCATAAATTAAAATGGCTTAAAGAAATGGGCTTCATTTTATTTCTTATTTGGGCAAACATATTGAGCATCATTTTATCGCTAATCTTTTTTACTGATACTTTAATCTAAAACGCGAAACTTAAAACTCACTTAAATAAAAAAAAGGCGATGTAAACATTGCCTTTTTTAATTTAAAAATCAATATTATAAAATAAACACGACTTAAAATTTAAATTCTAGGCCTGTTCCGACCACAGGCTGCTTGGTTTCAGCATTAGCACGTTCAAGGGTTAAATAACCTGCATAACCATAAGCTTTCACTTGTTTATTAAATGCATAATCTACGCCTGCAAAAATTTGCTCGACATCTAAATCAGCGCTCGCATTTTTGAAACTGGTGCTATTTTGACTATATTGGGCTTTTACTGTCCACGCTTTAGCCGTTGGAAGATTATATTCTGCACCCACTAACCAACCTTGAGCATCATCAATAAATTCTGTCCCCACTGCATTGCCTTCGACTTGTTCTACTTCTGACGTTTGATACAAGGCTTTAAGCGCCAAACCACCCTGTAAATTCACTCGACCAATGGCACGAATGGTATTCGCGGCAGCAAATAATGAACCACCTGTGACTTCTGGCTCTGAAGCATTGACAAAACCACGACCAAGGAAGTTACTTGGAATTGCTTTATCATAAGCAATACCTGCAATTACAGCAGGACTTTCATATGCCACGGAAGCCGACCATGCATCACCTAAACCGCGACCTGCTGTTTTCACCACACCATTGTCCGATTTAATTGCACTGGCTTCACCCGTCGCCAATAATGCATTGACTTTAATTGCACCCGTAGGCAAGGCAATTGCAGGCGACTCATAAACCACAGCATTTGCGACACGGTTTTCACCAGTGAAAATACCACTGACATCTGCTTTATTTGCCACATAGTTATTGAAGGTATCAACCACGCTTGAAAATTGTTTTAATGGCGTGTCATGTGCACCAACTTTTAAAGTCCCCAATTTACTGTCTTTTAAACCGACAAAACGGTTACGCTTGGCCCAGTCAGCCCCTTCACCATCGGCATTAAACGCCCATTCAATCGCATAAACTGCATTTAAGCGTTCAGTGAGCTTTTCTTCCCCTTTAATCCCAATAAAAGAACTATTTGAGCTTAATTCCCAAACATCACGGTCTGACTTGGTCGCGTTATCTTCAGGTAAATAATCTAAACTTGCATCGATTTCACCATACAAAGTGGGTGCTGCGAATGTAGATCCGGCCAATAACGTTAAAGCGATTGCTGCTGCAATTTTGGTTTTCATGTATCAATACCCCTAAACTATTTTGTAACAGATGTTACTGTTTAGAAATATTTTAAAAAATGATTTAAATTTTATTAACTTATCTTATTTAATCCTTAGATTTTTAATGCATATTAAATTGAATTAAAAAACTTTTACCCCATTTACCATTTAAATAAATTATTTTTAAGTAATTGAAAAATAAAATATTTTAACAATTTCTCAATCTTTCAAAAATCAGATAATAAGCGACATAACATCACTAAAATTTAATCCTTCAACTTATGAAATGCTCTTTTTCCATTGAAGGATAGGCAATAAACACATCAGCGCCAACAAGGTGATACCCGTTAAATAATAAGCATAACCCCATAGATCACCGAATATACCACTCAGGCTATATAGTCCCCCACTGACCGTTGCCAGCAGTGCCACCTGAAAAGTAAAATCTGTGCCTGCCACATGCTTACGGCTATATTGCATCACTAAAGTCAGCATAATGACCAAGAGCATGGCTGAAATCATATCTTCGAAGGCATTAATCAAATAAATAATCCACGTCTCGATTTGACGTTTTGCTTCATACTGAAAGGCTAACCATGTGTAGGCAGCCAAACTTAAAATTTTCAGTACAGAAAAACTCAATAGCGCATTTGCACGAGACATATATTTCAGGCTGATTCCTGCAATGCCTGCCCCCATTAATGCAGCCAACGCACCAAGCATGGTGACATAAATGCCAATTTGCGAAAATGTCAGCCCCAAATCAATCATTAACGGTTTCAGTAAAGGGCCAGACAAACCATCGGCAATTTTAAAGGTCATCAGTACCATCAGCCATAAAAACAAATGGCGGGTTTGATGAAAATAAGACACATAATCTTTGACTTTGCTCCAGCTAAATAGCGCTTGATCGGTCACGGGCTGAGAAATTTTAAAGCGCGTCGGTTCTTTAAAACATAAAATGGGCAAAGTATTTAACAGCACCAGTCCTGCCAAAACTAAAAAAGTATTTTGCCAGTCCAACCCATCCAGTGCCCATAAAATAGCACCACCACCGACAATGAAACCTAAGCGTGAACCCACCACCTGAAAGGTATTGCCCCAATGTTGCTGTTCATTTTTAAGCAGATTCACCGCTAAGCCATCGGTGGCTATATCTTGTGTTGCTCCCACCACATTCATACTGAGCAAAGCCACAAAAAAAGCCAACAAATACGCGGGTTGATTTAAAGCCTGTATGGGTAAAAAGGATAAACCGATGAGCACAATCACACTCAGTAACTGAGTCGGAATAATCCAGCTGCGATAATGTCCAAAGGCTGAATAGCCAAAATGATCGACCAAGGGTGCCCACAAAATTTTAATTGACCACGGCAGCATCAATAAACCAAAGCCACCAATATGTGTCAATGACACACCTTGCGCACGCAAAATCACAGGTAAAGCATGGGTCATAAAACCGACAGGTAAGCCTTGTGCCCAATATAAAGAGAACAACAACAAATAAATGTGACGTGTAGTTGGCATAGTCTGCCCTTATGATCAAACCGAGATTGATGATTGTTATCAAGCCAGCAGAAATATGGTTTACATTTTGACAATGAATCTTATTTTACAAAAGCTTAACATATTTAAAATGCGATACAGTTTTGTCAAGAAGAAGAAAAAGACTATGGACAAATATTTTCCAACCTTACCCGATCGGGTTCCTGCTCGCGGTAACTGCTTAAGCCGAAATATTTTTAAAAACCTATTTCTTGCCCAAGGCTGGCATTTTAAAGGTGAATTTCCAAACCTGCCTAAAGCAGTCGCCATTATTTCTCCGCATACCTCAAATATTGATGCGTGGTATGGGTTTACGGCATTGCTTGGGCTGGGCATTAAAATTACCATTTTTGGCAAGCATACTTTATTTAAAACACCTTTAAAGCCATTACTAAACTGGATTGGCGTTATTCCAGTGCAACGCAATGCACAGCAAGGCTTAACCCAGCAAATTATCGACTTCATCAATACTCAAGCGCAAATTTGGGTTGGCATGGCACCTGAAGGAACACGTAAACGAGCAGAGACCATTAAAAGTGGTTTTTATCGTATTGCTGTAGGCGCACATATTCCCATTGTGATGTTTTCTTTTGATTATGCGCACAAGACCATTCATTGCTTAGGTGTGTTTCAGCCTACAGGAGACTATGAACTGGATTTAGAGCAAATCTTAAATCTGTACATTGGTAAATTTTCTCCCAAAAACCCGAATTGGTTAGCCAGACCGTTACAAAATCGTATAAAAAAATAGCTAGTTAAAATGATCATTATCTGATCTTATACGCGCAACTTTTTGTCTATTTGATATCCAATCCCAACTATGAAATTTGTGTCCTATGCTTTAATTGGTCTACTTGGACTCAGCCTAATGGGCTGCGATAAAGCTGTAAAAACCCAACCACAAACGACCACCTTAAAAGCACGTGAACCTGTGATTGCTATTGCGCTGGGTGGCGGTGGTGCCAAGGGTTTTGCCCATATTGGAGTACTGAAAGTTTTAGAATCACATGGCATTAAACCTAAAATTGTCACGGGCACCAGTGCGGGTAGTTTTGTCGGCAGTATTTATGCCAGTGGTAAAACACCGTTTCAATTACAACAAATTGCCCTGAACTTAAAAGAATCCGACATTCGCGATTTAACCTTAAACAGTCAAGGCATTGTACAAGGTCAAAAGTTGCAAAACTATGTCAACAAGCATATTGCCAACAAACCCATTGAACAATTCCCCATTCGCTTTGCAGCGGTGGCGACCCGTTTAGACAATGGGCGTAAAGCTGAGTTTATTAAAGGCAATGCAGGTCAAGCCGTTCGTGCATCATGCAGTATTCCAAATGTATTCGTCCCTGCCACGATTGGTGGAACCAAATATGTCGATGGCGGTTTGGTCAGCCCAATTCCAGTAAAAACGGCGAAAGCAATGGGCGCTGATATTGTCATTGCAGTCGATATTTCTGCACGTCCTGTTGGGGATAAGCCACTGAATATGTGGGGCTTACTGGATCAAACCATTAATATTATGGGTCAACAAAGCATTAACGAAGAGCTGAGTCAGGCCAATATTGTCATTCAACCGAAAGTGGGACATTTAGGTACTTTGGACTTAAAAGCCAGCAATCAGTCCATCCTTGAAGGTGAAAAAGCAGCGCAACTGAAAATTCGTGCCATTGAAAAGGCAATTACTGACTTTAAAAAATCTCCCGCCGCATTCAAACCTGCGCCAAAAGCTAAAATATAAAAAAGATGCTTTTTTAATATTCAAAGACTTATTCATCTGCTAAATTGATATAGACACTTCAGTTATCTATATCAATTTTTACAATACACGAGTAGATGTATGGAATTTGCTTTCGAACCTTGGCATTGGTTTGTATTGGGTGTTGCACTGATGCTCTCTGAATTAGTACTGCCCGCTTTTGCTGCACTATGGTTTGGCATTGCAGCCATCATGGTGGGTGTTTTATTCTGGATGTTCCCGATGATGGGCTTCACCACCCAACTCGTCACTTGGATTATCTTATCCATCCTATGTACTTTACTTTGGTTTAAATTTATTAAGCCCCTTTCAACCGATAAAACTAAAGCTGGTTTATCGCGTGAAGCGACCATTGGTCAAGTCGGCATGGTCATTCAAACCCATATGGAACACGATTTAATTACGGTACGTTTCCCCATGCCGGTTTTAGGCTCTGACGAATGGAACTGCCGTGCTTTAGCACCCGTTCAGGTAGGTGATCGTGTACGCGTGGTCGATATTCTCGGCAATGATCTCGTGGTTAAACCCCACAATTCACACAATGAAAATATATAAAGTGAGGAAATAACATGTCTGGTGGATCTATTATTGTTTTAGCCATCTTGGTTTTTGCAGGTGTCACCATTTTTAAAGGTGTGCGCATTGTTCCGCAAGGTTATAAATGGATTGTACAACGTCTAGGTAAATACCATACCACCTTGACACCGGGTCTCAATTTTGTCATTCCTTATGTGGATGAAGTGGCTTATAAAGTCACCACCAAAGACATTGTGATGGATATTCCCTCTCAAGAAGTGATCACCCGTGATAACGCCGTTTTACTGATGAATGCCATGGCGTATATCAATATTACCACACCAGAAAAAGCGGTTTACGGCATTGAAAACTATACGTGGGCCATTCAAAATCTAGTACAAACTTCACTGCGTTCTATTGTCGGTGAAATGGATTTAGATGATGCTTTGTCATCCCGTGATCATATTAAAGCAAAATTAAAAGCGGCTATTTCTGATGATATTTCAGATTGGGGCATTACACTCAAAACCGTTGAAATTCAAGATATTCAACCATCAAGCACCATGCAATCTGCGATGGAAGCACAAGCTGCGGCTGAACGTCAGCGCCGTGCCACGGTAACCAAAGCAGATGGTGAAAAACAAGCGGCAATTTTAGAAGCCGATGGTCGTTTAGAGGCTTCTCGTCGTGATGCTGAAGCACAAGTGGTCTTGGCGGAATCATCGCAACGTGCTATTGAAATGATCACTTCAGCGGTTGGCGATAAAGAAGTTCCCGTTGCTTACTTGCTCGGTGAACAATATGTAAAAGCCATGCAAGAAATGGCCAAATCCAACAATGCTAAAACTGTGGTATTGCCTGCCGATATCATGAATACCATTCGTGGTGTGATGGGGCGTAATCCATAATACTTCCCAATTTTTCTAACCAATAGACAGCATCTGCTGTCTATTTTTATTTCAGTTGCGAAAAACTCTGCAATCCTTGTGGAATTATGATTAAATTTCGCGTTATTTTTTGAAATTATTTGTGCTTTTTATTTAAAAGCCTGTATTTCAATCTGCTGTCCACCGTGTAAATGGATACCGTATGAGCTCCCTAAATCCGACCTTAATTACCTTTCTTTTTTATATTGTCGCCATGATCGTGATTGGCCTCATGGCTTATCGCGCGACAAGCAACTTCTCTGATTACATTTTGGGGGGGCGACGTTTAGGTAGTTTCGTCACAGCGCTCTCTGCAGGTGCTTCAGATATGAGTGGTTGGTTACTCATGGGACTGCCGGGTGCAATTTATCTTTCAGGTTTATCTGAAATATGGATTGCCATTGGCTTGATTATTGGTGCATGGCTAAACTGGCTACTGGTTGCTGGACGTTTGCGTGTTCATACCGAAGTGCAACACAATGCCTTGACCTTGCCCGATTATTTTTCCAATCGTTTTAACGATCAAAAGAAAATTTTACGTATTGCTTCTGCTTTCATTATTTTAATTTTCTTTGCAATTTACTGTGCTTCAGGCATGGTTGCAGGCGCACGTTTATTTGAAAGCATGTTTGATCTTTCTTACAGTACGGCGCTGTGGATTAGTGCCATTGCCACCATCAGTTATGTATTTATTGGCGGTTTCTTAGCGGTCAGTTGGACGGATACCATTCAAGCAGGTCTCATGATTTTTGCTTTGTTACTCACCCCTGTCGTTGTGGTGTTAAGCTTTGCCGATATCAATCAAATGACTTTGGCACTTGAAGCGGCTCGCCCACAAGCCATGAATGTCATGGGTGATTTAAGCTTTGTGGCGATTATTTCATTATTGGCTTGGGGTTTGGGCTACTTCGGTCAACCGCATATTCTGGTGCGTTTTATGGCGGCAGATTCGGTCAAATCGATTCCGAATGCACGCCGTATTGGTATGACGTGGATGATCCTGTGTCTAGGTGGCGCGGTTGCTGCGGGATTCTTTGGGATCGCTTACTTCCAACAACACCCTGAACTTGCAGGAGCAGTAACAGCAAATCCAGAAACCGTATTTATGGAACTGACCAAAATTCTGTTTAATCCATGGATTGCAGGTATTGTATTGGCGGCTATTTTAGCCGCGGTGATGAGTACCCTTAGTTGCCAGTTACTGGTCTGCTCAAGTACTTTAACCGAAGATTTTTACAAATCATTTTTACGTAAAAATGCAACTCAAAAAGAACTGGTCTGGATTGGTCGTTTAATGGTGTTACTGATTGCACTACTGGCAATTTGGATGGCAGGAAACCCTGAATCTAAAGTTTTGGGCTTGGTTTCTTATGCTTGGGCTGGTTTTGGTGCTGCATTTGGTCCACTGATTATTCTTTCTTTGTTCTGGCGTCGTATGACGTTAAATGGTGCACTGACAGGCATGTTAGTCGGTGCTGTTGTGGTCATTGTATGGAAGAATATGTTCAGTGACACTGGTCTTTATGAAATTATTCCGGGCTTTATTTGCTCAGTTATTACGATTGTCGTGGTGAGCTTATTGGGTAAAGCACCATCTGAAGAAATCACGACGCGTTTCGACGAAGGTGATCGACTATACAAAGATGCTCAATAGTTTGATCTCAAAATAAGTCCATAAAAAAGAGGACTTGATGTCCTCTTTTTTGTTCTTTAGTTTGCTACTTACATGCTTTTTAGCTTTTACGTGACAATAAAAATTGTGAAATTTGATTCAGTTCTGCCGCATTATCACCAAAAATAGCCAAAGCACTCAATGCTTGATCATGCAATTCTTTGGCATAGGTTTGCGCATTGTTTAAACCCATTAATGCAGGATAAGTCGATTTTTCAACTTGTTGATCTTTGCCTGCGGTTTTTCCAAGAACTTCTGTATCGGAAATAATATCCAAAATATCATCTTGCACTTGGAAGGCCAGTCCAATCGCTTGAGCATATTCGCGCAATTTTGGAATGGCTTGATCTGTTCCCTCAAACACAGTGACCGCAGCCATCATCACCGCAGCAGAAATCAGTGCGCCAGTTTTATTACGATGAATATTTTCCAACGCTTGTTGATTGACATACTGCCCTTCAGCTTGTAAATCAAGCACCTGACCACAGACCATTTTTGAGCTTGCTGTTGCCAAAATCTGCATTTGTTTTAACACAATTGATGCATCCAGCGCAGCACCTTGATCAAACAAGCGACTGCCTAATATTTCAAATGCCATCGACTGCAAAATATCACCTGCAAGTAAGGCGGTATCTTCACCAAAAGCCACATGACAGGTCGGTTGACCACGACGCAGTAAATCATTATCCATGCAGGGTAAATCATCGTGTGCCAGTGAATAGCAATGGATCATTTCAATGGCAACTGCCGCACGACGCACCGCAGCAAAATGAGCATTTGGCTTGATGGCAGCCGTTGCATAACAAAGCGCTGGGCGTATGCGTTTACCACCAAGCATCACAGTATGATGCACCGCGCCTTTGAGCGGCTCTGGAATAGAAAATGCGTCTAATGCCGTCAATAAATCTTGTTGAATACGTTGCTGTGCTTGGGTTAGTACATGTGCATGTACGTCAGTTAAAGATGACACATTCGCCTCGAATACTTTGCTTTGGTGAGTAAATCTAAACCCACAGAAATCTGCTAGATCTAGCTTAATCTAATATACAGCGCTCTTGTCATCACGAACAGAGAACTTGCGATTGATCATACACAAGAGAGCTAACTTGTCATTGTATTAAGCACCTACTTTGGCAGCTCAATTTCACAATCACAAAGCGTCATCATACTGCTTTATCGCAAGATTCTCTATCTTGTTTACTACTTCAAACTATCTTCTGGAATACGAACCCAACCTTCCATCAAAACTCGTGCACTACGGCTCATCACCGCCTTTTTCACCAGCCATTGTCCATTTTCCTGAACGGCTTGTGCGCCAACACGCAATGTGCCCGAAGGATGACCAAATCGTACCGCTTCACGTGCTCCACCACCGGCAGCTAAATTCACCAAAGTACCGGGAATGGCCGCAGCCGTACCAATGGCAACCGCAGCAGTTCCCATCATGGCATGGTGTAATTTACCCATCGACAAGGCACGTACCAGTAAATCGACATCATCCGTTTGAATGTCTTTACCACTCGATGAGGTATAAGATTTTGATTGAGAGACAAACGCAATTTTAGGCGTATGTTGACGTTTTTCAGCTTCAGAAATGTCTTGAATTAAACCCATTTTTTTTGCGCCATAAGCACGAATGGTTTCGAAACGTGCCAATGCTTGAGCATCTGCATTGATCGCCTCTTGTAATTCGGTTCCTTCATAACCAATATCTTCTGCATTTAAGAAAATGGTTGGAATACCCGCATTAATAAAAGTGGCTTGGAAAGTCCCGATATTGGGTACTTCAAAAGTATCGACTACATTTCCTGTTGGGAACATGGCGCTGCCATCTTCACCATCATCGGCAGGATCTAAAAATTCAATCTGCACTTCGGCTGCGGGGAAAGTCACACCATCGAGTTCAAAATCACCAGTTTCTTGGACTTGCCCATGGGTAATCGGTACATGCGCAATAATGGTTTTTTCAATATTAGCTTGCCAAATGCGTACCGTACAGATGCCATTTTCAGGAATACGCGCTGCACTGACCAAGCCATTGGAAATGGCAAATGAACCGACCGCAGCCGTTAAATTGCCACAATTGCCACTCCAGTCCACAAAAGGTTGATCAATAGCCACCTGACCAAACAAATAATCCACATCATGATTGGGTTGTGAACTTTTCGCCAAGATCACGGTTTTACTGGTACTTGAACTTGCCCCCCCCATACCATCAATTTGCTTGCCATATGGATCTGGACTACCAATCACACGTAACAATAATTGATCACGGATGTTTCCCGCTTGCTGCGCAGCTTCTGGTAAGTCATCGACTTTAAAGAAAACACCTTTACTGGTACCACCACGCATATAAGTTGCTGGAATTTTTATTTGAGGAGCAAAACTCATTTTTATTGAATCCTTCATATTTATCATTGTGTTAAGTCAAACAGTCTGATTTAACTAAGGCTCATCATACCTTTTTTCTATATCTATACGTGAAATACAGGACTTAAGTCTAAAAAAACACCATTTGTGAACGTCCAGTTTTCAAATAGAGCCTGCAATTCGATAATTTAAATAAAATTAATATATTGATTCATATGTTTTTTATTTGTTATTTTCCAAACATTATTTTTTATACAAATAATAACTTTTTTTCATGAATTTTGAGCTACTATGCGATTTCTTCCCGATCTATTACAATCGGAAACACTTATCCATTGTCGGGCTGAAATAACTTGAATAAAGAGTCGTCTCAACTTCAGCGTGGCTTAAAGAACCGTCACATCCAACTCATCGCCATGGGCGGAGCTATTGGTACAGGCTTATTCTTAGGTTCCGCACAGGTGATTCAATCTGCAGGTCCTTCCATCATTTTGGGTTATGCCATTGGTGGTTTGATTGCGTTTTTAATCATGCGTCAACTGGGTGAAATGATCGTACATGAGCCTGTAGCAGGATCATTTAGCCATTTTGCCTTTAAATATTGGGGGAAATTCCCCGGCTTTCTAGCGGGTTGGAATTACTGGATTTTATATATTTTAGTCGCCATGACCGAGCTGACGGCTGTTGCAAAATATATTAATTACTGGTGGCCTTTTATTCCTGCATGGGCTTCCGTACTGTTCTTTTTCATCATCATTACCTTGGTCAATCTCGGCAATGTAAAATTTTATGGTGAATCAGAGTTTTGGCTTTCCATCATTAAGGTCACTGCAATTGTATCGATGATCATTTTCGGTTTGTATTTACTGCTCACCGCTGATGCTGGTTCAACCTCTTCATTTTCTAATCTTTGGACACATGGTGGATTTTTCCCGAATGGTTTTGAAGGTTTATTCTATATGCTCGCCTTCCTCATGTTCGCCTTTGGGGGTATTGAGCTGATTGGTATGGCGGCTGCGGAAGCCAAAGACCCTGAAAAAACCATTCCAAAAGCCATTAACCAAGTGGTTTTCCGTATTCTACTGTTCTACATTGGTTCACTAACGATCCTTTTAGCATTGGTGCCATGGGATCAGCTTGACTTAGGTGGTCTGGATAAAAGTCCATTTGTGATGATTTTCAGTCAACTCGGTATTGGCTGGGCAGCGCATTTATTGAATTTCATTATTTTAACTGCTGCACTTTCTGTTTATAACAGTGGGATGTATGCCAATAGTCGTATGCTTTATGGCTTAGCACAACAAGGCAATGCACCGAAAGTATTCAGTCATGTGAATAAACAAGGTGTACCGATTCCTGCTGTTTTATTCTCGGCTTTGTTAATTTTTGGCTGCGTACTGTTAAATTACTTTGTTCCAGAAGATGCCTTAAGTCACTTGATGTATGTTGTGGTTGGTGCATTAGTACTGAACTGGGCCATGATTACCTTGACTCACTTGAAATTTAGACAAGTAATTAAACAAGCATCTATTCAAACCAAATTCCCTGCACTTTGGGCACCTATCAGCAATTATTTAGTACTAATTTTTATTGCAACCGTACTTTATATTATGTGGATGCAAGGCTTTAAAGAGTCAGTCCTGATGATTCCGATCTGGATTGTGGTGATGTTAGGCTTATTTAAAGTAATGAAGCTGAATAAATCTTAAGCAAAAATGATAAAGATCTGTCTTTTAAAAAGTTATTGTTTCGACAATAACTTTTTTTTTATGTCTATTTGCGCTAAATTAGCTGCGCATTGTGCCCTTAGCTTAACTGGATAGAGCAGTTGCCTCCTAAGTGACCGACGCGGGTTCGACTCCCGCAGGGCGCACCATTTTATGGTTTACATTTAACTTTCCAGATCCACAATAAAAACAAATAATATTAAAATCAATAAATTAAAAACTAACACATTCTAAATAAACCGATAAAGGCCGACCCTGAAAAAAGTTCAAAAGTTTTCTGCTGGTATTCGTTTTAATCATCTCTAAGACTGGTGATAAAAGCTGAAAATTTGATTACTCACGCTCTTATGGTTTCCGTACTTCCGCACGTACAATTTTAGAGGCAGTTTTTGACTTTCCAATTGAACTGATTGAGCAACAACTGGCTCATCAAGTAAAAGACATGTGTGGTCATGCTTACAACAGAACTAAGCATTTAGAGAAAAGAAAAGTGATGATGCAAAAATGAGCGGATTACTGTGATAGATTAAAGCTCTATTCATAAAATTTATATAAATACTGATTACCCTCGTGAAAAAGGCTTAATGGGCTAAGTATTGTTCTAACTGTAGAATAATGATTGATTGAATAATTACTCCTTTATTTATCAATTTAAGTTTCTAACTCTTTATAATTAAATCAGCCCATTCATCAAATCATTTTTCCCATTTTTTTGCCAATCATCACAATTTCCTGATGGGATCTCCTGTACATTTACCCCAATTTTGGTCAATTACAGAACTGCTTTTCTGCTCGTTAAAAAATGTCCGTCAATCAATAATCCAGCCCCCATTAACCATCTATAAATTGTATCTTTTTATTGATAACCTAATATTGATTTCTTGATTTAAACATCAAGTACAGCACTAATCAGAAAATTTGAGTCAAATTATTTACAACAATTAAAAGAGACCCTCTTATGCCACACGTGCAGGTTGGCTACGTGCTGCTGTGCTAGGGGTAATGATGGGATTATTTCTGTAACAAGCCTAGTGGTCGGAATAGTAGCCAGTGGCGCTTCTTCTCAAACATTATTAGTAACATGTGTTGCGGGATTAATTTATGGGGCTGCTTCAATGGCTACTGGTGAATATATTTCCGTTAAATAAAAAAAATATATATAAATAATGATCTAAAAATGGCAGCACGTGAATTAAAACTCCATCCTAAAAATGAACGAAAAGAACTGAAAAATATTTACATACAACGTGGTTTAGAACCAACTTTAGCTGAAGATGTTGCTAAATAACTCACCCAGCATAATGCTTTAGATGCACATGCTCGTGATGAAATTGGTATTTCAGATCATACTTCTGCCAAACCTTTCCTCGCTGCATCTTCTTCAGCTCTTGCATTTTCTGTAGGTTTATTATTTCCTTTAATTTCAATTATGCTTCTGCCTGAACAATATTTAAATCAAGGTGTCATACTGATTGGGGTTTTAAGCCTCAGAATTATGGGGGCATTGGAAGCTATGCTGGTGGTGTGAGCATTTGGAGAAGGTTCAGCTCGTATCATGATCTGGGGAATTATTGCTATGTTATTCAGTGCTTGGATCGGATCATTATTAATATTGTGGTGACCTAAGATACCTTCTATATCATCACAATATTAAATAATGACTCATATAAATACTCAGTCTATATACATATTTAACATTCTTTATCTCAATAAAGAATGTTGTTCTCAGCTAAAAAATATATCTGTTTTTCGGGTTATAAATCTAAATCACTTATTTCTTTTAAAGAGCATACTTTTCAATACATTATCTTTGAAAATAAAATGGTGTATTAATGCAGCACTGGCATGTAATCCTACAATTGTAATAAAAGTATTAGCTAAAAATTCATGCAATTCACCAATATATTGAATATCTCTAACACTGCTTAAAAGGGGCAAGTTTAAAAATAATACTTTGAAGTTATCAGTCAAAATTGATAGTGCAAGCCAACCAACTATTGGAACAATACATAAACTTAAGTAAAGCGTAAATCTAACCATTTTAAATATTTTTTTTTGATATTGATTAATTGTCTCATTTTTAGGAATACTTTTGTTATAGATAAAAATAAAACTTAATCTAATGAAAAATAGAATAAAAATTGATATCCCACCTATGACATGAATCTGTCCAAGTAAACCGGTTGTTGTTGGATTTCCACCAGTCAAATATACAGTTGCAACTAAAAAAAATGTAAGCCAATGGATTATTATCATGGGTTTTGGATAAGTATTTTTCATAATTTCCTCCTAAGTTTTAAATACTTATATCAAACACAATCAACCTTAATTAGACGTTAAAATTAAAATAAATAATTCTCTATTTTCTGGCTATATTTTTATCTTATGGAAATAAGTACTGATTTTATTGATATCTTTTTGTTAGCTAAAATAGCCAATTAATGGGGGTATTTATAAACAATAAACGATACCCTGATAAATATCTAAAAATGTAATCACACACAAAAATCTAGTACTGACTCTTCAGAAAAAAATGCTGATGTGGAATGGCTATTTATTAATACTATGCATTCAGCAACTCTCGATATAACAAGCTAAAGTAGAATGATGAGAATAGGCTAAGTTAGCTTGTATCTTTATTTGGTTAGAATTATCAAAGTTTTAATATATTTCACATTTTCTTTATCTTTTGTAATACAAGCTAAAATATCTGCTAGCTCTACTCAATCTAAAATATAAGCTGTACTTACAATGGTGTCAGTACAGAGATTTTTAAATTCAACCGCCTCATATCTCATTACAAGATTTTGCATAATGCTGAATTGTATATATATTTTTCTCAATAGAACTGGAAACTACATTAGGTAAAAGTTGATTCACTTTTACAAATATCTTTTCGGGGTAACCGACCTGATAAGCTTGCTGATCACTCTGAAGAAAATTATACAACTCTTCTGCAACCGACTCTGGGCTATCCATTTGCACTCCCAATTGCTGATTCATCTGAATCACCGCAGGGCTATTCATTGCCGTGTTGGTGGCACGGGGAGAAAAATATCTAAACTTGATCGCTGTTTTACAATATTCCCGCGCAAGAGCTTCAGTTGCTCCTCTTAGTGCAAATTTACTCGCGCAGTAGCTCACATAACCAGGATAGCCAATGCTGCCAAAAGTAGAGCCGATATTAATAATTTGGCTGGGATTTACTACTGACATCAATGGAATGACTTGCTGAATCAGTTCCAGCGGGTACGCTACGTTTATCATCATCATTTTTTCAATCATTTCATCATGCTGATCTGAAAATAAAGCAAAATCATTTATTCCAGCATTATTAATATAATAATTGATCGGTGTATTCAGCATAGCAAGCGCATCTATGAAATGCTGACGGCTTTCCCGCTTGGATAAGTCACAGCATAAATAGTTTAATTTGATGCTGGGATAACTCTTTGCAAGATTGGCTTGCATCTCTTTGAGCATCCCTTCATTCCTGCCAGCTAAAACAAGGTTAATACCTTTTTTAGCTAAAGTATTTGCAATGGCTTGGCCAATGCCCCCTGTTGCCCCAATAATTACAGCCGTTAAATTAGACATCGTTTTTCTCACTGAATATAAAAATATTTATGCAGCATGCGTACCAAGTTAAAAATTATGATTCATTCCCAGCCCCATGCTGATATAGAGTTTTCTATTTTCTAGCGGAACTAGAATTTCACGCCTGCCGTGCATAAAGCGCTTATTGTCAATAATCGCCAGATCACCATCCTGCCAATGAATTTCAGCAGTATATTTTTCACAGAGGTCGGCCAGTTCTAAAATTAAATCCGAGCTAATTTCCGCACCATCTGAAAAATGGTAACGCGGTTTTTGATAATTATAAGATGGCCCTAATAATGTATTGGCAAATGCCGGAATGCCCTTTAAATTATCATGCCGAATCATCTTCATCTTTAAGTGGTATTCAATTCCGTCATTCTCTGCTGGGCTGATGCTTTGACCAGGAATCATGTCTGTAAAGCGCTGTAAGTCATCCCAAGTCACCTCTTCAGGTGTATTGATATTCAAGGCAGCTGCAACATATTTTTGCCAAATATTTTTGGGCAAATGTCGGCTGATGGTCATTGGTGCTGAAAATTTTTCCTTTAATTTATCTGGCAAATTTAGCCAGACCAAATGACCATCGCATACCGTAGTCTGAGAACCCTGTGAAGCACTTAATGCACTGAAAAAGGCAATAATATCTGGTGGCAAAGGCGTGGTTCCATTTTCAATATGCAGCCCTACAGCGTGAGTGCCCGCATCCACTTTTTGCGATTGCTGAGTGATATTTTCACGTGCTGGATCGTAAGTTAACTTTTGGCATAATGATGTCATTAACTGGCTAAAACTGCTGACATCATAGTTTTCATTCCGCAGCAGAACCCAGCCATTTTCAATTAAAGCCGTTTTAATCTCTTTTCTTGCCGACTTTAAAAAAGGCTCATTTTCACCTGCATTCATCACCACTTGTTTCATATTCATATTTCCATCTCACTGTTACTGCTTATCGCCCAGCTTTCGCTTGAAGCAGAAATGATTTTGATTTTCCGAGAATTTTTTCACCGCATTAATCCAGTAATAAATCAACCTTAAACCGCTGCTGAATGGTATTTCTGCGCAATTTTCCATTGTCTGTCAGCATCTCATTTTTTAAAGAAAACGGCTCTTCAGTACGGCACCAATGCTGAATGTGCGCATAATCTGGCATACGGGAATTGGCTTTTTGTATTGCTTGATCAACCATACTGCTTGATACCGAATTTTTGGCATAAATCACCGCAGATAAATGCGGCTGCGCTTCACCAAAAACAGCAATCTGATTAATTTCAGGCTCAGTTGCGCTATTGGATTCCACCCATTCTGGAGAGATATTACGACCGAAACTGCTGACAATAATTTGCTTAATGCGTCCAGTAATAAATAAGTAGCCCTCTTCATCGAAAAAACCCGCATCACCAGTATGGATATACTGGCTCACAGGAATTTCATTTAAATAGCTTTGCATAGCATTGCCCTTTACCACCACCTCCCCATTTGGATTTATTTTGACTTCCACATGTGGCAGTGGTTGGCCCACGCTGCCTATTTTAATTGCATTGGGTAAATTTAAACTCACCACAGAAGCGCATTCCGACAGGCCATAGCCTTCATAAACAGGAAGCCCAAGCTTTTCACACTGCATCAGCAAATCGGGGGAAACTTTTCCACCACCTACGGCAATGAATTTTAAGCTGCTGAAACCTTCAGGATTATGCGTTGCAATATATTCCACAATGGCTTTGAGCATTTGCGGCAGCAAAATAACGCTTTCAATTTGATATTCTTTTACTGCATTGACAAAATTTTGGACTTTAAATTCATGATTTGAGATTAATCCAAATTGGCTGACCTCTCCTATAACCAGTGACCTGCCCATGCTCAGCGCCACGTATATTCCCGCTATATTTTCCAAGAGCGTCGCAAAAGGAATAAGGCACAAATGGCGCCCCAGCCGAAGTGGTTCCAGCGCATTACTCAGCGAATCTGTAATAGAGTTAAGCGTATCTTCTCCCAGACAAACGCCTTTAGGAGTACCAGTACTGCCAGAGGTATAAGTTATTTTTGACGGCTTTACAAAACCTGAACTTTCACGGCTATATTCAATTTTATTTTTTGTATTAACTAAATGAATAAATTGACCTTTTACAGCATCTACAACTGAAATATGCTTTACGATCTTATTTGCTTTAAGCTCTTCCAGCCATTCAGGTACGGCAGGCTGTTTATTGGCATCACTGCATGCATCAGTCATGAAAATCGTATCTGTACAGCTATCATTTAACAGATGTTTTATTTGATCTTTACTGAAAAATAGCGGAATAGGAACAACTGTGATATTGGCCTTTTTTGCAGCTAGATCCATCACAACCCATTCGATGCTGTTACTCCCAAAAATCGCAAGATTTTGGCTTTTCATCTGCATCAGTTCAGCTGCCAACGTCTCAACTTGCATCTGCAAATCAGCATAGCCAACTGTTTGATGTATAGTCACTAGCGCTTCCCGCTCTGGGCTATGTTTTGCATAATAAGCAATTGAATCAAATATTTTTTTCATCATCTTCAGAAATCCAAGTTTGAAACTGGTCTTTCCACCAGTTTCATGAGTATTTAGAAATTGGAATCATATATTTCTTGAGTTACAGCCAGCGCATCGGCCACATTTATTGCCAACACGAGAGGCTTTTGCTGATAGTAATTTCCCCATTGCTTCTGGGCAGCACCTAGTGCATTTGGATTGGCTTTATCGATAACATGAAAATGCAGCCCCATTTGCTGTAGGACATAGCGAACAGCAACTGTGCCAGTACACACCGCCCACTCAATTTTTTGCCGGCTTAAATGGAACACCAGAAAAGCCACCATCAGTTTTGCATTTTCCATATTCAGAGAAGCCAAATTACCAATTTCAACCAGCTTGTCCCTTGAAACCTTATTCTGAATGATTTTCTCTAAGCTCAGCTCTACTGGTGTTTCCAGATATTGTTCAAGAAAGGCATCTTTCCCGTTTAAATTTTCTATCCCAATCGCCACTTGCATCTTATTTTCGGTATAACCGGCAAACAGTGTTGAAAAAAACTCAGAGAGTGATGCATTATGGATTTCTTTATATTTATCACTGATAAAGCTTTCAACGCTCACTCGCTCTAATGTACGGCTGTGGTCTAAAGTTTGAACATCCAAACTGATGAATGTATTTTTGGACGACACTTTAGGCAATATTGCCACACAGTTTTTGTCTAAATCAGTTTTAGTAAATCGTTCTCTTTTATATTTGGAGTTATCTAAATTAAAGTCTAAATAATTAATCTTATTGGATGAAGCAGGTTTAAAGATGAATATAGTCATTATCATCTCACAGAAAAATATAATAAGAAAAAGATAGAATTTCAAACTTAAAATTTCCTTAATAATAAAACCACACACAAAACAAAAATTATAAAAATTTATTATTTTTCAAATATTTATATATTAAAAACCCAACAATAAAATAATTTTAATTTATTATTAATACACACTGTTAAATAAAAATAATGATAATTACTATCACTTGCTATATTATAATTATTCATACTTAAATATATTATTCAACCAGTACGCTAACAACAATCTTTTTATTATGAATAGGCTTTGTTACACAAAGCTTTAAAAGTTAAGCGAACCTCTGGGGTGTCTAAATTTAAGATATAACTTAGGTGTGTGGTCTACCTAATTCTGTAAATTTATTTAGCACGGCTGAACGAATGTTTAAATCAACTTCATTGATGTAATTGTACACAATCTCTGTACCAAAGCATTCCGCATGGGCTTGCATACGTTCCATGAGTGCTGGACCTGTTAAACTTTCAGGATCGCCTGATCAGTGATCAACTTCAGTGAGCATTATTAATTGACTCCCCCAGCTGTAAACCCACAATCAGTGTAAGCTTTAAGTTAGCGCGTGCAGCATAAACCGCAGCGCTATAACCATAAAATTCTGAATCTAAAGGAATTCATTCAGAATATCTTTTACATTTATTATCACCTAAAATTTATAAATGACGTTGATTCACACGTTTTGAAAGTTCTTCGGCAGACTCTTTTCGCTCTGAATAACGATCTGTGAGGTACTGACTTTGCCCACGGGTCAATAAAGTGAACTTATACAGCTCCTCCATCACATCGACAATTCGATCATAGAAAGCTGAAGGCTTCATCCTGCCATCTTCTTCAAACTCTAAAAAAGCTTTGGGAATTGAGGATTGATTTGGAATGGTGATCATCCGCATCCAGCGACCTAAAATACGCATTTGATTCAGGCTGTTAAAAGACTGTGATCCACCACTGACTTGCATCAGAGCCAATGTTTTCCCCTGAGTTGCACGGATTGCACCGCCTGCCAGTGGAATCCAATCGATTTGAGATTTGAAAATAGAACTCATGGAGCCATGACGTTCAGGTGAGCACCAGACCATGCCCTCTGACCATGCCAATAACGCATGCAATTCTTTCACTTTAGGATGTTCAGTATCTGCATCTTCAGGTAAAGGCAGCCCTTTAGGATGAAAGATTTTTACTTCAGCACCAAAACACTCCAAGATACGGCCCGCTTCCAACAGGGCTAAACGGCTATATGAACGCTCACGGTTAGAACCATATAGCAGCAAAATACGCGGTGGATGAGCAAGTTCTTTTGCTTGAACTTTTTCAAAGGTCGGTGGCTCAAGAAGATCTAGATCTACATTTGGAAGATTCATAGCGTTAGGCCTCTTTAAAGTATTTTTTTCTAAGCCAGAGTGAAACACTCACCAAGGCAATCAACACAGGAACTTCAACCAATGGACCAATGACAGTGGTAAAAGCAACTGGTGAAGCTAAACCAAATGTGGCAATTGCAACAGCAAGTGCTAATTCAAAGTTGTTTCCAGCCGCAGTAAACGAGATTGCTGCTGTCTTCGGATAATCATTGCCCATCCATTTGCTCATAAAGAAGCTAATAAAGAACATCAAGACAAAGTAAATTGTTAAAGGAATCGCAATTCGTAAAACATCCATTGGCAGGCTTACGACATCACCACCTTTTAGGCTAAACATAGCCAAAATCGTGAACAGCAAAGCAATCAAACTTAGAGGACTGATTTTCGGAATAAACTTGGTTTGATACCACTCCACGCCTTTTTGTTTCACCAAAATTAAGCGCGTTAAGAAACCGAATAAAAACGGAATACCGAGATAAACCAAAACAGCATGGGTAATGGTCCAGAAATCAACATTGATCACCTGCCCTGCAATCCCAAAATAAGGCGGTAAGAAGGTCAAGAATAGCCAAGCATAAGTACTAAAGAACACAATTTGAAAAATACTATTAAAAGCGACCAGCGCTGCGACGTATTGATTATCACCACATGCCAACCCATTCCAAACAAGAACCATAGCAATGCATCGCGCTAAACCAATCAGGATTACGCCCGTCATGTATTCTGAATAACTATGCAAAAATATAATTGCCAGAGCAAACATAAGTACGGGAGCGATCAACCAGTTTTGTACTAAGGATAGAGTCAGTGTTTTCTTGTCCTTAAATACTTGCGGCAAAGTCGCATAGTCCACTTTTGCGAGTGGCGGATACATCATGAGAATAAGACCAATCGCGATTGGAATATTCACCGAATCAATACTTAATTTATTGAGTGCATCAGAGGCTTGAGGGAAAAAATTTCCTATTGCAATACCTAACGCCATGGCAATAAAAATCCATAGTGTCAGATTACGATCTAAAAAAGACAAGCGTTTTTCAGACATTTCACTTACTCAATATTCGAAATTTGATTAATTGCTGCAATCAATTCTGAGCGAGCTAATTCATCTATATTTAGTTTAAATAAAGCAGCTAAACGACGGTTGATATGGTTGACTGTGACTTGAAATGCTTTTAGTTTTTCTTCTTTCGGTAAATCTAAATGTGAAGGATCAGCTAACCCCCAATGTGCCTTGATCGCTCCACCTAAATACAGTGGACATGCTTCTTGTGCTGCCGAATCACAGACGGTAATCACAACGTCAGGTTGGTATTGTTCGCAGTCATCAATCGTTTTACTCCACAAACCTTCAGTTGAAAGACCTAGGTTTTCTAGCGTTTCAATGGTTAGTGGATGCACTTGTCCAGATGGTTTACTGCCTGCACTATAAGCTTTCCAACCTTCTGGAGCACGGCTGTTAAAAAGCACTTCTGATAAAATACTGCGACAGCTATTTCCAGTACATAAAAAAAGAAATTTCATATTGTTCTACTCGCAATAACTATTGATTTGCTGAAAAGGTATTTCAACATTTGGTTGTAGTTCGGCATTCTTAAGGGTGTTGAGTACTTCTAAGCACCAAGCAGGTAAATTTGGATTAATGCTGTAATAAACCCATTGTCCCTGACGTCGGTCTTGCAATAAGCCCAAAGTACGTAATAATGCTAAATGACGAGAAATTTTGGGCTGACTGAGCTGTAATTTTTCAGTTAAGTCGCAGACACACTGCTCATTATTTCCAACAACCAACATGACAATGTTGAATCGAGTTTCATCAGCCAAACATTTAAAAAAATTGATTTGATCCATATTTTCACTCACTCAAACATATGGATATATTGATATTCACATATATCCATTAAATTTTTATTTCAATCGCTGCCCATTTGCATCAATCACTTGCTCACCATCTTCTTTGGTAAAAGCATCCTTTTGAGCTAATGGTAAAATATCTAAAACCACTTCTGATGGACGACTTAATCGAGTGCCTAGTTCAGTGACAACGAATGGACGATTAATTAAAATGGGATACAACTGCATAAAATCTAGAAGTTGTTCATCTGACCAACGTTCTTGATCAAGTTCAAGTTCCGAATATGGCGCAACATTCTTACGAATCGCCTCTCTTACCATTAAACCTGCATCAGCAATCAGTTGAGTCAATTCAGCTTTAGATGGAGGGTTAACTAAATATTCAATCACTTCAGGTTCAATATTGGCATTGCGGATTAAAGCAAGTGTATTACGTGATGTACCACAATCAGGATTGTGATACATCTTAACCTTAGAAGTAGCAGTCATTTGCTCAAACTCAACAAAACATTTACATATACTTATATACGAATAATCACATATATGTAAATCCATATTTACTGATTTAATAAATTTTATCTCGATAAAATAATTCTTAAGACTGAAAAGCTAATGATCAAAAAATACAACACCATGAATGGACTAAATTTGTCTAAGCGAGTGGTCGTAGTCCAAGCGTCATATTGAATAAATCATCATACTTTAGCCCACGCCTTTTATTCAAAGACAGCAGGCTATAGCAATTCTGTTAAAATCTGCGCTGCGGATCCAAATGATCCAGCTTATTATACTGCTGTTGCATATCATTAAATGCGTCAGAAAAACCAATTAATGAAACTTCATTTACAACAGGTTTAGCAGTATTAAATGCATTAAACTCTGTTTTCACTTCGAAGCCACGCTTGAACTGATCTATAATTGTTTGAGCATCGCGGTATAGCCCCTCGCGCGTCTGCCAAATACTATTATTATCAACTTTAAGCAGTGTAATAGAGTTTTTTTCATGCTTTATACCAACACTTAAGCTGTAATTATCATTCATACGCATTACCGTAATATGATTTTTACGCATTGTGCAAATTTTAGTGCCTTCACTGCTTTTTACCCAGCATTGAATATTCCAGCTTGCACGCCCTAATAATTGATTTTCAGATTTCTCAAGAGAGTCATTTGTACGCTGATAATCTACCCGCTGTATTAAATAGCTCAACCGATCGTTATTCATGCTTGTAGTTGCAGCCCCCGCTACATTTGCAATCGTTAAACCTAAAATCACCCCAAAAAAAATATAAGTATTATTTAACATTAGTTTATATAAAAAGCCAAATTAAGCACACTATAACAAACTTTTAATTATTCATACCTTATACAATGATTTTATTTACTAAACCCAAAATACATGATTCATTACTCTGTTAAATACAAAAAAAGAGTGTCTTTCCTATAATGATTTTTTCATTGAAAACATAATTGAAGGTCTCTTTCCTATTAACTGGTGGCTATATAAATCAATAAAAGTATTTATTTACCATCATGAATTTTCCAAATTTTCCTCTAACCCCAAGGACGACATGGGTAAAGTTAAGTACTCAAGCTTGATTATACTGCTCCTCAGGATCAGGTTCACTCAACCAAGGAGCAAACGAGCTGTATAATCAAATTCTAAATGCTCGTTTAGAAACAATAGAAAATATAAGTCATATAATTCCGATTGAATAACCTAAAGTATTAGCATCTCAAATTTTAAATTGCTTGGAAGAGTAAAATTTACAATAAAAAATATGAAATTAAATAAATGGGAACTACATATATTTTTTACTTAATTTGCATCAAAATTTAACATCACCAAAAACAAGCAATAAAAAAACCCCGACATCCTGTCGGGGTTTTTCGTATTGGGTGCTTTGGTATGACTCCTGTCTTACCTACATTCCTTGTCGCTTATTTTTTTATTGTTATCTGGAGCATCCTGCTCTCTATGTCCTCATGATAGTAAATTGAGTTGAAGTCGCATAGCCGCAAAAGACCTGAATTTGTGTGCGCTTAGGCGTACACAAATGCTTAATTTCCCCCCAAGATTTATCCGCATGAATTGAGGATAGTTTGGGCAATGGATGAATTAACAATGTACAACAGAGTTTTATACTGATGATTTATTAGTAAAAAATATAAAATCTGGATAAAAAAAAGCCGAATTTTTTCCAAGCCAGATTCTAGGTTTTTCGCCCTTTTTCACAGTATAACTTTTTTGAAATTCGATACTATTTTTTCATTTCGTATAACACCTATTATGTTCAATGGGTAAAATTAATACTTAGAAATTAATTTCCTGACTTTAACTCAATGATTTAAAAAATTTTACAGACGAAATTTTGTTCTATCCCTAGCCGAATTTGAATTTCAGCAGTCGCCGAAAGCGATCCGCTGAAATAAAGGATGATGTCATTTAGGCGCAGCTAAATATCAAACCACACCAAATCATGACTGCGACTCGATCAGCCATAAATAGACTTTGGGTGTACTCACCGTTGAATTAGGTGAAGATCACCCACATCTGTGTCACTTGACTGGAATCATTAAGTGTTGGTAAGGCGTTCCTGGCCACATCACGTAAGGGGCAGCAGTGTCTGGCTGAGCACTCTTGGGGTACATGTCGTAGAAGCGGGATTCCGCCCCAACGATCATGACATGCGGGCCTGTCTTGATCCAATGGTTGCCCGCAGTGGGTTTCTTGGCATAAGGATCCATATTACTGGCATCTGTGCCACCTGCCAGCATGTACATAAAGCCAACCTTACCCACCGTCGGTGTTTTGTGGCCAATCCAAGCTTCTGCCCATTCCAGAGCGACCTTGTCCATACACATCGGATCGGGGCCAGGAGTCGCCGGATTATCGGGCATACAGGTAAAGGCGTTGTTGCCTTTTCGCAAGGTGCGCATCTGTCCATCAGCACCCATGGCCACAATGGTGGCCGCTGTGCCCACTTTTTTCGGTGCTGCACTTATTGCACTAGCGATGGCTTGCTTGTCAGCCCCACCTTTGCCCCTCATTTGATCGGCGGCGAAAGCTGTGGATGTAGACAGTGCAATCCATCCAGCCATCATCAACACTTTAGGGAAATTCATAGCACGTTCTCCTTGCATCATGAGTGAAAACACCTAGAAGACGGCTGGATTAGACTCACCAATCGAGCGAGCAACACGCTTTTGCTCTATGGTTGTCAGCACAGAACGATAAAAAGCTGGCATATACTAGAGGTCAGCGTAGCATCACTGTCATGCAATACCCGTGTGAAGCACATGTCCTTTACGAAAAAATCAGATCTGACGTTCCCAATCATGTACTGCAATGGCTATATACTCACCTAGAACTGTTGTCGCTAAACAGGAAAATAGGTACAGGAATGCCTAAACCCAGCAACAAAAATGGCTAAACTAAATACTATAAGGACGCGTGCTGTAGCATTTACACCGATTGTTCGAAGAACAAATCACGTTTGTGAGATCTAATTAAAGTTAAACAACACCTTTGTCATCTACTTAAAACTAAAATCAAGCATAACCATTCTTGTGTAGATTAATTTTTAATCATATTTAATTGTTACGTCAACATGATGTACCACAATGTACAGATTCCACAACAAATAAGATCATTACAACAAAATAGCTTACAAAGCGAGTAAGGCTGTATCGTTAAAAATTTAAATGATATTTAACTGAATATGCTCATAATTTAATATCTCGACCACACAAAAATAGTCACTTAACACATTCATTGCAATTGAGATGCAATCAACACAATCTTCATTACTAAAAGTTTAGATACCCATCATACTGTGTAATTTGTATTTATTTTAATCACACTACATTTCATTTTTACATCTAACTTAGAGTTTGAATCATTACTACTTCTTGATGCTCATATGTTAAAGAGTAACACGAAGATATTTTGTCCTATGAGTTTGTTATTCGAATGCAATTGAAAGTACAACATTAATGCGCTAACTTAAAAGGTGATACGACGATGAAATCTATACGTCGTCCAGTATTGGATTTCTTCGTATCCCTTTTTTATTAATTGATGCACTCATAATAATCATTTTTAAAAATATCTATATGAATAAGCACAATGTTATAGATACATTGGTATTCTCGGCATCTATTTTCACAAAAAATTGCTATAAGTAATTTTAAACTGCACTTTATATCCACCTCATGTTCAGCCTCTTATGCATTTTGGTTTAATTTTAGGTGATCAACTTCATCATCAGCTGGCAACACTAAAATATTTAGACCGTTCAGAAGATGTATACCGATGCCTATGAATGGGTCGAATTGCCGAATACCTTAGGTATGGTGATGCATGCAGATGGAGGCTTACTCAGCTAACTAGATGAATTATAAGTTGATGAAAAAACAGCATCTACCAGAAAAAATCTGTGCTTACTGTCTGCGTCCCTTTACATGGCGAAAGAAATGGCAACGCTGCTGGGATGAGGTCAAATACTGCTCTGAAAGATGCAAACGCCAGTCGCCACTCAGAAAATCGGCCCAATAAAATGGAAATAAAACATCTGTATTTCAGTCGAATAATTCATATTTCATGGCAGGTTTTGATCAACTTTAAATTAAATATTCCTTGTAGATAAAAGGACTCATTTTAAAAACATAAATCCCTAATAATTCAACAAGTTCAAGTAGGATGGTGGAATAAGAGACTCAACCATCCTGCCACATTTTATAGTTAATGATGCTTATACTGGCGTGTACAATAACCACGGCTTACTTCTGAAGAACGTAACTGCAAATGCTTGGTTTTACGCCCTGCCACACGTTCACGCCACAACTTAAAACTACCCAACTTTAAATTTTGCCGCATTAACCGAATCACAGCAGATTCATTCAGTCCAAACTCACGCTCTATGGCTTCAAAAGGTGTTCTATCCTCCCATGCCATTTCAATAATCCGTGATAGATCTGCACCCATATATTCGATAATATTATCCACAGCATCGCCCTTATTTTGTTGAAAATATAAATATCAAAATCATGAAGATGAAAAAATAACCAACGGTCTATATCGTATAAGCTATCTTTTCTAATCTTTAAAAAATATTGTTTAGCTTTCAATTTTAAAAGACGCAAGATGAAGAATTTGTGATTTTTTATCTCTCAATAACTTGAATCGTGGATAAGAAATTGACTTAAAATTTGAGAGCTCATCACTTGATGAGCTTTTTTAATTTCTTTCATAATGTTGAAATAAATTAACGCTATATTTAGCGAAAATAAAGAATAACTGAAAAAATCAAAGTGCAAATTAAACCTGTTTACCCCGGGAGAGGTAAACAGGTTTTTTATTTTGATAGGGGCTTAGAAAATTTAGTCATCTAACTGGACTTATTTTATTAATTTTTAATTGAATTAGCATGAGCTATTGTTGGTATAGTGATCCGTTACTCGGATACTTCTAATATGAACGATACTTATAAATATCTATATACGCACATCAGTATATTTGGATCTTTACCAACGCATAAGGTGTTTATAAGCAATACTAGCAATAAGTCAAAATTAATTTTTGCTGATAATACTTTTATGTATGGTTTAGTTTCTGATTGGGCTTTGAAAAATTCAGATTTTGGTAGTGATAAAGTCACTTGGATGGAAGAGCCTAAATCCTATTTGGAAAATGAAAAAAATAAGTTGGTTTTATATAAGTCCTCTCACCCTCTATTTATAACTGAGTCAGAAATTCGATAAATTTAGTTGAATTGTCCCGCTATTTAGTGGATTTTTGGAGACTTAAATGTTTATTTAAAATAAAGATTGTATTAAGTCTTAATAACATGTATAACGTCACTTCGTTGATGCGGGATGGAGCAGTCTGGTAGCTCGTCGGGCTCATAACCCGAAGGTCGTTGGTTCAAATCCAGCTCCCGCTACCAACGAGAAAAATTTAAAGTTTATACCCTGATTTGCTTCATGCTTATTAGGGTTTTTTTATACCTATATTTTAGATAACTAGATTCTGATAGTAAAAACTTGGCAATTAATCAGAAGTTTTGCATTTGGTGCTACAGTAGGTCAGTTGATTATGACTGAATAACTAAATTGAATATTTGTATCGGTGGTGATTTAGATGGTCAAGTTGTTAACCTAAAAAAGCATAATTACCATTCAAAATACGATTGGTTTGAAAAAATACTTGAATCAAACCCTGTCAGGAACATATTCACCAGAAGTAGAATATCAATTTGTTTATTTTTACATGCCGAGCAATATCACGGTAATACGCATAAAACTGATCATCTGAATTAAAGTTAATGTTAACTTTTTGATTGTATTGTACGATCTGACTTATCTCGGCTGGATTGATTAATTTGTGTTGGTATATCTGTGGTCTCAGCGGGAAGTACTGATTACTGTTGCGGTGTTTTAACCAACTTTGATAAATCATAGCCATATTGGCGTGCAGTGTCTAAATAAGATTGATATGTAGCTTCATCTAAATGAGGCTTTTTAGATAAGATCCATAAGTACTTATGCGATGGTCCACCGATGAGCGCTACCTGATATTCAGTATCTACTTTTAACACCCAGTAATCCCCTTTGGTAAAAGGTAACCATCTTAAACCAGCAGGTAAAAAACTCACTTTGAGTTTGCTCATTCCTTCATTTTGAGGATAAGCCACCCCTTGTGAAGCAATTATTTTTCCACTTTCCGTACGACAGCTATTTAATACAGCAATAGTCTGATCTAAATTAACTGTATATTGAGCAGTCGTATCGCTGACACAATTCCGTTGAAAGTACATGGGAATGTGCGCAATTTCATACCATTTTCCTGCGTACTGATTCACATCAATTTTTTCGACAGCCTTCGGTTTCATGGTTCCTGCTTGAGCTACCACAGAAAAACCTAGACTGACGCAGGTCATTAAACCTGTAGCAAAAAGAGCTTTGATTAAAGTTTTCATTTAATAACCTTCTATGCATTTCATATTGCCAAAATACACCAAAGGAGTGTGAATAAACTGTGAATAAAGAAGGAAAAAATGAGATTTTTAAAAACCAAGGCTTATTCAAAAAACCAATCATTTCATACAACAGATGAAAATCACATTAATGCCTGAAATATTAATGAGGCTTCTTTCATAAGTCACTTCTTGATCAACATAGCTACTTCGTAAAGCTAAAATTAATAATAAATTTTAGTAGGTATTCGATTCATGAGTCTGGCACGAATACCACACGTTTCAGATCCTTGCGTTGCATTTTAAAGTAATATATTAAATTTACTCAGGATTTTGACCGCTTTTTTATTTATTAATTGCCTCTATATGTCGAATATCCATAGGGACTTAACAGCAATGGAATGTGGTAATGACTTACACTTCCATCAACTTTAAAAATTACAGGTACTTCAGGAAAGAATGTTTTTTGATTGTTCTTTCTGAACCAATCTTCAGTTTTAAAAGTAACCTTATATGTGCCTTGTTCTAACTTTTTATTTTCAGGATAAAGTGCGCTAATACGACCATTTGGCCCAGTAAATTGCTGATTGAGCTTCACCCACTGGTGACCTGTATTCTTTTCTAAGACGACTTCAACATTAGCAGATGGTAAGCCATTTTCTAAATTTAAAACATGAACACTCAATGGGTTATCTTGTGCAAATGTCATTGATGTCAATAATACAGTAAAGACTGGTAATAATTTCTTCAACATAATTTAATCCTTAGTAATTTAAAGTAGCCTGAATTGCAGATGCCGCACAATGATTATCATTTTTTGCACCACCAGCTCCAGCGACACCAATCGCTCCTACAACTTGATTTTCATAACGAATAGGTAAGCCCCCACCTAACAAAAGTAAATTAGATAAAGTTGTTAAATTTTTTGCATCACTATTTTCATTTGCAGTTTGGCTTAATAACATGGTTGATGTTTTTGTCGATAAAGCGGTATAAGCTTTCTTCTCTGCAGCAGCTAAGTTGTGCGGACCAACCGATTCATGTCTGTGAGCTATAAGGGGATTCCCACCCTGATCGACTACTACAACTGCTATATTGTGATTCAATTTTTTACATGTACTCTCAGCTTCTTGCACTAGCATTTGCGCAGTCTTAGAATCTAGTGAGTAAACTTGATTCAATTGAATAGATTGTGCAAAAGTACTATTACTGAATAACATTGCTGTTAAAACAAGCCATTTAAGTTTGTTCATCATGATTGTCCTGACTTCATTTTTAAAATCTTATACAAACGGAATGATCTAAAGCATGACAATCACATTACAAAGTTGTCATCTTACAAATGAGTCTAAGCAAAATGTGTATTCTGATTATCGAAGATGAAATGAAGATCGCCTCATACCTCGTTAAGGGATTAAAGGAATCTGGTTACGATGCTGAATGTGTTCATTTAGGGCTAGAAGGCTTGGAAAAATTAAAGATGAATCAATATTCTTTGCTTATTTTAGATGTGATGCTGCCAGATATAGATGGTTGGAGCATATTAAAGATATTGCGTCAGTTTTCTAAGATACCTGTGATTTTCCTAACAGCGAAAGACCAAATTTTAGATCGAGTTAAAGGTTTAGAACTTGGGGCTGATGACTATCTTGCTAAACCATTTTCTTATGTTGAATTATTGGCACGAATTAAAAGCTTATTAAGACGCCAGCAGTATTTTCAGGAAAATGAATTATTCATTGGAAATTTAAAAATGGATTTAATTCAACATAAAGTTTGGCGAAATAACCTATTGATAGAACTAAGTAAAAAAGAATTTAGCTTATTGCGCTTTATGTTGCTTCATCAAAACGAAATTATTACACGGAGACAAATTGGTTCAGAAGTATGGAATATTAATTTTGATACTGATACTAATTTTATAGATGTCGCTGTTCGGCGCTTACGCAGTAAAATTGATGAAGGACATGATTTAAAATTAATTCATACCGTTCGGGGATTGGGTTACAAAATTTCGGTTAATTTATGATTTTAAAATCTTTTCGCTCTCTAGAACTACGTTTAACGCTATTGGTAACATTTTGCAGCGCGCTTGTTTTGTGCGCTGTAGCGTTTATGACATATTTGGGAATTAACCAGATTTTAATTATCCAACAGGATCGAGCTTTAGCAGAAAGAATTGAACGGCTCGAAATTTTACTTCAAGACAGTGAAAATATAGAACAGATCATAGCGCGCCCTAAACTTTATCAGAACATGCTAGGTAACCTAGATAATTTATTTCTATTAATTCATAAAGACAGTATCTTAATTAATATCAATCCACTTGATATTCCTCTTCCTGAATTAACACGTCAGACAAATATTCAATTTCGCGATTTACCTGCTGATGAATATCCAACACGTATTGCTTGGAAAACCATCCAAATCAACAATCAACCTTATTTATTAATCGCAGGAAAGCAATGGTCTGAACGAATAGCGATACTCTCACCTTTTCGAAGCAACCTTCTCACTTATGTATTAACAGGCATCTTAGGGATTTTTATACTCTGCGCTATTGCTAGTCGCTTAGGATTAAGCTCATTACGAAAACTCCGAGAGCAAACGCATGCAATTAATATTCACCAACTTCAACAACGCTTAAACCTTGCAAACTCTCCACAAGAAATTGAACAACTTTCATCAGATATTAACAAAATGCTTGACCGTATTGAAGTGGGCTATGGCCAACTCAATCGCTTCTCCGAAGATATTGCTCATGAATTTAGGACACCGTTAAATAATTTAATAGGTCAAACCGAAATTTTACTCATGGGTGAACGCAGCTCTGCACAATATCAGGAATTATTGATCTCAAACCTAGAGGATTACCAACGTTTAAAAAGGATGATTAACAGTATGCTGTTTTTAGCACGTGCTGATCGTCATAAGGTTTTATTAAACAAACAGATCATTCAAATTAAAACGCTGATAGAAAACATTTGCAGTATTTTCGAATACCAAGCTGAAGACCAAGCATGTAATTTTGTTTTTAGACTAAAAGAATCCGAATTATTAGCTGATCCAGAATTATTACAACGTGCCCTTTATAATCTGATTTCAAACTCACTTATGCATGGCGGAAACAATCGTACAATTTATATTGGCAGCATCAAAAAGGTTCTCAATAATATAAATATGATTAGATTATTTGTAATCACCAGTGATATTGAAATTCCAACCGAACATTTAGATTCTATATTTGAAAGGTTTTATCAATGTAATCCAAGCAGACAAAATCATCACCAAACAGGAGGCTTAGGCTTATCAATTGTTGCTTCCATAATGACTCTTCATAGCGGTACATACCAAGCTTACAATACCTCAGAGGGTGTGTGCTTTGAATTAGTTTTTCCACAAGAATGATAAATCGCTAACATCGAGTCATTTTAATCAACCTTCAATCATTTTGGCATAATTAGTATTGAGAGATCTTCATATCAATGTTTATCATCTTAGATTTTTTTTATAAATGCCAATTTTTAAACTCCGTAAATTTTAAATCTTTTTTGTTCTATGTAAAATTAACCTAGTGCAATGAAGCCCCCGTGTGGAACGTACATAATCAAAGCAATGGTCGTTTGGCTTAAATACTCCGAATTTTTGAATCACTCAAGGTCAATTTCCCTATCGATTGCCGCGTTTGCCCTGTAGTACCCGTGTCTATATATGTATTTTTAATCGTACGGATTTGCCTTGCATCATCGCTGTCTTACTCGGCCTATTAATTTTCTTTAAAAGAATATTTTATGCTCTTTACTGAGCATGTATAAAAATCCGCATATAACTAAAAAATAAGCAATAAAAATCCCCAACAGAATGTCGGGGATTTTTTTATAAAATTTAGTTCGAATAATCTATATGAAGATATATTGAATTAAACAGAATTTGGTTTATCTATACAATTTTGAAAATTTTTCCGCTTAAGGTACTTTGAAAAAACATTTCGAAACTTGGCCGAATATCTTCACCATCAACGGTGATATGTTTTACATTAGAAGAAGATTGCGTATTAGCAAAATGCTTATCAACTGTTGCTTGAATAGCGTGTTTAATACCAAATTGATCTTTCACACTGAGACTTTGTTTAAGCATTAATATACCTTTAATAATATTGTAGTAGAGAAAATATATAGATTTAAATTATTGATATATATAATTATTATCTAAATAATTTTATGCTTTAACTTAAATAGCTGGTGTAAAGAAGTATAAAATGTACGACCATCTAAATTTAAATCAACCACAATCCCAGACTGAAGAAGAACTCTTTTGCCTACTTCAATTTTTCTTAAACCTTGACGTGTATTTTGCATTTTATTTAGGGGAATTAACGATACTATAATTTCAGTACCATTTTTAGATTTTGCAATTAAATCATTTATTTTTAACAACTTATATCCTATTCTGGGAGACTCTTCCGATTTGGAAAACAACTTTAAATTAAATTTTGGATTATAAAAAAAGCACTGATTAGTGCTTTTTTATTACTGCCTATTATTACTTAGATAGCAACAATATTTACAGCATTTGGTCCTTTTTGACCTTGAGCTACACTGAATTCAACCATTTGGCCTTCAAGTAAGGTTTTGAAACCTGAACTAGCGATTTCGCTGAAGTGAGCAAAAACATCTGGACCTGATTCTTGTTGAATAAAACCGAAACCTTTAGTTTCGTTGAACCACTTTACAGTACCTTTAACAACATTTGAGTTTGACATAATATATCCTACTGATTTTTTAATAATTTTTAGTCAACTTATTGACTGATTATAACTTTGAAAATAATAAAGAATGAGACTTAAAATCTGAAAAAACGAAGGATTATGACTAAAACTGCGATACTTAAAGAAGATTTACCGAAACAAGACTTTTTTCTAGTTAAGTTAACTATACACTAAAAATAAAATTAATCAAGTTTTCTTATATATATATTTACTTTTCTTATAAAAAGTCAGATTTATTAAAAAATTTAGTTATTTCAATGGTTTCTATTTTCATTGTAATTGTAACAAAATAAGGTTAATCTGCTGACTTAGTAAGTTTGACAACAAATGAATGCGATTGTATAGCTCTGTAATAATAATATTGGCGTTTTTAATTTCGGGAATGATGGTTGTTTCCCATATGCAAAGAGCTTATGTAACCTTCACAATTTAACCTTATTGTTTACCAGTAAATCTAAGAAAAAAACCGCCTAATGAGCGGTTTTTATATATGAGTCATACTAATAAAAAAATATCTTGAATAAGTACAAAAACTATTCGTTATCTCTAAGTACTTTTGCAAATTTTTTGACCTTTTCTATTGTCGCATTCAAACCTTCCTTAAAAAAAGTTTCAACGAATGCCGAACCTATAACGATTAAATCTACTTTATTCGCTAAAGCTTTAACATGACTTTCATTTTTGATACCAAAGCCAATTGCTATAGGAATATGAAATATTGGTTTTATTTGAGCTATCTTCTTCTCAAGATTTTGTAGGTTTAAAGTTCCTCCAGTTAAACCATTTTCTGCAACATGATATAAAAAACCTGTAGCACTCTCTGATATTTTTTCTAATCTATCAAGTGGAGTAGTTGGAGCTGTCATAGAAATTAAGTGCATATTTTTTGCATTTAATATCAATTTAAAATTATCTTGATATTCATGTGGCGCATCTAAAATAAGGATGCCATCAATAAGGCTTTCTGTTTCAAATACAAGTTTTTCGAAATCGTATTGCATAATCGGATTTAAATAGGTCATGAATACAATAGGTGTTTTATTATCATTTAACCTTATTTTTTTGACCAATTCGATAGTTTTACTCACAGTTTGGCCAGCACTTAAAGCTCGGATATGAGCGGCCTGAATGATTTCGCCATCAGCAACAGGATCAGAAAATGGAATGCCAATTTCAATAATATCTGCTCCAGCTTGGCCTAATTGACTAAATAAATTACAGCTTTCTGAAAAGTCAGGATCTCCAGCAGTCAAATAACACACGAGACCGCTTCGCTTTTCCTGTTTTAATTCCTTTAATTTTTGGTCTAAACGGTTCATTCTGTTACTCCTGCGAGATATTTTTTGACTGTATTTAAATCTTTGTCACCTCTCCCACTTAAATTGACAATAATGGTCTGTTCAGGTCGCATTTCTTTGGCCAATTTAATTGCATATGCGATAGCATGAGCACTTTCCAGTGCAGGTATAATTCCCTCCTGTTGACTTAAAATCTGAAATGCATTGACTGCATCCTCATCATTTACAGCTACATAAGTAACGCGCCCTGTTTCAAACAGGATGCCATGCTCAGGACCAACCCCAGGATAATCTAATCCTGCCGATATAGAATGTCCGTCTAGAATCTGTCCATCTGAATCTTGTAATAAGTAAGTCAAATTACCATGTAGGACGCCAACGCTACCTTTTGAAATAGATGCAGCGTGCTCACCGCTGTTTGTTCCTTTTCCACCAGCTTCAACCCCAAACATTTTGATACTCGTATCTTGTAGAAATGGGTGCATTAGACCCAATGCGTTGGATCCGCCACCCACACAGGCAACTAAAGCATCAGGTAGTTTATTTTCTTTCAGCAGTATTTGATTTTTAGCTTCTATGCCAATAATTTTCTGGAACTCTCTCACTATGGTCGGATAAGGATGAGGACCTGCACCCGTTCCTAATAGATAATAGGTCGTATCTACATGACTGATCCAGTCACGTAATGCCTCATTCATAGCATCTTTTAGGGTTCCACGACCTTTCTTAACGCTTTTAACTTCAGCTCCTAGTAATTTCATTCGATCAACATTCATTTGCTGACGATGAACATCCGTTTCACCCATGTAAATGGTGCATTTAAGCTTGAAAAGAGCACATACTGTTGCTGTTGCAACACCATGTTGCCCAGCACCTGTTTCTGCAATAATTCTTGTTTTACCCATTAATTTAGCCAACAAAATTTGTCCAACACAATTATTAATTTTATGGGCACCTGTATGGTTCAAATCTTCTCTTTTAAGATATATTTTGGCTCCTCCAGCATACATTGTTAGATTTTTTGCATAAAACAAAGGGCTGGGGCGACCAACGAAATCCGTTAAAATTTGTCGATATTCAGTCCAAAATTCGGTTTTATGCCGAATAATATTAAATTCTCGCTCTAGGTCTTGAAGAGCAGGCATAAGACTTTCTGGCATATAGCACCCGCCAAATCTTCCAAAAAATCCTGCTTTATCAGGACCATTACCTGTATACAGTGTTGTCATTGCATATCACTTGAAGAATCAAAATTTTCTTAATCTTAGAAGATTTCCATTTTTTTTATAATTGATATATTTTTAGATCATGATGTTAGAAAAATTCACACTATGAAAGGTAGAAAATTACCCCCATTAAATGCTTTGAAAGCATTTGAAGCGGTGGCTAGAAATAGAAGTTTCAGCTTAGCTGCAGAAGAACTATGCGTAACCCATAGTGCTGTTAGCCATCAAATAAAACAGTTGGAAGAATGGTTTGATAAAAAATTGTTTATTCGACATTCATCAACTATCTCTTTAACAACAGATGCAGAAGAATTATTTCGCCTTTGTAGTCACTTTTTTAACGATCTAGAAAAATGTGTTTTTGAATTAACAAATAAAGCTTCTGAAGTTGAAATTGTTATTGGAGCATCTCATAGTTTTATGGCGAATTGGCTCATTCCACGATTAGAAAAAATTGAAATAATCTATCCAAATATTCACATTAAATTAATGATATGCAATGATTTAAAATTATTAGAAAAAGAAAAAATTGATATATTTATCAATAGCTCGGGCATGGATTACATGCTTTCAGAGTCTCTGGAAAAATACGCTTTATTTCCTGATAACATGGGACCTATTTGTAATCGTAAAACATATAACTTAAATACAATAAATGATATTTTGAACTATCCACTACTCCATACCCATTCAAATAAAAATGCATGGGATATATGGTTTGATAAATCAAGACTTCATTCTCCACATAAATCTAGTGAACGTTATTTTGATAATCTAAATTTAATGATAGAAGCAGCTGTTTCCGGCTTAGGTATTGCAATAGCACCTCAAATTTTAGTAGAAAAAGAAATATTGAGTGGAAGGATAATGGCTCCTTTTGGCTTCATATATTGTGACTATAATTTTTACGCGGTAGTCAGAAAAAATAGTGCTAACAGTGAGATTATGAATATTGTTAATTGGTTACAGTGTGATACCAAAACAACTTCTTAGATAATCTGAATCTCGGATAAAAAATTGACTTGAAAAAAGGTGGCTGAAAACCATTAGGGAGTCACCACACAACCTACGCCCCCAGCCACCATATTCCTTGCGCCATATATGGCTCATACATATTTCTTCTGCATGATTGATGATTACCAAAGCAGTCATTTATAGATGGATTTAACTCTGTTATTTGTATATAAAAATAGTGTATTCAATGGCATAAATTCATTTCAGTAATTTCAACGCACGGCATAAGCTCACTGGAACGACTCTTTGGTTGTAATAAATTAAAAACTTATTCTGTTTTACTCATAGTAGTTTCACAAAAAATTCACTACCAAATAACTATTATCATAAATGAAATTTGATATATCAAATAGATTATTCAATCAATCTTAGCTGAATTAATTACGGCAATACTTACTCCATTTAATGGAGTAAGTATTTATTTAAAGATGTATTAATTTAAAAATAATATCTGTAATTGTTATATATTTTTAACGATTAATGATAAGTATTTAATTTTAATGTTTTCTAAAATATAAATGGATGTATCAGTGACTATAGAATTCGTGGCTAAATCTAAATTACCGACTGCTTTTGGCGATTTTGAAATTATAGCATTTCAAGATTTAAGTACTGGCGAAGAACATGTTGCCCTTTCTAAAGGGCTAGATACTATTCCAATGAAACCAATATTAGTCAGAATACATTCTGAATGCTTAACTGGCGATGCCTTTAGTTCATTAAAATGTGATTGTGGTCCACAATTACATTCCACAATGAAAATGATCAGTGATGAAGGTCAAGGAGTGATTTTATACTTACGTCAAGAAGGTCGTGGTATAGGTTTGACTAATAAGATTCGTGCATATGCACTCCAAGATCAAGGACATGATACTGTTGATGCAAATTTGCTTTTAAATTTACCAGCAGATGCTCGTCACTATGATATGTGTACTATTATGCTTGATTATTTAAAAGTTAAAGAAGTAAGACTAATTACTAATAACCCTCTTAAAGTTAATTCATTGAAAAATTTAGGTATTAATGTAGTTGACCGTGTCTCTATAACAGTAGGTTTAAATATCTTTAATAAAGACTATTTACAAACAAAACAGGAACGTATGTCACATATGTATAAAAAAATTGACTTTAAGTAGATTAAAATTTCATTAGTATTTTCAATTATACACAACACACATTATGCGAAGTATGGATATTAAAAATCAAGTAGAAATATCCACTTTTAGAATAATAATACTCTTAGTTTTTTACATTAAAGGGTAATCATTTTTATTAGCTCGTAAGTTACGAATTATTTTTTAAGGTTAAGTTCTTTATCCTTCATCCCTGTAATATTTTTTGCACTGTTTCACTACAAGCTTCCAACATGGCAATATAAGCTTTTAAATTCTCCATATTGACTTACTCATAATTAACATGAGTACCATCTACCAACGGAGAATAAGTTTTACAATCTAAAGGTTTATAAAAATTAACAATATGAGCTGTCTTATCATCTATCAGAACTTGATTTAGAACTTTGAGATATCCTTGCTATCCAAAATTAAATATCCTGTATATAACTCAGTTGAATAGATCATAAAATCACTAATATCATTCGAAACTGCATCATATATTTTAGAGCATAGTTCACCGTCATAGTTTAAGTCTGCATTCAAATATCCATTCGATAACAAATGCATCAGTGTGAATCGATTGCTATTTTGACGAGTAACATTTTTGAGGTATTTAATAGTCTCCTCATAATTCAAAAACATTATTAATTTCCCAATTTTTTGAATTAAATAACTTTCATATTCGCTAACTCTTCTAAATGGTCGGCATACCATTGCATCATGCTTGCCCTGCCCTGTAGGTACTGAGCCTTGTTATATACGCCTGCCACGCCGTCCTTAACGTGAGCTAAAGCTTGCTTAGGTAAAGGCACAACATGCTCACGGCGTTTCTTCATGCGTTCCTCTGGGATATTCCATAAACCCTGTTCTAGGTCAAACTCATCCCATTTAGCCCCTCTTAGCTCAGTAGGGCGACAAAACAGCATAGCCAAAAGCTGTAGCCCCATACGGACGTCCATAGTTGGATAATTATTAATAGCTCGGATTAAAGTCGGCAATTCTGCCTCACTCACATGGGCCATATTCTCTTTTTTGCCCTGCTGTAGATGCTTCTGAATGCCCTCTAGTGGGTTGTAATCAATTCGCCCTGTGACCTTTGCATAATCATAAATATCACGGCACATGGCCCGAACACGGCTTACCTGTTCATATATGCCCTGCTTCTGCTGAATACCTTTTAAATGATTCATCCATTCAATAGGTTTTATGCTGGTGTACAAGCGTTTGCCAAAAACAGGAAATACATGCTTTTCTAATGCCCCCTTATTTCTGGTCATAGTATCATGCACCCAAGTATTCACTTTGGTTTCTAGCCATTCTCTAGCCAATACATCAAAGGTTGCATTGTGATGATCAAGTTCTTGGCGTTTACGTTCTTGCTTCGTAATGATTGGATTATCGCCGTGGGATATATCTAAGATTATTTCGGATGCTTTCTTTCTTGCGCCTTTACCCGATAATTCGGGGTAAGTACCAATGCCAAGCCATGACCACTTGCCATCTGCCTTTTTATACCTGAATAGCCATGCCTTCTTGCCATCAGGCTTTACACGAAAATATAGACCCTCGCCGTCTAACTCCCGATATTCTTTTAATTCAGGTTCAAGGTTAGCAAGTACGGTATCTGACAAAGGACGGCGTTTGATATCTGCTCTTTTCATAAATCCTCCAGAAGAAAACTATCGCAATACACCATAATTTCACCTAAAAAATCAGGAGATATTAATTCTGGATTATCTATTAATTGATAATTTGACTCTTCTAATAGAAGAGTCAAATTACGAATATCAGCATAACCATCCGACAGGATTAATAATTTATAATCGTCATATAAATCGTGATTTTTTGAACTATAAATATATTTTGAACCTACTGGAAAGGAAATTATCTTAATGACAGCATCTTCTGATTGAGCATATGAAATAACACTCTGTTGTTGAGTTCCTACAAAAATAGTACTTGATCTTGCTTTTATACCAAATTTATCCATGAACCAATTATCAATGATAATATGGGCATCTAGAGGCATATGAGTTGGTGTACGAGTTCCATCAATAAATGGATTTTGATGTGCTCCATTTGGAATAGGTCTTGCAAAAGCTCGATAGAACTTAATATTTGAATAATTAATCATAAGACAATGTATCTCCTAAACGTGTCATACCTTTGGCATCTAAATAATGCCAACCACCTCTTATAAACTTTAGATACTCTGAATCATCAGAATTTTCAGGGAGTTCATAACCTTTTAAGAAAGTTAAATATAAAGACAAGCCTACATTCCCATCACTAGTCCGCTGATCAGGATCTACTCTTAATAAGTATTGAAAAATATTTTCTAATAACTGAGAGTGCTTATAATCTATATTAAAAAACTTACTGTGAATTTTAGAGGAAATATCTAATTGAAAATGATTACTTCTTAAACTAGTGACATAATCCTTAATGTTCTTAAAATCAAATAAATCTTCATTAAAAAAAATTTTAAATCCAATTAAACCTAATGCCCATGAATCATAATTCCATGATTTATCAAATATGTGATTATCTTTACACTTATAGTTTCTAAGGTATTCAGGTGGAGTGGAATATAAGGATGTTGTTAATCTTCTAGTACTACTTTCACGAATTTTTTTTAAATCATTACCATTTAAATCACTTATAGCTTCAACATACTCTGAGTAACTTTCACCAAAATCAACCACTTTAATTTGAGGGTTAAATGCTTGATCTTTTAAACGAGCATATTCAAAATCCTCATCAATCACCATAATATTGGAAGGGTGTAAATCTCTATGTGTAATCCAACCACTAAGTGGAATCAATGCATTAGCTACTCTATGAAATAATTGAACCTTTTCTTCAAAGCCTTTATGTTGGTAATCATTAATGACATCATCTAAAGATCTTCCTTCCAACCACTCAATAACTACATATCCACCTAGATTATTTTTAAATAGTTTAGATTCAATAAAATCGATGACAGCATTTTCATCATAAACATAACCTTGCCTAGCGATAAGTTTATGAATAGCGATTTCATTTCTGAATTTTAAAAATTCTATTTCATGTCTGGGCAACAAAAAAAATTTAATAAAAACTTCTTTTTTTAAAGCATAGCTGTACGCTTTATAGGAATGAGAATTCCCGCCATGGTTGAGGGCCCTAATTAGTTTATATTTCCTACTAAAACCACTTTCCCCTAAACCCTTTAATAATTTTTTTAAAATTTTAATTTCCACGTGTACACTATAGCTAGTTATGTTTGGTTATGTTCAGGCATAAAAAAAGGCTTAACCCCTTTAGGATTAAGCCTTTCAGTTCCAAGACTTGGCATATTTTGCCATGTTTTGGAAGGTATTTGGTGGAGGTGGCGTCAATTGAACTCAAAACCCAAACCATTAATTCTTAAGCCGTTTCATTGAATAAAAAAATTCATTGACCCAATTTTGACCCAAATTAGATTTAGTGCATTGAATCACTAAACAATCTTGTTCAAATCCTAAGACAGGATTTGAAATGGTGAACCAATATTACCACTTTTACAATCAATACAAAATGTAATGATATATCGTTATATTTTTTGATATTTCTTTTTCATGTATTATCAACTAAGACAAATTCAGGGATAAGGTAATGTTTGAAACTATCGATGATTTAAAGAAAAAATTAGATCAACATCGCCCCCTCTCTCATTCAATTGTAAAAAATTTATAAGAAGACCTTATTCTTCGCTGGACTTATCATTCAAATGCAATTGAAGGTAATACACTTACTCTACTAGAAACAAAAGTAGTACTGGAGGGTATTACTGTTGGTGGGAAGGCATTAAGAGAACACTTCGAGGCAATTAATCACCGTAATGCAATCTACTACGTTGAAGACATCATTAGAAAAGAAGAACCTTTTTCTGAGTAGCAAATCCGCAATATTCATCAACTCATCTTAAAAAACATTGATGATGATAATGCTGGACGTTATCGTCAACAAAACGTATTAATTGCGGGTGCTACATCTACCCCACCTGACTATACCTTGTTAAATTATAAGATGGCTCAATTAGTAGATTGGTATAACAGTGAAGCACATCAGCTTCACACTATTGAACGAGCGGCTAAAGTACATGCTGATTTTGTTGGCATTCATCCTTTCATTGATGGTAATGGTCGCACCTCTCGTCTACTCATGAATTTAGAACTAATGAAAGCGGGCTATCCACCTTGTGTGATTACTGTTGAAAATCGCTTAGCTTAACTATGAAGCTCTTGATCAATGGATGGCTTATGGGAAGACTGAAGCTTTTTTCAAACTGGTTACTGATGCAGTTATGGAAGGATTTAAACCTTATCAAGTGGTTTTGGGAATTTAAAAAGTATCCGCAGAATTTACGGATACTTTGATCGCAAAGATTAATAATTAATTGTATAGCTTAATGCAAAAGTACGGCCTTCCGCAGGTATAGCTAACAATGCATTCGCATTGGTGACTGCTGCTTGTTGGGCAAATACCGTTTTATATTGATTGCCCCAAACATTGTAGACACCAAAATCCACACGACCTTTAGCCACAGGGAAATGTGCCAATACATCCATTGTGGTATAACCTTTAATCTCTGCGGCACTATTACTATCTGTTAAGCCTGCTGCTTTTAATGCTTGGTCATCTTGATAAGCTTTATCTGTTCCTTTAATGGCTTGCATTTGTGCACGGACACCATAGCCATCATTATTATTCCATTCAGCAAACAGTGTGCCTTTCATCGGAGAAACAGCAAAGGCATTTAATTCATGCCAATTATTTGCTGCATCTTTATATTGCCCGCGCGTATACCCTAAAGTACCACCCACTTTATAGTTTTCCATAAATGGATAACTGACATTTGCTTCGGCACCATAAACACGTTGATCGGTATCGACAATATTCACTGATCGGTCTGAGTTGAACTGAACTACTTTATCAGATGTATTATAGAAACCTGTTAAACCTAAATTTAAACCCTCATCTTGATTTAAGCGCCAACCCAATTCATAGCTATTGACCGTAATCGGTGCAATGCCTGAAGTTGTTAATGTATAAGCAGCAACATCCCGTAGCACACGCTGTACATCGGGATAGCTATAACCTTGTGAGAAATTCGCATAAATTTGTTGAGCATCGGTCAGTTTATAGACTGCACCTAAATTAAATAAGAATTTATCAGAATCTGTCGAATCGGCAGCCATTAAAGTATAAGGTTTACGTGCAGTTAAATAACTGTCTGTGTCTGCCTGAACATATTGGTAACGTACACCAGTTTGAATATTTAAGCGATCTGTTAAAGCATAGTCGCCTTGTAAAAATGTCCCAATATTTTGAATTTGTGTGTCTGGCCCTGAACCTTGTGTTTCACCCGTTGCGGTATAGACCAAACCATTATTAGTCGGTTTATAGAATTCGGCCCATTGATGGTCTTTTTCCCAATCGTAATCTAGACCATAAGTCAGTTTTAAATCACGTTCTGCAACTTTAAGATCAGATTGAACCGTAGAACGAATACCCGCATAGTCCACATTGGATTGGCTTTGTTTTACATCAACACCATCAGCCGAATAACCATAAGGAACAAAGCGGGATTTTTCATTGCGGTAATACGCTTCGACATTCAAAATTTGCCCAAGGAAATTTTGGTTTTGATACTGAGTATTAAACGCATAGCGCTCTGTAAATGGCTGATTATCTAAACTCCAGCCTTTAATCGCTTTATAAGAAGGCTCGGTTTTTGTTTTTAAATAAGAATAGTCAGGCCCATATTCTGTATCTTGTTCATCTTTATAATATTGAGCGCCAAAACTTAAGCTTTGATGGTCAGTTAAATTAAAGTTTAGACGACTATTTACATCAATAGTATCGGTATCCATAGTGCTGCCTTGCCACGGACTTAATGAAATACGATTACCATTGCCATCAAACTGAGAACCTCGGCTGGTATAGTCTAAACCTAAGAAACCATCCACTTTGTCATTGGCAAAAGAAGCAGTTTGTCCAACCTGATACGCCAAGCTATCACCACGGAAATTATCAGCCGATGTCATACCTAGCTTGGTTTGAAAAGCAACAGGTTCTGATTTATCCGCACGTTTAGTAATAATATTAATAATCCCACCTGTTGCCCCTGAACCATAAATACTGGTTGCACCAGAAACAACTTCAATATGATCAATCATATTCGGACTAATACTATTGAGCTGACGTGCCACATCACGAGAACCAGTTTGCGATACACCATCAATCATGACCAGCACATTACGCCCTCGCATGGTCTGACCGTAATTACTGGTTGTTCCACTACTTGGTGCTAAAGAGGGTACAAGCTGTGCCAAAATATCTGCGACTTTACGACCTGCCCCAGCCTGTTGAGCAATTTCCTCACCACCAATGGTTTGAACGGTTCCCGCAACTTCTGCAATACTTTTAGGTGTACGTGTTGCAGTCATTATAATTGTAGGAAGCTTCACATCTGTTGCTTTTGTTTCTGCTGCAGTAGCTTCATCCGCATAGAGATGTGTACAAATGGCTGTGGTCAGCAGGCAAAGACTAAAGTGAGACAGACGCATTATTATTCCTTGAATCGTAAGTATTAATGTTGGTGCAAATAATAATCATTATTGTTATTAATGTAAAACTTTTGTTTAAATTTTGATGATTTTTAACAGTGATTTACTAAACTGTTAATACAAATAAAATCGATTTATATAATGCGAATTTAAAAAATGTCCTAACACAGCAGGATCTTGAAATATATAAGTGAAGATCAGTTATTTTAATGTGGAGTGAGTTTTCCACATTTTTCATAAAATTTTTCTCTAAAACAATGATATAAAATGGCTGTTTTTTCTAACATTTGAATGGTCTTTTGTGCTTCAAATGCAATCTCTTCTGCCACATATTCATAAGATTTCACATTTTCATCTGGCTCCCCCACAATTTTTCCAGCAGGTGAATGTTCAAAAATGAAATAACTCATCATACGCATCACAGCTTTAAAATGTCCTTTCCCCACCACATTTTTTTCACCCAATAATATATGCCAACCTAAATCATTTTCTAAAGCGGGATAATATAATGACAACCGATCTCGCTTGGCTTCATATATTTCCAAATATCCAGCATCCTGTCCTTCAATTTGGATGATATAAAGCCGTTGATGATCATCAATCAGCATTTTCTCAAAATATACGGCTAATTCTAGTTCAGGTTTATTCAGTTGCCATTGGGGAATCACATGGGGTTCATGCATCCATTTGTAGAGTAATGGAAAATCTTGTGGCAGTGTTAATGCGCGAAGAGCATATAAAATGCCATTTTCTTGATAAGTAAATTCGTTTGGAAGTTTGGAGGATAATGTTTGCATCTAATTTATTACTCTTTTTATACCTTATATCAGTGATTAAATAGCGTGGTAATACTGTTCAAGTGAATGCTGCTTAAAGAACTGGTCACGTTTTTGTTTTTCTAATAATTCCATATTTTGAAATTTTTCCAAATATTGTGCAGCAATATCTGGTTTTAAAATAAATACACCATCTGCATCTGCAATCATTAAATCGCCTGTAGAAATAGTAGAATCAAAATATTGAATATCCTGATCAAAATCTACCAAGCTTTCTCCTTCAGACCTTGTGGTTAAACAACTTACCGTCTGAGCAAATACAGGCACTTTCATTGTCCGTAAAGCGTCTATATCTGTTACCGCACCTATAACAACAATTGCAGCCAACTGATGATAAATAGCTGCTCGATGACGTTGTTCTCCCCAACATGCACGATATCCCAGCTTCCTCGCATCTATCACCAATACATCACCGGCTTTGCTTTCTAAAAGTGCATTACGGATCTGCATCGCATTGATAGAGTTTAAGGTCACAGTACGCACAATACCTACTACATGCTGAATTGAATTAACAGCATGAATTTCTGGTAAATAGCCTGTATCTAAGACATGACCAATGGTTGAACTAGCAACATTGGCATATTGTTTTAATAAAATACTTAATTGATCTGACATGAGCTTTGATCTCTTTCTTGATCCTTTTTCACCAAAGGACAACTGCTACAATATTCATTTTGAGCTTCAGGTAGTTGAAAATAAAAACAACATTTTTTACGTTGATAGGTTTCAACGTTTGATTTTCGACTTTGTTCCAATAGTAAAAATGGATTTTGTTTTAAGCCAAAATATTCAGCAGGTAAATCAGATAAAAATTGACGCTGATTTTGAATTTTCCGCATTTGTGTTGAATTTTTTCGTTGCATCATGTCGTAAAACTGCAAAATACGAAGTGCGGTATTTTCCCAAAGCAAGAATCTCTGTACTTTTCCAACCTTACTCATTACTTCAAAAAGCTGATTTAAATCATGAAAAACTCTTAAAATAAAATCCTCATAAGCGTAATTCTGAGTACTCACAGACGTTGAAGGCAAAAATGCAGATTTAAAGTTTAAATGCCGATCCCAATACCATGTCATTTCCATTTCCACCGAAAGTGCAGATAATTCCCAAGGTAAACGAATCCGTTCAATGAGTAATGCATATAAATAGGGGAATAACAGTGGAACTGCCCAATATTTCATAAACATAGAACCTGAACAGGTCAAATTAACTGCCTGAATTCGAGTCTGAAATTCACTCAATACAGCTGCACATTGCTTTGGCTCTAATAAATCGGCAAAGCTCAGTGCATTTTTAGCATGTAAATGAATTTGAATATTGAGCTGATCTGCCAAAATCTGTTTTGCTTGGAACAATTCTAGATTTTCTAATTCCAGTTCTGGCTCAACATTCACGATAGGGATATGGAAACGCACGTTTTAGTGACCTGTTTTATCAATCGTTATAAAAAGTGCGATACTTTTTTAAAATATTACAGGTCTTGCCTACACTGCTTGGCATGCTTCCTACCCGATTATTTTGCTGCAATAATGGGTGAATTAACTGTTTATACGGCCACTGGTCTTTTTCAAATAAAAGATGTTGTAACTCAGCGCGTGCATCATCATTCAATGGCACCTCATTTAAGGTCAGTTGTAACTGTTGAGCTAAAACTTGCCACAGCTCAAATTCATCAATTTGATAATATTCAGCAATTGATTCTAAAATACTGGCCAAATTCACTTGTATACCCAGTGTTTGTAGATACAAAACCAAGTCTTCAATGGAATCGTGATAAAGCGTGATTTTAAAATCATGTGGGCTTAAGTATTGCGGATCTTCTAAACCATGCTGTTGCAGCCAAGGTAAATAAATACGTACAGAATCATGATCACGTAGCATAAATCCTGCAAACTGCCCGTGTTTTAAGACAATACACATATTTTGACCATGAATTTCACCCATTAAACCTAAACGGAATAAACGTAAATTCACATCAAAAAAATCCCGACATAAGGCTGCAAATATCTGAAGAACATTTTCTTTGCTCGCTTCCAGATGTTGCGCCTTTAAAATCAATTCAAATGGATAGATTTCTCCGTCTATACAATGTCCCAAACTTGCCATTGGGATAATTTGATAAGGTTGCTGCAACAATTCAGCAGGAATACGACGCCGTTGTGCCGCCAAATGCATTGGTCGCTCATCAAATAAAGTCAGATTATCTGGAGTTAAATTTTCAGGTTGATGAGGTAAATACGCCCACCACTGGTTTTCATCACACAGCCATAAGCGCTTTTTCAAAACATCATCTGTTTGTTTGGCGACTTGCAAAAGTTTCTGGTTTTTCTGCCCATTAATCATTTTGACAATCGGCAAAAAACGTAGTGACCCTAAAGATTTCACTGCTAATGGAAGTTTCAAACTGTCTTGTGGTTGAGACGATGATAATAAACTTCTTAATGAAGAACTGGCATACATTTCAGTGGACTGAAACTGTAAAGGAACAATAACTTGATCTGCTAGTTCTTGAGCAAATTTTTCTGAGAATACATGCTCAAATTGCCAAGTATGCACAGGTAAAGTTAAATATTCGTCATTAACTCCTTTGTGCTTTAGCTCTTGTTGTAACTGTAAATACTGATTGCTATTAAGGAAAATTTTGGCAGGTTGATGGATTTTAGGTTGTGTTACATCCTGTCCATACACCAGTTTTTCTTTTTTAATCGCAACCCAATTTAATGTTATGGGCTGTGAAAACTCAGGACTAAATTGCTGATATTCATCTTTAGAAAAACCATCTTTGAGTTTGGCTAAGGGATGATATGGACGATCCCGAAGTCCAGCATATTGCTCAAGTTGAACAAACAATTGAGCAGATTGATCTAAATGCCATGACTCTGTTTGAATCTGGTGATGAGTACTGAGTTGGTTTTGTTGCAAACTGAGTTGTAAATCAGCTCTAAACGCATTTAACTTCGCTTCTTCACAATCTGTAAAATGCCCTAAATACTGCATTGCATCAAAAAGCTCTAATACATTTAACGTATGAGATTGAAAGTTTTGATCCGTTTGAACCAATACTTGAAAAGCGGGCAATGTCGTTTGAATTTGCCAATCTTGTTTAATCGCTTGTCGCACGGGTATAAAAACAAATTCAGATAAAGTCGAATTAAATAAAACCGCAAAATAATCTTGATCTGAATAAGCCTCAAACAATGAATCAAAACTCTGTTTGAAACGCACTTTTAATCGAGTTCTAGCCTGCTGCTGAGTAAAAATGAATTGCTCAGAAATATAGCCTTCTACCAAAAAACTATTCACTAAATCAACCAATACCACTTGAGCGGTAACAGTCGGTGAAAACAACATGGTATTCATCGTTTATAACCTCTTAAACTGCTTGTTGGCGAAATAGATGAAGTGGATTATTCACAAAACGAAGTTGTACTTCACCGTCTCCAAACAAACGTCTTTTGGTTAAAGATTCAATGCAAAATTGTGGTGCAAATACATCAAATTGTTCGTATCTGCTTTGATGTTCTGGGTGTTGCTGTTGAAAAAGATGAATAATATTCGCTGCTTTTTGCCAAAATTGCTGTTCTGAAAAATTAATTTTTTGCTGTAAAGTCATTGCAATATCGCTTAGAGCCACGAAAAACAAACATGCACAACTAAAATCTCGAACAGCATTTAAATCATCAGTCAAAATAAATGACATTCGATTTGCTTTGGCATGCTCTGCGGGTAAAGCATGCAAGTCAGGATATTCATTTGGATGGGTTAAATGTTCTGGACTAAAACGAACACCATCATGGAAATCTTTTAAAATAATACGGGTTGGCCAGCCATTTTTATGCACTAAAATAATGTTTTGACCATGTGATTCTGAGCCAATCCCTTCAGCATGCAATAAGAACAAAATAGGCTGAATCACCACCGATAGAAATTGTTCTATCCATGCTTCAGTTCCATGTTCTTCTAACCACGGCTGAATGAGCAATTGTCCATCACCCTGTACATGACTGATTCCATTGAGTGGAATAGCATCTTCTTCAGGCTTTAAATAGCTATGAATACTTTCACGCCATAAACTGCCAATTGTTCCATAGGCTTGTTTCGCATGTGATATTGGTAGTTTGGTAAAATCGACAGCAGTCGCGTGAACTTCACGTAATATAGCGAAATCTAAAGACTGGGCAATCTCGCTATTTTCGATCAGACGTTGCAACCAGTCAGTAATTAAAGGCCCATTCATTGCTGCATGGGAAGCCAAAATACGTGAGCTAGACGTATTAGTTAAACTCATTGAAAGCTTGATATATGGCTTTTCAGGATGTTGTAAATTGGTCAAAGTTCTTAAAGACTGTTGAGCAATATATGAATCGCTTCCCCGACCTAAATATACGACTTTTTGCGCCGCTATTTCTTCAAAAAAAGTATGAACTAAGCTGCTTTCCCATTGCCAAGGATGAACAGGCAACCAAGTATATTCAGCTGCATTTAAATGATTCTCTGTAACCATGTGATTAAATGTTTCTACATCTTTTTCAGTCAGTTGTTGCTGTAAAAACTGATCTGCATCAATTGAGACAGATGCATTTTCTGAGAGTAATGACTGATGTATTGCTAGCCAGACTAGATGAATCGGCTGTGCATACTCCACGCCATATTTCAGATTATCTTGTAAGCTAAAGCCCACGCGCGACTTGTAACATGGGTGATAAGGATGTCCAGCCATTAAATAGGTTTCTAAAACATCATAGTTATGTTGGGCAGCAGGAAGCTGAAATTCATTTTGACAATGTTGGGATTGCACATCATGGATAAAAGTACGTTTTAACTCATAAATGAAATCTTCTAATTTCGCAGCATTGGGAATAACACGGACAATTTCATCAACAACGCTATTTAATTGTGCGATAGATCTTTGCCCTGTATGGTCTTGGCGAATGACATCTTGCTCGCTCATGCGCACTAAACCAAAGCTCAAATAATGTTTACCTGTAGCAAAGTACTGAACTTCTTGCTGATTTTGATCTTTAGCATTTATAACAAACATGCCATTTTCTATTTTCGTCGCAATAACCTCTTCATAAATCAGTGCTTGTAACAATTGTTTAATTACACGTTGCTCCACTTTCTTGATGACAGCTTGATCGGGTTGCTGCCAAGCCAACGTCGGTGCAGAAGAAAAGTTATTTTTTTGTGATAATGTTGGATGTAAATGACCCATTATTTTTTCCTTAATCATTAATTTTAAACATGAAGCTTTGGCTGTTTTTGGTTTGGAAATTTCCATGCATATGGCAATGCCAATATCGTCATGCCAGCACAGAAGAAAAACAGCTCCCGAATTACATATAGTTGTGCAATTGGTAATTCATGGTTAGATAAAAAATTCTGTGTGCGAATTTGTAGATAAAGTGCAGCAATCACTACGGCAACAGCCGAACAGAGACGCCGAAATAAGTTATTTACTGCTGCACCTTGCGTGACCAGTTCTGGATTCTGTAAATGATTTAATCCTGCCGTTGTTGCAGGCATATACGATAAGCCAAAACCCAGACCATGAATGACCATACAAAACATTAATAAAATGATGGATATATTGGCGGCCAATCCCAGCCCAATAAAGGAAATGGCCGTAAGTACCATACCGAAACTAATAAGCTGTTTTGCGCCGTGCTGATCTAAATATTTACCAGCATGTTTACTGCATAAACTGGTGGTTAATGCACTACTCATCAATAATACCCCTGTCCAAATTGGACTTAACTGCAAGGTATTTTGAATGAGCAAAGGAATGAGTAACAAACTGATAAATAAGCCGACAGTATGCACAACCGATATCATCAGACTGTAATTAAACTCACGACTTTGAAATAATTGCCAAGCAATAATGGCATCGGTTCTTTTTCGACTCGACCAAAAAAAACCAATCCCAGTTAAACAACTTAAACCGAACAACCACCAGAATGAATGCTGCTGTAAATCCTGTAATTGTTTAATCGTGCTTAAGCTCACCAATAATGAAACAATTGAAACCGCCAGTAATACAAAACCGAGCCAATCAAATTTTAAACTTGTAGCTACTGACTGTTTGGGCAAATATAACCAACCAATCGTCAAAGCAAATAAAGCCAATGGTACATTCAGCAAAAATAAAATTTGCCAATTAAACCAAACCAAAATGAGCGCACCTAACATGGGACCACATGCCAATGTCAACATGATCATTGCACCCCATAATCCTGTTGCAGCACCACGCTGTTCTTTCGGTATGACTGAAAAGATAATGCCTAATGACAAAGGAATCATCAGTCCACTTGAAAAACCTTGTAATGCACGTATTGCCAAAACACTCTCAAACTGAGAAGCGAATGCTCCACCGATTGAACTCAACATGAAAATGCTTAGTGCCGACAAATACACACGGCGTTTACCCCACCGCTGACTTAAAAAACCAGTCACCAGTAAACTCAGGCTCATAGTTAAAAGAAAAATTACAATGACCCAACTTACGGCAGCTTCAGCGACATGAAAATCTTGCATAAGCTGGGGAATAGCAGGATTAAAACTACTATTATTGATACTTACCGTACCTGTCCCAAACATTACCGAGATCATTACCCAACGTTGTGACATTAAAGGATCAGAAGCTGTGAAAGAGTCTGACTTAGATATTTCAGTCATGTATATTTTCTATCCTACTTTGCCAAATATTCAGGATATAAATCAGCCGTTTTTCTTGAAATCTGAGATGACATTCCATCTGAACGAAAGGTATTTTTGGCTATAGCACTCATAGAAAATGGACGTTCGATATCTTTAGATTGAAAATCTTGAAAACTCTGTCGTCCTTCAACTTCAAAATAGCTTTCACCTAAAATTTGGTTGGCTATTTTTGCAGAACGAAAAGCCCCCAAACCCAAGTCAGGTGTACCAACCCCATGATGATGCAAGTCAGTATTCTGGATATAAATTTCACCATTGCCTTCATAGTTCAGCTTGTGGTTTTCATTGATATGCCAATTATTCTGTGCATCTAAAGGAATGTTGCGACTTAACTTATTTAAAAAATCTAGAGATGGATATTGATAACCTGTCGCAGCAATAACCGTACTTGCCTGTATATTTAAATTCTGCTGTTTCTGTGTTTGTAAAAATTTGAGCTGAATATTTTTTCCATTGATCACATCTGCATTTTCAAGTTGATAGTGACCCGCAATGGTGACATGCGTATCAATGGCTCCAATACTTCGATGATAGAGCCTCTCATAAATATCACGAATGGTTTTAGCGCTAATGCCTTTATATAAATTCGCTTGTATGGTGGGTAATGTATCTTTTAAATTTTTGGGTAAATGATAAAAATAGGACATATAATCTGGACTAAAACTTTCCAAACCTAACGGCGTATTTTCCATTGGGAAAAAGCCTGCTGAACGAGTTAACCAATATAAATGAAATTTTTCTTTCCCTGTTTCTGGGTTTATTTGTTTATCAAATAAATCGATAAATATTTCAGCCGCTGATTGGCCCGAGCCAATCAGAACGACATTGCCAGATAAATGATCATCACATTGATGGATATAATTTGAAGAATGCAAACACTGTTTATTTTGCTCGGCAACCATTTGTAATGGCTGTGGTAACTTTGGTGTAGTTCCTGTTCCTAAAACCAATTTTCGTGTTTGATGGACAGACAAACGACCTTTTTGCTCCGTAATGACTTGAAAACCACCTAGAATAGGCGCTATATCGGCTACTCGGCTTCCAAACTGCAAATGACGTAATTGTTTGACTACCCACTGACAATAATGATTGTATTCTTTACGTGGGATATATAAATTTTCCCGAAAATAAAACTTATATAAACGCTGATGTGCTTTTAAATAATTTAAAAAACTATAAGGACTTGTAGGCTCAACCAAACTGACCAAATCTGCCATAAATGGCACTTGCATCATGGCATTGGGCAGTTGTATTCCAGCATGCCAATCAAAATCTTGACGTTTATCAAAAAACTGATATTTGAGTGAAGCATTTTGATTAAGCAATGCCGCTAGACTTAAATTAAATGGCCCTAAACCAATACCAATAAAATCAAGCATATTCAGTCTCCACTACAGTTTGTGCAACATACAGTGGATTTTTTAGGTTGATATAAATAGATTGCTGAGCAATATCCGCCTGTAATTCATCTAGCTCATATAAACGCGTCATTAAATTGCCTTTATATGGGAAAGTATCCTGATGTAAAACAGTTTTTAATAAATTGCTTTCTGGATATTTTTGATAGGCTTGAAGTAAGTAAGATTGTAAAATTTCAATCAGTTGTTGTTCTTTGACCGCACCTGTAATACCAATAGCATTAATTAAGCCAAATAGAGTATTACCAATAAAGTAATAACGGAAACGTTCATCCACTAGAGCCAATGGGCACACGGCTTGACCATCTGTTGCCAGTGTAGGAAAACGTTGTAAAATTTCGCTGGCTAATTCCTCAATATAGTAAAAACCTTGGTTATCTCTAAACCAAACATTTTTCGGCATTCCACCTTCTAGTTCAATTAAAGTATTTTGTTGATGTGCTTCAAATGCCATACCAAACTCATGGTATAACTCCATCAACGGTAAAATCGTAATCTCTAAGAAATGCTCAAACCACTGTAAAGCAACATCCGACTGACTTTGGCCTGTTTGCTGTGAAATATTGGCAAAAATTTCGCTAAAACGATTTTTAGCTTCGAATGGATGATCTTGGCACAATGATGCAATACAGGTCACATCATCGCTTTGTTTAAATGGGTTTTCACGCAAAATACAAATGGTTTCATCTAAAACCTGTTCATTGACTTTTAGAGCAATCCAAGCGGGGTCGCTGATGGTTTGTAGACGCGGATTACGCTGTCTAAAATCTGCAAGGCAGTCATCATTCCATAATTTATAACTGAGTAAACCACGATGACATTCTTTATAAAGGTTCACCCGAATTGAATTGGTAACTGCTACGGTCATTGATGCTTTAAACATCCAAGGTGCTTGTTCACTATATAAAGTTCGCACCGATGTTGTGGCTTTCATTTCCCACCCCAATGCACCAAAATCAATTAATTTCCCTTCATGTAAAAGCCGTTGATACCAATCTTTATCTTTTAAATATCTGGCCTGCCATGGATGTAAAGGTAATAAAGCATAATGAGGGTATTCAGCTATTTTTGCATGATGATAGGCATTAAAGAATGGTTCTAAATCCTCTTTAAATTGGCTAGGGATATGAAGATTATGCGCATTGTCATGTACGACCTGATCTGGATGCACATATAAAAAATGCATTTTAAAAGCTGTTTTTGTTTCTGGAGAATAGACTTGCCAATCATTTTGCACAAACCCCTGACGACTTTTTGGTGAAGGGTGCATGCTGTGACCAAGTACAAGTGCTTGTTCGCTTTGAATAAAATTTTGCCCAACTGCAACAACTTCATCTATTTGCTCTTCTCGGTACGTCAAAAATTGTTGTAATACCCGACGGCTTTGAATCCAACACTCCAATAATGATGACGTATCTAGTTGTTTTTCATCTGCTTGCGCTGTTAAGTTTTCTAATAAATTTGCGGCTAAGTTAACTGGACTAATTTTTAGAATCTGCCCTTCTTGTTCAACCCACGGTAAATCCGCAAAACGATGTCTTCCAACCTTGCTCACATATTCAAGTGGAGCATATAAATATCCAAAAAGTGTATGCAAAGGAATACACAATAACGTATTTCCCTGACTCTGATTTTGCAACTGTTGTGATTGTTCTGCTATAGGGATAAAACGACCATTGCCCGTTTCTTGTAGATATGAATTAATTAAATGTTGTAAAGCAATTTTATCTGTAATTGATTTCATCTTTATCACTCTATCTATTAAGTAAAAATAGTGTGATGTGTAAGATATACTCCTTAACATAAGATGTAAATGATAATTGATATTATTTACACTTACAAAATATTAACTATGAAACAGGGCTCTTATATCCTCAAAAGACCTTATATTGGAACCAATAAATGCAACTCGTTATCTATCACATCCCATACGAGAAAAATCATTTAGCTTTAGATCAATAGGCGAAATAACAAAATAGAACTTTATTTAATTAATTTGAAATACTGTATTAATAAGTTGTAAGACGTAATAAAAACCTTTTTTAATTCTTAGATTCTCAGACGAAGTACATTGAATTATTTTATAATCAGCGAAGGATTCAAGTAGCTAATGCTGTGTTAGAAGGCTTTAAACCATACCCTGTGGTTTTAGGTATTTAAATAAAATTTAACTAATATAAAAATATGAAAATTAATAATTTAGGGTTACTCGGCTTTGCTGTATAAATATTTATGCAACAAAGCCGTCTATAACTAAAAAGCATCACTGACCTTTCATGTCAAACTTTATTATTTCATTAAGCAGCGCTACGAACTTCAATCGGAACAACTTTACGCAGTTCAGGCCCGGTATAGTCCGCACTTGGGCGAATAATACGGTTGTCTGCGCGTTGTTCCATCACATGCGCTGCCCAACCTGTCACACGCGACATCACAAAAATTGGCGTGAATAATTTGGTCGCGATGTCCATGAAGTGGTATGCCGATGCATGGAAGAAGTCAGCGTTACAAAAGAGTTTTTTCTCACGCCACATTACTTCTTCACAGCGTACCGAAACTGGATAAAGAACGGTATCACCCACATCTTTGGCTAAGCACTCCGCCCAGATTTTGATGATGCCATTACGCGGATCATTGTCTTTGTAAATTGCATGGCCAAAGCCCATGATCTTCTCTTTACGTTCCAGTTTGCCCAGCATTTCACGCTCAGCTTCTTTAGGAGACGTCCATTTTTCAATCATTTCCATCGCTGCTTCATTTGCTCCACCGTGTAATGGGCCACGCAGTGAACCAATTGCACCCGTAATGCATGAGTGCATATCGGATAAGGTTGATGCGCATACGCGTGCTGTGAAGGTTGATGCATTGAATTCATGCTCTGCATAGAGGATCAGTGATACGTTCATCACTTGTTCATGCAGTTCATTTGGTTTTTCGCCGCGCAGCAGGTGTAGGAATTGAGCACCGATTGAATCGTCATCGGTATTTTCTTCAATACGTACACCATCATGACTAAAGCGGTACCAGTAGCAAATGATCGCTGGAAGCGTTGCAAGAATGCGATCTGCAACATCTTGCTGTTCGGCAAAGGATTGTTCTGTTTCTAGGTTACCCAGCATCGATACGCCCGTGCGCATCACATCCATTGGGTGTGAGTCCGCAGGAATACGCTCTAATACTTCTTTGAGTGCTTGTGGCAGTTGGCGCAGTGATTTAAGTTTAGCCTTGTAAGCTGTGAGTTGTTCTGCTGTTGGTAGTTCACCAAAGAAGATCAGGTAGGCCACTTCTTCAAACTGGCAGTTTTCAGCCAAGTCTTGTACGTCATAACCACGATAGGTTAGACCTGCTCCGCTTTTGCCTACGGTTGATAGTGCTGTTTTTCCTGCGACTTGTCCGCGCAATCCTGCGCCTGTGAGGACTTTTCCTTCAGCCATTTTTATTTTCCTTCCGTGAATAGTTTGTCTAAGGTGTTTTCAAAGGTGTGGTAATCGAGAAATTCGTAGAGTTCTTTGCGCTGTTGCATTTTGTCGAGGACGTTGACTTGGGTACCGTCATTGCGGATAGCTTGCATGACTTCCAGTGCTGCCTTTTGCATAGCGCGAGTGGGTGACAGTGGGTACAGCACCATCGAGATGCCTTGTTCTGCCAGTTGTTCTTTGGTGTAGTACGGGGTATCGCCAAATTCGGTGATGTTGGCCAGTACTGGGACACCGACTGCATCACAGACGGTTTTGTACATGGTAATGTCAGTCATTGCTTCGGCAAAGATCGCATCGGCACCGGCTTCTACACAGGCACAAGCACGGTCAATCACTGCTTGTAGGCCTTCTTTTTGTAGGGCATCGGTACGTGCCATCACCACAAAGTTTGCATCGGTTTTGGCATCGACTGCAGCTTTGACGCGGTCAACCATTTCTTGTTGGGTGACGATTTCTTTGTTTGGGCGATGGCCACAGCGCTTTTGTGCCACTTGGTCTTCGATGTGGACTGCGGCTGCACCTGCAGCAATCATTTGTTTAACGCTACGGGCAATGTTAAATGCCCCACCCCAACCGGTATCGATATCGACCAGTAACGGGGTGTCTACGCGTTCGGTAATGCGGCGTACATCTTCCAAAACATTATCCAGACTGGTCATGCCTAAGTCAGGCAATCCATAAGAGTAGTTGGCTACACCAGCACCCGAAAGGTAGATGGCCTTGTAGCCCACCTGTTTCGCCATCATTGCTGCATAAGCATTGACTGTACCGATAATTTGTAATGGTTTTTCTACTTCCAGTGCTTGTCTAAATCTTAAGCCTGCAGATTTTTGTTCTGTCATCTTCCTTTCCTTGAAGCGTTATGAATGAATGTGAAGTGTTGTTTATTCCACTGCGAGTAAAATTGAGCCATAGCTTGCTCGTAAATCTTTTTTCAGGACTTTGCCTGTGCCGCCGACAGGAATGCTATCGACGAAAATCACGCGATCGGGAATTTGCCATTTCGCAATTTTGCCCGTGTAATAATCCAAAAGTTCAGCTTCTGATACCTGACTGACTTCGGCCTTTTTAGCAATGAGAATAGGTCTTTCATCCCATTTTGGATGTGTCGCAGCAATAACTGCCACCATGTCAATTTCTGGATGCGCGATGGCAATATTTTCAAGCTCAACAGAGGAAATCCACTCTCCGCCTGATTTGATTAAATCTTTAGAACGGTCACTGATGACCATATAACCATCTGGATTAATGGTTGCCATATCACCCGTGTCGAACCAGCCATCTGCGGTGAGTGCATTGCTAAATTGATCGAAATAAGACTCTACGATCCAGTGCCCTTTAATTTGCAAATGTCCTGTGGTTTGTCCATCTGTAGCCAATTCAGTACTGCCCTTTTCAGCATCACAAATTCGAATGCTGACCCCAAATGGTGGGCGGCCTTGTGCGAAACGCAAGCTCGATTGGGCCGAGTTATCCAACTGCAAATGTTTGGCCTTAAGTTGATTCACCACACCCAAAGGACTGGTTTCAGTCATGCCCCATGCGTGAATGGTTTCACACTGAAAATCATCTTTAAACGTTTTAAGCATTGACGGTGGACAAGCAGCACCGCCGACCACATTACGTTTTAAGCTGTCGAGTTTGCTGCCTGATTGCTTCGCTGCTGTAAGCAAACCTTGCCAAATGGTCGGTACACCTAAAGCCGTCGTCACTTTGTATTGATCAATCAACTGAACCAAGCTTGCGCCATCTAACATCGGCCCCGGCAGCACCATGCTGCAACCGACCATAGCCGCTGCATAGGGCGTGCCCCATGCGTTGACATGGAACATAGGAACAACAGGCAAAATGCAATCTTGCGCGGAAAAGTTAAATGAATCGGGCAAGCAGGTTGTGTAGCTATGCAAAATGCTTGAACGATGGCTGTATAAAACGCCCTTAGGATTCCCTGTTGTACCTGAGGTATAACACAATGAACTCGCTTTGCTTTCATCCAGTTCAGGCCACTCAAAACGTTCACTTTGCTGTGCGATTAACTCATCGTAAAACAACACTTCAGGTAAGGCATTTTGAATGTCTTCATCATAAGCATCGAGACAGATAAAATGCTCTACATAGGGAATGGATTCTTTAATCGACAACACTAAATTTAGAAAAGTTTTATCAAAAATCAAAGCCTTATCGTTGGCATCATTGATAATATAATTGAGCTGCTCAGGAAAAAGGCGTGGGTTAATGGTATGACAAACCAGCCCACTGCCCGAGATGCCATACCATGTTTCTAAGTGACGATGATTATTCCATGCAATGGTGGCCACACGGTCGCTGACCGCAAAACCGAATGACTGCAACACATTGGCAAAACGCTTGGAGTTTTTGGCAATTTGTCCCCAATGCGTATGTACCATCGACCCATCAGTATTTTTGGAGATAATGGCTGTATCTGCATGATAACGAGCGGCATGTTCAATCAGGCTGCTAATTAACAAAGGTTGAAACATCATATTTCCAATCATCAGAAACTTCCTTATTTAAAATCTTTTTAGGCTTATTGTTTAAGATCCGCATACGATCGGTCTTGGCCATTTGTTTTTTAAAATACTGGCTTTTTCCATCTTCATTTTGTCATTTGGTTGTGTTATTTGGTCATTTGGTCACTTATGCACAAAATTTTTAAATCATCTAATTTATTGTTTTAAATCATTATTTATACAAATATTCAATATTATAAAAAGTGATAATTAACTCAAAACGAATCTGTGGGCCATGCACCTGATTTCATATAATTTTTTAAAAGTTAAATTAAAAACACGCTACGTAAGGCCAGACTGGAATAGAAGTACACTCGAGAGAGTTCAAGAAAAGACGCTGTGTATGAGGAATTTAGAGAGATAGTGCAAATGTGGATAGATGGAATGATTTTAAGCACCCACTAAATACCAAAGGTATGATTTGGTATATAAAGGGTAAAAACTGAATCTACACACTTTAAGCATGCAGATTCATACGTCTCCAACGCCCAGGCGTGATGCCATACCAACGCTTAAATGCACGGGTGAAATTGGCTTGGTCGTCATATCCCACTTGATTTGCTACTTCAATAATCATGAGTTTTTTATTTTTGAGTAGATTAAGTACAATTTTTTTACGTGTAGTTTCTAATAATTTTTCAAAAGTTGTTTGATTCATATTTAGATAACGGTATAAGGTAAAACGATGCATAGAAAAATATGTAGCCACACGTTCGACATTACAACTTCGGTGTGGCAATAATTCCTCAATAATTTTACAAATCTGACCAATCATATCGACACGATCATGGCTTTGCAGTTCAGACAAATGCTGACGCAAAAATTGATCTAACTGACGATCATGCCCTGCTCTTTTTTGATCGAGTTGTTCCTGTGGAAATAAAATTTCGTGCTGTGACTGACTAAACCATACAGGACAGCCAAATGCTTTTTCGTACAGATGCGCACATTTCGGCTTCGAGTAAGAGATGCGTACCAGTGCTGGACGCCAAGATTTCCCTAAAATAAGCTCGATAATAGACACCATCGCAACCAAATAAGCGGTTTGATATTGTTCTTTTCCGGGAATGTCTCCATCGATATGCATGCAAATCCGTGCATAGCCATCATCTTCTTTCAAATCTAGCTTTTGCCCTCTGTACCACATACTGCCGTATTGAAATAAACTCTGCATGGCATCCCGCATGGTCGCGGCATTCAGCACCAGAAAACGTAATGGTCCAATATTTGAAAATTGTGCTTTTTTCCCAATAACTAAACCCAAATGATCACAGCCCGTTAATGCTTCAACGGCTTGAAAAATACTGCCCTGTGTTTGTAAAGAAATCGGCAATAAATTGTTCTTTAAGTCTTCACGCTGAATGTCAAAATGTTCAAATATGGTATGTGCATCGAAACTGTTTTCTTCTAAATAGTTGGCAATCAAGTTCAAAATTCCAATGGGATTGGACTGTGGTTGTCGTGTTAAATCAATGCTGTGCATAGTTCCCTCTATATATGTCGATATGTTCAGCACATGACTGCCTGATATGATATGCCTATTCATTTTGAATATTTAATAATTCAAACATGCTTTCAAAATTTGGATTGCACTGCAGTCCAGTACACATGCAACAAATCATGGTCTGTTTAGACCATGATTCAGATGAGCCAAATATTCACTTGCAGACAAACATCCTAGATCTTTTTAAAAATTCACTTTGAATGCGAGCGAGGTAAAATCTCGGTCATCAATGGTACTGAAGTCATTTGAACCAAAAAAACTGGTATAGGCCATTTCTGCGGTATATCGTTGGCGGTATGTCGCAGACACTGCTGCGGCAATACTCATTTGTCCTTCCTGAAAGTTTTGACTAAAGCCCTCAACATCATGACGGAACAAAATAATCGGCGTAATAACGGTTGCAGGCAGCAAATCTTTATAGACTAAAGCGCCACGCAAACGATATCCGTAGGACCATTCCGTAAAAAAGCCGCCTGTATTACAAAAGCGTTCATTTAAACGGTCAATTTCATCATTGGACAGATGTGCCGTTCCATAAGGTGTACATTGATTTTCTTTTGTTTCAGGGTTATAAGCACCTGATGACAACTCGCTACGACCAAATACACCCACGCGACCAAAACGGTGATTGCCAATATCACCAATATGATTCACTGCCAATTCGGCAGCCCAGTTAAAGCTATTTGCGCCGAGGACATTGGTTAAGCTATCACTGGCACCGAGTGAAAACTGTGTCACAGGCGCACGTGCATAACCTTGTAAGTATTGCCCAAATTGTGCCGATGTTCCTGCATCTGTTAGTGGCGTATTTTTGTCTAAGACTTGAGCATAGACAATATCTGTCCCATTAAACTGCAAAGGCTGATTGGGTTTATGAGTTAACTCACTAAACACTGATGTCGTACCGATTTTGCCTGCCAAACTGAGTCCATACATTTTGATGTCTTCGGGATAAATCGAGAAAAACTGTGCTGTACTAAAGTTTGCAGGCCCTGCCGCAGTGACGGCTGTCCCATCAAAATTCGCGGTTCGATTATGATAATTTGCAAAATACAGCCCGAGCTCAGCATTGTTTAACTTGGGCAAAGTTTGCTTTAAGGAAAAGCCATACTGTCCGCTGTCTTTGGCATAACGACTTTCACTACGCGGGATATAAGATTTGGCACCTAAAGCCGTATCGGAAAGTTTATCGCCCGGCATCACAGTAATGATGATCGGCCCACAGTTTTCTGGCACGAAGTCCGAAATTGCAAAAAATGTCCCACAACCATCAACCACAGCTGGTCTAAACTTAAACTGATAGAAACCCTCAAATTTTAAATGTTCATTGATCCCAGCTTCAAAGGAAAACATTTCTGTTGGAATCACACGTTCTCTTGCATCGCCACCGGGACGATTTATCGCCGCATAATCCAGAGCACTGACACTATTAAGTCCATTTTGAAAGAACTGTGATTTGCCCCACTGTAAGGTATGTTTGCCCAGTTTAATATTGGCACTTTGCCCATTATCTAAAGCAAAGTTTTTCCAAACATAAGCATCCCACAGATCGATGCCCTTAAATTTCGCCAGTCGGGGCCATGCTGAATCATCAAAAGCTTTTAAATCACCTTCACCTGTTTCATAGGCATGGTCATACCAATACTTTGCGCTGACCACTGCACCCTGCTGTTTTCCTTTTAAGTTCAGCTCAGTAAAGCCTTTCACCACTTGTGAAATCACATCGCCTTTATCAAAGTTCACGCGACCATCATCACCATTGACATCGATACTGGAACCCTCTTTACCAATATGATTTGCATCGGGTTTATAGACCAGTGAACTGGAGGCCTCTTGGGTACTCCAATTTGTCCCGAAGCTCAGTGCTGTTTTGGTTTCAAGCTTCCATTGATCATTTAGATCGAGGCTCGCTGCTGAAACTTCCGAGATTACCAAAGCCAAGCTTAGACAAAGAACCGTTTTATTCATCAATGAAATATGATGATTTTGTCTTTTGAAAGACACAAATTGACCGACCATACCATCTCCATATCGATATGATTTATTTTGATTAGCTTTCTATAACCATCATTGAGTTGATGAGCAAAAGCAGGAATTATTGTTTTTTAAAGTATGTACACAACTTAAATCGCTAACGAATGAGCAAAAGCTATCAAACCGATTTAGGGATGAAAAAATTAGGGTTAAAAAAATATATAATGATGACCACCTAGGTCTTAAAATAAACGTGCACGCTTGCACTATGCGGGCATCACACAATCATTAATTATATCGAGCTGTTGAATAAATTCTTCAGCCTGAGGCCAATCGCCAAAACCCGCTGCTGGGTTCAAATGCCCTACAGCACCCGCATTGACCAACTGACTGCCCCATGTCTCTGCCATTGCTTCAACGGCTTGATATTGCGCTAAATGGTCATTGGTACTCGCCACCACAATGCTTGGAAATGGCAATTTTTGAGTCGGTAATGGACTCCAACCTTTGTTTTTAAGAATCTCAGGACTTGGATAATGCTCAGGCCAGCTTTCCGCCAAATCAGGTGGTGTAACCAGCAATGCCCCTTGGATATCATGCGCATGCAAAGCAGCCCAATGTACAGTCATCAGTACACCTGCACTATGCGCCACCAATATGACTGGCCCTTCGATTTTTTTCAGTTCTACTTCAATGCGTGCAACGCGGTTCGCGCAATTCAATTTGTCTGTTTCTGCTGGCGGGACGGCGCGAACTTTTATTAGTTTCGACTCAAGCAATGTTTGCCAATGTGCAGCAACGTGATCGCGCAAACCCGGAATAATGAGAACCGTTGCCTGTGTAAATATTTTTTCCATCGATACACCTCAGAAGTCTATTTTTTACGTCTTCGCGACGTATTGTTCTTATCCAAAATAGATTGATGGCACATAGTTCGATGTACATAGGACGACATTGTCTTTTCATTTGACGACAAACCTATAAAAATACATATATAGGATTCAATCGCCATTGATGTAAAATGGAGATAAAGATTAAAGTGCACCTAGGATGACTGATTACTTTTAAACACCAGTAAATGCTTTGAGAATCAGCTTATATTCGTTATAAATAAACACGAACCAGGATGGTTAATTTTAAAAATAGGGAGTTCAAAGTGATTCCACTTGCCCATACGGCTGCACTCAAAAATTATTTGAATGTTAGCGAACAATTCAACCTAAATCCTTACTATTTACTTTCAAATGCAGGGATTTATCCTGCACATCTGAATGACCCGAAACAGCGTATACCTGTTGACAAAGCTATTGATTTATTAGAACAATCTGCTGAAATAAGCGGCTGTGAAACTTTCGGACTGCATATGGCTGAACAGCGTCAAATTGCGGACTTTGGTGAATTGAGTCTGCTATTGAGTTATCAGCATACTTTACGCGATGCTCTGCAAATCATTGTTAGATATCGAAATATTATTAACAATGCGCTTGAGATGTATATTGAAGAAGTAGGAAATACGGTAGTTATCCATCTAGGAGTCATCGGCGCTTCCTCTATATACAGCCGCCAAGCGATTGAACTTGCTTTGGGCATTACTCATCGTTTTTGTGCCATGTTACTTTCGCAAAAATGGCGTCCTTTGAGCGTGCATTTCACCCATAGCGCACCACAAAACCTAGTGGTTCATCAGCGAATCTTTGGCTGTTCATTAGAGTTTGGTAGCGAATTTAATGGTATTGTCTGTACAGCGGCAGAGCTTGATAAAGCCAACCCCCAAGCCAACACCGCTATGGCGAATCATGCGCAGCGCCATCTTGATATTGATCTTTTGCAAAATAAAAACGAATCCTCCATCATTTTTGATATTCGAAAAAGTATCTATCTGCTTTTACCGATGGGCCGTGCCACCATTGACCAAGTCGCTCATACACATGGAATCAATGTACGTACTTTACAGCGCAGATTAGAAGCCGCTCAAACCAGTTTTAGTGTTTTAATGAACGAAGTTCGTCGTGCTTTGGTCTTCCGCTATCTACAAAATCTGAATTACTCACTGGGGCAAGTCTCAGATATTTTAGGTTATTCAACACCCAGTTCTTTTACCCGATGGTTTATTGGTCAATTTGCAATGACACCCACAACTTGGAGAGATAGTAATAAAAAAATTATCTATTAATCAGATAACTACTAATCAAAAAAATATTAACAGTAACTTATTTTATCCAATAATATTAAAAATAGTTTATTACAAACACACATAAAAGTTTTGTCAATCAACAGTAAATTTCAGCTAATGACCGCAAAACTTTTATGATATTGAAACTTAAATTAAAACAGCCAATGCATCAGTAAAAGTACTAAGACCACAAGGAAAATACTTTCACCCACCATCAATAAAATCGGTTTGATCCCAACTGTAGCGAGTTCTTTAAACTGTGTTTTCATACCCAGCGCACTAATGGAAATAACCAAACACCAACGAGATAGATCATTCATACCGCCTTGAATAACCGTAGGCACCCAGCCTGTACTGTTTACACAGGCCAAAACTAAAAAACCAACAGCAAACCATGGTAAAAGCGGTGGACGCGGGCCTGTAGACTCCACACCTTGCATGCGTGTAATCATGGCTGCACAAACAATCACAGGTAAAAGCATTGCTACCCGCATCAGTTTTACAACCGTTGCGGTATCACCCGTTTCAGTTGACATGCTATAGCCCGCACCGACCACCTGAGCGACATCATGAATGGTTGCACCCAAGAATATACCCGCTTCTTGTGGTGATAAATTTAACCATTCTGCAATCATCGGATAAACAATCATGGCAATGGTTGACAGTGCCGAGACACCAATCACGGTAAATAAAGTCGCTTTTTCTTTTTGTGGATGGTTCGGTAAAGCAACCGATAAAGCCAATGCGGCTGAAGCACCACAGATCGCGGTTGCACCACCTGTCAGCATGCCAAATAGTTTCTGAAAACCTATTAACTTCGCAACAATGATAGATACTGAAATCGTGACAATAATTAAGGTGATTACTAGTGCAATCGGCTGCCAACCCAACGCAGTCATTTGCTCTAAAGTAATCCGCATCCCAAGCAGTGCAATACCTATTCGCATCACCGTTCGTGCGGTAAATTCGATGCCTGCCTTGCAATTTCCTTCAACCGATAAGAAGCTCAACCCCATACCAAGTAATAAAGCAAACAGCATCACAGGAGCACCATAGTGTTCCGATAAAAAACTTGCTGCTGCCGCTGCCACCAAACTGATGCTAAAACCCGGTGCTAAATTTTGTACTTTTTGACGAATGTTATCTGCATAGCTTAGGCCAAATTGACTTGAACTATTCATGCTTTTCTCCGTGATCTAGCACAATCAACACCTGCGCTCCAACCTTCTGTACAGGATAAGACACAACACGGAGTTTAGTGGAGTTGAGTAAGTAGCCACTGGCTAAGTCAAAGCGCAAACCATGGGCACAACATTGAATGACTTTTCCTTCCAACTTCCCTCCACATAGGGAAGCCCCTTGGTGTGGGCAACTGTCATCAATGGCGTACAACTGATGCGCAACATTGAATAAGGCCAGTGTTTTATCACCAACTTGCAAGAAACAACGCTCACCTAAAGCTGGGACTTTGGCTTGAGGGACTTCAAAATGTGTTGTCATGCTATTTCTCTCCGTTCTACTAGTAGAGCATCGAGCATGGCTTGATAAAGTTCATCCGCCGGTTGAGCACCGACCATGGCAAAGCTGCGATCAAAAACAAAATACGGCACGCCTTTACCACCCGTATCGGTATTAAAAAAGGGTGTATGTGGTTTCTCTATAATTTCATCAATCACTTCTTCTGATAAACCACAATACGTGGCAATTTTACGTAACACCTCAGTGTCACTAATATTTTCAGAATGGTGAAAATAGGCTGAATAGAGCCCTTCGAGTAGCCGATCACTCTGAGCTGCGTCACTTATTTTTCGCGCATTTGCATAAAAACTATGTGCTTTGGCCGTATTGGGCATACGCGGAATACGGTCAAAATCGAGATGAATTGAAACCGCTTTAGCTGCCTGACGAACTTGGGCTTGGCGCATGCGGACAGCGGTCATACTGCCCAATCTTTGTAAATAAAACGCATGAAAAGGAATGCCATCCACAGGGATGTGTGGCAAAAGCTGCACACCTTTCCATTGAAGTTTCACGATGACGTCAGGATGGCTGTGTCGTAATTTTTGAATTGCGACCTGTAACTGACGTTTCCCGATCATGCACCACGGGCAAATAAAATCAAAAAAAACTTCAATATTGATTTCACGAGTCATCACTTATCATCCGTATCTAATGCTGGGTTGTGTTGAATATTCATCGGTATTGCCTGCGCATTAAAACGGGTAATATCGCGGACATAGTGTTGTTTTGCGTAGAAAAATACCGCCGCAGCTGCAATGCTCATCAGTGGCATCAGTTGAAACGCACTATGTAATCCGATTAGATCTGAAACTTTACCAACCACTAAAGGCCCCAAAGCTAGACCTAGGAAATTGTTGGCTAAGGTTAATGTCGCAAAAGCGGTACTATGAATAGAGTTATGTGTGAGGTTTGCGACCATGGCGCTCGATGGACCATTGGTGCCAAGTGCAATGAACATCCCAAGACAGATCATGAGTAACTGTGAATTGCCCGCAGGCATTGCAAATGCAATGGATAACAACACACAGCCAATCAAGCAAAATGTGATGGCTAAAGTTACTTTACGAACGGGTCGATCTCGGCCTAAGCGGTCACACAACATGCCGCAAAGAATGGTTCCAAACGCACTACTCAATACGATCATGGCTGCAACTAAGCCAGCTTTATCGGTACTCATGCCATAGTAACGGTTGAGATAACTGGGGAACCAAACAATGACCGTACCACCGACAAACAGCTGTAAACCACTGCCAATATAAGTCGCAATGACCGAACGGCTGGAATAAATAGAACGTAATGGACTGGTGGTCTTATCTGTTTTTTGTTCTGCACGGATTTTTCGATAGGTACTGCCTATTTTTGTTTCTTTCACAATTACTGGATATAAAAAGGCCAGAATCAGCCCAAATACTGCCATGCCTGCAAATGCCCAACGCCAGCCGAAATACTCAGCCATCACACCGCCAAGCGCCATGCCTAGAAATGAACCAAACACGCCACCAGCCATAAAAGCACTGGCTAAAGTGGCACGCATATCGCGAGGGAAAACCGCAACCACGACAGCAATACCGACACTGCCATACGCTGCTTCACCCACGCCGACCATAAAACGTGCCATGAACATTTGTTCATAGTTTTCCGCAACGGCACAGCCTAAAGTCGCCAAACTCCAAAGCACAGCCATGAGGGTTAAGCTTTTCACCTTACCAAATCGGTCTGCCAAAATGGATAAAGGCAAAGTGAGTAAGCCCACCATTAAGGCCACAATGCCGCTAAGTAAACCGAGCTGACTGTCGCTGAGTGCCCACTCACTTTTGATCAAAGGAAAGACCGCATTGAGCACTTGACGCGACATATAGTCTGAAATGAGCAAGCCAAATGTTAAAGCAAAAACCAACCACGCATACTTACGTGGTACGTCAATCGATGTATCTAAACCATCTGTAGAACTGGTATATTGATGCGCACCCATACGACCTCCGTGTGTTTCTTATACGTTCTAATTCTCATTTTTCATAAAAATTGCACTTGATCCGCAGCACAATCATCTTTGTGACTAAGCCTGAGTCAACATTCCATTTGACTCGGCTTATATTCATTTACTTTTTTAATCGTGAATTGTTAACCGACTTTACGATTCATTTCATACGACTCGTGGTCAAACCTAACTTCACCACTACGCTGTGGAACACCCTTTTGACCCGCTTTACGGTTCGGTGCCATACCATTAGCAAGTAAGGTTTCTTCAATACTGTTGTACTGAACACCAATACGGTAAATCTCACGTGCTTCTTTTCCTGAAGCCACTTCACGACCCAATTCATGCGCGATACGAACAGTTTGTTGAATTTGTTGCACAGAGCCAAAACGCTCACCGCGGTGATCAATAATCGTATCTTCATTGCCCACACGTGCATGCATCCCCATGGCCATAGACATGGTGTTGAACGGTAGAACATTTTTCAGTAATGACTCTGAAGTTAAGGTGCAGCCGTCTGGGACACGATGAATGAAGTTGAAGAAGTTAAATGGATTCGGGCCATCAAAACCACCACCAATCCCAATCCATGTCAGGTTCAGCGGTCCCATGTATAGACCTTTACGCACCATACGTTCTAGAGTTTCTAGTCCGTGCATACCCGTTAACTGAAAGTGTGGCTGAATGCCATTTTGACTTAAACGCTTTAAGTGTTCGGTCAACCATGCTGGCCCCGCAGGGACAGTCATTTCTGCATAGGCTTCTTGAATTGAAGGATGTTCAAGTGATGTACCTTTTAAATACTCTGGGTACAACAGCTCCATAATATTCATTTGTGTGGTGTTGACAGCAACTGTTACCTGATCTGGTTTTGGGGTCAGTTCTGCCAACATATGACGTGTGTCATCACTCAGCCACAGCGCAGCTTCCCCATCGCTTTCGGGCGCAAATGAAATTGAACCACCAACTTGAATAATCATGTCAGGCACAGCTTCACGCACCCCTGCAATCAGTTCATTGAACTTAGACAAACGCTTTGAGCCTTTACCATCCAGTTCACGCACATGTAAGTGCAGCACAGTTGCCCCTGCTTCATAGCACTCCACCGCTTTTTGAATCTGTTCGTCCATAGTGACAGGAATGTCTTCTGGAAAATCTTCTGGCATCCATTCAGGGCCATAAGGTGCAACGGTAATAACCACTTTATCCATGTTTTCTGGGTGCAAAGAATCATCAAAGAATTGCATGTGCATCTCCCTTTATAGTGTTCAAATTGTGAATTTAGTTAAATGTTTTAATTTTCAAACTTAGTAAGTCTGGTCGCCAATAATGCCCGCCCGTTCCATTTTTCGATGGCAAGCTGGGTAATCCATCACTGCATAATGCTGTGTGCTGCGGTTATCCCAAATAGCGATACTGTTTGGCTTCCAACGCCAGCGAACTTGATACTCTGGAATTGAGGCTTGTGAAATTAAATAGCGTAGTAAATCTGCTGATCCCGGATTTGCATCTTGCCCAAAACGAACGCGCTCTTTGGTGTGGTAGTTGGTAAAATGTGTGGTAAATGCATTCACATACAGGATTTTTTCGCCTGTTTCTGGATGAGTGCGCACCACAGGATGCTCGGCATCTGGGAACTGCGCTTTCAATGCTAACCGTTTTTCAATTGGCATTGCTGCACCAAAACTGGCTTCGATACTATGACGTGCCCGTAAACCATCAATTTTAGCTTTAATTTCTTCAGGTAAGTTTTCATAAGCCAAAATCATATTGGTCCACATGGTATCGCCACCTACCTGTGGCGCTTCTACACAACGCAATACGCAACCCATTGGAGGAATTTCACGCCAACTCGCATCGCTGTGCCACGCATTTTCATAGCGGTCAATTGGGCTGTCTGGGCTTTTATAAATTTGTACTAAGCCCGGATGATCGGGATGACTACCGACAGCAGGATGATCTTCCAATTGCCCAAAACGTTCAGCAAATGCCACGTGCTCTGCCCGCGTCAAATCCTGATCTCTTAAAAATAAAACACGATTTTTGAGCAAATGTGTGCGGATTTCAGAGAATAAATCATCATCATGAATCGCATCCGCCAAACGAACACCGCTGAGTTCTGCACCGATATTGCAGCTTAACTGTTCAATTTGCATAAGAAATCCTTTCTAATAACAAACTTAAATAACGAAAATAGATGAACCCGTTGTTTTACGTGCCTCTAAATCACGGTGTGCTTGCACAGCATCTTTGAGCTCATAACGTTGATTAATTTCGATTTTGATTCGGCCACTCAGCACATGATCAAACAGTTCATTGGCCAAAGCTTGCTTTTCAGCAGGGTCAGCAATGTAATCTGCTAGGGCTGGACGGGTAATATAAAGCGAACCTTTGATCGCAAGCAGGACTGGATTAAAGTCTGGAATCGGCCCAGACGCTGTGCCCACACATACCAGTAAACCACGGCGTTTTAACGAGTCTAATGATGACATAAAGGTATCTTTACCCACGCTGTCAAAGACCACATTGACGCCTACGCCATGGGTTAATTCACGCACGCGCTCAGCTACATTTTCATGGCTATAGTTAATGACATGATCACAGCCATGCGCTTTTGCAATCGCTGCTTTTTCCTCAGAGGAGGTTGTACCAATGACGGTTAAGCCCAGTAGCTTTGCCCACTGTGAAACAATTAAGCCCACACCACCTGCCGCAGCATGCAATAAAATCGTGTCACCTTTTTTAAAATCGTAAATACGACGCATGAGATAGGCAGATGTTAAACCGCGCATAGTCATAGCCGCAGCGGTTTCACACGAGATGCCTTCGGGAAGTTTGATCAGTACATCCGCTGAAATTAGTCGTGCAGTACTGTAGGCGCCTAAGGTATTTAAAAAGCCAGTATAAGTAACTCGATCACCGATCTTAAAGTCAGTCACCCCCTCACCTACAGCCTCTATCACACCAGAAGCCTCAACCCCCATGCCATTTGACAATGGAATTTGATAAGTACCATCACGGAAATATGTATCGGCATAATTTAAACCAGCAGCCACATGACGCAGTCGTACTTGTCCAGCAGCAGGCTCACCAACGTCTATATCTTCGTAACGCATGACTTCCGGTGTTCCCGTTTCATAAAACCGTATTGCTTTATTCAATGTCATTTTCCTATCCATGTTGTATTTTTATTCGGTGCTCAAAAGCATTTACCCAAACTACAACACTCAAGATACGCACCACTTTACATAAGACGACACACACTTAGCATTTTGCGACAAATTTATTTAAGAATTTCAAATTAACTATTCATCAACACTCATTTAGAGCTATTTTATATTTCGAATTAATAAGTTAACCCTTCAGGTATCTTTAGTTGTGTAGACATTTTCTCTATAGCCTTTAATTTATGGGATAGAAATAGGATTTCATAACGTAGGTAAAGCCAAAATATGACACTCAAACAATTAAAAGCTTTTTTAGCGCTTGCCCGCACCCTCAATTATGTCAATGCAGCAGCAGAACTTTATCTCAGTCAGTCCGCACTTAGCATCACCATCAAAACTTTAGAAGAAGAGTTGGGTGGTAAACTGTTTAAACGTAATACACGACGTGTAGAAATGACCGCTGAAGGACAGTCTTTAATTCCTTATGCTAAAAAGCTCTTGGCCAATTGGGAAGATATGGAAAAAGATGTCAAACAGCGCTTTAAATTAAACCGCGGAACCTTAAATATTGCCTCTATGCCTTTTGCAACGCATGCTGTACTACCTGCGGTAATACATGAATTTGCAAAGCACCATCCTAATATCAGTTTTTCAATTCATGATGTGCCCAATGAAAAAATCATTGAAAATGTTCAAGACGGGATTTTTGAAATTGGCATTTGCTTTCAGCCCGAATTTTGTGAACAACTCAATTTTCAGCCCTTGTTTCAAGAAAACTTTATAGCCATTGTTCCGAAAAATCATCCCTTCGCCAATTTGCAACACGTCACTTGGCATGAATTATGTGCTTCACCCTTTATTACCCTGCAAAATCCATCCATCATCAGACATATTGTAGAAAAAAAATGCTTTGAAAATAACACTATTCTAGATTTAAAAGTGGAATGCCACCAAATCAGCTCGCTGTCTCATTTTGTGGCGAATGGCATGGGGGTCAGTGTCATTCCGCGGCAATTTCAAAAATGTATAGACTTGAAAAAAATTGCTGTCCTTGAAATTTTAGATGTCAACGTGCAATTACAGTTGGGGATTATTTATAAAAAGGACTTTCAGCTTTCGCATATCTCCTCTGAATTTATCGACATGATATTAACCCATCCATTTTTTCCTCATCAATAGTACGCATCATCTATAAGTAGATTGATGTGACTTAGGTGAATATAAAAATAATTTCATTGGTAATTTCCTATTCCACAATTAATGATTTTTTTTCATTGTTCATTAAAAATAATCAATTTCTAAAAAATGTTGCCAAATGCTAATAATAAAAATATCTAGGAAAATAAAGGTTCATCGGATGAATAAAGTCGTAGCCAGTGCACATGAGGCTTTAGCAGATATTGCCAGCAACAACCAAAGTATCGCTGTCGGGGGATTTGGCCTATGTGGTATACCCGAAAAATTAATTGATGCCTTAAAAGACACAGGCGTAACAGGCTTAACCTGTATTTCAAATAATGCGGGAACAGATGGAATTGGCTTAGGTAAATTATTACAAACCAAGCAAATTAAAAAAATGATTGCCTCTTACGTGGGAGAAAATAAAGAATTTGAACGCCAATTTCTGAGTGGCGAATTAGAGGTCGAACTTACACCGCAAGGCACTTTAGCAGAAAAATTACGTTCTGGTGGTGCAGGTATTCCTGCATTTTATACCCAAACTGGCGTAGGAACGCTGATTGCAGAAGGTAAAGAAGTACGTCATTTTAACGGTAAAGAATTTATTTTAGAGCCGACTTTAACGGCAGACATTGCATTAATTAAAGCTTATAAAGCTGACAAAGCCGGTAATTTAGTCTTTAGAAAAACGGCTCGAAACTTTAATCCCGAATGTGCAATGGCTGGAAAAATAACGGTGGCGGAAGTCGAATATATTGTTGAAATTGGTGAGCTTGACCCAGACGACATTCATTTATCAGGCATTTATGTCAACCGTATTGTCTTAAATGAAGCACCTGTAAAGCATATTGAACAGAAAACACTTAAAACAGTGGAGGCATAAACCATGGCATGGACACGTACAGAAATGGCGCAGCGCGCAGCACTTGAACTGAAAGATGGTTTTTATGTTAATTTAGGCATTGGCCTGCCGACACAAGTTGCCAATTATATTCCAGACAATATGAACATCTGGCTACAATCTGAAAATGGTTTATTGGGGATTGGTGAATTTCCCACTAAACAAACTGTAGATGCAGACTTAATTAATGCAGGTAAACAAACCATAACCGCACGCAAAGGTGCAGCATTTTTTTCCAGTTCAGAATCTTTTGCCATGATTCGTGGCGGTCATGTCAACATCGCAATTTTAGGGGCAATGGAAGTTTCCGAAAGTGGCGACTTAGCCAACTGGATGATTCCGAGGAAGAAAGTCAAAGGTATGGGTGGTGCAATGGACTTGGTTGCAGGCGTACAGAATATTGTTGTATTAATGGAGCATACTGCCAAAGATGGCAGTCCGAAAATTTTAAAACACTGTTCATTGCCTTTAACAGGTAAAGGCGTTGTCAGCCGAATCATTACAGATTTAGGGGTTTTAGATGTTACAGCTGATGGTATTAAACTGCTCGAACTCGCCACAGATGTCAGTCTAGAACAAATTAAAAAAGCTACTGGCGTGGACTTAATTACAGCAGATCTGCAAGTTGCTTAAAAAAACACTAATTCTAAGAAAGTAGATATAAATACTTTCTTAGAATTATCCGATATAAATATCTTTGGAGAGTATAATTTCTTGGAGATGGTGTCAGTTGAACCAACACCATAATTACTTGAATTATATCAATTTTACCAATTTAATCAAAACAATATGACCCAAGCTAGACCCAATTAACGTATTCCAACAGTTTATATAGAAATTTGTCTGCCCTTCATCGTTACTCGATCAAAGCTATATACATGAGCAAATGGGCTTTCAACACAACGTCCAACTAAAGGTGCATCTTGATATGGTTTGCCTTCCCTTAAAACAATATCGGCCGTACAAATTGGGCAAGTCGCGGTAAATTTGGTAAAGCGTGTAATCTGGTTTCGATCTTTATCTCGATACATCTCTATTTCAGCATCTAATTCAGATAAAGCTAAAAATACGGTCGGAGCTTTAATTACTCGATGTTCTGGTAAATTCCAAATAGGAATAAACTGATATCTCCATAATAGCCATGTAAAACCGACAACACCGAATAAAAGCAACAAATTAAATGATGTAAAGCTTTGTCCTTCTCGAACAAGTATTAGACCTACTGCAATCAAATATAATAACCAAAAAATCACCGATGCAAAGATCAACGTAATGAGTACCAATCCTTTCCAACTTTTATTCTTCATTTCCCCATGCTTAAAAAATAGTTTGTAAAATAAAGAAATTTTAATTGTCGAGGGATCTTTACGATGATATTCCACTTGATCCGTATAGTTGATCTCATTAAGTCCATCTAAATTTTGGTCTACTGAGAAGCCTGAAGCATCTTCCTGTTTTTCTTCGATATCAAGCCAATAAAGTTTTTCATTACCTTTTCCCCCTCTGGTTTCATTGCTCCGAATCACAGGACAATAATCTAAATCCTGAAATGGTTTATGCTCCGCCTGAATAATATTATTCAGCACAATACTCAGCTTTTTATCATCAATCCACTTTTGTAATTCCTTTGGATCAATTTCATCGGCAGCTTGAGCACTCCCCTCATAGCGAGCTTTAAGCTTCCAACGGGTAAAGGTCACTTTTTCCCAATTACCATTCTGAAGTGCTTCGATTGAGTCAGCACACATGACCTTCAAACACTCATATGCCTTACCTGTGCGTAGAAAATCAGCCAGTTCATGTTCTAGTTTTTTAAAAACTTGTAATTTATTATCAGTCACTTATACCCCCACATAGCCGTATCCCACCCCTAAATACGGTGTTAGAGCGATTAAACCACAAGCATCATGAGGGAGTAAATTAACTTTCTTAAGGAATAATAAAGTGACTATGTTTATTGCTTTAAACGAAAATAAAAATTTGATTCATATTACGGATGCAGTTCGCGGACTTGCTTGTAACTGTATCTGTTTTGAATGTGGTGAAACTGTTTTAGCCCGCAAAGGTAACATCAAAGAACATCACTTTGCCCATGCCAACAATCAAGATAGTTGTACAATTCACCCTGAAAGCGTGCTGCATAAATATGCCAAGCAAGTGGTTATTGACGCTATGGGTATAACATTGCCCAAAGTACCGATGTCAGATGTCGATGCAACTTGGTGGGCTTTTGAGCAGATTATTCCTGAGTTTCACCTTGGCTTAATTCGTCCTGATTTGGCTTGCTACATTGATGGTGAACCCATTTTTATAGAAATTGCTGTTACACATTTTCTTGATGCAGAAAAATTAAAAATTATTAAAACAATGAATGTTAAAACAATTGAAATCGATTTATCAGGATTACTTAAATCAGATATGCTTATTCCAAGCAATGAGGCGAAAAAACTCATTCTTGAAGGTTTGGAGCATAAAACATGGTTATATCCTGAAGTACCAAAAGCCCAAATTATTGACTCAATATCAGATCAACATTCGCTTGTGGAGCTAAAATCTACTCCATTACTCAAACTCACTGAAAATTCCACAGCAACTGTATGGGAAGACTACCAATTTACAATTAATGGAATATGGGTACATGCACGTAAGTTTTCTGGCGGAATGCTGTCAGTCAATTGCACCTACAACCCCGAACTGATTGCAGTATTTAAACAATGGCGTAATGAAGGTGGCGGTCGCTACAATACAAAATACAAGTCTTGGAATTATTGGCAGCCATTTTCTGAAACGGTATTAGCACGATTACAACAAATGCATTTTATTAATAAAAATTAGGAGCCATTTGGCTCTTAATTTTTAATATGTTCATTTAGAAGAGGGTTAGGCTTAATAAACGAGCTACAACCCCACATAAAACTTCTCAATCAACTGTCGTGTCTTCACCAACAAATTGGTAAATACATTATCCCGTTCAAATAACCTCACTTTGTAATTAGGCAACTCTTTCAACTCTTCTTTTCGAGGTAATCGCTTCGTAAACTCGTAATTATCCAAAACAACTTTCATTTGCTCAGATTTAAGGTTTTCCTCTTCACAGAGCTATTGATATGCCTGTTCTTTTTCTGCATCCCAAAATTCAGCAAAAGCATCTTGAACATTCTGCCCATTAATCATCTTAGGCATGCAGCTGCACTTGCGTCATTATTTTGAAATCCGAAAATTAAAGATAAAGCGTGACTAGTTTACCGAAAATTAAAGATTTTTCATCTAAAAATATGTGGTTAAAGACATGACTTGTCGCAGTCACACTTTAAACGCAACAACGTTTTCATTCATTAAATTTCCATTGCTATCATTTGGTATAAATCAAATCTGATATACTGATTAAAATTTTCTGACTTAAGGAGCCTAAACGTGCTTAAGACAATTGAACAGAAAAAAATATATATTCAAGCAACACGGCTACAGAATTATCGGGCTAGCCTAAAACTTGAAGGACTTTCTCCTGCAACACCCCCTTCAAATTTAAGCAAAGACCAAATTATACAAAAATATAAAAAGCTTTCAGAATCATAATTCGGTGATTTGATGGATAAATATGGTGAAATGGGAGACAGCCTGTACTGTTATCCAAACTCAAATACTCTCAAAAACAAACTGCATATCCAAGATGAAAAAATTTTGGAGCAAGCCGAATTAGAGCTAACTGAATATGCCAGCTTACTCATTGAATATGCTGAGCCACCATACGATCTCCAATACCTCAAAAATATACACTTCTCATTATTTTCAGACCTTTATGAATGGGCTGGTAAGCTTCGACAGGTTGACATCTCCAAAGGTGAAACACGCTTTTGTACCTTTAGCCGTATTGAAGTTGAAGCCAATAAGCTTTTTAAACAACTTCAATCTCAAAATTATTTTCAATATCTTGAACAGCAACAGCTCATTATTCAGCTTGCTGACCTCTATTGCGAACTAAATGTCATACATCCATTCCGTGAAGGTAATGGACGTACACAACGTATTTTCTTTGAACACCTTCTCGCCTCTTGTGGTTATGGTGTTGATTGGTCTCAAATCGAATCTCAAGAGCGCTGGATTCAAGCAAATATTGAAGGATTTTACGGGCACTTAGATGGATTAGTCCAAATCTTTAACGAATGTATAGTCATTCCCCAATAAAAAATAAGGGAGCCGAAACTCCCATCTTGTTAGCGAGTAGCCAACTTAGCCTCAATCCATTGATTGATTTCCCAAGCTGACCAACCAATCCTGTTTTGAGTAATTTTAACTCTCTTTGGAAAAGTTGGATCATAGTACGGTGAAAACTCGTCCATCATTTCATAAATGGTTGATCTACCAACACCAACAAACTTAATAACTTCTTTGATACTAATCAGCTGATTCATTTGAAAAGTTTCACCAACAAACGCATTCATGATGTTTACTCCTGATCATTGATGCGAGCGGTATTCGCTCAGATGATAGGGCTTCGACATAAAATTTTACATTTAGGATTTCACAGCCCTGACACTCCGCTTCAATTCATGTTGAATATTCTGAACATTCGGTAAATCATGAACGTGATCTTGTTGATTTCCCTCTTTATCATAAAACTCATCAACGACATCTACACCCTCCTCAGAATTCATCTCAAACTTCGCATTACCATATCCCTGTCTTGCAACATGATCTAAAGCTTCTTGATAAAACCCTGCGACCTTACTCTCTTCATCTATCTGCTTAGCTTGAACAATCGCATCATTCAAGCTAATACCTTCTCGTAAAGTGAGATCCACGTAATAGACTGGGGTTCGATAGCTTTGAGTGGTGCTCTTTCCTCGAAGCGTTAGTTGTAATGGCAAACATGAAAGCAGCCCATTCGAAGCCGCATGGTAATAAGCCAAGCGTGCAGCTAAAGTTCGGATACTGTTAAAACCTGTGGTTCTAAAAATAAACGTCCCCAATTCATCTGATTCATCTAAATTGACATGCAATCGCCCATAATGTTTACAGTTTCCGCCCTGAGCCAGTGGACATAAATCAGGCGATGGGCATGGATGTTGCTCTACCCCTTGTTGGGTTAAGCGCTGGCAAGTTTCACCATTGCCTACACAGACTGGTCGACCTGTCTGTCGATCAAACAAACTGTACTCAGCTCGTAAATTCAGTTCAGGATCATTAAAGATCATCCGCACGGGGATGGTTCTGAGTTTTTGATTCGGTGCTTTGGCACGAAGCTGTTCATCTAAAGGATGTTTGATCCAGCCATCCTTACTTTGGATTTGACTGGTAATGGTAAATTGATCATCTTTTTCAGGCAGACGCTTGCCGTTCTTCTCCACCATCTTGCCGATACTGATTCTGCCCAATATGGGTGGGGTAATTGCGAGACCTTTAATCATGGGGTTTCCTCTCATGTTGATTGATGTTTGGTTTGAAATTAAAAAATCGAATACATAAAAAATCCCATGCTGTTTGGCATAGGATCGTTATGACGTTAAATCGCTTTGCAGTTAAATGACTTGAGCTAAGTTCACTTTAGTCATCATCTGTATAGATGTTAAAACGCCGTGTGCCCGGTTTGCTTTGTGGGAATTGCGTCAACATTTCAGGATGTAATTTGAGTAAAGCTTTACTGTCTAGGCTGATTGAGTCCTTAGACTTTTTCCACGTCACTGACCCTGCTTGAAATACCGCACGTTCGGCCTGTTGCATCTTGGCTTGCAGCTGATGCTTGAGTTGATCGAATTGCTGTTGCTGCTTTTCAATCTGGTTACGCGCTTGAATCAGTTGTGCAAACTGTTGATTGGCAGTTTCATCTTCCGATAAATCCGTGGTACTGAGGGGTACATGTTCTGGATACAGTTGTTGTAAGGCTTTCGCTGCTGAACGACTTGCATCTGCATCGGGTGGAATATCCTTTTCTACACATTCCCAGAAGTAACGCTCGGCATTGACGATATGTTGAATCACCGATTCTGAACGTGTGACTTTGAAGATCCGCGTTTCATGTCCACAGAGTAAGACACAGATATGCACAGCTTGCTTGCCTGTCACTGCCAATTGATGTTGAACTTGGCAGAGCACGTATAAAGGCACGCCATCGCGCCACAGCTTAGTGCCATATTCCCCTGCTGTTTTACATTCCAGAATTTGTACTTCAGCATTTCCCACCACGGAATAATCTAAGTTGGCGAGCATAAAGTGTTTATCCGCATCTCTATGTTGCAGTACGGCATTGACCCGTCTGACTTTATGCTTGGTGTGCATGCTGTAGTACTGTGCTACCAATGGTTCCAGCTGCTTGCCCCAATACAATGGTGCATGGCCTTCACTTTCATCTTCGATGCTTTGTTTAACCCGGCCTGTTTTAATCATCCACAGTTCCAACATCGACATATACGGATTGAGTCCACACGCAGCGGCACAATCACTGCTACCAATACCTTGTCTACGGATTTCCAGCCATTCGGCTTGACTGAGTTTTCGGGTATCGACAAAGCGTTTCGCGCTAAACAGTTTTGGGGCTGTAAAGGGTTGAATATGTGTTTGAATCTTTGCTATGACTGAATTTGAAATGGCAGTATTCATTTTGTATATTCCTGTATTTTATTAAAATTTGGGCATAAAAAAGCTGTGTCCGAAGACACAGCTTTTGATGGAATAACGAAGATAATTTTGTGAGTATGAATGATGGATATATCAGCTTGTACGCTAACTTGATCGGTGGCTTGTACGGTAGAGAGCGCTCAAGCTTAAGTAAGCATTCTTAACACCTGCTCTAAGCCACGTTGCTTCAGTCCTGCCCCTGCACCAAACCATGCTGAATCAAGCCGGTGATCCTGACTCATGGCACGACGTTCATGATCAGCAAATTCCGTAATCGAACAGAGTAAGCCATAGGCGGTATCTTTGACTGAACTGAGTTCCGCTCCGCGGCCATGCCCATTAAACATGGTCATGACTTTCGACATCGCACGGCCATTCGGTTCAGTTTTATTGGCTGCGCTATTACTCTGTGCTTGTGCGACATTACGGTAAAACTGAATAATCCCTTCATCCTGTTCTGTAGTGCTTAAGCTGGTGTTGTTAAACACCGCATCAAAATAAGCTGCTGCTTCTTGTTGGCTAACTTTACGTTGACTGAGCTGTTTCATTTCATACATGTGTTCATCCCATGCACGGACTGAAACACCCAATTGTTGTTTTACTTTTTCTGCATCAAACTTGGTACTGTGTGGAACTTTTACCACACCTGCACTTGATGCCTGTCCACGTAAGGCAATGGCTAAAGTGTTATTACATACCACGCGAATGGAAGTAAATTGTGCCGTGGTCGCAAGGGTTCCATCACAGGCAGTCGCTAAGAGAATATAGCCATTACTGACATCCTTACCTTTTAAAGCAGAGGTCTGCCCAGTTTTGGCTAAAGCCCAGAACTTCTTACCACCTTTCAGCACGCCTGCGGTTTCCAGTTCAAAGCCTGATTGTTCAGTCAGATCACGGTAAAACTCTAAAATCTCAAGTGGTTGAACTTCTTGATAACGCTGACTGACCACGGATAAAGGTGCATGGCTATCAGAGCGATATAACACCCGTTGTTCCTCAAATGGCATAATGATGTTTTGCCCACGATCATTTTTAGCCATATAACTGACATCGGACGATTCAATACGCCAGTCCATACCGGCCTGTTGTTCCCAGACTTCAATCGGTTGATTTTGGGTGAGTGGGTTACCTAAGCCATGCCAAGGGGTTTCACCGACATAAGCCATTTGTTCAAGTTGATGTGCCATGAGTGTTCTCCAAATGAGTAAATGTATTCATGGCAATAATATGTATCTGAAATAATCTGCAATGTGCCCATCATAGGCACATTGCAGATTTAATGATGGAATGAGAAGATCAATACAATGCGTTATATCCCCTTACGTCTTGGCCGTCCTAAGTGAGGAATATAGGTTGGCAGTTTGCCTCTGCCAAAAAACCGATTAAACTTTGGGAAGGCCCGCTTTTGGTTTGGATCATCACAGCATTGATTGACTTGATAGCCATAATGTACCAACTTGATGTATTCATCATATTTGGTCAAATATTGGCAGGCGAATTTGAGATCTCTGATCTTAGCTGCATTATGGTAATCCACTCGCCCAATCCCATTGCGCTGATAGTTCTGCATGACCGCATTACAATTAAATGCAACGCCTTCTCCCTCAGTAATCACATCTACCCAATGATTCGCAATGATCTTGCCATGGCTAATACTTTCCTGTACCCGCGAACCATCTAGAAAGATCATCATGTGTAAGTGATAGCCTTTCTTTAGCCCATATTCGAGTTTCCAGATATAACCGACTTGCGCATCCCCATCATGTTTCTCGCGTAAATAACGCAGCAGTACATCCAGATGCTCGCAGATCAGCTCATAGCTCGTATCTGCATTTTCGCTGTAGCCAAAATCAACACGCACTGCAATCAAACGGGAATAATGCAAGATCAGCTGATCGATGTATTCTTCCGCGCTGCATTTCTGACGTGAAGCCCGTTCTTTGGCTCGTTTTAACGCAATCTTATTTTCAGGCAGTCTTATTTGCTCATATATATCAAAGGCGCAATCATTCAACCGATTAGCAAAATAAGGAGAGATATCGGCAGGATCATAAGCTGTACGTGTTAATCGTTCCGCTTCTACGCAATCCATAAATATTCGTAAATGCAAAGGATAGTATTCAAGCGGATAATAACGATCTATCTTTCTCACCACTGAGATCGCATAGAAAAAATCATTGGCCAAATCACGCAGGTTATCGTAAAGCCTCCCTACCTCACTATAACGGAATCTTGATCTGCCTTGTTGATAGCATGGGAAATAATAGTACTCACGGCTATCAAATATATCTCTAAATTTTTTAAAGCTTGCAATCTCTGTAACCACTCGTTTGATGATCATCAGGTCATGAGACCATTGTTCATAGTCCTGTTGTGACAGCTGTTTGAGTAAATCTTGTTTATTTAAATTAATCATAGGAACTCTCGTTAAAGATTGAGCGCCCTGTCACCTCTATTGTTCTATCTATCCACTACCGCCAAATCGCAGACATGACTGTGCCTTCAGATGCACCTAGGCATCTGTTGATTAAATATTCAAAGGGATTCAGTCATGGATTGAACAAGTACAGATATCTTGTATTCATCGCTCAGGCGATAAGGAAAGAAGTATGAGAATTGAATCTCTAGATTCCTTGACATGGTTTTATCTTTGATCATGCATAACCTGTTCAAGGTACACCTTGATTCAATCAGCATTCTGATCTAGATCATGTGTAGGATAGGTTCATATATAAATTATATAAGTACCAGAATGTTTTAGGTATTTTATTCAACCCATAAATCTTTTAAGAATTTTGCTCAATGATAGAGATGATAAGGCTTTGCTCAGGGTTGTTTGGTTTTAAAATCAGGGGGGAAATCAAGCGTTGAATTATGCGTCTGCACTCAACTTAACAGTGGGCGACTTCTTTCCTCGATTCGCTGTTTAATCCACGCTTGAATTTCTGATTCAACCCATCCAACCGCACCGATCTTAAGCATTGCACCTAACTTGATTGATTTTGGAAAGCTGGCATCGTAACGTTTCGACTTTGGATTCAATCGGTCGTAAATCGTCGAACGTGATAAACCTGTTAGCTCTATAACGTGTTTAAGACGGATAATTCTCTCATTTGGCTGTACAGCCAATTCTGTTGCTGTAGGCTCTATATTATGTGCGGTAACTAGACTGTTCATGTCACTTCTCCAATGAAATGGGATTGTTGTTAAGGAGCAAGAACACCAATAGAAATTCACTGGATGATGACCGTGATTTTCTGTGAAGCATGCTCTTACATAACAGCTAGGCGCCGCATCATTTTTTCTATTCAAAACAGAAATTGACTCACGCCAACTGACTGTAAATGGATTGAATTTCCTCATTGTCTATATTTTGCAGGATCAGTAATTTCAATCTTTTGATACGCTTGACACTGATGTATATCAAACCTTATCCTGTGCAGGCTGACCCTCATGGTCAGTCGGTTTTAGCAGACCGTTTAGCCATACACTAAAAAGTTTATCTTTTTGGTGGGTATCCCTGCGTGCCCCCTCTGCGGCGGAACGGGAGGGGGACACCTTCGGGTGTGCTGATCCTTTGGCTATCAGTCTGCTAACCCCTTTTCGTTTCGCCACCATTATTTAGCAGTAATGTGGTGAAACTTCTTTCATAGCCAAAGGAGTCATAACCATGACTAAATTCATTTCTGATTCAAAGTATTTACTACATTCCCACCATAGCCGTGTTTGTAAACCCAATACAGCTTCGCCCTGCTTAACCTTGCTTTCAGTCTCATTCTAATCAACTGAAATCAATTTAATAACTCAACCAAAGCCATCAGAAGACGAAGCGACTTTACTCGTCTCGATCTTTGACGGCTCTAAAAAAGTTATCGGGGGAAATCATGAAAAAAATAACAGTGACTTTATTTATGGCCGTATTGCTCTCGGCCTGCCATCAAGATCCTCAATCCACTGCCAAGCAGCCATCTCAAGACAGTGAGCAGACGGCCCCTGTTCAAGATATTGCAAGTCAGGATATTTCTGAAGTCACGACTGAAGATATCCCTGCTGAACCAGAGACGGCTAGCGACGAGTTCATACAAAGCACTGATGAGCCGCCTGTCGAACTTCATCTGAGTGAGCAATTCAATGAACATGCCGCAAAAATGGGAAACGGCAATTACCTACAGCTAGATGTTAGCGCAATTGCTGACCAAGTCACTATTCTCAATGTGACCGTTAATCGGGGCAACACCTGTGCACCGCGCTTCTGGTATCGGAGCTGGCCTGGACATGGTTCATTGCAATTCGGGCAAGCTGTGCGTGCCCATATCACCTGTGATTTCCATGCCGTTAAAGAAATCAATGTAGAAACAGACACAGGAGTCTACACCTTTAACTTTTAACTTCTGCGCCTACTCAACAACAGATAAATCACACAACAGGGTGAACTTATGCAAGGCAAGATTCTAGATTTTTCAATTCAAACTAATTCGGGGATTATTTCTGGCAACGACCAGAAACGCTATGCATTCATAGGCAGTGAATGGAAAGAACAGCGCCCACCTCAACGCGGAATGGCGGTCGATTTTGATATTGATGCTGAGGCGAATGCGATCGGCATCTATACAGCCCTACCCCACGCTTCAAGTTCAAATAACATCATTCAGCAACTGCATGAAAAAAATGCAGCGCAGGACAGCCCTTTTGACTGGTTTTTAAAGTGCATGAAAAACTATGTCAATTTTAATGGCCGAGCAAGACGACAAGAATACTGGTATTTCATTTTATTCTACTTAATTGGTGCCATAACCACGATGGGCTTAGATTATATCTTTGGCACAGAGGTACTGTTTTATGCCCTGTACTTAATCGGGATGGCCTTGCCTCAAACGGGAGTATCCGTCAGACGACTGCATGACACGGGGAAATCTGGTTGGTGGTATTTAATCAGTCTCGTTCCGATTATAGGCATCATTCTATTAATCATCTGGTTTGTAAAAGAAGGCGACTCTCACAACAACCTATATGGTCAGCCCGTCAAATAATAAAGGAAACTAAAATATGCCGATTATTCTGCTTTGGCTGGTTTGATGTGTGCTGAAATTGCAGGAGACTTCCACTTGGGAGATTCTAGGCAGCCGACTTATAAAAACTCTCTGCCATTTGATTCGGTGTCTTAAAATCCAGACCTTTCTGAATTCTACTTTGATTATAAAATAGCTCTACGTATTTTGTAATATCTGCTTTTGCTTCCTCCCTAGTTTTATAACTACGATGATGAATCAATTCATTTTTGAGTATGCCCCAAAAACTCTCAATCGGTGCATTATCATAACAGTCTCCTTTTTTACTCATCGAACCCTGAAATTCATATTTTTCAAGTATATTGCGATATTCATGACTGCAATATTGACTGCCTCTGTCAGAGTGAACAATTAAGTTTTGAGGTGGTTTGTGATTGCGAATAGCCATACTGAGTGCATTGCAAACAAGCTGTGTCGTCATCCGATCACTTAAACTATAGCCAACTACTTGTTTGGTACAGAGATCTTTTAAAGCAGCCAGATACAGCCATCCTTCAGCAGTCCAAATATAGGTAATGTCACTTACCCATGCTTGGTTTGGGTGATTTATTTTAAAGTTTTGCTCTAATAAATTATTGTAAATACTACGATTGTGATCACTATTCGTCGTTCTTTTAAAGCGCTTATGACGCTTACAATACAATTGATTTAGCTTTTTAATACAACGGACTGCATACTCACTGACTTTTATCCCTTGTGATTGTAAATGTTTAGTTAAACGAATATAGCCATAACTTTCATTGGTTTCCTGATGCGCTATTTTGACCAATATCGTCTGTTGATTCCTTTGTATAACTCTTTTGCTTAAACCTTGCTTCAACCAGTCATAAAAGCGTGATACTGAAACGTCGAGCAAGTGAGCCATCATGACAACTGGATATGTATTTCTGTGTTGTTTCATATATGCGTACCTTACTGGCTTTCTTTGGCAAAGTACGCCGCTGCTTTTTTTAGGAATTCTCTTTCCATTTCAGTAATTTTGAGCTGTTGTTTTAGTTTTTTATTTTCTTCAAGCAGAGCAACTAGATCAGGCGAATATTGTTTTGTACCCACCAATGTTCCTGCTTTGGCTTTATTGTACCAATTTGAAAGGGTTTGCATTGAAATGCCAAGTTGTCTTGCTGTTTCTGAGACATTACCATTATTGGACTCAATAGTTTTGATCGCTTCAGCCTTAAATTCAGCTGTATAATTTTTTTGCTTTTTGCTCATGGTAAACTCCTAATGAGTATCTATAGTTTACCAAGTTAAAGCCTACGTTTTTTTCAGCACACATCACACGCCTGTCAGCATAATTAAGATAATGGCATGATGGGTCTGTGCATCACTTGGGTAATCTCTGACTTTTCTTAAAAATTCAGGCATCTCTGAAGCAGGTAACGATGCCAAATTTTTTACACGCTTATTTTTCAGCGCATAAACCAAATCACCCGCAGGATTATCGTAACGATATCCATGAGCTATGGCATATTTCATGACCATCCCACAACGAGACAAAGTACGTTTAGCCACTTCAAGTGAGCCTCGTGCCTCAATCTTTTTTATGATCTGCAAAATTTCAGGTGCTTGAATTTGGTTAATAGGTTTATTAGCAAGAATAATATAAAGCTCATCTAAAGAAGCTCGAACATTGCTAATGTGTTTAGATGACCATGTTTCTTTTTGATTATTGAACCAATCTTCTGCAACCTCTTGAAAAAAAGGCTGCATCACTTCGGCCTCAACCGTATTTTTGAGTTTATACCTTAGATCAAGAGCCATCTCTCTTGCACGTTTTAGGCTCAGCTCGGGATATACACCTAATGCTTTTGACTTCCTTTGCCCATTTTCCGTATATCGAATAGACCAATATTTTTTCCCATTCGGATCGATTCGCAAAGAGAGACCATTAATATCAGAAAGGCGATACTGTTTTTCTTGAGGCTGTGCTTTTTTACACATCACATCAGTTAGTGACATATTTTTGTCCCACTTAATTAAACTTATTTAGTGGGTCAAATTGTCCCAATATTGACCCACACAAAGCAAAAATAGGGTCAAATCGCTTAGGACAGTATCGGACAATACAGCCAATAAAAAAGCCCTTAAACATTGAGTTTAAGGGCTTTTTTACATTCAGTCGAACAGCTCTGAATTGAATTTTGGTGGGGTGGCGACAATTGAACTCGACTCATAAGTAACTGTTATTTAATTATAAAATTTTAAATTAAAAACAAGGGATACACGTGGGGATACAAATTACTTGCTGCTGGGCCATTTCTTCGGGTTTGGTTGCTATATCGGGAGTACAACTCAAAGTATATTACTCAACACTTATCCCTATTATTATTTAGCCCCCTTACCCTCCACTTAGTCTAGAAAGTGAGGTTTTACACCTACCACACTCTTACATTTTCTGCCTAAGCCCTCTAAACAATATAATAGATTGGTCTTCCCTAAAAATGATAACTAGCAGCTTCGTTACAATGTTGCCAAGTTATTAGATAGGAAGTAGATACGATGAGTGATGTAAATAACGCCGTTGATATAAAAGATTCAGATAAAAATAAGAAGCTAAAAACACCTGAACAAATTGAGAAAGAACTTAAAAAGCTCAAGCGTTATAAAGTTGCAAGTGAAAAGTCATTTCTTTACTCACTCCAGAACACAAAACGCTTAGCCGATCTGATTAAAGAACACGGCGGTATCATCAGATACACACCAGATAAAGGCATCAGTATAGATAAGATTAGCTATGAAAAAATGCCTGAGCCAATACAAACTCAATTCAAGTATGGATTAGGAAAACTGGAAAAATACTTCTCTATTTTGTATGAAGCTGATTGCCAAGCACGTGCTTTTAATGCCTATCTGTACCTGTTAGAAATGCAATACCAAAAACATATAATTCTCAACAGTCCAACAAAATATGCAAAGGTCACTTTAACTGAATGGCGTAATTGTGTATCAGAAGTAGTTGCTTTAGATTCTGTGCACCTAGATAGGATAGAAAAGTATTTAATTGATAGCGGTAAATTACTTTATTGCTGGAAAAGAGGTACAAAGTGCTTAACCAGCTCAATGGAAAAAAACGGTGAAAAACTGAATTTAAAAGAAGATTACCGCATCAGTTTTAATGAATGGATGAATACAAATAGAATTGTTTATTTGGAAATGGATGTACTAAAACTAGCGTTCCCATGTAGGTAGTCATTTTTGACTTAACACTAAAAACAAAATCCCTTTTTTTTGATCAAAATGACATTATTTTTGACGTTTAACCACTAAAAAATATTTATATATAATTCATTAACTTAAAGGCAATGGAACTAGTCATTTTTAACGTCAGATTTTAGACCTATTATTTAGTTCGTTTGGCTATGGAATTGACACAGAATGACCACCTCTCCCAATTATAAAAACAGCTGGACACCTGAACGTAGGAGAAAGCAACGTGAACGGATTATGCAAAATAAGCCGTGGCTTAAATCCACCGGACCAACAACAGAAGATGGAAAAAAGGCCTCAAGCCAGAACGCCCGATCTAACTTTGCAAATCTCGCATGTGCAGAGCTGGATCAATTAATGAAAAAACAGGTCAAGCTGTTAAGGAAACTTTCAAATCTAGATTTTGAACAGGATCTACAGGACATTGAAAATGAAATTACGGGAATCAAAACAATTTTAGGATCTGGAACTGCTCGTAAATCACTAAAACAAACTAATAAATAATGACTGCATCATTTATCCATGAGTATTTAAAGATGACTTTTAGCAATCAATCCAAAGCTACTGCTGTAATCCTAAGTGCAGATCTTGCCCTAAAACAAGCCAGCTTAGCGCATCAAGGCATTATCACTGATACAGCAAAGTTACTGCTGTCTACCGCCCACGATCATCAAACCACTGTAGACAACGCATATAGCATTCTATGTGAAGAATATAAACAATTAGAAGAACAGCAAAAACGGCGCAATGATGAAGCTGTCAAAGCTTATGATCATCATATTGCTAAGAATCAAGGAGAGTTGAAGCAAATTAAACAGGATATTGAAAGACTAACAACGGAAGTTTCCTCTTTAGAGAAAGACTTACAGCGCAAGAAAGAAATTCATGGCCAGCAAGAAAAAAGATTAAAGGCAGAAGGCCTTACCCTAGATCAGATTAAGACCATATTGGGCATGGGTGAATCCTTAGATGAAGGTAAAATTTTAGAAGAAATTAAATATAAGAATGAAATCAAAATTCTACTGAATGAACGTACTGATGAGATTTATACAGAAGCACGTTCTGTCAAAGAAACAGTTATCTATACCCAGTAGTGACACTCCACTGTATTGAATAGTTCCCACACCCACATGCAATGATTTTTTGCATGTGGCTCATAAAAGGTTATCAAAGTGACTCCTGCTGAAAAAATTAAAACTGAACTCTCAAATTATCGTTATTACAAAAACAAATTTGGAGAGGCTCATCCTCGGACAATCGATAAATTGTTGGAAATAGCCGATTTAATCCCTAGAGAATGGATAGCTGATAAAGATACAGCATTGAGCAAGTTTGTTGCTTCAGCGCTGCTTATTAGTGATTTACGGAAGAAAGGTCAAAGTAGCAATGAAAATGAAGTGACCGAGATTAGAGCCGATGGATTGCAATTTCTTTAGTGCTTATAAGTCCCTTTGATGGGGCTTGTTCGCAATCCAATGCAATCTATATCTGTCAGTATCTGTGCATATTTTTGTATCTACTAATTGCAAATTATTCTTAAAAGAATAAAATGAGCTAGTAAGGGTGTAACAGTGCAATAACCCTTTTTATCTAGCCCAAATTAATGGGCTTTTTTAGACTCTAAAGAAAAGTAGAGTGCTGTTTTACTCTGCTTATATGGAGAACGACTATGAAAATACATTTTTCAAATGTAAGCCTTTCATCTATTCGTAAAGCTAATCAGAACATGATTGATGGAAAAAAAGCTGATACTTCAAGCCTGCCAGCAAGTGTTCAACAAGATATTTTAAAACGCCGTTACTCCGCAAATGAGATTAACCGTGCTTATGCTCGCACTCTTAGCCGAGATTAAGCATTCATATGAGCAGGCATCAAACTTTCACAAAATTAGTAACCTCCGACACAGACTTTGTCGGAATGGTTGCTTACACAATATATAAAAATGAAAAATTAGACTGGATTGCTCAATTTAAGACACAAAATTCAAATCGAGAGCCAACAGAGGATGAGTTAAAACAATTCAACTTAACCACTGATTCAGATCTGCGTATACAACAATATCGCCAAATGGCTGAAACAAGCGTTAATAACTTTGTTAGTGCAACAATAGTTGATGAGCTAACCCAGTATCAATTGGCTGTTAGAGACGATGCTATTGTTAAGGCTGCTAAAAAAGGCTTTTGGCAAGGAATCGGGGAAAATGTTTTAGCGGGTATTATTGGTGCTGCCATAGTGACCCTTTTTCAACTTGGGATATGGTTGTATCAGGTAAAAGACAATCCTGAGTTTAAAAAACAAGCTACAGATCAAATACAACAAACAGCAAATTAATATAAACAGCCTCCTTCACTGGGGGCTTTTTATTAGCTGATTCAATACAGAAGAATTACTTCCTAATTCGACAAAACCTTTGACATTTTACTGCACTTATACAGCCATAAATTACTGATAATAATCTTAATTATTTTGACATTTTCACTGACAAAAAATATGCATTTAAAATAAAAAAAGCCCTGCTAATAAGCTAGAGCCTTGCTGTAGTATCAGCAAAATTTTGTGCAGACTGAAAGTTATTTGATTTTAAAATAATGTTTTTCTGCGACCATTTGAATTTTGATACCCTTGTAATATCGAATGATTGGATCTGTTTCATCCTTAGTAATTTTTTCTGCAAATCTATCTTCACTCATTAAAGACGTATAAGTCTTATAGCCTACAATTAATAACTCAGGTTGCTTCCCAGCATCAATGAAACTATTAATCTGCTTATTTATATTCTTTAAACTTTTATCCATTTTTAACCCCAGCTAACTTTAAATCTATGTATATCTTCTAATTGTTACAGTAAAATTATTTTGGTGGGCTTATCGCCTCAATTGATTGTTTTTAATGCAATAAAAAACCGCTTATCTCTCTCAACATCAACAGATATGCAGTTCAAACTGTATTACTTTTAAGTTAGGTATTTATTGTTACCTTCAAACAACGCCTTGCATTTAAGTGGACGAGATACGGCGGATACATTCATGGCATAAATTAAATGAAAAAATTAAAGATGAACTTCAAGGAGAGAACCACACAAAAATTAGTACGTGAATTGACCGCTACAGGAATTCCTGTATCCGAAAAAAATCAATAACATTGAAAAATAGCCATAAGCCCATCAAAGGGGCTTATAAGCATCATAGTAATTGCAGTACATCCGCTCTAATCTCTGTCACTTCTTTTTTATTGCCACTTTGGTCTTTCCATTTACATCTACGCAATAAGCCTATACGTAGACCCTTACCGCCTTTCTTAAAGGTACTTGTCTGACGATCTTAAATAAACTTGCAACCATAACTTGCTAAGTACTATTAATACCTTATATTTTTGTTTGAAAATAATATTGTGTAAAGTGTGTGAAATATGATTACCGATAAAATACTTAAAAGTATACGTGATTACTCTTTTGAAGCTCATTGTCCAAAAATTAGAATTTATCAAAAAAATGGAATAGTGCTAAAAGGATACGGCATCATAAAAATTAATGATTATGGTGTTTTTTACATAGAGTTTATTTGCTTAGAAAAAAATAATATTCCAAAATTTAATTGGTCAATAAGACTTCCTGATGATCATTTTGATGAATCTCAGAAAATTTATTTGGAGGCAGTATCTATAGATGGAATTGAATTCCAAGCAGAGGATTTTAAGATTGAACTACATACTTTGTCTATGCATAGATCCTCTGTACATCATATTTTATTAGAAAAAATTAGAACAACTGAGATTACTAAAAATACTAAAGATTATTTTTATATTGAATTTAATCAAACCATCAATATTCCTAGAAACAAAACTAATAGTGTAGTGTCCTCCTTGGGAAGTAAATCTTTTGCATGGAATGAATCCATAATTGACTTTGATCAAGAAAATTTAAAAATTCGTATCGTAGATGATCATGGAAAGACAGGTTTTATTTCTATTGAAGAATGTACAAATCCTGAATTAATGTTGGATTGCGTAACATTTTATTTAGGATTCTGTTCAGGCATTCTATTGCAACCATATTATTCTAACCATATTTCCTCCAATCAAAAAGTTAATACTTTTTATAGTACAAATAAACTTTATCTCCAGAAAAATTATGTTTCTGCGATTGCAAGTAATCTTTCTAATCCAGAGTTTCACGATGGAGAGTATCATTTTAATATTTTGAGAAACTCTATTCGACTATATAAAGAAAACCCAAAACATTTTCTTAGTATATATGCACAATGGCGTAGAGTCTGGATATCGTTCAAATCAGAACAAGATATTACTAACCTAGCATTAACAACCGCAATTGAGGGTTTATTAAACGACATATTCATTCCTATTTATAAACAATCAATAAAAGATGAAGTCTTAGAACATGATATTAAAGAAATTAAAAAAATTATTAAAAACTTAGAAATTGATGGCGTATATAAAGAAAGGCTACAAAATTCAATTTCGTACTTAAAAACTATTACAGCCAATAAAGCATTAGCTTTATTAGTCGACTCTGGAATTTTAAGTAGAAAGGAAACAGAGGCATGGAAAAATCTTAGAAATGAAGTAGCTCATCCAAAAGCTAAAAGTAATAATTTATCAAGTAAATATGAAGAAAAAGAAAATTTCATATCTTGCCTTAATTTATTCAACTCACTTATCTTTCAGACCCTGAATTACAAGGGACCACGAAATTACTTTAGTCCTATTAAAGAAACAGAAATCTACTTATTTAACTCTAAAAATCTTAATGAACAAATTCACAATATTTAATTCTAACATCTGCTTTTCTATTGGTGAATATGTATGTATCTTTTTAAGTGGACATGGTGGACAAAGTGGACGTAGGTCACTATATATATGTTTTTAAATAATTAATTTAGTCCACCTATGTATCAATTTACATCATAAAAAGGTGGACATAAAAAATAGATGAGGTGGACAGAATAGATTGTGTTGAATCGTGTCCACCTTATATCCACCCATTAAAATAGATCTATTGATATAAAGTGGACATACTAATATTTATATATAACAGTATATTAGCTATTAATATTATTCCTATGTCCACCTTGTCCACTACGCCCACCTAATAAATAATGTTTTCAGATTTCACTATCTAGATTCTGCATGGCTTCTCTTTCTCCAACCCCATATATGTCTTTTTCACTGTGACAAGTGTGACGTTTGTGACGCATCTAATTAAGATCATGTTTTATATATATTTATCTAATAAAAATACGTCACATTCATTAAGTAATCTAACTGATTTAAATTGTGACACTGTGACATGCAAGTGTGACGTTTTTTCTTGAGATAGAATATGTGTCACACTCGTCACAGTCACGTCACACTGTTAAATATTGCTATAAATAAAAAGTGTGACATGGTAAATACTATATATAACAGTGTCTTATTATCAAAATAAAGCATTACGTCACACTCGTCACAATGAATAATCATCATTTCTAGATTTCATTATTAAAGTTCTGTATAGCATCGACCTTAAAATGCATCATGGTTGGACGTGAACCATCAGGCAGCTTACCGCCCACTCGCTTGGTGTAACGGCCATCTTCACAATCAAGCCATCCACTCACCTTTAGAATCTTTTTAGCACTGGCTTCATTCATGCCGATGCACATTTCCTTTTTGAACATGATTGTTGATACAAGGTAATGGCCCGAATCAGGATCATAATAGCCAACACGGTTATGAATCCTTTGCCGTAACACTTCCCCATCCGCCTGCCTGATTACGGTTAGATCCTCAAAACGGCTTGTACCATTGGCCTCAAAGAATGCCTTGATATGCTCAAGGGTTTTAGTTTCTTCCATATTCTCGCCGTTGCCTAGATTACCTAGCCACGTATTAAAGCAGTGTGCTACAGCCTCAAATGCACGGCCCTGTGTCCATCCTGTAATGCCTGCTTGTGTTGCCAGTTCTCCAGCAGTGGCCACAAGTGCAAAACGGCGTAAAACACGGCTGGCTTGGCCATTCTTGATTTGACTGTGCTGCTCAACAAAACTATCCAGTAGCGCTTGGGCTTTCTGCATGACTGTATCTTTATCCTGAGTCAGATACTCCAGCCATTTAATACCTGCATGGCCATAATGCTTTGATGCCAGTTCATTTATGCGGTTGCCTATGTCCTGTGGTGCTGTGCCGTAGTTAATACAGTCAAATACGCCGTAGCCTTTCCCTGCATCACTGGGGATATGTGCAAAGCGAAGTAATAGCCCTGCATCCAGTTCGATATTGCCACGGCGCAAATGCTCCTCAAGGGTGACTTCACCAGTAGAGGTATACATGAGGCTAAATTGCTTGGCATCGCGGTTTTTACCGGCCTTAGTGCTTCGGGCTTTACCTTGGCCACCTGTAAGCATATAGACAATATCAGACACGGCTTTGGGTACTGCTTGGCGCAGTTCATCCAGATTTAAAAAACTATCATTTCTGAGTTCTGCTTCATTTTCTAAAGCGTTGTCTGTGGTTCGCCATGACTTAGAAATATGCTTAGGATTACCCCAGATACTGCATGATGCTTTGGTAACGGTACTTTTGCCATCCGTTGATGAACCATAGATATGAAAACCACCACTTTCAGCACCTAAGGGCAAAACCAACTGTCCCGAAAAAGCACTTGAGAATGCTAATACTGCTAAAGCATGAGGTTCAATTAATTGGCTCAGTTCCTGCCACTCTTTAAAGCTCCCCGATAAGGTGTAAGGGCTTTTACTGTCACTGTGAAAAAGTAGTTCCTCATCTTCACTGTTGCCATAGGTTTTATTCGGTGTGGCAAAACAATAGCCATGCCATCCGGCACGATCTACACACCTAAAGCGTTGCTCTATTGGGTAATCCTGAATGTAGTTGATGAATACATTTTTCTTATAGGCTTGGCGTGGGGGCATCAGGCCATGATTGGCAATAATCTTTAAGGCTTCCTGTGCCTCCCCCATGAAATGTTCATAAGGGATCAATAGCCGGTGCAAAGTATTGTCCTTGTCATGAAACTGGATAACACGCTTCCAGTTGTCATTATTCAGGCTTCGCGCCTCACCTAAGATAATGGCTGAATGACAGATAAAAGTACGAGTCTGTTTAAGCTCCCCATCTTCATCTCTTTTTTCTTTAATCAGATAGAGGCCATTGTCCAAAATATGCAGGAATGCGCCGTCATCCATCCTAAAAGGCTTGGCCAAGTGGCCTTTAGGTAACAGACTAAATTTAGGCAGTTGCTCTATAGCTTCATCAATAAAAGCGATAACTTCCTCTTTGCTTTCGTCCTTTGATAATTCTGTAAAAAACTCACCTTCTAAAATGGTTTGATACTGATTCAGCAATCGAACTGTCATATTTTTCTCTAGGCTTTGAAAGGCTTCAAGCTGAATATGTTCAGGGCGTACTGGTAGATATAATTGTGTATAACCCGCCTTTGATAATTGATGAATCACAAACTGAATCTGCTCAAAATCAAAAGGCTTGAGTGCTGTTGGCTGGGTATTACATAGAGTCGGCAATATCACCAATACCACGGCGTAACAGGTTTGAGAAATCTTAAAAAATGCTTCTAGGTTGTAGGTGATTATGACAGGCTTGGCATGGTCAAAATCACCATACCTTGCAAAACCTTTGGCCAATCCATCGGGGATGACAGATACTCGTTGGCCATCCTGCAATACGGCACATTGAACAAGCTCCAGCTGCCCATTCACAATAGGCAAGATCACTGGGCTTTCATACTTAACGCCGTTTATCTCTACCTTACTTGGGTCAATATAGATCGGCTGTAATGGATTACCAAAACGCTCAATGATTGAATGGCTTAGATATGTTGCATCCAGTGGATTTAGAGTAGTGCTTTGCGCTAATATAGTTACAGGCTTATCAAAGTCTTGCTGAAAGTTTTGGGCGGTGTTATTCATAGTGACACCGCCTTTTTATTTGCTTCCCATTCTGTTTTGTATTGTTGTTCTTGCACTTGATTAAATTCAGCCGATTCTTGAACTATCGTATTGGTAATCGCAATAATGCGTTTTAGGTTGTTAAAGCATAATTCAGGGACATTGTAGACATTGCTTAGATATTCTTTGGTGCGTTCAAGTTCATTAGCAATAACCCCTAGCATTACACTTGTGTCAGCCATTTGTTCATAGGCAAGTAAATAGGCTTCAACCATGTCGCCAGCATCATAAGTTTTAGGCGTGTTATTAGAATTGATTTTAGACATGATTAGACCTCCTCAGCTTGAAAAGCCAAAGGCAGGATTCTTTCGATCATTTCTAATTTTGTTTGTAGCTCATAGATTAGGTCCGCAACAACCTCGCCCTTAACGGCTAACTCTCTACCATCTTTAAAACAGCTCCACGTCGCAATTGAGATATTTTTAGCACTGGATACCATGCTATATACAACATCCTGAGCATTTGCATAATCGGCTTCTGGGTGTGGGATATAAAAACTTTCAATACAGCCTAAAGTAAGGTTATACGGTTTTTTAGAATTGGACATGATTACACTCCCCATGCTGTTTTAAGCATTGAGGAAATGCGCTTAACGAAACTTTGCTTATGGGCAAAATCAGCAGATTGGATACGCTGGCGTGTAATTTGATGGATATTAGGCATGATTAATGCGCTCCTGTGCTTGTTTAGGAGCTTTGCCATTCACGACCAAATGAGGGTGGCAAAGCTGAAAAGGGTTGGTCGACAGGCAACACAAGAAACCTGCACACTCGAAAGTGTCCCTCTCCAGCTTCACCATAAAATGCGAACGCATAGAGATTTTACGCATAAAAAAAGCCCTGAGCGGACTGTATGCGCTTGTGTATGTGTAGCCGACCAAAGCTAATTCACCATGAGGGTGAACGCCGTTAGCATAAGCAAAACGTCCACAGCTTGCAACAGGAAAAATAGTTATTGCCCAAACTGAGAACAGTTTTAGGAGGTTGTGAAAGAGGTTCTTCATGCTTCAAGCCGTCATGCCGAAATGTTTAACCAAAACGTCCATACCCTTCGGTAGGATAAAAAATTCAATTTGGCTATAGCTTCCTAGTTCGCCATTGGCCTTGATTTTTGTTCGCTCTTCATACTTAGTTTCGCAGTAACCACGTTCTTGGCTGTAGTAAGTGGATGCACGAACATTTTGAAGTCGTCTATCCCATCCATGAGAGCGCAACCAATCTGCTAAAACTTGACGCTTAATATTGAGAATTTTACAAGCTTGCTGAAATTTCACACCTGTAGGCGTTTGAGTAATGGTCTGGATAGAACGCTCTAGACCAATATTTTTATGCTCAAGCTCGATGACCTGTTCTGTATATTCAAGTAGAGCTTTGCGTAGTGCATGAGGATTATTTAAATCAACTGTCTGTTGCTTTGATTGCCGTTCTAATTCTTGCCAGCGGTCTACCAGTCGTGCCGTAAATTCAGGGCATAACTGCGCTACCACAATAATACTATCGCGCTTACCTTGTTCACCAGAGAAGACATAAACCTTAGGTATTACCCCATTTGCCGATTTAATCCCATCCTCAATTTGAGGGTGGGAAATAATGCTAGCATCTACAAGGCTTTCAATAGTTCGCTTAACATTATCGGGACGTTTATGGACTAAATTAGCAATTTCTAAATGATCCATTTTGATACCTGAGAAAGAGGCTATTGGATTCATGCTTAAGCCTCCAATACTGCAAGACTTTGCTTTTGGCTGTTATGCCAGTCTACAAGCTCAGCATAGTCGAAATAGACTGGTGCTTGTTTGGTATCACCCTCTTTGATCGGGCGTGGGAAAGAGGCATCGGTACGCACTTTATGGCGCAGTGCTTCACGGCTTATGTCCAATAACTCACAAGCTGTTTTAAATTGAACGCGGATAGGTTTGATCGACATAAAAAAGCCCATACATGAAAGAGTATAGGCTTAGTATGTTTATCATTTTTATATTGTAATAGTAAGCAAGGTCTACTTAATCTATATTAAGCGGATGTTGCTATAAATTATTCTTTATTTCTCCCAGCCTCACTGGCATAAGCTGGAGCTACATCCTTAATCCATGATCTAATTGAAATAACTCTATCTGGCAATTGATCTTTATGATTTGTCTCAAATAAGGCAGAGTAAACATTTTCACACATTTGACCAATTTTAATTTCTTTTGTTTTATCCTTTTTCCATAAATAATCAGCAATATTTTTTGCATATCTCTTAGCCTCAATCTTTTCCTGACTTATGCCGATAGGCTTTGCCTCATTTTTTATTTTTTGAGGTTCGGGCTCCATATCATCATAGAAATTGTTATTTAATATAGCCATAACATCATCATTTTTTATAAAAATATCTTTTTCATTAACCTTAAAAGTGTGTACACCTATCTCTTCATTTTTATTCAATTCTGGAATAGTCATACATTTATCTATTACAGATAAAAACTCAGTATATGCTATATGAATACTTGGCATTTCTTCATCTTGAAAATGCTGTTCACATACTGAAAAAACCTCATCCTCACTAAAGATTACATCGCCATCCATAGAATATAAATCTAAAGGTAAAAACTCCATATATATTGAATTCCCCACTTTAATATCCATATAGTTTTTATGATTAAGTTCGAAAAAAATTCCACCATCAACACTGAATTTATTCACTTTATTATCTAATGTAGTATTTATTGATGTAATTACAGCATTATTTTTCTCTCTCCAATCTCTATATTTATCAAAATATAAATCTATATCACCTGTACCATATCTATCCACACCATCTAAGCTTATTGGGAAAATTGCTATATCTGCTTTTATTCCTATGTTGTAAGTATGAAAATATAATTTTATTTTTTTCTGGTACAGTGACATATAAAACTGTTCAAAAGAAATACTGTAGTCAGTATGTTTCCTTATGTAATTATCATAAACATCAAATATTCTAACAAATGATGCATCTAAAAAAAGCTTATTAGCCATATATACCTCCCACAGCACCCCAAGAAATAGCTAAGCCAATCAAATTGGGTATTCGACTTTCGCCCCGTCGGGCTAGGCTTAGCAAACTGAATATAAATGATATTAAGCTATATTTGTGTATGTATTGGTATTACTACGACAAGTCTTGTCACTTAACTTTTTTAAACTGAATAATGCTCTGATCTGCTATTTCTTCTAAATGATCTGCATACCATTGCATCATGTTTTCCCTATCCTGTAAGTATTGGGCTTTGTTATAGACCCCTGCTACGCCGTCCTTAACGTGAGCTAAAGCAGCCTCAATATGACGTTCATCAAAACCACGATTATTTAACAAGGTACTGGCAATATGTCTAAAGCCATGTGGTGTCTGTCTACCCTCAAAGCCCATGCGCCGTAAAGCCATGATAAAAACTGTATCCGATTTTGGTTTGCTCTTGTCCGATCTACTGGGGAATAGATACTCTGAATTGGTTTCATAAGTTTTTAATTCAGTAAGTATGGCAATAGCTTGCTTAGGCAAAGGTACAACATGCTCGCGGCGTTTTTTCATTCGTTCTTCAGGGATATTCCACAAGCCTTGTTCTAAATCGAACTCATCCCATTTAGCCCCTCTTAGCTCACTAGGGCGACAAAACAGCATAGCTAAAAGCTGTAATCCCATTCTTACGTCCATAGTGGGGTAATTATTAATTGCTCGGATTAATGTTGGTAACTCTGCCTCACTCACATGAGCCATGTTTTCTTTTTTACCTTGCTGTAAGTATTTTTGAATACCCTCTAATGGATTGTAATCAATTCGACCTGTAACCTTTGCAAAGTCATAAATATCACGACACATCGCACGGACACGGTTCACCTGTTCATATATACCCTGTGACTGCTGTATACCTTTTAAATGATTCATCCACTCAATTGGCTTGATTGTGGTGTACAAGCGTTTGCCAAAAACAGGAAATACATGCTTTTCTAATGCTCCCTTATTTCGGGTCATTGTGTCTGCTACCCATGAAGTTAATTTGGTATCCAACCACTCACGAGCCAGTAGTTCAAAAGTGGCATTATTCTGTTCCACTTCTTGCCGTTTGCGTTCCTGTTTTGAAATAATTGGGTTTTCACCCCTAGATACATCATCTAAAAGTTCTTTGGCTTTCTTACGTGCTAATTGCCCACTGATTTCAGGATAACCCCCTAGTCCTAACCACGACCACTTACCATCGGGCTTTTTATACCTAAGTTGCCATGACTTATTACCATCGGGTTTTACTCTGATATACAGGCCATTGCCGTCAAGCTCACGATATTCTTTTAGTTCTGCTTCAAGATTGGCAATCACAGTATCAGACAAAGGACGGCGTTTTATTTCTGATCTTTTCATTTAACCGTGTATCCCTTGAGTTCAATTTTTATTAAAGGATACACGTGGGGATACATAGAAAGCAACACTATATGCTTTTATGTCTAGGTATGTTTAGGCATAAAAAAAGGCTTAACCCCTTTAGGATTAAGCCTTTCAGTTCCAAAACTTGGCATATTTTGCCATGTTTGGGAAGGTATTTGGTGGAGGTGGCGGGAGTTGAACCCGCGTCCGCCAGCATTACGCTCGAGAATACTACATGCTTAGATATCGTCTATTGTTTTAACTCTTTGTGACCCGACGAACAGGGTACAAATCGCGATCCTCTTAATTTAGTACAAAACCCCGAGGCTTGGTTTTATACGGCCTTGTGTGCGTGCGCTTCAGTCGGACTCTCTAACCACAAGTATTCGGAGAGGCGGACAAGCTGCCCTTAGGCAGCTAGAGCGTATGATTCGTCGTTTGCGACTAAAAAATGCAAATTTGATTTACGAGAGAAAATGCGCTCTCGGCATGCATCTATGAGTTTCATCACCAGCGTCGAAGCCAGAAACACCCCCAAAGTACTGCGCAATCATAGCATGAATGTCAAAAATTACGATATATTTTCTAAACTTTTACATAACTAGATGCGTTTAATTACATAATTGAGCTAATATTTTACTTTTCAAGTCTAATAATAGAAAAAATTATGAGTTATTTACTTGCACTCGATCAGGGGACGACATCTAGTCGTGCGATTATTTTCAATGAACATGGAAAAGTTCAAGCAACAGCCCAACGTGAAACCCACATCAAAACACCGCATTCGGGTTGGGTGGAACAAGATGCTCAAGAAATATGGACAACACAAATTGCAGTGGTACAACAAGCTCTAGCATCGGCTCGCATTCTGGCCAAAGACATTAAAGCGATTGGACTGACCAACCAGCGGGAAACCACCATCGTTTGGGATAAACGAAACAGTAAACCTTTATCCCCTGCAATTATTTGGCAAGACCGCCGTGCAACCGAGTGGTGTAACCAACTCACACTGCAAAATTTACACGATAAAATTCACCATAAAACAGGTTTACGCATCGACCCCTATTTCAGTGCAGGGAAATTGGTTTGGCTACTGGAAAATGTAGCAGGTTTACGTGATCTTGCTGAACAAGGGCATGTTGCTTTTGGCACGGTTGATAGCTGGTTAATGTGGAATCTGACTCAAGGTGCTGAACACGTCATTGAAGCCAGTAATGCTTCACGCACCATGCTGATGAATCTACAGACCCAACAGTGGGATGAGGAATTACTTGAACTCTTTAATATCCCCCACTCTGTTTTACCTAAAATTATTTCATCCGACACTTATGTCGCAGATACAGCAACAGGTCTACTGGGTGCCAATATTCCGATTACGGGTATTTTAGGGGATCAACAATCTGCTTTATTTGGTCAATCTTGCTTTGAAATTGGTACAGCAAAAAATACCTATGGTACAGGTTGTTTCATGCTGTTTAACACAGGGCATGAAGTTCAATTTAGTCAGAATAAATTACTCAGTACACTGGCTTGGAAATGCCAAAATCAAACCACCTATGCCCTTGAAGGCAGTGTATTTATGGCAGGTGCCATTGTGCAATGGTTACGCGATGGTTTAGGCATTATTCAGCATAGTAATGAAGTCGAAAAGCTGGCTTGCCAAGTCAAAGATACCGATGGTGTGGTCTTGGTTCCCGCCTTTACAGGACTGGGTGCACCCCACTGGGATAGCGATGCACGTGCCTTACTTTGTGGTATGTCACGTGGCACCAATAAAGCCCATATAGCACGAGCAGCCTTGGAATCGATTGCTTTTCAAGTTTCCGATGTTTTAACTGCAATGCAATCTGATATTGCACACCCATTGAAAGAATTGCGTGTCGATGGTGGTGCCAGTCAAAATGATATGTTGATGCAATTCCAAGCCGATATTCTGAATGTTCCCGTACTTCGCCCCAAAATGTTGGAATCGACCGCATGGGGTGCTGCGGCTATGGCAGGTTTAAAATCTGGGATTTTTTCCAATATGTCTGAAATTTCAGAATCTTGGCAACTGGATCGTGCCTTTGAACCCAATATGGGTATTGATCAGCGCCAATTCCATTTGAATCAATGGAAAACTGCGTTAAAACGGTCAAAATCGGACATCTAATCAAAACTGTCTCTGTATCGGAGACGCAGAGACAGTTTTATAAACACGGCAGATTAATGCATAGGTTGACTCGCACCACCAACTTTAGGTTTTGGGCACAACCAAATGATTAATCCTGCAAAAACAAAGACCATCGATAAGATTAAAAACACATGGTTTGCTGACAAAGTTAAGGCCTCTTTATCGACCAAACTGGAAATGTAACCCAAAGCACTATCTGAGCTCATTCCACTTTGGATCAAAGTACTTTGCGTACTTTCAGGATGTAAATTGCTCACTATTTCACTGCGTGCAACTTTTGCTTGATCATCCCACATGGTCACCGCAATGGATGCACCTATTGCCCCAGCCATAGTTCTTAAAAAATTCATCAGTCCTGCGGCAGATGCCATTTCATGTGGCTTGACCGAAGCCAGTGCCATATTCGACAACGGAATAAAGAAAAATGGGACGGCAAAACCCTGTAAAATTTGCGGCAATGCCAATGCCATAAAATCTGCATCAGTGGTCCAGAATGACCGCATCAGGGTCACAACACCCAATAACATCAGACCAAAACAGGCCAAAGCACGTTGATCATATTTGGTTGCCATTTTCGCCACAATCGGTGACATCATTAAGCTACCAAAGCCCATGGTTGCAGTGAGGTAACCGGCCCATGTTGCGGTATAGCCCAAGTTAATCTGCACCCACTGTGGTATAAGTACAATACTGGCAAAGAATGCCCCAAACGCAAAGGCCAGTGACAACACTGAAATGGTAAAACTACGATAGCGAAAGATCTGAATATTCACTACAGGGTGCCGTTCGGTGAGTTCCCAAATAATAAAAACAATCAGTCCAACGACAGTAATCACCGCTAAAGCGCAAATAAAAGTACTATTAAACCAATCATTTTCATGCCCTAAATCTAGCATCAACTGCAATGCACCAATCCAGATAATCAGTAAAAATAAGCCAATACTATCTATTTTAATTTTTGAAATAGCCGTTTCAGCAGGTTTTAATAAGCGTAATGCGGCAACCGCACAAAAAATTCCGACTGGAATATTAATAAAGAAAATCCAGTGCCAAGATAAATTGTCACTGATTGAACCGCCTAAAATAGGGCCAAGAATCGGCCCTACGACGGTGGTCATCGCCCACATACCCATGGCTTGGGATTGCTTTTCTGGAGGGAAAATACGCATCAGCAAGGTCTGGCTGAGCGGCATAATTGGCCCACCAAATAGCCCTTGTCCAATACGACACATCACCAGCATTTCTAAACTGGTCGATAAGCCACATAAAATTGAAAATACAGTAAAGCCAATCAAACTGATGATAAATAGCCTGACTGCACCAAAACGTCCCGCCAACCATCCAGTCAGTGGAACACAAATCGCTTCGGCAACGGCATAGGAGGTAATCACCCATGTGCCTTGTGAACTTGAAACGGCTAAACTGCCGGTAATATGCGGCACAGAAACATTGGCAATGGTCATATCCAATACGACCATAAAGTTCGCCAATGCCAACACAAAAGCCGCAAGGATGAGGCGCCCTCCTTTAAGGTCGCCAAATGGTACGTAGTTATTATTCATAAGCCACTACTTCGAAGCGAGGTTAATTTTCGCTTCCATAGATAAGCCTACACGTAAAGGATGTTCAGCTAATTCTTTCGGGTCAAGCGCAATCCGTACAGGTAAACGCTGCACCACTTTAATCCAGTTACCTGTGGCATTTTGTGCAGGGATTAAAGCAAATGCTGAACCTGTTCCGCCTGAAAATCCAATCACTGTGCCATGAAACTCAACCTCATCACCGTATAAGTCAGAGGTCAGTACCGCTTTCTGCCCTGCTTTAACTTTAGCCAACTGGCTTTCTTTAAAGTTAGCATCGACATACAGTTTCGAAATAGGTACCAACATCATTAACACTGTACCCGGTGCGACACGTTGTCCAACTTGAATATTACGACGTGCAATCACTCCATCAAACGGCGCTTGAATTTCGGTACGTTCCAAATCAAGGATGGCTTGTTTTAAATGTGCTTGTGCAATCAATACATCGGGAGCCGAAGTTTCATTACTACCACGAATCAATGCTTCATTGGCAGCCAAGGTACTTTGTGCCGCTTTTTGACCCGATTGCGCTTGCGCCAAGCCTGCTTTCGCCAAATCCAAACCTGCTTGTGCATTATTTACCGCACTTTGGGCAGTACTCAGTTCTTCTTTGGAAATTGCCCCAGATGCACTGAGTTGACTACGGCGTGCCAAGTCATTTTGTGTTTTATTTAGCTCTGCTTGTGCTTTCGCCACCTGTGCTTCTGCACTATGAATGCCGTCATCGCTGACAAAAACTTGAGAATTTAAAGCACTGCTATTGGCTTGTGTTTGTTTGTATTGACGCTGTGCTTTCATCAATTCAGCCTGTGCCTGAGCCAGTGCAATTTCAGCATCACGCTGATTGACACGCACCAACACATCGCCTTTTTTGACTGCTTGAGTGTCACTGACCATCACATCTAAAACCTGCCCGCTAACCATAGAGGTAATAGATGCGGTTTCTGCACCCACATAAGCATTTTCGGTACTGACGGAGTGATTAAAAAACACAGTCCACACTACATATGCAACAGCAGCAACAATAAGTATCAATGCGACTATGCTTAAGGCTTTCTTTCGTTTTGCTTTTAAAGCAACATCCGAAATATCTTCATTTGATGGTGTTTCTGCTAAGGTATTTTGAGCATCTGTCATGATTATTCCTACATCCAACAGACTTGGTCACCACACATCATAGATGTCATTTTGATAAATATAAAACGAACACATATGCAAGACCATCCATGTCATGAGATGGTGGCGATGAGAAAGTCATTTTTTTATTTAATATTGATGGCGCATTTTAATAACAAAAAATCATGATGCGAGAATAAAAATGTAACTGATCAGTCTTTAAAATGATTTTGGCATTCAATTTTCATTCAATGCCAAAAAATCAGTCTATTTTATCTGTTAACCAAATACGTTAAAAACACGCTTAATAGGCATAAGAGGCAATCGCGGTTGCAATCGGCTTATCTTCATCATTGACCAAGGTCATCCGCATGGTGCAACCCTTACGACCCAAACGTAAAGTTTCAGCACGCGCAATAAAATATTTGCCACGACCCGGTGCCAAATAATCAACGCGCATATCGACTGTCGCCAAACGCGTCACTTTTTTAATGGTATCAGGCAGTTCATCGGCTTCCGCCTTTTTATATAACTCGCCCATAGCCGCAATACCACCAATGCTATCGAGAATCGTCGCAGCGACCCCGCCATGCAAAATTTGAAAAGCCACATTACCAATCATAAAAGGCTGCATTTCAATGTAAGCTTCAATTTGCCCATCCACCACACGCATCAGCATCTCATTGTGTTTAAAGTAAGGAGAGCTATTAAATGCATGACACAACTGTTTGAGGACAACATCAATATCGACCTTCGCGCCTAAATGTATGTTACCAGTCCAATTTTTATCTGCTTGCGTCATAGTCTGCTCGAATACCTTAATTTGAGAAATAGCCATTAACTTATGCCCTAAAAGCCAATTCTAGGGCTACAATAGCGCTAGTTTAATACTGATCAATGAGATTGTTATGACTTATACGTTCAATCGTCCTGCATTTCCTGCCACTCGCATGCGTCGAATTCGTAAAAATGATAAATTGCGTTCTATGGTACGTGAAACCCAATTGACGACCGATCATCTCATCTATCCAGTATTCGTACTTCCGGGGCAAAACCAAACCCAAGATATTCCAAGTATGCCCAATGTTCAGCGTCTGTCTGCTGATCTGCTGTTAAAAAAATCAGAACGCTTACTGAAACTCGGGGTGTCTAAACTGGCTTTATTCCCAGTCACACCACAAGAAGATAAAAGCCTAACCGCTGAAGCGGCTTGGCATGAAAATGGTTTAGTGCAAAACACCATTCGTTTACTGAAAAAAGAATTACCCGAAATGGTCCTCATCACTGACGGTGCGCTTGATCCTTACACCACACATGGTCAAGACGGAATTATTGATGACACGGGTTATGTGCTGAATGATGAAACCATTGAATGTTTAATTAAACAAGCCTTAAGTCATGCTGAAGCAGGTGCCGATGTGCTTGCACCCAGTGACATGATGGATGGTCGTATTGGTGCAATTCGTACTGCGCTTGAAGCCAATGGTCATATCTATACCAATATTATGGCCTATTCAGCCAAATATGCCTCGAGCTTTTATGGTCCTTTCCGAGATGCCGTCGGTTCATCCAGTAACCTCAAAGGTGGCAACAAATATAATTACCAAATGGACATCGGCAACCGCGCTGAAGCCTTACATGAAATTGCACTGGATATTCAAGAAGGTGCAGACATGGTGATTGTGAAACCGGGGATGCCTTATCTGGATATCGTGCGTGAAGTGAAAGACAATTTTGCTATTCCGACCTTTGTCTATCAAGTCAGCGGTGAATACGCGATGCTGGCGGGTGCAATTCAAAATGGCTGGTTATCCGATGACGTGATTATTGAATCACTGATGAGCTGTCGCCGCGCAGGTGCAGACGGGATCTGGACTTATTTTGCAGAACAAGCTGCACTTAAACTCAAAGACATGAACTAAGGACAAGTGACGCAAGCGATGAAAATTGCCATTATTGGAGCAGGTATTAGCGGTCTAATGTCTGCTTTAGAGCTTGTGGAACAAGGATGTTCCGTCATTATTTTCGATCAGCAACATGCAGGTCAAGCCGCATCATGGGCTGGTGGCGGAATTCTCTCCCCAATGTATCCGTGGCGCTATCCGCATGCTGTGAATCAATTGGCACAACACGGAAAGTCACTGTATTTAAACTGGAATGAAAAATTAAAGCCCATTTCAGGCATTGATTTTGAAATTCATGAAACAGGTCTACTGATTTTTGATGAAGCTGATTTTGAAACAGGGCTAAATTACGCCCAGAAATTTCAACAACCGATGCAGCACGCTGAATATTTACAAGCAGAACAATTGGCACAAGTGAATCCCTTCATTCATCCGCAATTTCAACATGCCATGTATTTCCCACAGATTGCCAATGTGCGTAATCCAAGATTGTTACAATCTATGATTGGCTACTTAAAGCAGCATCCTAAAGTTGAATTTATTGAACATTGTCCAATTGAACAGTTCAATATTATGAATGGTAAAGTTCAATCCATTCGTAGTCAAAATCAGCAAACCTATTTCGCAGACCAGTTTGTAATCACGACGGGCGCTTGGTCTAAACATTGGTCTGAACAACTCGATTTAGATATTCCTGTACAGCCTGTACAAGGACAAATGGTGCTGTTTAAAACCCCACAAAACTGGTTGCCCACCATGTGCATGAATAACGTGATGTATTTAATTCCACGTTTAGATGGGCATGTGGTGTGCGGTTCAAGCATGGCGAATTGTGGTTTCGACACCACGCCTACTGCTGCGACCCAACAGACCATTTTAGAGGCATGTTTCGAGATGGTGCCTGAACTGGCAGCGTTTCCAATCGTCAAACAATGGGCCGGCTTAAGACCGAGTTCACCGACAGGTGTGCCTTATATTGGGAAAATGCCAGAGCTTGATAATGTATGGGCAAACTTTGGGCATTTCCGTAATGGTTTATGTATGGGACCTGCATCTGCACGCCTATTAAGACAGCTCATACTGAAACAACCGACCTTGCTCGACCCAACAGCTTTTTGTCCAACAAGGCTGACCGCCAACACCTTAACTAGCCCCTAAAATATCTTCCAAAGCCTGTTTTAAGGTCGGATATTTAAACTCAAACCCTACATCTTGCAATGCTTTGGGTTGCACATATTGACCATTTAAAACCAATTGCGATTGCTCACCCAATATTCCTTTCAAAACAAAAGCTGGTAAAGAGAGGCAAGGTTTACGTTTGAGTTGCTGTGCAGCAATATAAGCAAATTGCGCTTGGGTCATTTTTTCTGGACAAACCACATTAAAAATCTGAGCCGCAGTTTCTTTGGTCATTAAAAATTCAATTGCGCGTAGCACATCTTGAATATGTACCCAAACCACAGGTTGCCGCCCCTGCCCAATACGCCCAACTAAATTCAGTTTAATTGGCAATAACATTTGCGGAAGAATGCCACCGTTGTTTGCAAAGACAATCCCAAAACGTACAATTTTAGTCTGCTGAGACTGAAAACTTAATGCAGCATGTTCCCATAACTGACACAGTTCCGACATAAAAATAGATTGTGGCGCAAACTGTTCAGTACAGACTTCTGTCCATTGCTCAGTCGGATCAATGCCGTAATAGCCCACAGCAGAGCCTGAAATAATACGCTTGGGAAAAATCTGTCTTTTTTCTAAGTAACGATAGAGTTTTTGTGTGGTTTCAACGCGACTCTGGATTAACTGTTGTTTTCTTTTGGCTGTCCAACGTGCCTTGCCAATATTTTCACCCGCAAGATTAATCACGTAGTCGATACGATCGGTTTTCAGTTCATCTAGCTGCTGAATCCAAATCAGACTCGGATGACGAAACAGCTTATCTTTTTGTCGCGTGAGTCCAACCACCGCATAATCACGCGCCAATAAATAAGCAATGAGATGCGAACCAATAAAACCACTTGCACCTGTGATCAATACACATGCCTTTTGCATTTCATGATCTCTCTTGTTTCTTCTATCTATAGATCAAGAGCGGTGAAAATTCAAGCATGAAGCATTGATCAACCAAACATTTTTTTCGCCATACGTTGTGCTTGTTTACCATAAAACCAATAGGTTAAGAGATATAGTGGTATCGCAATCAGCAAAATCATCACCATCACCACACTCATAAATTGTGGATTTTTTAGATAAAATAGGAAATTTTGCCAAATATCGGGATCGCCTTTAGAAAAAATTAAAATTCCAACCAACAAAAAGGCAAGGTTATAGCCCCAGAAAATCAGGCTAAATCCTAAAGTTATTTTTTTGCGCTCTTGATCACTTGGTGCACGTTGCTGTTGTTTTAAAAACTTATAAAGCACTAAAATCATTGCTGTTAAATACGGTATTACAGTCAAAATACCGCCCATGCCTGTAGGCAATAAAGCGGCTAAAACACCGCAGATACAGGTAAAAATAAAGCAAAATAAAAAAAACCATAAAAAATATCGATTTAGTGACACTATGTACCTACGTAAACAACGTTTAGATCACCATTATAAAAAAAAATGAGTTTTTTTTCATTTTATTGTCAACCAATCTGTAAACCCCTACGTTATAGAAGGTAAGAAGTTCATAAACCCGTTAATTTGTACCGGCATCCACAATGTTTGCGGTGAACTTTTCCTAAAGCAATAAACTTAATAAGTTTCAAGTTTTAGTCTGGAACAGCAGCCCTAGCTAAAATTTGCAACAGATTTTTTGACCGACGATTTCACATCACTCGAATCGTCGGTCTTTTGTTTTCTACAGCTTATTTTTTAATTTTCACATTTATTTTCAAATACTTAAAGCAACACCTAATGCATTTCTTCGCTCTAAAAATGATAAAGTAACGCGATATGCGAATGACGCAAAAAACTACTTCATACCAAAAATGAGTTTTAAGCCCAGTAAGGTCATGACTCCGCCTGCAATTCGGTCAAAAATAGCTTTAGACTTTAAATAAACTTTTCTTGGACCTTCAGCCGATAATGCCACTGCCACCAATGAATACCAGCCTGCATCAATAAAAAAACATAAAATCGGTAAAACCAGATAAAAATAAGTAGGAATTTCTTTCGGTAAAAGTGCTGTAAAAACACTGGCTAAAATAATGGCAATTTTAGGATTACTTAACTGCGTAATGAAACCTAAACGATAGGCCTGCGCATGGGTCATGGGCTTTACATCACCATCTGTAGTTTGCATCGGTTCTTTGGCATGTTTAATAATTTTATACGCCAGCCAAAGTAAATATAAACCACCACAAATTTTCAAAGCCAAATAAGCCGATGGCACGGCCAGTAAAACAGCTTGCAACCCCATGACCGCTAAAAAGCCAAATAAAGCTGCACCCGTACCTGTACCTAAAGCGGTAAATAATCCATGTTTACGTGAAATCGCAATTGAATTTTTTGCTACATAAATAAACGTTGGTCCAGGGCTAATTGCACCCAACACCAGCGCCAAAGTAATTGAGCCTAATATCAATAATGATTCCAATGCTTTTGACCTTAAATAATGAGTGAAAATGGGTAAGCCAATTCTACGTGTTTTATATGCTTATTACCCTAATAATTTTATATTTCAAATCAATTCAACTATGACATTTTATCCAGATAAAAAATACAATTGCTCGATTCACTCATCAAATGCTCAAGCAAAAACCATCACAGGAAAAGCTTTGCTTGAGGTTTCTAATGCACGTGATTGATTGGTTAACCAACATCGTATGTACTGAATCGTCTCACTGTTGAACGACAGGTTTAATTTCGCGGGCATTCAATTGGCTAAGACGATAATCATGCTCATAAACAGGCATACCACCAATAATCATGGTACGTACCTCAGTTTTTGGCTTGTTATAATCATCTTTTGCATCACAAGCCGTCAATAAAACCAACAAGCAAATAGATAAACCGATGGATAGCTTTTTCATTACATATCCTCTTTTTCATCATTGTTATATCGTTTAGCTTAGCACTAATGCACATTTTGTGATCTTTTTTTTCTAATTCAAATTCAATTATTTAAGATATTTTTACAAATAAATATAATTTAAAACATCTACCCCGTATTCACCTGCACAAGATAGACTTTGAACTTGCTAATTTTACAGCTTTAATTTTATTAGCTGCTAAAACTACGGGTACAATACTGCTGAACTTATTGATTTAGATTCAGCCATGTTCGACAGTATTGCCCAAACGATTGCTTATCAAAAATTACCGCTAGATGCCTCAGTCAGTCTGAGCATTAAACGGCTGGATCAAATTCATCCGCAAATTTCGGGCAATAAATTTTTCAAACTAAAATACAACTTTCTAGAAGCACAAAAACAAGGCTTTGATAAAGTGCTGACCTTTGGTGGTGCTTATTCCAATCATATTGCTGCCACTGCCTATGCAGCACATCTATTTGGTCTAAAAAGTGTCGGGATCATTCGCGGTGAAGAACTGAGTCATAAAGTGCTTAATCCAACATTAAGTACGGCGCAACACTTCGGCATGCAACTGCATTTTGTCTCGCGCCAGCAGTATCGACAAAAAGATCAGCCCGAATATTTGTCAGCATTAAAACAACAGTTCCCCGAGCACTATATTATTCCTGAAGGTGGAAGCAATGCGCTTGCAATCCAAGGCTGTCGGGAAATATTAAGCGAACATGATCGACAAAATTATGATGTGATTTGCTGTGCGGTTGGAACAGGTGGTACGATTTCAGGGCTAATTGAAGCAAGTGCAGCCCATCAAACTATTTTGGGATTTTCTGCGTTAAAAGGTGATTTTCTATCTTCTGATGTTGCCCAATATACGGTCAAAAAAAACTGGAACATCATGGATGATTATTGTTTTGGCGGTTATGCCAAAGCACCAACGGAACTTATGCAATTTATCAAAAAATTTGAACAGGATTTTACTATTCCTTTGGAACAGGTCTATATCGGAAAAATGCTCTACGGTATTTTTGATTTAATTCAAAAAAACTATTTCCCCCCAAATACAAGAATTCTGATCATTCATAGTGGGGGTTTACAAGGCAAAACGCTCAAATAAGATCAAACCTGAAATTGAGCGCAAAATTGTCTATAATGCCCTGCTTTTATCTCCCGTGAGTTTTTCATGTCTTCAAATCAATATGATGTCATTGTTTTAGGTGCAGGTGCGTCAGGTTTGATGACTGCTTATATGGCTGCCGAACGTGGTCGTAAAGTTCTGGTGCTTGAAAAAGCCAATAAAGTGGGTAAAAAAATTCTGATGTCTGGTGGGGGGAAATGTAACTTCACCAACCTGTATGTCGAACCTGAAAATTTTATTTCACATAATCCACATTTTGTGATTTCTGCCCTCACGCGCTATACCAATTGGGACTTTATTGCTTTGGTCTGCCAACATGGTATTGCATATGAAGAACGTAAACACGGTCAGCTCTTTACCCTCAATGGTGCCAAAGAAATTTTAGCCATGCTGTTAGCTGAATGCGATAAAACAGGCTTGGTCGAAATTAAAACCAGTTGTGAAGTCAAAGCGGTGACCTCCATTGCCGATCAAAGTTTTCAAGTCGCAACCACGCTCGGTCATTTCCAAGCTGAATCAGTGGTGGTTGCATCAGGTGGTTTATCTGTTCCGACTTTAGGCGGTTCAGGCATTGGTTATGACATCGCCAAGCAGTTTGGACATCATATACACCAGACCCGTGCGGGCTTAGTGCCTTTTACCTTTTCCGATCAGTTTAAAGAAGTCACCACACGTTTAAGTGGTAATGCTGTTGATGCAACCTTATCTAATGACTTAAACAGCTTTACCGAAGCCTTGTTATTTACCCATCGGGGGTTAAGTGGGCCAAGTTCTTTGCAACTTTCGAATTATTGGGATGTCGGTCAAAGCTTTAAAATTAACTTCCTGCCTTATCTGGATTTAATCGACTTCTTTAAAGCCAAGAAACAAAGCCAACCAAAAGTTTTGTTGCGTACTTTATTGATTGAACATTTACCGAAAAGTGTCGTTTTAGAATTACAAACCCTAATTTGGGCTGAATCAGCCGATATAGCAATTGGTAATTTAAGCGATGATAAATTAGAACAAATTGCCAATCGTTTACATGCTTTTGATGTCAAACCATCAGGAACTGAAGGCTATCGTACTGCGGAAGTGACTTTGGGCGGTGTGGATACCACAGAAGTATCTTCAAAAACTATGGAAAGTAAGAAGCAAAAAAGCTTGTACTTTGTTGGTGAAATTTTAGATGTTTCAGGACATTTAGGCGGGTTTAATTTCCAATGGGCATGGTCGTCTGCACATGCCGCATCGCAATATGTTTAATCACTACTGAATTATTCTAAATAATCAGTACGCAATAAATCAAGCTGTTTAGCCTGCTGCAAGCGAGCAATGGTGATCTCCATTTTAACCATTGCTTCTGCTGCATGAGCAGATTTATTGGCATCTAGCATCATCGAAAATGTCTTTAAAACTTTATTCAATAACATAATATTTTCCCCTTTATTATTGCTAATCATTCATCCGAGTATGATTTATAAATATTTCATTCACATTAATCTAAATGTTTATTTTTTATGAAATAGTCATTTATAAATAGCATAAAAAATTAAAAAAACAATCATTTATTCATTATTTTTTCATCTTTCGTATCTGGTGATTTATTTACTGAATAATCATGTTCTATCTGATCCATTGTTTGCTTAGGTTTGGCAAATACAAATTTATATGCACTAATCAAGAATCCTGCTGTAATTCCTGCAATGACAATTGGTGCTATAAATTTATTCGGTTGTTTTTTTAACATCACCCTTTCCTCAATTGAGCATAAAATTAAGGATCGACCACATCACGGTGATCGATCCCGAGCAAAATTTAACGGTTATTTCGGATCATCTTTGGGATGAAGATCAACATCTGCTTCTGCCTCTCCTGTAGAGCCAAAAGGTTTATTTAAGGGTTTATGGGCTGGATCAACATCAACTTCGGTGACAGGGACATCTGTACTTTGATATTCGTCTGCCATTACGCTTGAATCGACTTGTTCAGTCAAAGAGGCAATGTGTTCATCTGGTTCGGATGAATCATGTAACGGGTTAGGTTTGCAGGCTTGTTTTTTGGCTTTATCCATTAACTCTGACAGTAAACGCTCCGCAGGTTGACGACCGCCTAAACCAAAAGCCAGAGCAAATGCGACTGCAACTGCGCCTAGTGTTAAACCAAATGCCAAATTGACAATAGAGTCTGCAATACCCATGGCACGTAAGCCCATAGCCACCACCAAGCCCATAATCAATATACGCACTAAATTGGCTAACCAACGTGAACTATTATACTCACCGCGCCCAATGACTTTTGCCACCAGATTGGCAAGCCAAAAACCGACCAATAAAATGACAGCACCCAATAAAATATCGGCACCGAATTGGATAAACATGGAAATCAGTCCACTGACTTGTCCAAAGCCCAGTCGGTTTGCGGCTTCAGAAACAGCAAACAACATGGTAAAGAAGACTATCAAGTAACCGACTATGCAAGACACTTTGGTGGTGCCTAAAAAGCGCTGCACATCTAACTTAGCAGGTATTTCATCGACACCTGTTCCAGCGATCACTTCGACCACCAGATTGGCAACAAAGCGTGAAACCACATAAGCCAAAATTAAAATTAGCCCTGCCGCAATAATATGCGGTATAGCATTCATAATTTCATACAACATCGCTGTAGCCGGTTGAGAAATGGCTTCTATGCCTAAAGTTTCAAACGCAATAATCAATGCCGTAATAATGACCATTGCAAAGACAAATGAACCGAGTACTTGTGGCAAATTGGAATTTTTAAATAGACCAATTTTCTGTGCTTGTTGTTGTAAATTTAAACTATTCACCAAACCTTCAATAATACCGCGTACAATTTTTGCCAAGATATAACCCACAAAAACAATAACAGCAGCAATAAAGATATTGGGTAAGAATGAAACCATTTCATTAAGCATATTTTGGATTGGGAACAACAATCCATTTAGACCTAAAATAGATAAAACAATCGGAAGAAATAACAACAAAATCAGCCAATACACAATATTGCTAATATTTTGGCTAATTGGACTAACACCCACATCCGCACTGAGTTTTTCATCCAATTGTGTTCGATCAAGTAACTTTTGCAAGCCAACTTTGACCAAATTTGCCACAATCCAGCCAATAAACCCAACAGCCAAAGCCGCTAAAAGTTGAGGAATAAAGAGCAGGAACTGTTGAATCATATTACTAAATGGACCACTAACACTGGTGAGATTCAGCACATTTAATGCACCAATCACAGCAATGATCATCACCAGCCAAAACACCACACGTGAGACAATACTTTCTATATTGGAACGATGCCCAGTGGCAGTAGAAAGTTTTTGGTTTGTTCCCAATTTTTCTAAAACTTTCTTAACACCTGCTGCAATAACAAGTGCAACAATCCAACCAATCAATAAAATAGCAACAGCCGCTAAAATGGGATGAAATTGATTCCAATAGTACATGGCATCAAACTCTGCGCCTCTAGGAGCTCCAGAAAAATACTCATTCATGTTGTCATTTCCTCTTGTTATTACTTATTGAATTTTTACTGTGTATAAATCATGCTGTTCTCTTGAGTGAACTCAGCCTAAAATGATGCAATTCAAAATACATTAGGTTTTGCTTGTTTTTTAAGCAACACTAACCATCACAAATACAACAAAATGGCACATTAGATTGCAAAAAACCCCAGTCTTTGCAGACTAGGGCTTGAATAAAAAGCTAAATTAAATAGCCAGTCAGTTAATAACCTTTTGCGGTATCTTTATCGCCACCTGACATACCTGTGGTTGTATTGTTCGGTGTTGCAGGCTGAGCTGAAGGATTAGGAGCCGCATCATTGGCTGATGGCGCTCTATCTGCAAACATATAGGCAAGTAATGCAATAAAGAAAATACCGATAAGAATTAAAATATATACAGGTACTCTTTTCTTGTGCGTTTTTTCTTCTGCACTAATGACATGAGGTGGTTTATTAAAATCATGTGTCATAAGTTTTCCCCTCTATTTTTAAATATTCTCCCTCGTAATTTTATGCTAACAACAATTATTGCGCTGTTGTGTATAAAAGCATAGTGAGATGGTGAATACATGTAAATTTTTAAAGTGATGCGGAAAACAGAAATCCTCATTGCGTTTAAAACGAATATTCAAAAACGGTTTCAGACTCTACGCCAAGAAAAATAAATCAAGTAAAGGCTGATCTTTTATAAGGAATAAAGATGAACAATGCTTTTGCTGCTGAAAAAGCGAAAATGAGCTATAATTATGCACCTTGTTTTTCATGCTGCTTAACTTTATGGCGTATCGTCAACAATCTGTAACGCTTGATTTGGACACTGATGTCACTCATCAATGTTGCTTGCATTACACTCGTGATGAACATCTAATTGGTATTATTGAATTTAACAAACCAAGCTATGTACTCAAATGGGGTGACTTAGAATATTTTCGCCGCCGTACTGAAGAATTTTCAGTGATGCCTTTTCCCGAATGCATCAATGCAATGGTGATTGATATTCGTAATATTGTACCCTTTTTAGACAATGAAGTTCCGATCATCCCTTGGCGCTTATTAGAAGAAGAATGTCCAATTCGTTTGGTTGTTCCGCAAGATCGTCTTGAGCATTATTCAGGGCTATTTGAACCAACATGGCTCACAGCCGATGTCGAAACTGCCATTCAAGAAATCCGTGAATATATCGATATGTTCGTGCATTAAAAATGAATAAAAAAATCCCTCACTATATAGAGGGATTTTTTTGATCAATATTTTTACCAATAATTTTCAACCGCAATATTGCCTTCACCACGTCGGTTCATCATTAAACCGCGAGCTTTCAAGGCTTCTTTGGTGTCCTCCACCATTTGCGGATTACCACATAGCATCACATGACTGCTTTCGGTATTGAATTGTAATCCAACTGCTTTTTCTAATTCACCATTTTCAATCAGCACAGGTAGGCGATCATGTAATGCTGCATGGGGATCACGGGTGATAATCGGTACAAATTTAAAGCCGCTATGCCCTTCACCAAAAGTTGCTGCAATTTCTTCAATACGTGTTGCATAAGCCAATTCGGATGCAGTACGAACACTATAGACCAGATTGATTTTTTTATATTTTGACCACGTGTCAAAATCTTGCAGCATGGAAATAAAAGGTGCTAAACCTGTCCCCGTTGCCAATAACCATAAATCATGTGGTAAAGGTAATTGATAACGCGTCAGTGTTAAAAATCCATATGGAATTTTTTCTAGGTACAGTTCATCGCCAACCTGTAAGTGCTGCAAATTCGAGGTGAATGCACCTTCAGGCACTACAATTGAAAAGAATTCCAAGGTTTCATCGAAAGGTGATGACACTACGGAATAAGCCCGAACCACCAGTTCATCTCCCACTTTTAAACCAATACGCGCAAACTGTCCTGCGGTAAATTTAAAATGTGCAGGTCGTGTCAGGGTAAAACTGAATAAGGTATTGGTCCAACGATGTACAGATAAGACTTTTTCTAAGCTAAATTTTTCAATTGACATGATTTCAACGTGGCATGAAAGACTGCGCTCATGGTAGCATGCCAACATAATTTATTAATATTTTTTAAATGTTAAGGCTCTATTCATGCGCATGACTTTACGCCAGTTGGCTGTTTTTGTAGCAGTCGCCCAAGAAGGCACAGTAACCAAAGCCAGTGATGCCGTAAAACTCACTCAAAGTGCTGCAAGTATGGCTTTAGCAGACTTAGAAGATGGCTTAGGTGCTCCACTGTTTGACCGCTTGGGTAAGCGTCTACAACTTAATGACTTAGGACGTTTTCTACTGCCACAAGCATTAGAGATTTTAGGTCGTTGTGATGCTTTTGAACAAGCAGCTAAAGGCGAGTTACAAAGTATCGACTTAAGACTGGGTGCAACGCTGACCATCAGTGATTACCTAATGCCTGATCTCATGGCAGACTTCTTACAGGTGCAACCGCAAGCACATTTGCAACTTCAAGTCGGCAATACTCGCCAAATGATTGAAGCGGTAAATCAATTCCAGTTGGATTTAGCACTGATTGAAGGTTCATGCCATTTACCGCAGTTGCAGTGTATTCACTGGCGCGATGATGAACTTGCGGTGTGTTGTTCACCCAATCATCCACTGGCACAACTCGGACGTCCACTGACCCCTGCTGACTTTGAATCTGTGGCTATACAGTGGATTTTACGTGAAGAAGGTTCAGGTACGCGTGAAGTTTTTGATAATGCGATTCTAAAAGATTTACCCGATGCCAATATCCGTCTAACCCTTGGTCATAATGAGGCGATTTTGAAAATTGTCGCGGGTGGGATTGGCATGTCCTGTATTTCTAAACTTGCCATTGAACCTTTACTTGAAAAAGGGCAATTGGTTATTTTAGAAACGCCTTTTTGGCAATTAGCTCGTCCTTTATTTATGTTAGTACATCGCCAAAAGTATCAAGGGCCGGGGTTAAAAGCTTTTATAAAATTCTGTGAAAAATAATAATTTATGATTTTAAAAAGCGCCTAGATGGCGCTTTTTTTCATTTTAAGAATTACCAACGTGAATCATTTTCACAAGGCTCTCCATCATTATTACCATCCATTTTTGTTCCTGAACAATTACTTACAAACCAACGGGCTTCTTCTCTAGAGTTCATTTGACCACAATGGATTCGCCCATCACAACGATAACCATTCGGATTTGAATCAATAGGCTGTGTAACTAAGGTCTGTGCAGGAGCAATAGCGGGCTGTTGAGCAAGCTGCCAACGCTGATATTTACCATACACCATATACGCTAAACCCACGATGATTACGAAGCCAATGATCGTCGTGAATAATCCGCTACCCTGCTTTGCTTGTTTAGCCTTTGAACGATCTCGATATGAACGATTAGCTTGAGCTCGACTTTGTGGCGTATGCGTAACCGACTCAATTTTGACCTCTAAACGAACAATATTATCGGCTTTAAGTTTTCCACCCTCTTCCACAACGCTAAACTTTAATTGTTCCCCAACTTTGGGTGGCAGATTTTTATTTGGAAAATCTTTAATATGAAAAAATAAATCTTTTCTCTGCCCTTCAATCTCGATAAAACCAAAACCGCGTTCTTCATTATAGGTTTTGATTTTCCCCTCTTGAAACATAATGAACTCTTCATTTTTATATGGACTATATTGTCATAAAAAAAGAGGCTAAGAGCCTCTTTTAGAATGATATTCAAACTTAAATCTAAATCAAACAATGTAAAAGTACAACAAAATTAGCCTCGTAAATTGGATAATAATGCTGATGTGATCGACTTATTATGTGTAGATACTTTTGATTTTTTTGCTTTTGCAGATTTGTCTTCAACACGTTCTATACGAACCGCCTTAAACTTTTCTCCATTTTCAACAGCCACGAATTGCACACGTTCATTACGTTTAGGTTCACCTTCTGCCGCAGGAAAATCTGAAATGTGGAAGAATACATCCCCTTCAGTTGTGCCAATAAAACCAAAGCCTTTTTCAGGGTCGTACTGTTTGATCTTGCCCTGTTGTAATTCATCTTTCATGCTGCTGCCCTATTCCAAAAGTACTATATGTACAGTATATAAAAAAGAGGCTTTCAAAGCCTCCTTTTTGATCAAATTCAAAAATTAGTCTTTTTGAACTGAACCAAAGATTTTATCGCCAGCATCACCCAGACCTGGAACGATATAACCATGTTCATTCAAACCATCATCAATCGATGCAGTAAAAATAGTGACATCAGGATGCGCAGTTTCGACACGTTTAATACCTTCAGGTGCGGCAACCAATACCATCACACGAATATCTTTACAGCCACTTGCTTTTAATACATCAATCGCGGCAACCAGTGACGAACCTGTTGCTAACATTGGATCGATAATCATCGCAAGACGGTTTTGAACATCAGGCACTAATTTTTTATAATAAGTACGTGCTTCTAAGGTTTTTTCGTCACGCTCTAGACCCAAGACAGATACTTTTGCACTTGGAATCAGGTTTAAGAAACCATCCAACATACCAATACCCGCACGTAAAATAGGTACAACAGTAATCTTTTTACCCACAATGCGATCTACAGTTACTTTACCATTCCAACCATCAATTTCATGGTCACATACGGGTAAATCTTTAGTGGCTTCATACGTCAGAAGCATGGTAACTTCTTGTGCTAATTCGCGGAAATTTTTTGTACTAATGTCTGCACGGCGTAGCAAACCAAGTTTATGTCGAATAAGCGGATGTCGGATTTCATGAATAGCCACGGGAGAACACCTAAAAGATGAAATAAAAATTCCTCCTAGTATAAATGTTTTTTATAGTGCTTATAAACTAAAAAGCCCCCTAAGTAAGGAGGCTTTTTAATAAAAAATAATCTTTTTTTTAGATTACTGTTGCGAGAGCATAAAATGTAATGGAGATAAAATTTCTGCTTGAAGCGCTAACTTAATGATTGGATCTGGATAAATACCGATCACCAATACTGCCAATGCCGCAGCAAGTACCATAATACCGCCCACTTTTTGACCCCAATGTTTATCAGCATCAATACGTGGTATTTCTGGTGCAGTCATGTACATTACAATCATTACACGAAGGTAATAGTACAAACCAATACCCGAACCCACCACAATCATTGCAGCAAGGAACCAATGTTGCGTTGTAACCGCAGCCATCACCACCAAGAACTTACCAATAAAGCCCGCAGTCAATGGAATACCTGCAAGAGACAACATCATCACCGTCAACGTTGCAGTCAATACTGGACGACGCCAGAACAAACCACGGTAATCCGCTAAACTTTGTGCTTCATCCGCATTGTTATACGGACTCGACATTAAGGCTACAGCACCAAAAGCACCGATGGTTGTAAGCACATAGGTAATCACATATACCGTTACGTTACCGAGGCTTGCATAAGTCATGCTGATTAAACCAATCAACAAATAACCAAAATGTGCAATTGAAGAGTAACCCAAAATACGTTTCAAGTTGACTTGACGTACTGCAAGGAAGTTACCCACCAAGATTGAAAGCACTGCAAGAATCGTGATGATGGTTACGATGGAATCGACCAAGATTGCACCTGACGTTAATAAATAACGTACAAACAAACCAATGGTTGCCACTTTAGCCGCAGTTGCAAGGAATGTTGCGATTGGCGCTGGTGCACCAGCATAAACGTCTGGTGTCCATTTATGAAATGGCGCAAGAGATAATTTAAATGCTACGGCACAGATGATTAAGCCTAAACCTAAAACCACCATTGGTTGGTGAATCGCTTGCATTAGTGCTTGAACGTTATCATAGAAAGACAACGAACCAGTATAAGCATAAATATATGCCATGCCCATCAACAACATTGCCGAAGCCGTGGCTGAAAGCACAAGGTATTTAATACCTGCTTCTAAAGATTGCGAACGTTGATGCGTATATGCTAACAAACCGTAGATAGGAATCGACATTAACTCAAGGCTAATGAAGAACGATGCATAGTGAGAGCTTGAAACCATTAACATCGCACCCGCAACCGAACACAACATTAAGATGTAAAGTTCTTCACGGTTATCTTTATAGCTTTCAATATAAGCATGCGACAACGTACAGCAAGCAAGTGCTGCAACTAAAATGACCAATTGATAAAGCAAGCTAAATGGATCGACCATAAACATGCCCATCACGTTCGCCGGTGCAAAAGCACCACCGAACATGGCCAACAGAATATAAGCCGCAGCAAGGTTTAACCCCACCACAGATGCTGTTGCAATTAAATCGTGGTTACGTTTAATTGAAGTGAGAATCATCACAACGACCGCAGTTAAAGCTACGATCATCACAGGAGCTAATGGCATAAGTTCAGAAAATGACATTGTGAAGTTCATGCTTATTGGATCTCCACATTTTCGAGTTGAGTGGTTGCTTGTTGTACAACCTCAACTGTCTCTTGAACTGGGATATAGCTATTTGCCAACCACGCCATGCTTGAATTTGAAATATCAAGGAAGCTTTGTGGGAAAATACCAAGCCAAAGTAGACCAAACGCACAAATGAGCAAAATAACAATTTCGCGTGCATTTAAGTCTTTCAATGGGTTTGTATAATGCTGTTTTTGCTCTTCATTTGGCGTACCAAACAAGGCTTTATGAATCAGGATTAAGCCGTAAAGACCTGCCATAACCAAACTGATTGCAGCCAAAATGGTAAAGGTCGGGAATTTACCAAATGAACCCATCAAAATGAGGAATTCACCAATAAAGTTACCTAAGCCTGGAATACCAACAAGCGCAGCGACAAAGAACATGAGGAAGAATGAAAGGTATTGGAATTGACCACGAATACCGCCCATTTGACGTAAGTCACGTGTATGTAAACGTTCATACACTTGACCACACATAATGAACAATGCAGCAGAGGATAAACCATGAGCCAACATCATAATCATTAAGCCTTGGAACGTCAGAATATTACCTGCGTAAAGCGCAAGTAAAACAAAGCCCATGTGCGAAATAGAAGTGTAAGCAAGTAAGCGTTTCATATCGGTTTGTTGGAAAGCACACCAAGCACCGTAGAAAACACCAATTAAACCTAAGATGATCGCGATGTCTGCAAATTGTGCAGAAGCCGCTGGGAAGAACGGAATAACGAAACGCAGTAAACCGTATGCAGCGGTCTTAATCAAGATACCTGCTAAGTCAACAGAACCTGCTGTTGGTGCTTGAGCATGCGCATCTGGTAACCAGCCATGCAATGGAAACACTGGAAGTTTCACAGCGAAACCAATGAACATACACAGCATCAAGGCATACGCCACTGATGGTAGTTGCGCATCAAGCGTATTCGCCACACCTAACAAGTAGTTGTAATCGAATCCAATCATGCCTGTCATCATGTAACCGTAAACCACAAGGCCTAGGATACCGATCAGCATGATTAAACCAGCGACTTGGGTATAGATAAAGAATTTGGTTGCAGCATAAACACGAGATTTACCATCTGCGCCTTTATGACCCCAAAGTGCAATCAAGAAATAGATTGGAACCAGCATCATCTCCCAGAAGAAGAAGAACAAGAACAAATCAATCGCTAAGAATACACCGATCACCCCACCTAAAGACCATAAAAGGTTCAGGTGGAAGAAGCCAACATTCTTTTGAATTTCACCCCATGAACAGCCTACTGCAAGTACACCCAGTAATGCAGTCAAGCCAACCATAAGCAGTGAAAGACCATCCACCGCTAAGTGAATATTAATGCCGAGAGTTTGAATCCAAGGCAACATGAATTCAGCAGACCAAGTCGGAACTTTAGCGCCTAATTCATACGTAAATGTACCTGTTTGCCAAAGCGCAACCGTTAAGCCCAAAGTAATGAGCATACCGAATAATGCGATATAGCGTGGTAAATACTGGTCAAATTTATCAACCAACCAGCAAATAAAACCTGCAATGAACGGTACGAGGATCAGCGCGGGTAAAATCCAATTGTTTGTGATTTCCATCTTATTTCCCCACGACCTGAATCACGATCAAGATCATCAGTAATACTACGACACCAAGTGACATACTTGATGCGTATTCACGCAATGAACCTGTTTGACGCGAGCTGGTGAAGCTATGACCACTTTTAACAATGGCAGGAAGCACTAACCACAAACCATCAATCGGATCACGACCTAGAATTTTCGCAATCAGCAAATATGGTTTCACAAATACGATGTTATACAAGGCATCGAAACCAAGTGCATTACGACAGATATTAACAAGACCAGCACCCAATGAAGTTTGAGCAAAACCTTTCACTGCATTATAAGCAAATACAAATAAGATTACGCCAACCACCAGACCTGCCAGTGCAATACCGACTGCTGTGTGCTCTGCACCATGTACCCCTGCTTCAAGCGCTTCAGGAATAACAAATGCTGGAATTTTTGCAGCGTTTAGAATCGCTTCGACTGGTGCTTTTAAGAAGTACGCTAAACCTGTTGAAAGTACGGCCAAAATCGCTAAAGGAGCCCAATAAGTCGCACCTTTAATTGCGTGATATGGCATATTTTCTTTACCAAAGAATACCACCCAAATTAAGCGGAATGTATAAATTGAGGTTAAGAATGCACCTGCAACACCCGTCCAATATAAACAGTTATATACTGGAAGATTTGCAATATGACTTTGCGCCCAAACTGCGCCAAGAATGGCATCTTTTGAGAAGAAACCAACGGTTAAGAATGGAATCGCTGCCAATGCACCGCCACCAATGGCGAAGCAAGCAAACAAGAATTTGTTATGTTTAAACAAACCACCCATTTTGAAGATGTTTTGTTCGTGATGGTAAGCCAGAATCACTGCACCTGAAGAAAGGAACAATAACGCTTTAAAGAATGCGTGAGCAAGCATGTGGAACAAACCTGCTTGGTAAGCTTCAGCACCAACAGCCATAAACATATAACCCAGCTGACTCATGGTTGAGTAAGCCAAAATACGTTTGATGTCTGTTTGTACCAATGCAGCAAAACCAGCCACAATCAATGTTACCGCACCCGTGATTGAGATAAACATCATCACTTCAGGGGTCATTTCAAACACAGAGAACATACGGCAGCACAGATAAATACCTGCGGTTACCATTGTTGCAGCATGGATTAATGCAGAAACAGGTGTAGGACCTGCCATCGCATCGGCCAGCCATGTTTGTAATGGAATTTGTGCAGATTTACCTGCCGCACCCAAGAACAACATTAAAGATGTCCAGATTGCCAGTGAATGATCACCCGCTAATACTTGAGGTGCATTGGCAACGATTGTTCCAATATGCAAAGTACCAAATTGTTGGTAAAGCAAGAACAATGCGATCAGCAAGAATACGTCACCGACACGCGTTACAGTAAATGCTTTGATTGCAGCAAAACCATTTTCAGGGTTTTGGTAGTAGTAACCAATCAAAAGGTAAGAGCAAAGACCTACACCTTCCCAACCCAAGAACAATAACGCTAAGTTATCGCCCAATACGAGCAACAACATGCTTGCTACAAACAGGTTAAAATAAGAGAAGAAACGCGCGAAATCTTCTTCACCACGCATGTACCATGATGCAAAGATGTGGATAAGGAAACCCACACCCGTCACCATACCCATCATAAGTAATGATAAACCATCTAAATGTAAGCTCATGCCCGGTGCAAAACCACCGACATTGAACCAAGTCCACAGATGTTGAACTTGTGCCACTGAGCCATTTGCAACAAAGCCCATGCCAGCTATCAATGCAAATAAAGCAGATAAACCGACTGAACCGACCCCAATCATGGCTGCAACATTTTCAGGAAGCTTGTTACGCCCTGCCGCTAAAAGGATAAAACCAATGAGCGGAAATAATACTGTTAAATATAAATAACTCATCCGCGCATCTCACTAGCAGCATCCACATCCAAATGATGGAAGCGATGGTAGAACTGAAGGACGATCGCAAGACCAATACATGCCTCAGCAGCAGCAAGGGTTAAAATCAAGATAAACATAATTTGTCCATCTGGTTGTAACCAAGCACTCCCCGCTAAAACAAACGCAAGTGCAGCTGCGTTCATCATAATTTCAAGGCTCATTAACATAAATAAGAGGTTGCGTCGCACCATTACACCGTAAAAACCAAGTGCAAAAAGAATGGTTGCAACGATCAAACCATGTTCTAAAGGGATGTTGCCCATTATTCTTTTTCCTTTTCTGCACTTGGTTCACGTTTGCCTAAATGGAATGCTGCAACAAGGGCTGCAAGCAATAACATCGCGGCAACTTCAACCAATAGTAAATAGTGAGTAAAGAGCGTTTGACCAACGGCTTTAGGTCCAATCACTTCGGTGCCCATCACAGGACCAGCCGTGGTGTAATCTGAACCAAGCATCCATACAAGCACGAGGCCCATCAGGAAACTCATTAACGCTGGATACGCCCATGCAGATGAAGTGAGCCACTTACGTTCTTGCTCAACAGTATGTTGACCCAGATTCAGCATCATCACCACAAACACGAACAACACCATGATCGCGCCTGCATAAACAATAATTTCAAGCGCACCAGCAAATGGTGCACCCACGATCATAAACATTCCTGCCACGGCAAGAAGTGATACGATCAAGCTCAGCAATGCATGTACAGGATTCGCATTGGTGACAACACGAACCGTAGAGATAATGGCCACAAGTGCCATCAAATAAAATGGCCACATCATGGTAATAAGCTCCGTACGTCAACAGGCGCACTTTCACGTTGTGCTTGACCTTTCTCTTTACCTGTAACAGCCATACCCGTTACACGGTAGAAGTTATAGTCAGGATATTTACCAGGACCTGAAATGAGTAAGTTTTCTTTCTCATAAACCAAATCTTGACGAACGTATTCACCTAACTCGAAATCAGGTGTCATCTGAATTGCAGTCGTTGGACATGCTTCTTCGCACATACCGCAGAAAATACAACGCGAGAAGTTGATACGGAAAAACTCCGGATACCAACGGCCATCTTCTTTTTCAGCTTTTTGTAAAGAGATACAACCCACTGGACATGCTACCGCACATAGGTTACATGCAACGCAGCGCTCTTCACCATCTGGATCACGAGTCAATACAATACGACCACGGAAACGCGGCGGAACAATTTGTTCAGCTGGCACTTCTGGATATAAAATGGTGTCACGTTTACGTGTCACGTGGCTAAAAACCATCCACAATGAACGTACAATTGACCCGAATCCAGCTAGAATTTTATACATTTTGTACTCCTTGCTGTCCTAGGCCTGATTCATCAGAATCACAGCACCAGTCACCAACAAGTTGACCAACGCCAATGGCAAACAAATCTTCCAACCAAAGTTCATGACTTGGTCATAACGTGGACGCATTAATGAGCCACGAGCCAAGACAAACATCATTACAAAGAATGCTGTTTTAATAATGAACCAGAATACGGGTGGAATAAATGGAATTTCTAAGTTGAATGGTGCGAGCCATCCACCGAAGAATAAAGTAACGATCAGTGCTGAAATAAGAACCACGTTGACATATTCTGCAACGAAGAACATCCCCCACTTCATACCACCATATTCAACGTGATAACCTTCGGCCAATTCTTGTTCAGCTTCTGGTTGGTCAAATGGGTGACGATGCGTTACTGCAACACCTGCAACAACAAAGATTAAGAAACCTAAAAATTGAGGAATTACGAACCACACATCACGTTGTGCTTCTACAATTTCACGCATGTTGAATGAACCCGCAATTGCGACCACACCCATCAATGAAATACCCAAAAACACTTCATAAGAAATGGTTTGTGCTGCAGAACGTAGACCACCCAATAACGCATATTTGTTATTAGACGCCCAACCACCAAACAGTACGGCATACACTGCAATACCTGCCATTGCCATAAAGAACAATAAGCCAATGCTCATGTCCGCAACGCCAAGCGTTGGGCTGACAGGAATCACCATAAATGACAGTACCGCAGTTGCCATGGCAACTGCTGGTGCTAAACGGAAAGTCAATTTATCCGCAAACTTTGGTGTCCAATCTTCTTTAAACATGATTTTCAACATGTCAGCAACGATTTGGAACATCCCCCCAGGACCAACACGGTTTGGACCGTAACGGTCTTGCCATAATGCAAGTAAACGACGTTCGATAAATGACATCAACGCAGCGACAAGCACCACCACAAGCAAGATCACAATCGCTTGAATAACCGAGTAAGCGATTGGCCAGTTCTCAGCCCAAAGCGGTGTTTGACGTATAATTTCTTGATTCATGAATTACACTCCTACCGCGACTGATACAGGCTCTGCAAGTGAAATCGTTGGTGCACGACCAATTGGATAACCAATATAACCTGTCGGCAAATATTCAATCACTTGAACTGGAAGACTAATGGTTGCTTCACCTGCTTGCACAGTAATTTTTTGACCATCTTGCACATTTAGACGTGCAGCATCTTGCTCACCTACCGCAAACATCGCGTTTGGAATACGAGACTCCATCGCTGGTGTTTTTAGCGTAAATTCACCTGAAGCAAAGATGTGATGCATCGGCACTAAACGGAAGCTTTCTGCATTTACTACAACAGGTGTTGGCGCAACAAAAGTACGTACAGGACGTTTTTTCAGACGGTCGAATAAACGAATGCCTGAATCACCACCTTTTAAGTGACCACCCACATTGTCTTGGAATTTATTCCAAGCTTGTGGAGAGTTCCAACCCGCAGACCATGCAAATGGAACCAATGCCGCTGGCGTTTCATTCCCCACATAACCTTCCATAGAGAATGTTAATGCAGAATCAATATCAAGCGGTTGTTTAGGCTCATGCACAGATAACGGCGCACGCATAGAAGTACGACCTGAATAACGACGTGGTTCACGCGCAATTTTCAGACCATGTACACGGTAGCCTGCATCTGGTGCAACATCTTGAATGCCTTCCAATGCTGGAACATTCTTGGCAACAGATTCAATCACGTCATCTAGTAATGTCCAAGAAATAGCCTGACCTTTCAGACCTGTTTCAAGGGCATGTAACCAGCGCCATGATTCTTTAATCGCCAATTCTGGTTTGTAGTAGCTCGGGTCATACACTTGATAGAAACGCTGTGCACGGCCTTCTTGACTCACCACAGTACCATCACCTTCAGCGAAACTTGCCGCAGAAAGTACCACAGAGGCTTTCTTCACGGTTTCAGTTTCAGAATGATCAAGTACGATCACATCGTTCACTTTAGCAAGTGCAGCATCGACTTGAGCTGTTGGTAAACGACGGTATAAGTCATTTTCAACCACGATAATGGCATCATAGTCTTGCGCAAATGCTTGCTCTAAACTTTGACCACCAAAAATTGCCAAGCCCATTGAGTTCACTTCAGGAACTGTCAAGGTTAAACCTGCATTACCAAGGTTCTGTGCAATTTGTGCAGCCGCTTCCATGATCGCTGGATCTTGCAAGCTAGTACCTGAAATGATCAAAGGTTTTTTCGCAGCTTTTAAGGTATCCGCAATGGTTTGTGCAAATGCTTTGGCATCGTCATCTAAACCATTTACCGTTTCGCCTTGCAGTGCCGCAGCAACCGCAAAACCTAAACGGGCAATATCATTTGGAGAAGCAACCACTTCACCTGTTGCAACATCAGAAAGACGTGTTTGCGTTGCAGCCAAAATGTAAATCGGAGATTTTTCATCTTGAGCAATACGCTGTACTGGTTCAGCTAACCATTCTTGCGTACGACGCTCTGCCGCCATTTCTTTGGCTTTGTTTTTCGCAGCTTGGCGAACAGACAATGCCATACGTGGCGCAGTTTGGGTTAAGTCTTCACCTAAGATGAGTACTGCATCATAACTTTCAATTTCACGCATACTCGGGTTGTAAACACCCTCGGTTTGCATGATCGATGCAGCCAACTCAACCAAGTTTTGCTCTTTCTGAGAAAGACCTGTAGAGAAGTTGTCTTGACCGACCAATTCACGTAATGCAAAGTTTGATTCAATTGATGCACGTGGTGAACCAATACCCAATACTTTTTTGCCTTGGATATTTGCAATCACGCTATCCAGTGCTTGATCAACTGAAACCGTTGCGACGTTTTCACCATCACGGAATTGTGGTTGACGTGGACGATCTGCACGGTTCACATAACCAGTACCGAAACGACCTTTATCGCAAAGGAAGTATTGGTTCACGTCACCATTGAAACGGTTTTCGACACGACGCAGTTCACCATAACGTTCACCCGGAGAAATATTACAACCTGACGAACAGCCTTGGCATACGCTTGGCGCATACTGCATGTCCCATTTACGGTTATAACGCTCAGAATGGGTTTTGTCAGTGAATACACCCGTTGGACAAACTTCAGTTAAGTTACCCGAGAATTCAGACTCTAAAGTGCCTGATTCTGGACGACCAAAGTAAACACGTGATGCACTTGCATACACGCCAAAGTCCGTACCACCTGCGTAATCGTTGTAGTAACGCACACAACGATAACACGCGATACAACGGTTCATTTCATGTGAAATGAATGAGCCTAGCTCTTGGTTGTAATGCGTACGTTTAGTGAAGCGATAACGACGACGGTCATGCTGTGTCATCACGGTCATGTCTTGTAAATGACAGTGACCACCCTCTTCACACACTGGACAGTCGTGTGGGTGATTGGTCATCAAGAATTCAACAATAGAGGCACGAAAATCTTTCGCTTCTTTGTCTTCAATCGAGATATAGGTATTGTCAGATGCAGGCGTCATACACGACATGACTAAGCGACCACGGGTATCTTCCGCATTCGCATATTGAGTCACAGCACATTGACGGCAGGAACCGACAGAACCTAAGGATGGATGCCAACAAAAATATGGGATGTCGATGCCCAGACTCAAACATGCTTGTAGCAAGTTTTCCGAGCCGTTGACTTCATACGATTTTCCATCGACATGAATTGTAGCCATAGTCGAATTCCTTAAGCTTGTTCTACGTGACTAACTTGAGCAGCAGCATTCACTACTTTTGCTTCAAATTCGCCGCGGAAATATTTGAGTGCACCCATAAGTGGTTCCATTGCACCTGGTGCGTGGGCACAGAAAGTTTTACCAATCCAGAGCTTACGCGTAAGCTCTTGTAAGTGATCGATATCTTCTTTCTTACCTTCGCCATTCTCAAGTGCTTTTAGCGCTTTGACTGCCCAAGGTAGACCATCACGACATGGGGTACAGAAACCACATGACTCACGTGCAAAGAATTCTTCTAAGTTACGAGTTGCTGAAACCATACATTGCGTTTCATCAACGACCATCAACAAACAGGTGCCTAAACGTGAACCTGCCTTCATGATGCTTTCTGCATCCATAGGCAAATCAATATGTTCAGCAGCCAAGAAATCCGTTGATGCACCGCCCGGTAACCAAGCTTTTAGTGTTAAGCCATCGCGCATACCGCCCGCATGGTCTTCAATCACTTCACGCGCAGTCGTACCAAATGGCAGTTCCCATAAACCAGGGAATTTCACTTTGCCTGATGCGCCATAAATTTTAGTGCCTGGATCTTTCGATTTACCCGCAGATAAACCCACATACCATTCAGGACCACGTAAAATAATGGCAGGTAAGTTATTGAAAGTCTCTACGTTGTTGACAATAGTAGGACGCCCCCAAGCACCTGCAACCTGTGGAAATGGTGGTTTAGTACGTGGATTTGCACGGCGACCTTCAAGCGAGTTAATCAATGCAGTTTCTTCACCACAAATATAACGACCCGCACCTGTATGCACGTGTAAATCAAAGTTCCAACCTGTACCTAAGATGTTTTCACCCAAGTAACCTTTGGCACGAATTTGCTCTAAAGCTTCATTCAAGAAACCAGCAGCTTCGATATACTCACCACGGATGAAGATATAACCTTGCGTTGCTTCTAATGTATAAGCCGCAATCAACATACCTTCAATCAATTGATGTGGAAGTTTTTCCATCAACAAACGGTCTTTAAAGGTGCCCGGTTCCATTTCATCAGCATTACAAATCAGGTAACGAGGGCCACCATCATTGGGTGCCATCAATGACCATTTAATCCCTGCTGGGAAACCTGCACCACCACGACCTTTTACCGTCGCAGCTTTAATGACATCAAGTACTTCGGCAGGTTTCAGCTCAATCGCCTTTTTAAAACCTGCATAACCTTCAAGCGCTTCGTAGTCATCAGCATTACGAACTTCGTCACGCTGACTCAAACGCCAAGTCAATGGATGAGTTTCTGGGTTACCGTCACCATAAATTGGTTTTGGTTCAGTATTCATACATACTTCTCCAATAACTGTTTAATTGAAGTCACTTCAACCAATCCATGAGTGTCTTCATCAATCATTAAGGTTGGCCCTTTGTCACAGTTGCCTAGACAGCAAATTGGCAGCAAAGTAAAACGACCATCCGCAGTCGTTTGACCAAACTGGATGCCAAGTTCGCGCTGGAATGCTTCTGCCAAAGTTTCCGCACCCATCAAGAAGCAAGCAATTGAGTCACAAAGTAAAATCACGTGACGACCAACAGGTTGACGGTAAATACGGTTATAGAACGTCGCTACACCTTCTAAATCAGCAACACTGATTGTCAAAAGCTGAGCAATAGCATTCATCTGTGCGTCATCTACCCAGCCATTACGGCGTTGTACACACTTTAAAGCATCCAGTGATGCAGCACGTGGGTATGGATAGTGACCAATGTGATGTTCAATTTCATGGATTTCGTCCGCAGTCAAAATCCCTTCAACATTCACACGTGGCTTTTTATCAGTCAAAATCATCATAATGCGTTCCCCTAGCGATCCACGTCAGCCATTACGACGTCAATGGTCGCTAAATAAATGATTAAGTCAGACATTAAGCTGCCATTAATCACAGAAGGCATTTGCTGTAAATGAGTGAAAGTTGGTGTACGAATACGAGTACGATAACTCATGGTTGACTTATCTGAAGTCAAGTAGTAGTTCGATGCACCTTTCACCACTTCCGCCATTACAGACGCTTCACCAGCAGGCATCACAGGACCCCATGACACGCTCAAGAAGTGCGTAATCAAAGTTTCAATATCTTGTAATGTCTTGTCTTTTGGCGGTGGAACAGCCAAAGGATGATCCGCCTTATATGGACCAGAAGGCATGTTATCCAAGCACTGCTTCACAATCTTTAATGATTCATTAATTTCATGAAAATGCACCATCACACGCGCGTAAGCATCACCTTCATACTCTAAAGGCACTTCAAAGTCGTAATTTTCATAACCACTATAAGGACGATATTTACGCACATCAAAATCGATACCTGTCGCACGTAAACCTGTACCTGTTACACCCCAAGCCAATGCAGATTTTGCATCGTATTGCGCAACATTACGGGTACGGCCAATAAATACTGAGTTGCGTAGTGCAGCTGTATAGTATTCATTCATACGCTTCGGCATCCATTCGAGAATTTCACGAATCAGATGTTGCCAATTGTTTGGCAAGTCATGCGCAGTACCACCAATACGGAACCATGCTGGATGCATACGGTAACCTGTAATGGCTTCAATCGCGTCATAGATCTTTTGACGGTCAGCAAACATATAGAATACAGGGGTCATACCACCGGCATCTTGAATTGCAGTACCAATGAATAACAAATGGTTATTGATACGGAATAATTCAGACATCATGACACGGATACATTGCGCACGGTCAGGAACAGTAATTCCCGCCATTTGCTCTACACCCATCACATAAGGCATGTTTTGCGCACAACCACCCAAGTAGTCCACACGGTCGGTATAAGGAATGAATGAATGCCAAGTTTGACGTTCAGCCATCTTTTCCACACCACGGTGGTGATAGCCAATATCAGGCACACAGTCTTTCACTTCTTCGCCATCTAACTGCAAAATGATACGGAATGCACCGTGCGCAGATGGATGGTTTGGACCTAAGTTCAAGAACATGAAATCTTCATCGGCATTACCGCGTGATAGACCCCAATCTTCAGGAACAAAACGTAAGTGTTCTTGCTCGAAATCCTGCTTCGCTTGGTTCTGCATATACGGCGTATATTCAGTGGCACGTGCAGAATATTCTTTACGCAGTGGGTGACCTTCCCAATACGTTGGCAACAAAATACGACGGAGCATTGGATGCCCTTCGAAATTGATCCCGAACATATCGTAAGCTTCACGTTCGTACCAGTTGGCATTTGGCCAAATGTTGGTTGCGGTTGGAAGATTGAGATCACTCTCACTCAACGCAACTTTAATACGAATATCACTGTTACGCTCTAGCGATAACAAATGATAAAACACAGTAAAGTCTGATGCAGGCAAACCGTCACGATAGGTACGTAAACGCTCATCTACCGCAGACAAATCGAACAACATCACGTATGGACGTTCGACTTTCCGCAAGAACATTAGAACATCTTGTACGCGCGTGCGCTCAACCCAGACCGTTGGAAAATCTTCAAAAGTCGCTTGCACATAGAAGTTCTCACCAAATTTGGCTTTGAGCTCTTCTACAATTGCAAATGCTGGGCGTGAATCAACAGGCGTTGATTCTGGCATAGCAATGTCAGTTTCAGCCATTGGCTTGGCTTCCTATTTAATACAAATTCAGTCAACTTTAACGACAATTACACCCAGATCGGGTGCATCAATATTTCATCGTTAAAATTATTTAATTTCATCCATAGAGCGTAAGTTTTTCACTGCAATACGTTCAGCATTCTTACGGTCACGTTCTGGCTGCATCTTTGGCTTATATACTGGCTGAAGATCATCACCAATCACCGCTGAAAGTGGACGGCGCTCAAGTTGAATTTGGTCTTGCAACAACATTAATGCTTGCAATAATGCTTCAGGACGCGGTGGGCAACCTGGGATGTACACATCGACAGGAATGATTTTATCCACACCTTGTACAACTGAATAGATGTCATACATACCACCAGAGTTTGCACAAGCACCCATTGAAATCACCCATTTAGGCTCTAACATTTGCTCATATAAACGCTGAATTACAGGTGCCATTTTCACGAAGCAAGTCCCTGCAACGATCATTAAATCCGCCTGACGCGGTGAAGCACGAATAACTTCGGCACCGAAACGTGACATATCATGCACACCCGTTAAGGTTGTTGCATATTCTACGTAACAGCACGATGTACCAAAGTTAAAAGGCCATACCGAATTTTTACGGCCCCAGTTTACAGCTGTATGTACCACGTCCTCTAAACGAGTCATGAATACATTTTTATTCACTTCTTCTTCAAGCGGATCGGCAACAATCTGACGCTCTTGAAGTGGATATTGATCAGCATCCGGATTCGCACGGGTTAATGTGTATTTCATCCCGAGTTACTCCTTAATAGATGATGTAGCCGGTGTTTTTGCTTTCACACGACCAGAAGATTGAGCTGGAATTTGACCTGTAGGGTCCATTACCAACTCTTCGATAGAATTAAAGCGAGTAATATCCGCAAGATTCATATTTGGCGAACCAATTTTCAGTGGTATACCTGCTGATTTGCGACGATCTACTGGTGCCCAATTTAAAGCACCGACAGAAATTGCATAAATTAAAGCAATCAACAAGTCGACAACAAAAATCACCACAGTGGTAAAACCAAACCAACCGACTTCACGAACCGATGTTGCCCATGCGTAAAGATAAAGTGCTTCTAGGTCGAAGACTACAAAGAAAATTGCAACCAAATAGAATTTAGCAGACAAGCGGATGCGTGCTCCACCAGCACCTACCACACCTGACTCAAATTGCTCTTGCTTCGCACGGCCCCATGACTTACCCCCAAGGAGTAAAGGAACTGTGAGCATAAAGACGCAAAGAAATGTAACGCCGATCACGAAGGCAATAATTGCCCAATCGTATGGAGTAATGGCACTCATGCGGGGATAACTCCTGGCAGGCCTAATTTATTAACAAAGAATGTATGTATTGGCCTTCAAATACACCAAACACAAAATTAATCCCGCCAATTGTACCTGATTTATGATTTCACTTGCTAGCTTATCAGCCTTAGTCTTTTGGATGATATTTTAATCATTTTGCATTTTTTTCAAAGCTTAAGCCCCATTACTTCCCAAGCAATCGCTTTATCAAATCAAAAAAAGAAAAGTGATTATTTTTTTCAAATCCATTAAATCGACCTTTATCTTTTTAGAGTAAAATTTTAATCACCACATCATTCGCTTATAGCATAGGCTTTATCATCAGGCGCAAATGATCAAATATTTATGTGCTGTACCAAAGAGTAAGCCATACCAACCCAAATCATTTTTATTACAGACTTTTCATAACAGCAAAATTTTGCTCATTATGCTGAAAAAACATAAAAATGCTTTTAATGTAATTTTTTAAACTCTGTGACTGATATAAAAAGGCATGACCATAATTGCCCAATACATAAATTATCGAATACATATTTTGTGTGTTTTTTTGCAACTCGCATGCATCTCCTAATGCTCTCTGCCCCCTATTTATGCTATTCCTATAGGCAACTCTAGAACAAAGAATAAGGAACAAACACATGAGCTTAGAATACACACACCAACCTGATTATTTTTTCTTTGCACAATTATTGGTGCATCATGTGGAAGGCTATATTGAAAAACATCCAGATGCCCAAAATGCCATTTTTGACCTTCGTGATATTTACGAACTTTTCCGCCAAGACTTTGCTTCTGCAACCACCAATCTGGATGCCATTCTACATATTGCCGATGAATACAAAGTAGAGACCTTAAACGGTGATCAAAAACTCATTAGCCGTTACGCCATAGATCCCAAAAACAATTCTTTGCTTCTCGACTTCAATGCTGATGCCCTAGAAAATCTTAAACAAGGCAAAAAACTCATTGAACCCGACCCCACCAGCCACGAATAACGCAATATAAAAAGCACCGAAATCGGTGCTTTTATCGTATTTAAGACTCTATATCGTTTTTTGTCATATTCATTTTATTTTTGGCTCGATTAAATCGTCGTGCAGGCCATGACATAGTAAAACGCGCCCCGCCCAAAATAGGACTTTGATCGACGGCTATTTTACCACCAAACCAATACGCAATCCGACTCACAATAGATAGACCCAAACCATAACCACCCGATGCCCGAGTTCGGCTATCATCTAAACGGGCAAAAGCCTCAAAAATCCGCTGACGCTCTTCTTCTGGCACACCCGCCCCATCATCCTCAACTTGAACATAGGCCATTCCTGCATCATCTATGCCACCACTCACAATCACTTTATGATCGCAGTAACGAACCGCGTTCCCCACTAAGTTTTGCACCACACGGTGTAGGTAACGACGTTCTGCATCCACAACCAAATTAATCGGAAGAGGCAGCAGTTCAATTTCTTTTTGCGTTTTCAATGCCTCAGTTTCAACAATTACTTGATCTAATACTTCAAACAAAACAATTTTTTCAAAATCTAAAGAAGGCGTGCCCTGTTCTAATTTTGCATAGGTCATGATTTCATCAATCAAAGTATTGAGTGCCTCAATATCCTTATCAATCATATCAACTTGCTGTAGACGGTAGTCGTAATCATCCTCTTCTGCGAGCATTTCCATACCAAACCGGATACGTGCCACAGGCGTTCTAAGCTCATGCGAAACTGCACGCATCAATTCACGCTGCGCCTCAATCAAACGCTGAATATGATCAGACATACTATTGTAATTGATCGCTAAACTTGCCATTTCATCCGTACCATCAACTGGTAAACGTAATGTCATGTCACCAGATTTCATCCGATGTAATGCATAATTCACTTCACGTAAACGACGCTGCATAGGCACCAGCAAGCCATACACACCTAAACTCAATACGAATAGGCTAAGTAAGGTAATACCTGCCGCGAGCTGAAAAGGCATCCAATTAAAGAGCGGTACAGGACCTAAAACCAGCACCTCAGAAGGCGAGCTTGGCATTGGGGAAACAATAGAAATCGTGGTGCCGCGCACGGTGGCATTATCACGGTATAAAATAATACTGTGATCCAATCGAAGTCGACCGATTTGTTCAGAATCAAGCGGTAAATTTTGAACTTTTTCAATTTGAATCGGATAGGAAAAATTCGACTGAATTTTTGCAAGATATTCTTTTTCTTGTCCTGGGTAATACACCAGATAATCTAAAATAAAAATAGGCAACGCCTTCATTTGGCGCTCCCCTATTTTATCTACTTTAATATAAAGCAAATGTTTAGGATCATCTCGCAAGCCAATAATAATATAAGCAATCGAGTTTTCTGCATCATAACGCACCGCAGCTTTACGGTTATCAATTCTTTTTTGCTCGGTACGCGACAAATCGACTTTACTTGAATCCACATAATAAATGGGAAGTTCAAGTAAGTCGGACGCATCAGAAATCCAATCGCGTTTCTGCTGCTCATTGGGCTGTCTTGAGATTCCCTCACTAATGATATAAGACACACCATCGGTCAAAGATTCACGATATTCTTGTGCGCGCTGATAGTTGATAATTTGTACCAATAGGTAGCCAAATACAGCAACCAATGCCACTAAAATCACTAATCCTGCATAAATACGCAAGAATATACTGTGTTTAAACACGCGGCTGTCCTATAAAATTAAGGGCAAACATTAAAGACCATTGGTCTCTTTAACGAATAAATAACCTTTACTACGTACTGTTTTAATACGTTTTGGATTTTCAGGATCATCACCAATTTTTGGACGAATACGTGAAATACGCACATCAATTGAACGGTCTTGACCATCATATTCAATACCGCGTAGACGCTCAAAAATGTCTTCACGCGATAAAATACGCCCTGCATTTGAAGCCAGCAACCATAACAAATCATATTCAGCACTGGTGAAATCAACCAACTCACCATTTAAAGTGACTGAACGACCACCATTATCAATAACAAGGTCATCAAATTCAATGCGTTGAGCTACTTCATCTTCAGGTGTTTTATCTGTACGACGCAGCAAGGCACGAATACGTGCTAAAAGAACACGCGGTTGAACAGGTTTTGCCACATAGTCATCTGCACCCATTTCTAGACCCAAAACTTGGTCCATATCTTCAGTACGTGCAGTCAACATCAAAATAGGTTGATGATAATGTGGACGAACTTCGCGACAAATGGTCAAACCATCAGCACCAGGAAGCATCACATCAAGCACGACCATATCCGGTTGCTCTGCAATGATGCGACGGATTGCACGATTACCATCAGGTTCTACCCCAACTTCCAATCCATTACGGATAAGGTATTCTTGAGTCAAACGCGCAAGACGCTCATCGTCTTCAACGATTAAAATTTTTGGTAACTTTTCTTCTTGGCTCATAAAATGCCCCTTTATATGGATTAAGGTATCCTTAAAAATCCAAAGGATACGCTTCAACATATCCAGCAATATACACACGTTTACATTGTAAACAAGATAGCATTCACCAAACTGATACATCAAAGTAGTTTTTTGTTATATTTTTATTAAGTGTTGAATTTATTAAACTTTTAAAAATATGTTACTCATACAGCTTAATTTACAATATATTTTGTTACAAAATGATCTTTTTGTGCACGGTTTCACCTCTTGTTCAGAATATGACTGATTAAACCAATTAATCCTGCTCTTTTGAAGTTATCCACAATGTTATCTATAAGCACATTTTTTTAGCTTTGCTATGCTATATCCTTGTCTCATAAGACTTATACCAGAAACATAAAAATAGGGATTTTTTTGCAAAGGAATATTGCAAGGCATTAGAAAAATTTTTACTAAAATGTCAATATTGATCTACCCTGAATTTTCCCGTATCTTGTGTTCAATTCGATTTTAAACCACTAGTTCTTGTGTTTAACCCTCAAACACTGAGGCGATTTATCGTCCAGTTCAAATGGTCCACACATAACAATAGATGACAATGGAGCTATGCCAACATGAGCATAATCACTTCAATCCCTGGTCAACTTCAGGTGATTAAACGCACCGGTGATGTTGCCGCTTTTGATGCAGAAAAAATTTCTGTCGCGATCGGTAAAGCATTTTTGGCTGTAGAAGGTCAACAAAGCGCTGATTCAAGCCGCATTCATGATCGTATAGAGCAATTGACTGAAATGGTCATGAATACGTTTAACCGTCGTTTACCATCAGGCGGCACCATTCACATTGAAGAAGTTCAAGATCAAGTTGAGCTGGCGCTTATGCGTACAGGTGAACAAAAAGTTGCCCGTGCGTATGTCATCTACCGTGAGCAGCGTTCTGAAGCACGTAAACAAACCGGTGCACATCATCACCCAACCTTACAAGTGACTGCTGCAAATGGTCAACTGCAACCCCTTGACCTAGGTGCGCTAAAAGCACATATAGAAAAAGCGGCTGAAGGCTTAGAAGGCATTGATGTTCAAGCGATCATCGATGAAACCATTAAGAACCTATATAACGGCGTAAAAGAGTCTGACATCTCAACCACCATGATGATGGCGACACGTACCCGTATTGAACAAGAACCAAACTATACTTATGTGACTGCACGTTTACTACGTGACAACTTGGTTGCAACAGGTTTAGAGTTTTTAGGTCTAGCTACAGATACTTTAGAAAATGCGGCTTTAGAAACCTTCTTAAAGAAAGGGATTGAGCTTGATCTTTTATCGCCTGAACTACTGAACTTTGACCTTGTTAAATTGGCAGCAGCGATTCAACCAGAACGTTCAAACCAATTTACCTACCTAGGTCTACAAACTTTATTTGACCGTTACTTTATCCATTCAGATGGCGTGCGTTTTGAACTACCACAATTGTTCTTCATGCGCGTATCCATGGGTTTAACGCTGAATGAAGAAAACCGTGAAGATCGTGCGATTGAGTTCTATAACTTATTGTCTAGCTTCGACTACATGGCATCTACACCGACCCTATTCAACTCGGGGACTTTACGTCCACAATTGTCTAGCTGTTACTTAACCACCATTGGTGATGACCTGTACAACATTTATGGCGCAATGCGTGATAACGCAATGTTGTCTAAATGGGCAGGCGGTTTGGGCAATGACTGGACACCTGTTCGTGCATTGAACTCATACATCAAAGGCACAAATGGTAAATCACAAGGTGTTGTACCATTCCTAAAAGTTGCCAACGATACTGCTGTTGCGGTTAACCAAGGTGGTAAACGTAAAGGTGCGGTGTGTGCTTACCTTGAAACTTGGCATTTGGATATCGAAGAATTCCTAGAGCTACGTAAAAACACAGGTGATGACCGTCGTCGTACGCATGACATGAACACTGCAAACTGGGTTCCAGACTTGTTCATGCAACGTGTCTTTGAAGATGCTGAATGGACGTTGTTCACACCTTCTGAAACCCCAGATCTGCATGATTTGATGGGCGTAGAATTCGCTGAACGCTATGCTTACTATGAAGGCATTGCGAAAGAAACCAACATGTTGCACAAAGTGATTCGTGCAAAAGATTTGTGGCGCAAAATGCTGTCGATGTTGTTTGAAACGGGTCATCCGTGGATCACATTCAAAGACGTATGTAACTTACGTTCACCACAACAACACGTGGGCGTCGTGCATTCATCTAACTTGTGTACAGAAATTACGTTAAACACCAATGAAGACGAAATTGCGGTGTGTAACTTAGGTTCAATCAACCTTGTGCAACACGTTAAAGGTGGTGTACTTGACCGTGAAAAACTTGCTCGCACAGTAAAAACTGCCGTTCGCATGCTCGACAACGTGATTGACATCAACTATTACGCAGTTCCGCAAGCGCGTACTTCAAACTTGAAACACCGTCCAGTCGGTATGGGCATCATGGGCTTCCAAGATGCACTATATGAAATGAACTTGGCGTATGGTTCTGATGCCGCAGTTGAGTTTGCCGATGAATCAATGGAAGTGATTAGCTACTACGCGATTACAACTTCAAGTGATTTGGCTGTTGAACGTGGTACGTATGAGACATTTAAAGGATCACTTTGGGATCAAGGTATCTTGCCAATCGACTCTTTAGACTTGGTTGCAAAATCACGCCCAGAACGCATGTTCGAAGTAGATCGTACACAACGTTTGGATTGGGATACTTTACGTAATAAAGTTCAAAAAGACGGTATGCGTAACTCGAATGTGATGGCAATTGCGCCAACGGCAACCATTTCGAACATTTGTGGTGTTTCACAATCAATCGAGCCAACATTCCAAAATCTGTATGTGAAATCGAACCTTTCTGGCGAATTCACAGTGATTAACCCGTACTTAGTACGTGCGTTAAAAGATCGTGGTCTTTGGGATTCTGTGATGGTCAATGACCTGAAACACTTCGAAGGTTCTGTTCAGAAAATTGCGCGTATTCCTGAAGAGCTTAAAGCCATCTTCGCGACTGCATTTGAAGTTGAGCCACGTTGGATTGTGGATGCTGCATCACGTCGTCAAAAATGGATTGATCAAGCACAATCGCTTAACCTTTACATCTCGGGTGCTAATGGTAAGAAATTGGACATGACCTACAAAATGGCATGGTTACGCGGTCTTAAAACCACCTATTACCTCCGAGCTTTAGGCGCAACTTCTGCTGAAAAATCAACCATTAATACGGGTGCATTGAACGCAGTTAAATCAAACATGGGCGCTCCTGTCGTAACTAGCGCACCTGTTGCCGAAGTTGCGAAAAAACCTGAAGCAGTAACTGAAGATGATTTTGCTCAAGCGGCACCAGTGCCACTTGCATGTTCAATCGATAATCCTGATTGTGAAGCTTGTCAATAATTTGGTGAGTTGAAAAAATCCTCCCTAGCCCTCCTTTAAAAAGGAGGGAAAAGTCCCTCTTTCTCAAAGAGAGATTTAGGGAGATTAAAATATAAATAAAGGAAAAGACCATGCAACATATGACTCATAACTACATGTTAGGACTCGCAGTTCTGGTCTTTGCCTTTATTGTCTTTTATGTACCGATGGGCTATGCATTTTTAGCCATCCGTAAACAACAGCGTAAGCAAAATAAGTAATGGGGATATTGCTCTTTATGGACAAAACAAGAGCACTCATCGACAAAACTTGATTTTGCTTACACAGAATAAGCGTATAGTAGACATCTTCGTTTGTGAGATGTCCGAAAACAGATATAAGCAACGAAGAGAGAATTGATATGTCTATCCTAAGTTGGGACGATTTCGAAGATGATTCGCAAAAACCGGCTGCACCTGAACGCAAGTCTGCGTCCATCGACCCGCAAAAAGCGGTTAATACGCAGATGGTATCTGATGCACACAACACATCGTCGGATGTGGCAACTGCACAACCCGCTGCAACCCGTAAAGGTGGAACAAAACATTCAACCGATTCACTGGCAAGAGCATCTGCTGCCTTAGAATCCCTTGATGTTGCACCGGGCTTAGAAGAGCTTGAAATGGGCGCACAGCGTGTACAAGTTGATGATAAAGCCATGATCAACTGTCGTGCAGATTTGAACCAACTTGTACCATTCAAATACGAATGGGCTTGGCAGAAATATCTAGATGGTTGTGCAAACCACTGGATGCCACAAGAAGTTAACATGAACCACGACATCGCTCTTTGGAAGTCTGAAAATGGCTTAACTGAAGATGAACGTACCATTGTTATGCGTTCTTTAGGTTTCTTCTCGACTGCCGATTCATTGGTTGCAAACAACTTGGTATTGGCGATTTACCGTCACATTACTAACCCTGAATGCCGCCAATACATTTTACGTCAAGCATTTGAAGAAGCCATTCATACCCATGCTTACCAATACTGTATTGAATCTTTAGGTATGGATGAAGGCGAAGTCTTCAACATGTACCGTGAAGTACCATCAGTAGCACGTAAAGCAGCTTGGGGCTTGAAGTACACGCAATCTTTATGTGACCCAACTTTCCAAACGGGTACGCCTGAAAATGATCAAATTTTGCTTCGCAACTTGATCGCATTCTACTGCGTACTTGAAGGGATTTTCTTCTACTGTGGTTTCAGTCAAATTTTGTCAATGGGTCGTCGTAATAAAATGAATGGTGTTGCTGAGCAATTCCAATACATTTTACGTGATGAGTCGATGCACTTGAACTTTGGTATCGACATGATTAACCAAATCAAGAATGAAAACCCAGCCCTTTGGACAGCAGAATTCCAAGAAGAAATCATTCAAATGATTCTTGAAGGCACTATGCTTGAAATTGAATATGCACGTGACACCATGCCACGCGGTGTATTGGGTATGAATGCTGCCATGATGGAAGAATACTTGAAGTTCATTGCAAACCGTCGTTTAGCACAACTGGGTCTGCCTGAACAATTTGCTGGTGTGAACAATCCATTCCAGTGGATGTCAGAAATGATGGACTTACGTAAAGAGAAAAACTTCTTTGAAACTCGCGTAACAGACTACCAAACAGGTGGTGCGTTAAGCTGGTAATTTAACGATTTAAAAAATCCCGCACCATGCGGGATTTTTTAATATAAAGATAAAAACATGATAAAAAACAATAGAAATACAGCAACTTAAGAATAAATATTTAGTTTAAATTTCAAACTGTTCTGCTATTATAAAGTTGAATAACAACACTAAATTTATAACTTAATAAACATAAAATCACAGAGGTTAAAATGAAAGGAAATATTTTAGATTTTTCAATCCAAAGCAACACAGGCATTATCAGTGGTGATGATCAAAACCGCTACAATTTTACGGGTGCAGAATGGCGTGGACAACGCCCACCCGCTCGTGGTGATCGTGTGGATTTTGATGTCGATGATACGGGTAACGCGATTCAAATTTTTACAGCACTCGGTCACAGCAACCCTGTACAAAATCTATCTAGCCAATTAGACAAAATTTCTGATCAGAACAAAGCTGAAGAACAATTCAACATGCTTGATTGGTTTGTGAAATGTTTAAAAAATTATGTCACTTTTGATGGACGTGCACGTCGTAAAGAATTTTGGTTCTTTATGCTAGTTTGTGTCGGTATTGGAATTATTGCTCGAATTCTAGATAACATACTACATACAGGAAAATTAATTGATAGCCTACAAAGCCTTGTCTTACTACTTCCTAGCTTAGCTGTCGGGGCACGTCGTCTACATGACACTGGTCGCTCTGGCTGGTGGCAATTATTGGTGTTGACCATTATTGGTATTATTCCACTCATTATTTGGTGGGCATCCAATACCAAACCAGAAAATAACCAATGGGGACAACCTGCAAAATAAGCCTTGTTCAAGCATAAAAATAGAGGGCTTTCAAAACCCTCTATTTTAAATAAACTAGCCATATTTACGTGCAAAATCTTCATCTGAAGTACATAAATAAATTATAAATTCAATAAAAGCGACCAATGCAGGAATAAAGGTCCAGCAGAAAAGTAAATAAGCAACACCCCAGCCAATTTGACCTAAATAAAATTTATGTACACCAAAACCACCCACAAAGAATGCCAAAATTGCGGCAACAATTCGATTTTTTGAACCCACTTGCCCCGAAAATGCTGACGGATGGCTAAGAACATAAACATTCAGTGCCTGCCCTGATGGATCTATTTCAAAATCAACAATCTGACCACGGCTCGGAACGGTTTGCCCTCGCCACTCTGCACCTGTAAAGGAATAACGTCTCTGGTCATCACCACTAATCACACCCGCATTATTCTGAACAGAATAATCTAATATTTGTCCTTTCATTTTTAACCTAATTATTTTTTATCAACGACTTATTCAGTTTATATGCTCTGGTATTTTTTATATATGCTTTTTTTAAACAGACAAGGCGCATGAAGCGCCTTTTAAAATTGCAAAAATAAAGATAAAACCAACTTGAAAATTGCCTGTCTAAAATGTCTTAGTTCGAATATTTAATCCAACACGTCATTTAGCAATGACGTATCACTATTGCAATTCAATTTGATTCATCTGTTCTAAACTCTGTACCGCAGCAGAAAAATCTAACTGACTCGCCTGTTTTTTCTCAATACGGGCAAACTGTTGCTGAATAAGATGCATACTGGGCAGCTGCAAAGCTGTCTGCTGAGTCAAATCGACAGCAATACCAATATCTTTTTGTAATAAATCCAATGCAAAAGTTTTATCAAAACGACGATTTAGTACCCGCTGCGCCATAATATTCTCAGAGATGCTACTTTTACCACTGGAATGATTAATACAATTCAAAGCAGCGGTTAAATTTACCCCTTTAGATTTCAGCACAGTCAGTCCTTCCGCTAAAGCCCATAAATGCGTTGCCATTAAAGTATTATTAATGGCTTTTACCGCAAAACCCGATCCACTTTCTCCAACATATTCAATTAAAGCTGAAAATGCTGAAATAATGGGTTTGGCTTGTGCAAAAGCATGCGCATCACCGCCAATCATCACCGTTAAGGTGCCACGTTCAGCACCGATGGTTTGCCCTGAAACGGGTGCATCTAGATATTCAACGCCTAGTTTATTCAGACGTTGACCGATTTTTTTTGCTGCCTCAGGCACACCACTGGTGCAATCAATCCAGATGCTGCCTTTTTTTGGCAGATGTGCGGCGATCAACTGTTCAACATCGGCACTGGTGGGTAAACAGCTAAAAATAAAATCTGCCTGTAATGCTTTTTGCAATGAAACCGAGTGCGTTTCGAAGCAAATAGAATGGTGATCTGCCTTCGCCTGTGTTCTATTCCACACCCAAACTTCATGTCCAAGTTTAGGCAGATGGGAGGCCATATGCCAGCCCATTGCACCCAGTCCGATAAATGAAATTGTATGACTCAAAATAAGCTCCTAATGATGCACCACGGGTGTTACCGAATTTTCGGCATTTGCACTTACCGAACTGATTGCATCTTCACCCCGATTTAAAAATAGATTCAGTACTATGGCGGCTAAAGTTGCCGTACCAATTCCACCCAAATCAAATGCACCGATATGTAGGCTAAAGTTACCTGCCCCCATAATCAGGCTGACCGCGGCAATAATTAAAGTACTGTTTTTGGTAAAATCAATTCTGTTATCTACCCAAATTTTAGCACCCGCCACCGTAATCAAACCAAAAACCACGATTGATGCACCGCCCAATAAAGCCACTGGAATGGTACTAATCACTGCTCCAAATTTTGGGGACAATCCCAGTAAAACAGCAAATAAACCCGCCACCACAAAGATTGTGGTTGAATAAACTTTGGTGACTGCCATCACCCCAATATTTTCAGCATAAGTGGTCATCCCTGTACCCCCTACCGATGCCGACATGGTGGTACAAATACCATCGGCAAAAAATGCACGTCCCATATACGGTGATAAATTTTTACCCGTCATGGCGGAAACTGCTTTAAAGTGTCCTAAGTTTTCTGCCACCAAAATAATGGCTACAGGTGCAATCAATAACATGGCATTGGCATTAAAAACTGGACTATGGAAAGTTGGCAGACCAAACCAAGCGGCATTTGAGATGAAAGAGAAATCAATCGGTTTGCCAAAACCCATGATATTGGTCAGTAAGAAATAGACAAAATAAGCACTACACAACCCCACCAGCAACAACAAACGACGCAGCATGCCACGAGTAAAGACCGCCACAACACTGATACATAAAATCGTGACCACAGCCATCCAAGTATCAAAACTATTTGCCGAAACACTTTTAATGGTAATTGGTGCTAGATTCAGACCAATAATCATCACAATCGCACCCGTCACAAGCGGTGGCATGAGTTTCTCAATCCAGCCTGTTCCCGTTTTCATGACAATTAAACCAATAGCCGCATAAACCAGACCGCAAGCCATGGTTCCCCCCAATGCAAGCCCAATATTCGGATTTGACCCCACACCTGCATAGCCCGTTGCTGCGGCAATTGCACCAATAAAGGCAAAACTTGAGCCCAAATAACTGGGCATTCGACCGCCCGTCATGAGGAAAAATAAAATTGTGCCTATTCCTGTAATAAAAATGGTGAGGTTTGGATCAAACCCCATCAACAAGGGTGCGAGTACCGTTGCACCAAACATTGCAAAAGCATGTTGCAAACCTAAAACAATACTTTTACCCGCAGGTAAATACTCATCCACCTGTACAGGTGTTACATCTAAGTCGCCTTGATAAGGCTTAAATTTCGGAAACCACGGTTCTTTAGCTTGCATGGGTTTCCCCTCCCTCAAATTAGGAATTTTGGATTAGTACATCGGTTGTGGCTCGCAATAGGTGCGGTTGAAGTACATCAGTGCATTCTGACCTTCATTTTTTTTCATCGCTTTAACCTCACAGATCAGTACATCGTGACTCCCCACAGACATGCTTTGCACCACTTCACAGTCAAAAGAAACCAACGCATCATCTAAAACAGGTGCCTGTGTGCTTAGGGTTGACCATGTTCCACGCAAGAATCGTTCTGACATGGGCGTTTTTCCACCAAAAACATTTGATAACTCAATTTGATGTGCTGCCAAGGTATTTACACAAAGGACTTTATTGGTTTTAAAGGTTTCAAATACCGATGCAGAACGATTTAAACACACCAATAATGTTGGCGGTGAGTCCGTGACACTACACACAGCAGAAGCGGTAAAACCAGCCTGTCCTGCCTCACCATGAGTCGTAATCACATTCACTGCTGCACCCAAATTAGACATCCCTTGTCGAAAAACAGCCTGATCCATTTCTATCTGCTTTTCATCCGCAGTAATTTGAAAACTTTGAGCCAGTTGCGCTACAGCATGACTCGACTGAACTGACATTATTTTGCTGTTCATCGCGATCTCCTCACTGAAATTCAGTGCTTAATATCTCATCTGAATTTCAGTGCTATCTTTTATGAATATCAAAGCCAAATAGGCTTGTTGTTAAAAACGATGACGACTTAGACATGCGCAATTGAAGCAATTTCAACCAAAGCATCTGGTTTGACCAATCCAGTTTGTACGCAATAACGTGCAGGTTTATCTCCCGGGAAATATTCTGCATAGACCGTATTAATCGCAGCATAATCGGCCCAGTCTTTGACAAAGACATGATTAAAGGTCACGTCATCCATGCTGCCACCTGCGGTTGCAAGCACTTTTTTAATGCTTTCTAAAATATGCCGAGTCTGTGCCGCGGCATCGCCAACATGCACAACATTGTTATTTTCATCAAAGGCTAAAGTGCCAGAAACATAAACAATATTGTCAGCTTGTGTCGCTGGAACATAAGGTGCGAGTGGCTTTCCCGTTCCTTCTGGAAGGATGATCTTTTTAGGCATAGCTTTATTCTCTAATCATTTTATTCAACGGGTTTACTTAAGCTGTTTTGTCAAAATGTTGCGGATTTAACTGAAAAGTTTTGGTAAATTCCTGCGTATCCGACACCCAGCCAAAGAATGTTTTAATGTTATACAGGCTGGCTTGCTGTGCTTCTGCTGGCCCTGCCTGATAGCATGCATCACTTAATGCCACGCCAAAATACTCAAGAAAAAAACCATCTCTTAACGTCGATTCCACACACACATTGGTCGCAATACCGACAAAAACCAAGTTACGAATACCCTGACTACGCAACATGCTATCCAGTGCGGTATTAAAGAAACCGCTATAACGTGGTTTTTCAATCACAATGTCTTGTGCTAAAGGTTGTAACTCATCAATCAACTCAAAGTCCCAACCTCCTTTTGCCAGCAATTTTCCTTGCAGCTCAGGTTGCTTACGCATGGTTTTTAAGGCATTGGATTTATGAAAATTCGGTGAATTGATACCACCGGCTTCAACATACTGCTCATCCCAGCCATTTTTGAAATAAATCACTTGAATGCCCGCGGCATGTGCAGCAGCCACCGCTTTTTTAATGTTCTCCACCACAGGCTGAGTAGTTGAAACATCAAACCCAGCTAAATCCAAATAACCACCTTTTGAGGTATAGGCATTTTGCATATCAATCACGATTAACGCCGTTTGCTCAGGTGCAAGTTGAATCGCCTCTGGTTCTGCTTTTAAAATTTTTCCAGTACCTGCGGCTTGGGTAAACCCTGCACAAACCACATTTTCAAATGATGCATTGCTTTTCATGCTGATTTCTCCAAAACAGGGATTTGAGTCACTTCACCCTCAACCACAATATGTTCACGACATTTCATCAGCGGTTGAATTTTCTGACCAAAGTCCTCCACACCCTGAATAAAATCATCAAAGGTTAAAAGAATGCCTTCCGTTCCTTTAATTTCACCAATTTCATCCAGCATTTTGGCAACATTTGCATAAGAACCAACTATGGTGCCCATATTGATATTCACAGGAGATACACTCGAAGCCATTTGACGGATATTGGTATCTGCCCCCGATTTAGTGTCTTTACCGCCCTGATTTAATAACCAGTTAATGGCTTCTACATCGGCCCCATCGTTATAGTTTTGCCATTTCGCAAAAGCTTCATCATCCGTTTCAGCAGCAATCAGCATAAATAAAACATAGGTCGAAACATCGCGTCCTGTTTTATCGGTTTGCGCTTTTAAACGGTCATTAATATCGGCATAGGCTGTAGGTGTATTTAAGCCTTTACCAAAGACAAAATTGTAGTCAGCATATTTAGCCGAGAACTCCAAACCTGTATCGGACTGTCCTGCACAAATGATTTTCATCTCTGCTTGTGGACGCGGACTGACCCGACAATCATCCATTTGGAAATGTTCACCTTTAAAATCGGATTGTCCTGTCGCCCAAAGCTCACGTAAAATTCCCACATATTCCGACAAATAGTCATAACGTTTCGCGAAATATTCATCCCCCGGCCACATGCCCATTTGTTTATATTCTGGTGCTTGCCAGCCAGTAACTACATTTAAACCAAAACGCCCATTTGAAATAGAATCAATGGTCGATGCCATGCGTGCCACAATTGCAGGTGGCATGACCAGTGTTGCAGCAGTGGCATAAATTTGAATTTTGCTTGTGACTGCTGCCAGTCCAGCCATTAAAGTAAAAGTTTCAAGGTTATGATCCCAAAATTCTGTTTTGCCGCCGAAGCCACGTAGCTTGATCATTGATAGTGCAAAATCGAAACCGTAATGTTCCGCACGTTGCACAATCTGTTTGTTCATTTCAAAGCTAGGCTTATATTGTGGTGCATTTTCAGACAGCAACCAGCCATTATTTCCAATTGGACAGAAGACACCGATTTTCATTTTTAAGTACCTTTTTTACCATTTGTTTAAAAATACCCTTTAGGCATTTCACTTGATTATTCATATTAAGTATTTAGCAAATGGCGTGCCAATTATAATTTATTATTATTAATCAAATATTTACAATTTATTTATTTTATCAAACAGTAAAATAATCAATAAAACAGATGCACCGTTATAGTTACAATGGCTCCAAAAAAATGCACAATTTAAAAAAATGATCACTATTTTTTATAAAGCATGAACATCTTTAAGCGTATAAATAAAAAAACCGTGAGCTTAAAATCACGGTTTAATCAAACACACTAAAAATCAGCGTATTCACACATCTAAAAATACAGATGCTCTCTGTAGATTCATTGACGAAAGACTATGAACCTATCATTTGCATAAAATGAGGCTGAAAAACTGAAGAATCGTTTTATTCAATAGCTCTGGTCTGGTCACTGTTGAAGCATGTGCACCTGTTTCAAGAACAGTCAGTTGTCCATGCCCAAACTGTTGCTGTAAATCAATAGATTTTTGTACAGGTACTAAAAAGTCATCCTGATTTGCAATGAAATGCAGTTGACTATGCTGCAACGCCTGTATGTGCTGCTCATTAATCCTAAATTTCTGTGCAGCATCAATACGCTTAAGCACATTTTGAGTGGGTGGAAAATCTTCAAGTTGAATATTTTCTAGCATATCTAAATGTTCATGATTTTTTGAAATCCATGCGGGTGGATACAAAAATAATCCCTGTGCTCTAACATAAGCCTCTGAACCTGCCGATTTTAATAAATGAATTCGAGCTTCAAAGCATTTTTTTGTATGCGGATCTAACTCATTCCATGCATTAATACAGGTTAAACTTAAGCATGTAGTTTCAGATGACCGAAGTAAGACAGCCAGTTCTGCACCAATAAACCCACCAATCGCATGCCCAATAAAATGAAAATGCTGAATTTTTTCTTGCGTTAAAATTTGCACCAATTGCTTGGCTAAATCAGTCATTGAATATTGTTCTGATAAAGCCATAGAATTGGCGTGGCAACCTTCTTGGTCATAACTTAAAACATGAAAATACGGGGTGAGTGCCGCAATCTGAGGCTGCCAAAAACTGGCATGACCGCCCAAGCCTGAAGCTAAAATTAAAAAATCTGCATTGAAGTTTTTTGTACAACGATTAATTTGATAAGTCATTTTTACCATTCATTAAAATAGATTGAATGATCAACAGCAAAATTTGTGCCTAAAAATAAGTGCATGACAGTTGATTTTATACACATAGCCTGCTCTATGGATAATCACGCATAACCTATCATGTTCAGAAAAATAGAGTTCATTGGATAGAAGAAAGCTGACTTAAAAGAGCTTATCTATGATTTTTATCAGATATAAAAATAGATAAACTAAATTAAATATAAAAACTTAAACATCAACATGTGGCAAGATGAGCTAAAAATCTGCTCAAAAGCCGTTTGGATTAGAGTCTATTCCAGCCATGTACAGCTCAATTTCAAGCTTTAATATGACCTAATTTATTGGCAATTTCTTATATAAATGTTTCTAGCAATATGATTAAAGCCACCTATTACTGCATTTTGGCACTATATTCTTTTACTAACAACCTAATTACAACATCAAAAAGATCCTGCATATTTTCCCGTAGCCACAATTGCGATTTATCCTACTGAATAAATAATCTGCTATTTTTTTAAATTTTTATGCAAAAAGTTACCTTTGGTGAATCAAATCGAACTGTAGCTAATCAAAGTTATGTAACAACAGTTTTAATTTTCCAATAAAAAAGCCACCTAAAAGGTGGCTTTCATTTTCAGCTACGCTGAAACAACAATTAACCTAGTTTCTTAGAAACATAGTCAATTGCAGATTGAACAGTTGTGATTTCGTTAGAATCTTCATCAGGGATAGTGATGTCAAAATCATTTTCGAAAGACATAACAAGCTCAACTAAGTCTAAAGAGTCAGCACCTAAGTCATCCATAAAAGATGCTTCGTTTTTAATCTCTTCAGCTTTAAGACCAAGTTGTTCTGCAACCGCTTGTTTGATACGTAGTTCGATATCGCTCACAGGAATTCTCCTCATTGCTTGTGGCGTTTTTAATGCCGTTAGTTTAATTGAATATCTAATTTTTGGAAAGTTTATACTTGAGCTTAGCTCATGTATAGACCACCATTCACATGTAAAACAGTACCAGTGATATAACTTGCTTTCTCGCTAGCTAAAAAGCTCACTGCATTTGCGATATCTTGTGGATCACCTAAACGGTTTAATGCCACTTGATCACTCATTTTCTTACGAATTTCTTCACTTAATTGCTCAGTCATTTCTGTTGCAATAAAGCCAGGGGCAACAGCATTCACCGTAATTTGGCGACTACCCATTTCTTTTGCAAGACTACGACCGAACGCTTCTATGCCTGCCTTAGCGGCAGAATAGTTGGCTTGTCCCGGGTTTGCAAAGTGTGCAACCACAGAACTAATATTAATAATGCGTCCAAAACGTGCTTTGGTCATACCTTTTAAAACACGCTTAGATAGACGATAAACGGCTTTCAAATGAATATTGAGAATATCATCCCAATCATCTTCAGACATGCGTAATAACAAATTATCTTTGGTGATTCCTGCATTATTTACCAGCACAAGAACTGGACCATATTTTTGTTCAATATCTGTAACTAAGGCATCAATGGCTGTCGCATCACGTACATCCAGTACTTTACCTGCACCATTTTCAGCAAAACTTGCAGATAATTTTTCTGCGCCTGCTTCAGATGTTGCCGTACCCACGACAAAATAACCGTCTAAAATTAATTGCTGAGCAATGGCTGCACCAATTCCTCTGCTCGCACCTGTTACCAATGCGACTTTGCGTTGTTGTGTCATGCGATTTTCCCTTCAGCCACTAAAATGGCATTTAATGCATCCTCCAAACGACTGTTACTGTCGAGTGGGAAGGCTTTTTCAATATTTGGTAAACGCTTCGCAAGATTGGCAAGCACATTTCCTGGACCACACTCAACCACATACTGCACACCTTGATCTTGAAGGTACTGCATCGTCTTGGTCCATTGCACAGATTGATACAATTGAGCGGTTAATGCCTGACGTAATTGCGTCACGTCTGTCGCAATTTCTGCGTTGACATTTTGTATTACAGGAAGGCTAGGTAGCTCAATGGCAGTTTGTTCCAAAGCTTCTGCAAACTTTTCAGCAGCAGGTTTCATCAGTGAACAATGTGACGGCACTGAAACTGGAAGTGCAATCGCTTTACCCCCATTTTCTTTTGCCGTTGCCATGACGGCTTCCACTAAAGTTTTATCGCCAGCAATGACAACCTGACCTTGCGCATTATAATTGGCTGCTTCTACTGAGCCACGACCTTGCATATTGGCTTGTTCACACAATTCAAGCACTTGGGTATCGTCTAAACCCAAGATTGCGGCCATTGCACCCTGCCCTTGAGGGACAGCATCTTGCATGAGTTTACCGCGCAAATTGACCAGTTTAACGGCATCACCAAGGCTCATTGCCCCAGCCGCAACCAATGCACTGTATTCACCAAGTGAATGACCTGCAAGATATTTTGGCGCAACACCACCTAATTCCAACCACACGCGCCATAAGGCGATACTTGTAGTCAGCAATACAGGCTGTGTAAATTCTGTTTGGTTTAACCCTTCGCCACTTTGTGCAATATGCCATAAATCGAAACCAATGGCTTCTGACGCTTCAGCAAAAGTATCCGTTATCCCACTAAACTGTTCAGCAAGTTCAGCTAACATGCCAACTTTTTGTGAACCCTGACCAGGAAAAACAAATGCAGTTTTTGTTGCTTGAGCTGCTTGCTCGAGTCGTTTAGACGACATATAAAAATCCTTTCATGAACCTAAGCTCGTTTATGCTGCGAAATTTAGCACTTAATTTTTGTTTTGGTAATTGCCAAATACAACAAAAAACAGCAACAAAAAAAGGGAGCTTTCGCTCCCATTTTTTCCACTAAGCTTTAAGCCTAATGCTTCGTTAATTATTCAGCAGATGCTTTAGCGAATAATTGACGACCACGGTAGATACCATCTTTAGATACATGGTGACGACGGTGAGTCTCGCCAGTAGCTTGGTCTACAGTTAATGCATTCTCGGTTAAAGCGTCATGTGAACGGCGCATGTCACGGCGAGAGCGACTTTTACGGTTTTGCTGAACGGCCATGATGGCTCCTTACAAAGATCGAAAAAATGGATCAGAACAAATTCAGTTGTCTTATACTTGGCAGTATAACACAAAAAATTAGTTAAGTTTACCCTTCAAACCTGCCAAAATATCAAACGGATTGTCCCGTTTTTCTTCGACAATGTCATCATTGGCGGGTTGATGCTTATGCTCACAAACATCATGTTTAGGAGACAAAGGCATCAACAATAACAATTCATCTTCTATTAGTGCGAGTAAATCAGCCGACGCAGGTGCATCAATGCTACCTTTTGTCGTTGCTTCACTTTCACCTAAAACGATGAAATCAGCATCCTCATCCAAGCGCTCTATCAGTGATTCATCATCCACAAGCGCTAAATGAAAATCTGAAACGAGAGTAAGCTCAACAGTATTCAGACAACGCTGACATTCCATCGGAACTTTCGTTTCAACATGACCATTTAGCCATACGATACGATGATACGCATCCATTGATAGCTTACAGTCTATGTTAATCAATTGATGTTCAATTGATCCAACAGCTTCACGGGAAATTCGAACAAAGCGAGACAATGGCAGGTTACCTGACCATGCATAACCTTGTTCAGCCCATTTAAACGGCTCAATCTGTGCCGGAAAGGTATTTGCTGACATAATTAAGGCGGCAATTCTACAAATTCATGGGTACTCTGTCAAAGATTAAGATACAATTTTGTACTTATTTAGACAGATCATTTGGGTAATACAAGTCATGCATCAGTTGCAGCCGCAACCTGAAGTCACAACTTCATTACAGTTCGACACGCATTCAACTTCGGCTTTTACTGAAAATCCAGTCCCTGCGCAACGTTTACAGTGGGTGAATTTACAGACAGAAGTTCAACAGGTCGATTGGCTTATCTTACACTTTAATCATTGGTTTTCCCACCTAAATGTGATGCTTGTACGTGGAGATTTTGAACCAGAATATTTCCCTGCAACTGAAACTGAAGCTGCGCGGATTCAATTTGCCCACTGTTTTTTTAATAGTGCATTGCATGAAATCAGCCATTGGAGCATTGCAGGCGAGCAAAGACGCTTATTGCCAGACCTCGGATATTGGTATGCACCTGATGGTCGAACCGCTGAACAACAGGCTTTATTTGAACAGGTTGAAATTAAACCGCAGGCAATTGAATGGTTATTTTCAAAGGCATTTGGACGTAAATTTCGGGTGTCTTTAGATAATTTAACTGGCGATGGCGGCAATGGTGCAACATTTAAAGATCATGTTTATGCTCAACTGCAACAATATTTTACTGGTGAAGCTAAACTGCCACGCGATGCAGCACACTTTATTGACTGCATCTGTGCCTATACGCGAAGTGGCAAAACATTACAAAGTGATGAGTTTCAACGAGAAATGTTAGACTAAATTACACAAACCCATCAAAGCTTGATTGCAAGACTTTGTAAATTCAACAGATAATGTCTAGAAATAAGTTGGGGGAGAATAAATATGCTGCATTTAAGAATACATCCTGATAATCCTCAACCACGTTTGATCAGCCAAGCGGTAGAACGTATTCGTGCTGGCGATGTCGTGGTTTACCCCACCGATGCGGCTTATGCTATTGGTTGCCAAATTGGTAACAAAAGTGCCATGGAGCGTATTTCTCAAATTCGTGGTTTAGGTTCAAAACACCAATATGCGATTCTTTGTGCTGATTTATCTGATATTGCCACCTATGCAAAAGTGGACAATGCCATGTATCGTTTACTGAAAAATAACACCCCTGCTGTCACGACCTTTATTTTACCTGCGACCAGTGAAGTTCCACGCCGCTTAATGCATCCTAAAAAGAAAACCATTGGTCTGCGTATTCCAAGCAACCCAATTTGCCAGATGTTATTAAAAGAACTGGGTGAACCGCTTTTAACCAGTACACTTATTCTTCCCAATCATGAAGACCCTTTAGATGATCCTTATGATATTGAAATGGCATTGAGTAACCGCGTTGATGTGTTTATTGATGGAGGTTTAGGTATTTTAAACACCACCAGTATTATTGATTTATCTGGTGATCATCCTGAAGTAATTCGTCGCGGTGTTGGTGATGTAAGCGCTTTTGAATAAGCGCTTTATTTTATGTTTTTAAATCCTGCTTAAATTAACCACCATTTTCCAGTTTTTCATTAAGCGCTAATGTTTTCTTAGAGACTGGCATGCTTTCAGGTGCATCTTTGATCACACTTTCTTTTATTGAGGCAACCTCATTAAAATTTGGACATTCCGCAAGTATTTGTTGAGTCTGATAAATTTCTTGTTTGAATTTATTCTGAATAATATAAGTCGAAGTCACTTTATCTTCTTTATATACCGTTAAATATGCATCTACCAGATCAGGTTCCTGCCCTTTTAGCTTTTCTAAAATTGAACAGCCCAACAAATTCACATTGTTTTTTATGGAATCGGGTACTTGTTTTTCATTAAATTCTGTCAAATACAGATATGTAATAATATTGGGGTACTGATTTAAGATATCCCCCTCTATTGGCAATCCTGTATTACTAATTTGTTGGCGTAAGGCATCATTCATACCAATGTTTTTTAATGTCTCACGAGCTTGTTGCTGGAACTGGTGTTGCCAATATTTTTCAGTTCCCCAAAACAATCCAGCAATAATTAAAAGCCCTACAATGACGAATTTAATCTTCATACCCACCCTTATTTATATTTATGAATAAATTATTTTTGTGCAAAATATCACTTTTTTAATTTTTTCAGATACTCAGGGAAAGTTTTTTTAATTATTTTTCTCATTAAGCAGTTAAATCACTTAATCGCTTCTTCTGTTCACCATCCGCATCAAAATTTTCAGGGCTTAACCACTGTTGATATGCAGTTGCTAAGCTTGGCCATTCTTCATCCAAAATTGAAAACCATGCCGTATTTCGATTTCGACCTTTCGCTATACGATCTTGGCGAAAAGTCCCTTCATACTGAAAGCCCAAACGTAAAGCGGCTCGTTTTGAAGGCTGATTCAAGTCATCACACTTCCATTCCACACGGCGAAAGCCTTGCTCAAAACACGCTTTCAATAAGAGATAGATCGCTTCGGTTGATGCAGTAGACTGCTTCATTTGATGTGAAAAATACACATTGCCAATTTCTATGACATGATCCATAGGACGTGGATTCATTAAGCCCATCCATCCCACAATCGTATGATTCACTTCAATTAAATAATGCGCTGTGCCCTTAAAACCAAAACAATTGGTCAAAGCAATTCGTAATTCATCGATGGTATTAAAACCTGAATAAGGCAAATATGTCCAACAACGCCGATCCACTTCCGTTTCTACACATTGCCAAATTTGTTTAACCCGATTTTCACTCAGTGTCATTGCAGATAAAGCATGTAATGTGACACTTTTTCCATCTAGGTTTTCTACCCAAAGATGAATCGGTAAAGGGTTAGACACAGGAAATCCGACAATTTGACCATATTCATTTTCTTGTACTTTTGGATCATTTTTCATATGTCATCACAAAAAATTAGCTTGATTTTATATTGCGCAAAAAAATTCTTTTATGCCAGTAAAAAATGCATATCTAACAATGACATCATATTGCTGAGGGTCATTTAAATCAATATTCCCTATTTATTTTCAGGTTTTTTTGTCTTTTGTTCGATTTGGTAATTTATTTGAAGCGTGTTTTCCTTTAGACTACGCAAATTAACTCTGTGCTTTTTCTCATCATACTTATCCATCCTGAAAGCTGATCCGAAATAGCATCTTCATGCCTTTGAAAATTCGCGTGGCCTATAACTGTAATGAATCAATCCATCCATGATCCTATGGAGCAAACTTCACACATCCGTGTTCTGGATGAGTGGCAAGAATCGATTCCTGAGGATTTATACATTCCTCCAGCTGCATTTGAAATTCTTTTAGAACATTTCGAAGGACCACTCGACTTTTTAATTTATCTGATTCAAAAAAGTGGTTTCGACCTATTACAACTTGATATTGCTCCGATTGCAGCCCAATATTTGTCCTATATGGATGCCATGAAGTCACTCAATATTGAACTGACTGCGGATTATATGGTGATGGCAGCATTATTAGCCGATCTTAAATCTCGGCTTTTACTTCCAAAAGCAACGTCATCGATTGTGCTTGAAAAAGATCCCAAACAGGCATTAATTGACCGCCTTGAAACCTATTTACGCGTAAAACAAGCCGCTGAACGTCTGGGTCAACTGCCTATTCTAGAACGTGATACATTCCCAGCCCATATCAGTCTTGGTCAAGTGGCACAAAATAATGAAGGTTATGATGTCGATCTGTTACGTGATGCCTTATTTTGTGTGTTTAATCGACCAGAACCGATCATTCACCAAATTCAACAAGAAGCTGTGCTGCTAGAAGAACGCATTGCTTTTATTGAATATAAATTACGCTCTGGTGAAGTTTTACATTTTAATGCCTTACTTAAACCAAGCCAAGGTCGTATGGGCATGGTCGTGACGTTTATGGCAATTCTTGAACTGACACGACAACAAAAAGTTAATATTATTGCAACAGGAATTGAAGCGCCTTTGGCGATTCAAGGAGTGCGAGCATGACTGATCATCAAACTGCGCCGCTGTCTGTTGCTGACAATCAACATGAAATTTTAATGCAACTCGAAGCGATTATTTTTGCCAGTGAAACCGCTGTTTCGCTTGCACGCTTAAAAGAAGCATTACAAAATCAATATAGCAAACCAGAATTGCGTCAGCTCTTGCAACAACTGGCTATGCTACAGCATGGCAGATCGATCGAACTTATTGAAACTGCTGAAGGTTTCCGTTTTCAAGTTCGTGCCAAATATCGCAATATCATTACTCAAGTTTGGCCAGAGCGACCAACTCGCTTATCGCCAACAATGCTCGAAACTATGGCTGTGATTGCTTATCATCAACCGGTAACCCGAGCAGATATTGAACAAATTCGTGGAGTTTCAAACAATAGTCAAATATTAAGATCATTGTTTGATTGGAACTGGATTAAAGAATCTGGTTTCAGAGAGCTTCCGGGAAGACCTGCGTTGTTAGTTACAACGCCACAATTTTTAAATGCATTTGGCCTAGCATCTTTAGGTCAGCTGCCTCCCCTACAGGATGCCAAGGAAGCTTTTATGGTTCTCGATGCTCACGCACCGAAGTCATAAATAGGTGAACTGTTGATGATAATTTCTAAGGTTATGCTGTCATGAGTGAAAAATTACAAAAGGTGCTTGCACGTGTTGGTTTGGGTTCTCGCCGTTATATGGAAGAAGTCATTGCCGCAGGTCGCGTCAGTATCAACGGACGTGTTGCCCAAGTCGGTGAACGCATTGAACCAACTGATGAGCTTCGCATCGATGGTCGTAAAGTCCAATTCCAAATTGAAGATGAAATTCGTCGTCGTGTGATCATTTACTACAAACCAGAAGGTGAAATCTGTTCACGTAATGACCCTGAGTCACGCCCAACAGTTTTCGAACAATTACCTTCAATTCCTGGTGATCGCTGGGTCATGGTGGGTCGTCTCGACATCAACTCAACAGGTCTTTTACTGTTCACAAATGATGGTGAATTAGCGAACCGCTTAATGCATCCGTCGAATGAAATTGAACGTGAATATGCTGTACGTGTCATGGGTGAAGTAACACCTCAAATCAAAAAGAACATGACTGAAGGTGTTGTTCTAGATGATGGTCCAGCTAAGTTTGAGTCGTTCTCTGAAATTGGCGGTGAAGGGATTAACCGTTGGTATCAAGTGGTGGTTAAAGAAGGTCGTAACCGCGAAGTTCGTCGTATTTTTGAATCACAAGGTTTAAAAGTTAGCCGTTTATTACGTACTCGTTATGGCACGGTGATTCTTCCTCGCGAACTTCGTACGGGCCGCTGGATTGAACTGGATAAAAATGATATCGACAACTTAACCAAATCTGTTGAGTTAAAACCACGTCAAGGGACGGGGCTTTTCGGCATGGCAAAACGCCGTAACGAACGTATGCAAGACAAACCACTGGCTGCACGTCGTGGTGGCTACTTACGCCAACAACGTCGTGACAGTGAAGGTGAAGCGCAACAACCTGAACAACGCCGTGACCAGCGCCAAACGGGCACTGAAAATGCGCGTCCTGATCAGCGCAGTGACAACCGTTTTAATAATCGTCCTGTTCGCACAGAAAGCACTGGCGATAACCGTTTCAATAATCGTCCTGTTCGTACAGAAAGCACTGGCGACAAGCGTTTTAACAGCCGAAATGATCGTTCAGAGCAACGTACTGATCGTTCAGAACCACGTAACGACAACCGTGGCAATCGTGTTAACAATGATCGTAACGCTAACACGATGGCTAACGAAAACCGCGGTGAAAACAAATTTGCTCCACGCAAACCTTTTGGTATCAATAAAGGCTTTAAGAAGTTTTAATACTTAAATCGCTTTAAAGAAAAGCCACTCAAATGAGTGGCTTTTTTATACCTTCCGCTTTTTTCAACTTAAAAAAGAAGAAAAAAATTAAAGTACTGGCACATCAATCCACAATGCTTTTGGAAAATGCTTCACTAAATACGCTTTTAAATAGGCTGCTGTATCTTGAGAAATCAGCGCATCTTGCGATTCATCATTTAAGTTATAGGCCAAAGCATACAGTTCTAAACCACGAATTTTTAAGGCTTCCAGACTTAAAAGCGTATGATTAATACTGCCTAAACGCCCTGAACTGACCAAAATCACAGGGAATTTTTTCTCCGCAATATAATCAATGGTCAGTACGTCTGTGGTTAAAGGCACCATCAAACCACCAGCACCTTCAAGCAACACCAGATCATATTTTTCAGCAAGCTGTTGCGTTGCATCGGCAATTTTTTGAAAATCAATTTCACGACCATCAATCTGAGTGGCTAAATGTGGCGATGCAGGATAGCTAAAAATCTCAGGCATGGTCAGTTTGCTGTGATCTTCAGCAAACCAGCCCATGCCCATAATTTCACGGTGCTGTTCAATATCTTCAGAAATATCAACATTACCCGTTTGAATCAGCTTTTGGGTAATGGTTTTTTGCCCCTGCTCGCTCCATAACTTTGCCAAATAACCCGTCGTATAGGTTTTGCCAATGCCTGTATCAATGCCGCTGATAAAATATACAGGTGCGCTCATGGCTTTCTCCGTGCAATACAATAAATAGGATGATAGCTTAGGCAATAGGTTATTTGCCCCAGCGAGTCCACATTTGAAAATTGTTGATAATCTAAATAAAACTGCTGTAATGACTGTTTTGTCCAACGATGCTTGGATGCTGTTGCCGTGACACCTGTAGCTTTTAAATGCTGTAAAACGTGTTTAGGATGCTCAAAAGCTAAAGTTTCGATATTTTCAGATAAATGAATAATATCAAAGCCCTGAACAAGCAGTTTTTCCTGAATCGCGTCAAGACTCAAATAATCCAAACCCTGCCCTGTTAATGCTTTAATTTCTTTAAGATTTTGCTGTCCAAAAATTGAGAAACAAAAATAGCCCTCTCCGATTAAAGCATTTGAACATTGATTAAAAATCGCCTCTAAATCAACCATCCACTGCAACGCAGAACTAGAAACTATCAGATCTAATTCTTGGGGAAATGACAGCTGTTCAATATCACCAATGAGCCATTGTAGTTGCTTGGATTCAGAAAAATGCTGTTGTACTTCAGAATATAAATCATTCAAAATTAATTGATTGAACTGGAAATTTCGTATCAACAAATGACTTAAATTACCCGAACCACAACCAATTTCGAAGACACGATCAAGCTTTGTTTTTGGCAAATAATTTTGCATTAACTGAACAAGATGCTGACAAATTTGCTTTTGCACCACCGCATGCTGCGTATAGCTTTGTCCCGCTTTTTCAAAACGCTGCGCCACTTGGGCCTTATCAATATTGAGGTTTTTCACAATACATCACTCACAGCAAAGTACTCACAACAACGCAACCAACTGATCAAGGTCAGCCTGATTTAGTTGCGAAGTTAAGCAAATTCGCAAACGTGAACCATGCTGTGGCACCGTCGGAGGACGTACAGGCATAATATAAAAACCTTGCTGTTGTAAGGCTTTGGCTTTATTCACTGTTTTTTGCGATTCACCCATAATCACAGGCACAATATGCGAGGTCGAGGGGCAATCAAAACCTTTGCTTTGTACCGCTTGTTGTAAATACTGACTGATCTGTTGTAAATGCTGACGCTGCTGCTTCAAGCCTAAAACTTTTTGGAAAATAAAATTTGTCCACGCCATACAAATGGGGGGTTGTGCCGTACTAAAAATAAGGGGGCGCATGCTATTAATCAAATAATCACGAATGATGGCATGACAAATCAAATAGCCACCAACGGAAGCTAAAGCTTTACCAAAAGTGCCAACCAAAAAATCAATCTCATCGATCACGCCATATTGTTGCGCACAGCCCAGACCTTGCTCGCCACGCACACCGATCGCATGCGCTTCATCAACATAGAGCATGACTTTACTAAATTGCTGTTTAATCCGTACCAATTCAGCTAAATCAGTCTCATCGCCATCCATACTAAAGATGGATTCAGTCACCACAATAATGCGATCAAAGCTTTCATCGGTATGATACTTTTGTAAAAGTTGGCTCAAATGATTTAAATCATTATGACGATAACGCACATATTTAGCCGACGACAAACGAATGCCATCAATCATGCTGGCATGAATCAGTTTATCGGCAAGAATCAAGGTTTTTGCATCACTCAAGGCAGGTAATATGCCAATATTCATGTGATAACCACTGTTAAACAACAGCGCTGATCGTCCATAAAATGCCTGACTTAAACTCAGCTCCAACTGCTCATATGCAGGAAAATTACCTGTCAATAAACGAGATGAGGATGAACTCATAATACGTAAATCATTGGGCGTTTGATCGAAAAATTGTTCACGTAAAGTAAGATCCGCAGCTAAACCCAAATAATCATTTGAACTCAGATTCAGCATGCTTTGACCGTTAATTTGAATCGTGCGACCGTGCTGAATATTCGAAGTAAATTGACGTAAATTACCTTGTTGTTTTAATTGTTCAAGTTGCACTGCATAATGATCCAGATGTTGCTCAAGTTGACTCATGCTGAATGCTCCATCTGTTCAACCACTTCAACCAATTGCTGTAATAATGTTTTAAGTTCATTTTCCGTGATGATGTACGGCGGCATCACATAGACCAATTTTCCGAATGGGCGGATCCAAATACCTCGACGCACGAATTCTTGTTGTAAGGTTTTCATATCGACATTAAACGTCAACTCCACCACGCCAATTGCGCCCAAAATACGCACATCCTGCACATATTCAAGCTGCGACAATGGTTGTAAATGCGTGGATAATTGTTGGTTGATGCGCTGAATATTGGCTTGCCAGTCTTGCGCCAATAAGACTTGGGTACTTTTGACTGCTACAGCACATGCCAAAGGATTCGCCATAAAAGTGGGGCCATGCATAAATACACCTACTTCACCCTGACTAATGGTTTGCGCAACTTTTTTGCTGGTTAAGGTGGCAGACAAGGTCATATACCCCCCCGTTAAACCCTTACCAATACACATAATATCGGGTTCAACTTGGGCATGTTCCCATGCAAACATTTTACCTGTGCGCCCAAAACCTGTCGCAATTTCATCAAAAATCAGCAAGATATTGTATTTTTCACAGAGTAATTTGGCTTGACGCAAATATTCAGGATGGTAAAAACGCATGCCGCCTGCACCTTGCACAATCGGCTCTAAAATAAGTCCCGCAATGCTTTGATGATGCTCAGCCAAAGTCTGTTCCAGTTCGGCAATATCGACCTGATCCCACTCATCATAAAAACCGACTTGCGGTGCAGGCACAAAAAGACGATTCGGTAAACTTGAACCAAAAATCTGGTGCATACCTGTCACAGGGTCACAGACGGACATGGCATTCCACGTATCCCCGTGGTAGCCCGAACGTGGTGTGACAAAGTTGCTTTTCTCTTTTTTTCCTTGTGCAGCCCAGTATTGCACGGCCATTTTCAAGGCAACTTCCACCGCCACAGAGCCTGAATCGGCATAGAAAATTTTATCTAAACTGGGTGGGGTAATTTGGAGTAAAAGTTTACCCAGTTCAATGGCAGGTTCATGGGTGAAACCACCAAACATAATATGCGACATCTTGTGTAATTGATCCGTTACCGCCTGATTCAATTCTGGATGGTTATAACCGTGAATGGCACACCACCAAGATGACATACCATCAATCAATTGACGACCATCTTCTAGTTCAATGGTTGCACCATAGGCCTGTTTGACCTTAAAGGTCGGTAAAGGCTTGGTCATGGAGGTATAGGGATGCCAGATGTGTTCAAGATCAAATTGCAGATCATTTAATTCAGTCATCCTTAACTCCACAGCTACAGCAAAAATCTATTTTGTCGATCTTAAACCTGCACAGATAAAAAATAAATTGCGATATTTGCCACTTATCAACATGTTTAATTCATTTTCTGTAAATATTGGCAGATTTTGTCAGTTATGAGTTCAGCTTTAAAGACAGGACAACCATGTGAACCTTGAATAAGCTCTACCTGCAAAAATTTTGCGTCGAATTGTTGGAAATTTTGGATAACTTTGCAATCAACTAAAACATCCTGCTCTGCAAAAATATGATATTGCTTGCCCTGATAATTTTTTAATATATCGACAATATTTAAATTTTCCAGCAATTCCAAACCCTGTTTAAGCAGATCAAACTGTTGTGGCTGAATTAAACTTTGTAAGGTGATGAAGTCTTTTTTGCTACTTTCTACACCCTGACACACCATATAGCCAAATTTCTTTAGTGTCAGAATTGCATCCTGTTCAAAGGATTGTTTAAAAACTTGAAAGGTCTGTGGTGACATAGCCGTTTGCCATGTGTCATTGGCGACAAAACAAGGATTGGATGCCAGAGTGATTAAAATCTTTGGTTCAGCATAATGTTGTTCAATTTCATCCACCAAAAGACTGGCAAGCTGCCCACCTAAAGACCAACCAATGATCACATCAAATTGACGCGCCCATTCAGCCTTGTGTTGCAAAACATCTTGATCAAAAGCATTAAAGATATTAATCAGCTCAACTTCATGACCGTGCTGTTGCAAAGCCAGTTGTAATGAATGCAGGAGATTTGTGCCCCCACCCCAGCCTGTAATCAGTAAAATACGTTGTTTCACGATCAGCCCCAAATTAAAAAATATAAACTAAGCATTATTTTCCAAATCTAGCAATAACTTTGCCGGAAAAACTTCGGCCCAATTATTTTTAAATTGTTTATGTACCTGATCAATCGGGAAATGACTATTTCGACCGATGTGCTGAGCTTGTGCAATATCATCAGCCCGCATATAAGCTAACAAATAATCTTGACCATCTAATTCCAAGTGAAACCACGATTCCACATGCACACCTTCTGCCCGAAGTGTTTCTATCGCTTCAGCTTTACGCTCATTCAGTTCTTTTTTCCATGCTTCAACATGATCTAAAGTATCAGGTTTTAATTTGATTAATACTGCGCCCACATCCATACATTGCTCTTATTTTATAATTTGATCCATCTTTATAACATAGCTGCTGTATGCAAAAAACCTGAACAATTTCCAGCACAGTAGCATTCTAAACTCTGCTAAACTGAGTTCACGTCTAATAAAAAGTAAACGATATGAATTATACAAAATTCTTTAGCACTGGCTTGGTTTGTATCAGCACATCGATTGGATTTTCCACTTTAAGTCATGCGGAAAGTTCTATTTTTACCAAAACTGATACTCCACAAAAGCAATGGGTTGGCAAGCCTGCACCGATGTTTAAGTTACAGGATCAAAATCAAAAATGGCATGAATTGAGCCAATATAAAGGCAAATGGGTGGTGCTTTATTTTTACCCAAAAGATAATTCACCCGGCTGTACTCAAGAAGCCAATCAATTTAAAGCACTGTATCCACAGTTTTTAAAAAGTAATGCCGTTGTTCTTGGCGTCAGTTTAGATGATGTGCAATCACATCAAAAATTTTCCGAAAAATTAGGCTTACCGTTTCCTATTTTGGCAGACAATAAGCACCAACTGGCCAATCAATTCGGTATTGTGCGAAATTTAGGGGTGACTAAAATAGCAAAACGAGAGAGCTTTTTAATTGATCCCAAAGGAACCATTGTTTATCACTACAACAGTGTAAACACACAGTCCCATGCCGCTCAGGTTTTAGCTGATATTCAAAAGTTTTCTAAAAAATAATTTTAGATCACTCATCATTTAAATCAAGGTTGTAACCCTTCATAGCAGCAATAAAAAAGCCCAGTAAACACTGAGCTTTTTATGTGAAACTAAAATCTTACATTTGTGATTGAATATAATTTTGTAAACCAATCAATTCAATCAAACGAATTTGTTTTTCTAACCAATAGGTATGATCTTCTTCAGTATCTGACATTTGCTGACGAAGCATATCACGCGTCACGTAATCACCTTTTTCTTCGCAGAGTTTCACACCTTGCGCAAGTTTATCACGGACATGATATTCCAGTTTTAAATCTGCTTTTAAGCAGCTCACCACATCTTCGCCTGTTTCAATATCATCACGATTCATATTCGGTGTGCCTTCTAAAAATAGGACACGGCGAATAATTGAATCAGCATGCGCTGCTTCTTCTTGCATTTCATGATCGATACGTTCAAAAATTTTAGTTAAACCCCAATCTTCATACATACGCGAATGAATAAGATATTGATCACGAGCAGCCAGTTCGCCACCGATCAACATATTTAGATAGTCTACGACTTCTGGATTGCCACGCATTTCAAATACTCCATACCCTTTTTTTAATATTATGGGCAAAATGAACCACCAATGCAAAGCAAAAATTATGTAAGTTAATGATTTTTATAAAATAAAAATGAGAAACATACGCATTTGCACTTTAAACCATCAAATTCCTATTTAGAAAACAAGCTGTTGCAGTTTTTATGACTCAAATCCGAATCATTTTTTGCTCTCTTTTAAAGTATAGTTTTTTGTAACCAATCACGATCTATACAGATTTATCTTTTTTGACTCACAAGTTTCATCTTTAGCCCAAGACAAGCCACTTGTTTCTGACTATCATGCATATAGACTTGAGAACAATAACGGCTTAAAAATGACAGCAACTCAAAACACAGCTCCAATTTTAGTGACTGGCGCAACTGGCTATATCGCCAGTTGGGTCATTCAAAAACTGCTTGAACAAGGTCATCAGGTACATGCCACTGTCCGTGATCTGAATAAAAAATCAGGTTTTGCCCATTTGGAAAAAATTGCAGCGCAAAGCACAGGCACGCTTAAACTCTTTAAAGCCAATTTACTTGAAGAAAATTCTTTTGATGAAGCCATGCAAGGCTGTGAAATCGTTTTACATATGGCTTCGCCTTTTGTCGTCACCAACTTTAAAGATGCTGTAAAAGATATTATTGAGCCTGCTGTTTTGGGTACAGAAAATGTACTTAATAGTGTCAATAAAACCGAGTCCGTGAAACGTGTGGTCGTGACTTCAAGTATTGCCTCTACCTATGGCGATGCAATCGACATTCTAAAAACTGAAAATAATGCCTTTGATGAGTCACATTGGAATACCAGCAGCTCTGAAACCCATCAACCTTATCCCTATTCTAAAGTCATGGCAGAGCGTAAAGCTTGGGACATGCAAAAAGCACAAAACCGTTGGGATTTAATCTGTATCAATCCTGCTTTGGTTCTTGGCCCATCTCTAACGCCCAATACACAATCGGGTAGTGTCGAAGTCTTGCAACAATTTACCAATGGGATGACGCTTTTAGGCGTACCGCCAATGTGGAATGGTATTGTCGATGTGCGCGATGTTGCCGATGCACATATCCATGCTGCATTTAAAGCAGATGCTCAAGGGCGTTATATTATTAGTGGCGGCACACTTAGTTTATTAGAAATGGGCAAAATTTTACGTCAAAACTTTGGTCATAAGTTCCCGTTCCCGCGTAATCATTTACCGAAAGCTGCCTTTAAAATTTTTGGTCCATTGGTCGGGTTTTCTAAAGACTTTGTCGAACTAAATATGGGTTATCCAATTTACTTCAATGCCGATAAGAGCAAGCAAGAATTTGGTATTGAATACTATAATATTGAAAGTAGTTTGGTTGAACATTTCCAACAACTTCTTGATGATGGTGTGGTGAAAAAATACCTTTAAGCTCAAACAAGCCCATTCAACTCAATTGAATGGGCTTTTAACTAAGTTTCTCTTAATCATCTATTTCATCAAAATAATCATCATAAGTTTCACATAACCCATCATGAAACCCCCAACCTATTCCATCAGTATCCTGACAAATTTTTGCTGCTCTTTGTTGAAACTGATGTGCTAAATTCAACTGCTTCATCCATTTCAATGCTTGGGCAAACATTGACTCCATACTATTATAAAATGGTTCATTAATATCACCATAAGTATTGGTATATTGAACGCCCACTTCTACATAATATAGAGCTAAATCAACAAGATTCTCATGAACCCCTACTAATTTTTTAAAATCCATGACTGATTTACGGGCAACTGATAAACGGGCATCACCGAAACCACGCTTAGGCAAAAACTGATCTTTAATGATCGTTTTATGTTTAGCAAGTATATCATTTGCACCCTCTGCGCTCATCTGCAAATTATAAAAGTCCTTAACCCCAGAAAACTGTTGATATAAATCAGTAATTTCTCTAGTTAATTCTTTTTCTGATTTATTTGCAAGATACGCTTTTAACTTTTGGATACTCATTCAATATTTCCATACTGCGCTACAAAATTCAAAAACTCTTGCTCATTCATCACTTGTACACCTAACTTTTCAGCTTTTTCAAGTTTCGAACCTGCTTTTTCACCAGCAACCAAACATTTGGTTTTACTGGAAATACTACCACTCACCCGTGCCCCTAAAGCTTGCAGCATTTGTGTGGCTTCATCACGCCCCATTTGACTGAGCGTGCCTGTAATCACCCAACTTTCGCCATTTAACGGCTGACGTGTTGGTGCAATTGGCGCATCCCAGTGAATACCGGCATCAAGTAAACGCTGCACCACTTCCAAATTATGCGGCGCTTGGAAAAAATCAATAATCCATTCTGCGGTAATCTCCCCCACATCAGGCGTTTTCTTTAATGTTTCAATATCAGCATTTTGTAATGCTTCCAAAGTTTGAAACGTATTGGCCAACATGCGTGCTGTGGTTTCACCTACACCGCGAATACCTAAAGCATAAATAAAAGCAGCAAGAGTGGTTTTTTTACTCTTTTCAATGGCATCAAATAGGTTTTGAACAGACTTCTCACCCATTTTTTCAATCGTTAGTAATTGCTCACGGTGCTCATGTAAACTGTAAATATCAGCGACATTTTTTAACAGGTCAAGATGTAATAAAGATTCCACCCAACGATCACCCAGACCTTCAATATCCAGTGCTTTACGTGAAACAAAATGACGAATCGCTTCAATACGCTGCGCTGCACAATAGAGTCCACCCGAACAACGTGCCAATGCTTCACCTTCGGGCATCACCACAGGCGACTCACAGACTGGACAATTTTCGGGTAAATGAACTTCTACCGTATCATCAGGACGGAATTCAGGCCAAACTTTTTCCACTTTGGGAATCACATCACCACTACGGTATACACTAACAGTATCGCCAACGCGAACATCTAAACGATGGATTTCACCAATGTTGTGCAGCGTCACATTGGATACCGTAACCCCACCCACAGCAACTGGATTTAAACGTGCAACTGGCGTTAAAGTTCCCGTCCGACCCACTTGCCAATCAATATTTTCAACCGTAGTTAACGCGGCAACGGCTGGAAATTTATAGGCAGTCGCCCAACGTGGCTCACGACTTAGAAAACCCAACTGTTGTTGCTGTTTTAGATCATCAACTTTGACGACCATGCCATCAATTTCAACACTTAAGTTTGGACGTTCTACATTGATCTGTTCATATTTTTCTTGGACTTCTTGAATGCTATCGCAAACAAAATGGCGCTCACCAACTGCAAAACCAAAATTGGTTAACCACTGCAAACTTTCGGACATCGACGTTAAGCCATGATTTGGCTCACATTGTGCAATCCCATAGGCATAAAATGCCAAAGGACGAGACGCCGCGACTGCTGGGTCTAACTGACGTAAACTGCCTGCTGCTGCATTACGTGGATTGGCAAAAGTCTTTTCACCTTTGGCTTCATTCTCCGCATTGAGTTTTTCAAAACCTGCTTTCGGCATTAATACTTCACCACGCACTTCTAACAGTGTCGGAATTTTTACCAAATCAGAACTTAACACCTTCGGTAAGTTACGAATAGTTTTAACATTTTCAGTAATGTCTTCACCCGTTTCACCATCGCCACGGGTCACACCACGAACCAATATCCCGTTTTCATACCAAAGTGAAATGGCTAAACCATCAAACTTTAACTCTACATCATATTGAATTTTCTGATTCGGCAAGCGTTCTTCAATACGACGTGCAAATGCAAATAGATCTTCTTGATTAAATACATTACCCAATGACAGCATTGGTACAACATGGGTAATACTTTCAAATTTAGGTAGTGCTTTACCGCCCACTTTATTGGTCGGTGTATCGGCTTGTATACATTCTGGATATTGTTGTTCTAACGCTTTCAATTGATGAAACAATTGATCATATTCACTATCTTCAATGGTCGGTTGATCCATTACATAATAAGCATGATTATGCTTGGCTAAAATTTGGATCAATTGACGCATTTGCGCTTTGATAGTTGAATCTTGAGTCATTTCTTCACCATAAAAAAGGGCGGTCTATTTTCCGCCCTTAAAAAATTTTATCTACTCGCTATTATAGAAATCGAGTGCTTCTGTTTCAAACTAAACTTCTGCCGCGTGTCCTGAACGATAGTCAATCGCTTGATGACGCCATTGCTCACGCAACTGCGGCGTAAACTCCTGATTATTTTGATCGTAAACAGTGCCATCAATTTCACGGGCAATTAAGCGCGAAATACTGTCCATGGTATCAAAGGCATTTTGTACATCACTATGTGGTAACGCTAAGAAAAATGCTAAACCTTTGACTTGTTCAGTAGACAAGGTTTCAAGGTCAAAGCCTGCCGCACCTTCATCGGTGATTTGTAAAACAGAAAAGAGTAATTTGCTGTCATCTTGACTATAACGATGGAAACACGCCATTTCACCAAAACGTAAACCATATTTAAGCAGCACTTTTAAGGTTTTTTCACCTGAAAGCACACGACGTTCTGGATAAATATTTAACGCAATGAATTCAACGGCAGTGGATAATGCACTTTCCTCATCAACACGTTGCTGTTCATGTAAATGTTCATCCAAAATGCTGCTTTCTTCTTCAAACTCTGAAATTTCAGCTTTGGCGATATTGGCATTCAGACTAAATTCTGCCGCTTCTTTTACTTCAGTTTTTTTCACTTGAGCGGATGGTTCAGTTGCAACATCGACTGCTTTAGCCAGTTCAGGTTCAAGCGAATCTACAACTGATTCAGTATTGCTACTGGTTTCAGCTGCGTTAGCCTCAGTATTTTCAGTTTTTGCTTCGCTACTGGTTAAATCTTGAGTTGGTTCAGCACTTGACGTTTCTGCGGCATTTTGTAATTGATCACGTACATGGCGAGGAATCACAGGCTGCTGACTATCTGAGTCGACATGCAGTTCTGAATCCAATGAAGGTGCTGCATCAGCAGGTTTTTTAAACAGTATTCTTAAACCGAATAACATAATGATAACGGCGATAACAATACCAACGACGGTTGTGACTTCCATATTATGACTCCGCGACTAAACCGTATTCTTTTGCCTGTTCCAAATCGACAGTGACTAATTTTGATGTACCGGGTTCTGGCATGGTAACACCTAACAAATCGGTTGCCATCGTCATTGCAACTTTATTATGAGTAATGTAAATGAATTGTACTTGTTCAGAAAGCTCTTTTACCAAATTACAAAATCTTCCCACATTGGCATCATCCAAAGGCGCATCCACTTCATCCAAAACACAGAACGGTGCTGGATTTAAACGGAAGATTGCAAATACCAATGCCAATGCCGTGAGTGCTTTTTCACCACCAGATAATAATGCTAAAGAACTGTTACGTTTACCTGGTGGACGAGCCATTAGTTTTACACCCGATTGCCAGTCATCTTCAAGGCTTAAACTCGCTTCCCCACCATTAAATACTTTAGGGAACAAATCTTGTAGCTCGAGATTGACCCGATCAAAGGTGGTCATAAACAATTTACGGGTTTCTTGATCAATACTTTTCATGGCATTTTTTAATTGATCGACCGTTTTTTCCAAGTCTTCAATTTGGTGACTCAGCTCGGCAAAACGCTTCGACACTTCTTCATATTCTTCCGAGGCAGCTAAATTCACTGCGCCCAACTTATCAAAGCGCTGTTGTGCTTTTTCTAGTTGTTGTTGATGTGCCAGCAAATCAATGCTTAAACCTGCAATGACTTCACTATTTAAAGCCGTCAATTGTTCTGAATAATGCTGCAAATCAGATTTCGCTACTTGCCAAGCCAGACGTTTTTCTTCCAATTGACCACGTAATTTTTCATCGTGTTGTTGCTGTTGATGACGTTGCTCGGTCAAAGACTGCTGTTTTTCTTGTAGATTATTCAGTTCAATTTGCCATTCATGCCAAGTCTTTTGCAATTTCTCTGTCACTTGGGCTTGTTGATTAAATTGTGACTCCAGTGCGGGTAATTCCAATTGCACAGGATCGATAAAATTTTTCGCTTGTGCCATTTGCAGCATAATTTGTTGATATTGCGCTTTTAAGAATGAAGCATCTTTTTCCAATAGTTCAGTTTGCTGTCCGGTTTGTGCGGTCTGACGACGCAGCAACTCCAATTCCTGCTGGGCCTGCTGCCAAACTTGTTGCGTATTTTCAAGCTGCTCGGTAAGTTCTTCCACTTGAAATTGCATGGTTTTATAATGCGGTAAAGCCTGTTCCAATTTCAAATTTAAGGCATGCAAATCAATTTCCAAATCATCTTTTTGCATGGCATCTTCTTCCAATTGCTCATCCAGTTGTTGTAACTGATGTTGCAATTGTTGCTTTTGCACTGAAAATGCCTGAATGGTACTTTGTAGTTGCGCTATTTTGACATCGAGCTGTTGCAATGCCTTTTGGTGTTGCTTTAACGTCTCTTGCTGATCTTGAATATTTTTTTGCAAGGTTTGAATGTGTTGTAGCACTTCTGGCAATTGTTGTTCAGCCGCTTCAAGCTGGGGTAACTGCTGGGCCAGTGCTGTTTCAATTTCATCTAAACGAATGCGATGGCTGAGTACCCCTTGCCCTGCTTGACTGGCTTCATCGTAAAATAAACCAATCACCCAATCCACACCGACATGATAGCCATCCAAACTTAAGATGGACTGTCCTAAGCTCAACTGGCTTTGCAAAGACAAGGCCTGAGTTAACGTGTCTGCGACAGCCACCTGCTGCCAAATTGAATACTGGGGTGACTCAATCCAATCGGCTAAACAATCTAAACCTGCTAACTGAATCCGATTTTGCAAAACATTGCTTTTAAGCTGACGAGCAATATTTTCAATGAAATCAGTATTTGCATCTAATACCTGTGCAGAAAGCCATTTTGCCAAAAATTTTTCAATTAAATTGGCATACGGTTTGGCTTGATCGTTCAGCTTGAATACCTGCATCAACTGCACAGCGTCATTCTGCACTTTTGGACTGTTTTTAATCAGCAATTGAGTTAAGTTTTTTTGTTCCGATTGCAACACCTGAATCGCGGACTTCAAACTTGCAGCATCATTTTTTTGCTGCGCATATTGTGTCTGTGCAAGTTCTAAAGTTTGTTTATGGGTTTGAATATTCTGTTCTAGCTGCTCAAGCTGCTGGCTAAGTTGAACTTTTTCCTGCTCGAGCTGTTCAATATCATCATGCTGATTTTGCTGTTGGATTTGCACTGCTTGTAGCTGCACAGTTTGTTTTTGCTGTTCTATACGGGAAATATTTTTGGCTAATTGTTCACTTTGCGCCAACATTTGCAGCTTGTGCTGTTGTTGCTTCTCCACCTGAATTTTGACCAATTCAAATTGCTGTTGCACCTGTTGCTGTTGTGCTTTCAAAGCACCCACATTTTGGCTTTGATCTTGATTTTGCTGTTCTTGCTGCTGTAATTGCTCACTCTGCTGTTCGTATTGCGCTTGCAAAGTTTCAATTTGCAATTCAATCAGCTGCAAGCGCTCTTTGGTCTGTAATTTTTGTTGTTCTAACTGCGTTAAAATTGACGTATTTTGCTGAAATAAAGACTGTTTTTGTTCCAGCGTCATTTTCAATTCAGACAGTTTTTTCTCTGCCTGTTGCCATTCATTTTGTAAAGGCGTGGACTGTTGAATCAGGCGTTGAAATAATTCACTGGTTGCCGTTAAATCATGTTCTAAAGTACCCAGTTCTGAGCGGACCAACTTAAAGCTTTCACCCAAGTTATTCATCTGCAAAGTATATTCTTGTTGCAAGCGGCTGCTTTGCTCACATTGAAATGACAATACTTCAATTTTGATGCTACGAATCTGGGTTTCAAGTTCTTTGTATTGCACAGCGGTTTCAGACTGACGTTTTAGCGTTTTCAGCTGTGACTTCAATTCTGCATTAATATCTTCCAAACGCGATAAATTTTGTGTGGTGTGATCTAAATGCAATAGCGTTTCACGACGACGGGCCTGATAACGTGAAACCCCCGCGGCTTCCTCAATGAACACGCGCATTTCTTCAGGTTTGGCATCGACCAAACGGTTAATCATACCTTGTTCAATAATGGAATATGAACGTGGTCCTAAACCTGTGCCCAGAAAAATATCAGTGATATCACGACGACGGCATTTAGTACCATTTAAAAAATATTCAGACTTGCCATCACGGTTGACCTGACGACGTACTGCCAATTCATTGTAGGCGTTGTATGTACCACCGAGCTTGCCATAGGTATTATCAAAGCGTAATTCAACACTTGCCACACCGACAGGTTTACGTTTCGCTGTACCCGTAAAAATGACATCCTGCATGCTACCGCCACGCAGTTGCCGTGCACTTGATTCACCCATGACCCAACGAATGGCATCAATCACATTCGATTTACCACAGCCATTTGGCCCAACCACAGCGGTACGATTCGCCTTGAAGTGTAAAGTCGTACTATCGGCAAAAGATTTAAAGCCGGAAAGTTTTAAGCTGCTTAAACGCATAATGTCCTGATTAACGTCGTGAACGTCTTGCCCATGCAAGTTCGATTTGTTTCATCCGTGTTAGAGATTCCAACACAAGGTTACGCAAGTGTCGACAAAAATCATCCATAAATAAAGTAGCTTGTTGTGATTTTCGGATCAAAACTGCATCAGTCACCAACTTAAACAATTCAAATGATTCCTGTAGCTCACGGCGAGAGATATTTAAGGTTAAAAAATAGCTGCGACGCAATGACGGCAGCAACTCTTGATAAAACTTGATTAAATAGGGATTACCGACCATCTCTTGTTGCCGTGCTAAACCCTGAAAGATTAAATCATAAAATTTTTCAGTATGTCCCTGACGCGTTTCCTCATGCAATTGTGTCAATAAGGCTTGAATTCTTTCGGCTTCATGTGTACGCCAAGCTTCTGCCATACGCTGCACAATTTGCCCCAAGAGCAAAGCACTCATATCAAACAAAGCACGCACTTGCTGCGCAGACATTTCTGACACAACCGCACCACGACGTGGGTAAATTTCAATCAGCTGTGTTCGCTCTAATAGCAGTAATGCTTCGCGTACAGAACCTCGACTCACATCAAGCTCAGCCGAAATTCGCAACTCTTGGATGCGTTCACCTTCCACCAGCTCGCCACGAATAATTTGCTCACTAATATGTTTGGCAATTTGTTCGGACAAACTCTCTTTCCCCTGTTCGTGCATACTATTCCTATCTTGTTTTTATAAGATGCAATCGAAAAACGGTCATAAATACTGACTGATATTCTCTTTTACTCAATTGTAACCATAAAGAAAATGACATTGTCAGACAATTTTTAAGTCTATACAGTCAATTTTTAAAAAATGAAATCATTCACTTGAATGAGAAGCCCATTCCTATCTAAAAAATAGACCTAAATTGTATTTGTTAGTCCTACTTTTCTGTTTGACGTTGGCATAAAAAGGATGCCGATTAAAAATCTGAGCGATACAGCATCCCGGATGACAGAAAAAAGATGTGTAGAATTTCATCATCACGCAGCTTAATCCAGCTATTTTTAGTTTAATTTACAACCTTAAAAATAGTTTGAAAAGCCTTGATAAATAAAATATAAACCGACGACGGTTAACAGACAGGCAAAGCATCTTTTCAGCATAGTTGGCGATAACTTATGTGCTACTTTAGCCCCCAGTTTCGCTGTAATAAAGCTCATTACGCTAATCCCAATAAAGGCATAAACATGTACATAACCAATACTATGCGGCACGTCAACGGTTGCATTCGAGCCAAACCACATGAAGCCTAATGCACCCGCAATGGCAATAGGTAGCCCGCCTGCTGCCGACGTTGCTACTGCTTTTTGAATGACCACACCATGACGATTTAAATAAGGCACGGTAAGGCTGCCACCGCCAATGCCAAAAATAGCCGATGCAATGCCAATACCACCACCTGCAAGCATTTGCATACCTTTGGCAGGTAAATGCCGAGAAGAATCAACAGGCTTGCTTGCACCGTTAAACATACCATATCCCACCCAAATCGCAAAAAAACCGATCAGCAATTGCAACCCCTGACCCGAGATATAATCCGCAATACCCGCACCTAAAAATGAGCCGAAAGCCAGACCTGGTGCTAAATTACGAAAGACATCCCACATCACAGCACCACGTTTGTGATGTGCTGAAACAGAGCTAATCGAGGTCACAATAATCGTCGCTAAGGAGGTACCCACAGCCAAATGCATAATGACTGAAGCATCATAATGTAACTGGGTAAACACAATATATAAAATAGGGACAATAATGAGACCGCCACCGACTCCAAATAGTCCAGCAGCAAAACCCGCCATTGCACCAATCAACAAATATATGATTAACTCCATGATTCACATTCCACTGCTGCTTAAATTTAAATGGATTTAGAGACTCGACAACTGCAAAAAATCCTCGACGACGCTCATCAGCGCCCTGAAGTATTAATACTGAAACCCGTCACAACTTCAACCAATGATGATGTCCGTGAAATTGCACTCAAAGGCGTTCACAGCGTTTTAGTCTGTAGCACAAAGCAAACTCAAGGTCGTGGACAACGTCAACGACAGTGGGTATCACCTGAAGGGAATATCTATTTAAGCACATTGCTGAATACACGAACACCCATTGATGGGCGACTTGCCCTTGAAATTGCATTAAATATTTTACAAATGCCGAGTCTTAAAAACTTAGATCTGCAAGTCAAATGGCCGAATGATCTCTATAGTCCACAAGGCAAATGGGGCGGAATTTTAGTTGAACCGCTTTCCCCCCATCAAGTCATTGTCGGGGTCGGCATCAATCTTGATCCCATTCCCAAAGAAAACATTGACCAGCATGCCACATCCTTAAGTGAACTAGGCTTGACCGATATTTCTCGTCCTCAACTGATTGCCGAGTTATATATAGCCATTCAACAGGCCAGTGAATGGTTTGATCATGATTGTTATAACCTTGCTGTTCGTTTTAACCACTATGCGGCATTTAAAAATCAAGCGGTTGAATTTGAACATCATTCAGGACTCTGTTCAGGTATTTTTATCGGTATTCAAGATGATGGTGCGGTGAACATTGAAACCAGCGCAGGTGTACAACAATTTTATCAAGGGCGCTTACGTCGCTTAGAAACCTCTCTTTAGAGAAATGCAATGAAGAATTTATGGTTAGATATTGGCAATACGCGACTTAAATATTGGATTACCGATAACAATCAAGTGATCGAACATGCGGCAGAAATGCATTTACAATCTCCCGCAGATTTACTTTTAGGGCTGATTCAACACTTTAAAGCCCTTAAACTGCACAATGTCGGCGTGTCTTCGGTACAAGACAAAAAGAATAATGACCGTATTCAACGCATCTTAAAAAGTCTCAACATTCCTGTGGTCTTTGCCAAAGTTCATGCCGAATATGCAGGTCTACGTTGCGGGTATGATGATACTACTCAACTGGGAATTGATCGTTGGCTACAAGTTTTAGCGGTCGCACATGATCCCAAGCAAAATTATTGCATCATTAGTTGTGGCACGGCTTTAACCATTGATCTTGTAGATGGTTTACAGCATTTAGGTGGCTATATTTTACCGAATCTATATTTGCAACGTGATTCACTGATTCAAAATACCAAAGGCATTAAAATTCCTGATGCAGCTTTTGATGAGCTGACACCAGGACGTAATACCATCAATGCAGTGCATCACGGTATTGTTTTAGGCTTGGTCAGTGCAATCGAAAAAGTGTTGCAACAATCACCACGAAAATTAATCTTAACGGGTGGTGATGCCGCTTTATTTGCCAAGTTTCTTACACCCTATCAACCAAACATTGAGCCAGATTTGTTGCTCAAAGGCTTGCAGTCTTTTATTCAACATTATCCTGAAACCAGTATTGGTTGAAGCAATGTCCATAATTGCGGAAATTCGCTAAAGCCATCTTGACGCATAAAATGTCCCGCTTCTTTTACCACATGTATTTGGGCATTAATAAAATGCCCAAATTGTAATGCCAATGGCGGTGGAATATAAGGATCATCACTGGACAGCAACTGCAAACTCAAAGGCATTTTTGTCTGTAACAAACCACTATCCAAGCGTGCCTGTGCGATAAAATCATCTAACTCAGGTCGACTTGGTAGCTTAGACTTCAATCCAGAAATAAAAATTCCCGCTTTAATTTTCTGACCTCTATTTTTAAAATGTTGATTCAGATAATGCAACACACTGATACAACCTAAACCGTGTGCGACAATAATCGTATTTTTATCCAACTCACGAATTTGCATGTGTAGCGCCTGCTGCCAATGGTGGAATTCAGGTTGATTGGATTCAGGCAATACGATACGTTTAGAAATATGCCCTGCTTGTTGTATGCTCTGGCTGAGCCATGGAAACCAATGATCATTGCTAGATGCTTGATAACCATGAATAATATAAATTTTCTTTTGCTGTATATTCATAAATAATTATTTTTCTTATTAGGATTGGGGAAATAACAGCCTAAAATAGTGTGCTTTTTCACCAACAAAAAATATGAGTATTTTGTAATTTTACCCTGCTGCATCTATAAATCGCGATTAAAATAATTTCTGCACCGGTCTTATCACAGTCGCAATGACTACAAATAGAAAAAGGCGCATTAAGCGCCTTTCTTTGCATAAATCAAAAGATTATTTCTTCTGATCATTGCCACCGAACAATGGGCCCATACCGCCACCACCGCCGAATTGTTTTTGCATACCACTGAGTGATTTCATCATTTTTGCCATACCTGACGGATTGGCAAATTTCTTCATCATTTTCGCCATTTGCGCATGCTGTTTAATCAATTTATTGACTTCAACTACATCCATACCACAACCTGCTGCAATACGTTTTTTACGGCTTGGATTCATCAAGTCGGGGTTACGGCGCTCTTTGACGGTCATCGATTGAATAATCGCTTCCATCTTTTTCACTTGTTTTTCAGGATTCGCTTGTGCAATTGCATCTTGAATACCTGAATTACTCATGCCCGGCAACTTGTCTAAGAAGCCCATCATGCCGCCCATTTTATTCATTTGTTCAAATTGCATCAGCATATCTTCAAAAGTGAAGTTTCCGCCTTTTTGCAATTTTTTCGCCATTTTTTCAGCTTTTTCTTTGTCGATTTTGCGTTCAACTTCTTCGACTAAAGAAAGTACGTCACCCATACCCAAGATACGTTGTGCAATACGCTCAGGATGGAATGGCTCTAGAGCATCGAGCTTTTCGCCCATACCCAAGAATTTAATTGGCTTACCAGTAATTGCGCGAACAGAAAGTGCTGCACCACCGCGGGCATCACCATCGGTTTTGGTTAAAATTACACCTGTAAGCGGTAAAGCATCATTAAAGGCTTTTGCAGTATTTGCCGCATCTTGACCCGTCATGGCATCAACCACAAACAAAGTTTCAGTTGGATTAATGGCTGCGTGAAGCTCTTTAATTTCGTCCATCATGTCTTCATCGACATGTAAACGACCTGCGGTATCGACAATTAAAACATCAGCAAACTGAATTTTTGCCTGTTCAATTGCACGGGTAACAATGGTAATTGGCTTTTCATCGGCAGATGATGCAATGAAATATGCGCCCACTTCACCCGCCACAGTTTCTAGCTGTTTAATGGCTGCTGGACGATAAACGTCGGCAGAAACCATCGCAACTTTTTTCTTTTGGCGTTCTTGTAAAAAGCGTGCCAGTTTAGCCGCAGTGGTGGTTTTACCCGCACCTTGTAAACCAGCCAACAAAACCACAACAGGTGGCTTTGCTGCAAGGTCGAGGCTTTCATTCGCCGCGCCCATCATTTTTGTTAATTCGTCATGGACGATTTTTACGAAAGCTTGGCCCGGTGATAACTGAGTCATCACTTCTTGACCCAATGCTTCTTCCTTAACTTTCGCGATGAATTCACGAGTTACAGGTAACGCAACATCGGCTTCAAGAAGTGCCATACGTACTTCACGTAACGTATCTTTAATATTATCTTCGGTTAGCTGCCCTGAGCCAGTAACATTTCTTAAACTCTGCGTGAGTCGTTCTGTTAAGGTATCAAACATTGCAAAATCCGCTTAAAATTGCTAGTTGCAAAAAAATCTTTCTTAAAATAGAAAATTTATGCATAAGATGCTATAGGATACTGTAGTTCGCATAGAATTTATATAAATGAATATTCATCATCCTGAAAAAGGTTTGACATGATCAGTCTCCCCTTGGTTTACACGATCTTAGCATTAGTCGCTTATACCACATCTTTTTGGTATCTGTTTATAAAATTAATGGCTAAACATGATCCAAACCATTGGTTTATTGGTATAATTTTAGGCTTAGGCTTATTGCTCCATGCAACCGTTTTATACCATGACATGCTCACGCCGATGGGGGTGAACTATGATGTTTTTGTCTTAATGTCATTTACATCAGGGCTCATGCTGTTACTTAGTTTGTTGTTCAGTACCTATCGTCCTATTTTGGCATTGAACTTGATTGGTATTCCTGTGGCAGCCACAGGACTGATTTTAGGTTTTGCCTTGAGCCAACCCACCCAATTCATTGAACAGCGCTCTTTGGGTTTAGATATTCATATTATTTTATCGCTGTCTGCCTATGCTGTTTTACTTATGGCAACAATACAGGCGGTGATTTTATGGTTCCAAAACCGTGAGTTAAAAAACAAACAGAAAAAGCGCTTTTGGGTCAATTTACTGCCCTCTTTTCAAACGATGGAATCCTTACTGTTTGACCTGATCAATACTGGTTTTATTTTACTGACCGTGGCGCTAGTTTTTGGTTTCTTTACCATTGATAACTTCTTTGCCCAACATCTGGCACATAAAACAGCCTTTAGTATTGTGTCATGGTTTGTGTATGGTGCCTTGCTCATTGGTCACTACCAGTTTGGTTGGCGTGGTCAAAAAGCCATTCGCTTTACCTTAATTGGCTTTTTCTTATTGGCCGTAGGTTTTATCGGTTCCAAGTTTGTTTTAGAAATGATTTTAGGGAAATAAGCCATTTTGTTCAGTTTTACTAATGGGGGAAGTGGAACTTTGGTTAAATAATGGGCGTGGAACGTGAAAAATGCACAAAAAAGCCCAATCGGGTAAGATAGGGCTTTGACTAAAAACATAAACAATTGATTTATATAAAATAAAAATAAAAATTCATATAAAGTGTATTATGTTAATTTTAGGAAAACTTTAAAAATTATTTTAATGATTATGGATTTAAAAAGTTTAAAAGAATGCACAATCCCATTTGATCAATTTCCATTACATTGGAGATTTGATGATGAGTCTTATACAAAGCTCAATCAAATACATTTAGATCAAATAAAACCTATTGTTCCCAAAGCAGCAAAATTTCTTTGGCAGTATAGTTCTGAGATTACTAAAAACTTAACACTCCGACAAAACTTTAATCGCTTTAGAGAAATCAGTGTGGAAGATGAAACTATCAAAAAGTGGTTATTTCATACAGGATTAGCTTTTCAACAAGATGTTTACATAGTTTGGCAAACTGATACTGCGATTATAACCAAATGGAAGATTTTCGTAAAATTTTTCAATGCTTTTTATTACTTTCCTGATGAAATATCAATTTTTGATAGTAATTTAAATTGGGGACTAGTAATTCATGATGGAAAGGTGATTTTTGGTTCTAATACATATGATTAGCATCTATTGAACATAATGGTACTTATACGAACTGAAAATGTTAGAACCCAAATACTCATGCCTATCTCAGGCTACAATATTCCAAAGACCTTTTTCTAGACATCCCCACTAAAAAAACGTATAACACCGTTTTTCAATTTGACTGGTGACACCGCTGTGAAACTCATTCTTGCACCCATGGAAGGCTTAACCGATCCTATTATGCGTGATGTACTGACGCATATCGGCAGCTTTGACTGGTGTGTCACTGAGTTTATTCGTGTCACCAATTCGGTCTTACCTGACCACGTTTATCATAGTTATTGTCCTGAATTATTGACTGAAGGTAAAACTGCAGCAGGCACTCCCGTACATGTACAATTTCTAGGTAATGATCCTGAAATGCTGGCAGCCAATGCAGTTCGTGCTGTCGCACTTGGCGCACCTGCCATTGATATGAACTTTGGTTGTCCTGCCAAAACAGTCAACCGTCACCGTGGTGGTTCAGTTCTACTGGATGAGCCTGAAGTGGTGCATCAACTGGTAAAAGCCGTTCGGGATGCTATCCCTAGCCATATTCCAGTCTCTGCAAAAATGCGGTTAGGCTATATGGACAGAAACTTTACTTTAGAAAATGCACATGCAATTGAAGATGCAGGTGCTGCTTGGGTAACGGTACATGCACGCACCAAAGCCGAAGGTTATACGCCGCCTGCATTTTGGGATCAATTACAACCTATTCGTGAAGCACTGAAAATCAATGTCATTGCCAATGGTGAAATTTGGACCAATAACGATGCTAAACAATGTCGTTTAGAGTCAGGTTGTGACGATTTAATGATTGGTCGTGGTGCAGTCACGACCCCAGATTTAACCCTATGTATCCGCCAAAATTTAGATGAAGCACTCATCACATGGGATGACCTTTTAGCACTACAAATTCGTTTCTTACACGGCCCTTATAAAAAAGAAATTAATATGGTGGGGCGCTATAAACAATGGCTTGGGATGATGTCCAAACATTACCCTGAAGCAAAAATGCTGTGGAATGAAGTCAAACGTATCAAGCAACTGAGTGAAATTATTCACCTGCTTCAAAGTACTTCAACTGAATAAGATTGTCCTAGACGCCATCACTCAAAGCCTATTTAAAGATTTCAGAATAGGCTAGATGAATGCTTCAACAATCAATTTTTTCCGTTGCGTTGTTGTAGATTGGCAACATGTAAGCGGTCTGTTTTCCAAGATTTTTCCAAAATCTCTTTCTCTATTCGCAGTTGAATTTGTTTCAGTTTTATCGCTGGAATAACCTCATCTTTAAAACCTTTGACATATTCAGTCCACGCCTTTCCTCTAAACACATTCACAGGCATGACAGTTTTAAATTCGCAATCGGGCATAAATACAATCACAGAATGTAAATATTCAGCAGCAATAATATCACTCAGTAGCACTTCTAAAACCTTTTGATGTTTATAGTTTTGATGCAGTGGGTTTTGAAATTTATAACTGTTTTTAAAGATTTTTTGTGTCCACATTTTTTGACGTTCACCACCAAAAATCCAGCCTTTATAATTCTTGGTTTCGATAATAAAAATGCCATACGGACTCAGTAAAATATGATCAATTTGTGTAGTTCCCAATTGTTCATCGGGCAACGTACAATTATTGAGTAAAATATAATCTTCCGTTAAATATTTCTTTGCATGGATGCTTACAGTAAACTCACCCAATTTTCCTTTTAGAACAGGCTTGTAAGCTTTAAAAATGCCTAGCCCAACAGCAATAAGAATCACCCACCAAAAGGTGGAAAATAACTGACCGAATATTGTTTGCATAATTTTATAACGTATTAAATTTTATACAGAAGCATAACATTTTGTTTAAATTATTGTTTTTCTAAACCAAGTAAAATTTCTTTATTGTTCAAACCACCAGCAAAGCCGACCAGTTTTCCATTCGCCCCCACAACGCGATGGCATGGTGCAATAATTGAAATTGGATTTTTCCCGTTGGCTGCACCCACAGCACGAACTGCTTTAATATTCCCCACTTGCGCAGCAATATCACGATAACTTCGGGTTTCACCAAAAGGAATACCCAGTAAAGCTTGCCACACTTTCTTTTGAAACACAGTCCCTTCAAAATCTAAAGGCAAATCAAATTGCTGCCTTGTTCCAGCAAAATATTCACACAATTGCTTTTGCGTTTCTAACAAAATGGGATGATCCACTTGTTCAATCAATTCTGCTAGGCGAACACGTTTTGGATTTTCATTTTCCCACAGCACCGCAACCAATGCGTTTTCTGTCGCCACTAATTTTAAAATACCGACAGGAGAAGGCATTTCCATAAAAGCGAGTTTCATTGTCTTCTCCTGCGGTGCAATAAATAATTCAGATTTTATGATGATGACAGTTTCATCAGCACTAATCCAGCAATAATCAAAACGGCAGCCAACATACGCATGGCAGATGCAGGCTCACCCAAGATAAAAATCCCGACCAGAAATGAACCAACTGCACCAATGCCTGTCCAAATGGTATACGCAGTGCCAAGCGGTAAAGTGCGCATCGCATAAGCCAGCAAAGCAAAACTCAAAATCATAAAAACGATGGTAATAATACTGGGCGTGAGACGGGTGAAACCTTCTGAAAGTTTCATGGCATATGCCCACACAATTTCAAAAAGTCCCGCGAATATCAGTAAAACCCAAGCCATGACAACTATACTCCAGTTCATTAGAGTCAGGTCGTCCTGACGAATTGTCTTGGCTAAATAAAAATACGCCAAGGGAGGTCGTTCCTCCTACAATGGATCATTATATAAATGATGACTTTCAATGGGGACAATTTTTACATCTTTTAACTCACTGCTCATGTTAAAAAATACGACTGGCATTGACCAATCGTATTTTCTTAATCCCAAAAAGTTTATCTAAAATTTAAAACGAATCCCTGCACCATAGAACCATGCATTTTCAGAAGACGATGATTTCTGCCAAGCCGTTTCTTGAACGCCTTTGTTATAACCATATGCCACATCCATAAAAGGCATGATCTTTTTATTGATTTCATAACGTGTTTCCAAACCCACTTGTGCTGAGTTTAAACCGGTCTTTTTGGCATAGTTTGAATCATCACTCAACACCATATTTATATCCAAATAAGGTTTAACAATCCATTTTTGCGTCAGCAATAAGTCACGTTCAGTTGCTACATTAAAAGAAACTTGGCGGTCTTGTCCGATATATAAATATGCATCGGTTTCAAAAAAATACGGTGCCATGCCATGAAGACCCAATACTGCATCGACTTGATCTTGATCAATTTCACGATTTGGGTCATTACGATAACGTATACCTGCCTGTACATCCCAGAAATCAGCAATATTTCGGCTATACAACAGTTTGGCATCATATTCAGCTTGCTGTGATTCGGCTTTATCGGCATGCACTTTGATAAAAATTTTATTTTCATCCGTCCCGATTCGCGTCTCAAGTTCTGACTTTAAAGCCCCCTGACCATCGTCATTACGCAGCCATTTACTTTCCAGTGTTGTCTGTTGATAAATCTGTCCACCATGTTCTTTTAAATGCGCTGCATGATCAAACTGATGACCAGATTTATGATCATTAGTTTGATCAAAATCATCTGAATTTGAATGCATCTGTTCTATAGATTGCACTTGCTTTTCCTCAACAAAAACTTGAGGTGCTGCGGACATTTTTTGATGTTGTGAATGATCCTTCGGGATTTCTTCTACTGGCTGTGTCTGCTGTTCAGACATCGACATGGCATGATGTCCTTCGTGAGCAAAACTCTGTCCGCTCAGCACCAGTAATGATGCACTCAATGTGCTCATCGCAAATAAATTAATGCTGCGCATGTGAGTCTCCTTGCTTTGCTGGGCTTGGGCTAGAAGGTGCCGTTGCTACTTGATTTCCATCTACATTCGCCACAATCATTTTGCTCATCATGCCTGATGACATGTGGTAAAGCAGATGACAATGGATTGCCCACTCGCCTAGCTCATCCGCAGTGAGCAACGCGGTCACCGTTTTACCCGGTGGTACAATCAGGGTATGTTTATTCGGCATATCACTGCTACTTTGCCCATTTTCCAGCTGCATAAACATGCCATGTAAATGCATCGGATGCGCCATCATACTGTCATTGATAAATTTCAAACGAATGCGTTCACCATATTTCACCTGCAAAGGTTCTACTTCAGTGAATTTCTTGCCATTAATGGTCCAAATATAACGCTCCATCGTGCCACCCAAACGAACCTCAAGCTCTCGCTCTGCTGGACGGGTGTCTTTTTGCGGGGTTAAAGATTTTAAGTCACTGTATTGCAGTGCTTTATGACCTGCGGGTGTGGAAGCATTAGCCCAGCCATAGACCAGTTGTCCCTTATCATCGCCTGTTGGTTTCGCTGCTACATGTGCTGAATGATCCATCTGCTGCTGTGGCTTAGAATCAGACTTGGCTTGCTGTTGTGAATGGTCTGTAACTTCAGCATGGCTCATTTTCGTATGATCCATTGGCACAGGCTCATGTTTCATCATGGAATGCTGCATTTTTTCATGATCCATCTTGCCATGATCCTCCGAAGAACCATGTCCCATATCTTCCATCGTCAGCACGGCACGTGGACGTGCTTTGGGCATATGAATCGCATGTATCTGTGCAATGGCTTCATTATGCAATGTACCAATTGCAAATCCGCTACGGTCAATCGACTCTGCTTCAATTTGGTAATGATTGGCTTTTGGCTCCACCACAACATCATAAGTTTCCGCAGTGCCTATACGAAACTCATCAACCACAACGGGTTTAACCGGCTGACCATCGGCACTCACTACCGTCATTTTTAAATTTGGAATATTGACATCATAAAATGACATCGCGGAGGCATTCACAAAACGTAATCGGACTTTTTCATGCGCTTTAAACATGCCTGTCCAATTTTGTTCAGGGGTTTTACCGTTAATTAAAAAGGTATAGCCGGTCACATCAGACAAATCTGTTTTTAACATACGCATTTGATTCCACATGGAACGATCCTGCCATGTGCTTTTTAAACCATCACGTTTCACCTGCTTTAAAACATCGGCTACGGTTTCACGCTGGTTTTGATAGTATTCTGCTGATTTTTTCAGATTTTTCATAATCTGATCGCTGGTCGATTCATGAAAATCGGACAGCATCACCACATAATCACGATCAGTTTGTTCATGCGCTGCAACGGGCTTTTTATCTTTTGGATAAATCACCAAAGTACCATACAGACCATCTTGTTCCTGTCCTTTTGAATGGGCGTGATACCAATAGGTGCCATTCTGACGCACTTTAAAACGATAGGTAAAATCGCTTTGCGGCTTAATTCCTTTAAATTGGTTAAAACCGGGTACGCCATCCATTAAACCGGGCAGTAATAAACCGTGCCAGTGGATAGAAGAATCTTTATTTTTTAGCTTGTTATGCACATGAATAACAGCATCATCGCCCTCTTCAAACTCTAAAAGGGGTGCAGGAAACTGACCATTTACGGTAATACGTTTTAATGGCTTGCCTGTAATATTGACCATCTGTTCATCAATATTCAGATGATATTCTTTAACTGCGGCATATACCCAAGATGATGAAAATAGACAGACACCGACAAGGAGGCTTTGACTTAATTGAATAGACATGACTTAACCTGTAATTTAAAAATGAAAATGTTTTTTAAATCGAGATTAAGCTTTAGGAGGACGTAAAATCTGTTGCCAAAAGCCCGTTAAATGCTGGGCTGAATACTCAAAATTGAGCTGTTGTAATTGTTGGCTTTCTGCTGCACTGAACAATTTTATCGTTTGTGCATCTAACCAAGTGCTTACACTCTGACAGTGCAACTGTGCGCAATCATTACAACTTGTATGCTGCATCCGATCCTTGATTGAAGGATGACAATCTTGATCAACTTGTATTTGAATATGCGATGAAGAATCGTGTTCTACCTGTGCTTGTGAAGTCTGTGCGGCATGACAATTGGACATTGCCAACATTTCTGCGCGGTGACTCTGTTGAACACTCAACTCAGTCATCATTTGCTGATGTATTGGTTTGACTGAAGCCAAGACAGCACTACTCCACCCGATCACAAAAGTAATCAGGAACACAAACCAAGCTTGTTTGCGTAATTGAGTCAACACAGATGCTTCCTTCTCCGTCAAAGATCAATAATAAGATGATGGTTGAATTCTATAGCACAGCATAACCAACAATACAGTGATACACAATTTTTTAAATTTAAATGCAATAAAACAGCACGCTATATTTCATACACATCAAAACAATAAAGTTATTTTTCAAACAGCCTTATTTCCAAACAACGATCAATAAACAATCATACCCAGCAGTACTTTAACAAAGTAAAAAAGAACTCAATTGAGTCCTTTTTATACATTTAGCGTCTAATTATCAACCTATTGATCATTAATCGTTTGCAAAACAACCAAGTTATCCATATGATTATCTACATAGATATCCATATATTTATCCACAATTTTATCAATAGCATGACTGCAATTTATCCAAATAAATTAGATATTCACAGCACCCACTTTCGCCAGTTCAGAACGCATTTCATCAATCACCACTTTATAATCAGGTTGACCAAAAATAGCGGAACCCGCAACAAACATATCAGCGCCAGCTTCAGCAATCTCACGAATATTTGCAGGTGTGACACCACCATCAACTTCAAGGCGAATATCACGACCTGAGGCATCAATCATTTTACGTGCTTGACGAAGTTTATCTAAAGTCATTGGAATGAATTTTTGACCGCCAAAACCGGGGTTGACACTCATCAATAACACTTGATCGACCTTATCCAAAACATAATCAAGATAGTGCAATGGTGTCGCAGGATTAAAAACTAGACCCGCTTTCGCACCACCCGCTTTGATGAGCTGCAAAGAGCGGTCAATATGATGAGTTGCTTCTGGATGGAAAGTAATAATGTCTGCACCCGCATCCAGAAAATCACCAATCATGCGATCGACTGGTGAAACCATAAGATGCACGTCAATTGGTGCTTGAATACCATATTTTTTCAGTGCCTTACAGATACCTGCACCAAAAGTCAGATTCGGTACATAATGGTTATCCATCACATCAAAATGCACAACATCTGCACCTGCAAGAAGGACATTGTCGACTTCTTCACCTAAGCGAGCAAAATCAGCAGATAAAATTGATGGTGCAATTAAATATGGCTTGGACATAAGGAAAACCTGACTATGTATGCAAATTGATTTTTCACATTATAACAAATTGAACCTGCATACTGTGATTCAATCCTGATGTGATTCGATTTATTCAGCGTTCTAAATATGCAATATTGTGTTCTATTTTTTTACTGTAGCAATTTTCTGGATCTGTTACTTTGACCTATCATCACAAGGTAAATACACATGAAAAGCCATACTCAAATCAGCACGGCTGAAGCCGCTCGCATTGCCAAGCGTTTACTTAATCATTGGAAACATAAATTTGAAGTGGCTGAAACTGAAGCCGTTTTCACTATTTTTATGCCCGATGCGACCATTCAACTGATGCCACAGCCCGATGCTTTATTGGTCTCCATTGACAGCACGCTCGAAGACCTCAGTCGTTTAGAACAAGTGGTTCTAGATCATTTAAGCCGTATGGCACAACAAGAATTTACTGCGACATGGCAACATCAATAAATCAAAAAGGGAGAATGATATTCTCCCTTTATTCTTAGAATGAAATGCTTTTTTTCTGACGTTTAAGATCTTTATTTTCAGCACATTTAAACGGCGTCACCGATCATCTTAAAACTATGCGTCAAGTTGCACTGCATGAAACTGTAAATGATCATCAATAAAACTTTGAATAAAATAATAACCGTGGTCATAGCCTGCATGTTCACGTAAAGTTAAATGCTGTCCCACTTGCGCACAAGCCTGTTGAAATAATGCCGGATTCAATTGTGCATAAAATTGATCGTGCCGTCCTTGATCAATCAAAATCTCTTTAAATAAAGCACCTTTTTCTAGAATTAAAGCACTGGCATCATGTTTTTTCCATTCCGCTTGATCTGCACCTAAATAATGAGAAAATGCTTTTTCACCCCATGGACATTGGCTCGGGGCACAAATTGGTGCAAAGGCAGAAACCGATTTAAATTTTTCTGGATATTTCAATGCGAGCGTCAATGCACCATGACCGCCCATGGAATGCCCGAAAATACCGACCTTATGCGCTTGAATTGGAAAATTATGGCTCACCAACTCATAAAGTTCATCAACAATAAAACGTTCCATTTGATAATGTTCAGTCCACGGTGCTTGGGTGGCATTGATATAAAATCCTGCCCCTTGACCCAAATCCCAAGAATCACCTTGTGCAACATGTTCACCTCTTGGTGAGGTATCTGGACTAATCAAAATAAAGCCCAACTGTGCGGCTAAGCGTTGAGCATGGGCTTTAATCGCAAAAGTGTCTTCTGTACAGGTTAAACCTGCCAAATAAAAAAGTGTCGGACAGGCTTGTCCAAGTAAAGCTTGTGGTGGCAAAAAAATACCGAATTTTGCTTCACCATTAAGCACCTTAGAATTAAAAGCATAAATGCGCTGTTCGCCATCAAAGCATCGATTATGTTGAATTAATTCCATATGCTTATTTCCTTTCTTTTATTGGGTTTGAACACTTAATTGTGGTGTTTCTACTGTTTTGCTATCAGCCTTACTTACGACTGGAAATAAGCGTTGTTCCAATTGCGGCAACATAAATTCCATGTTTTTACCAATCGACCATTGCGGTTCAGACGCTTCAAAACCTTGAGCCGACTCCCACTGTGCCACTGTTGCTTTCGCTTGCTCAAATGCCGCAGTTACAGAAGTCTGCTCTCGCATCGCCTGATCAAAAAAAGCACGTCCAAAATACGTATAATCCGCTTCATTTGAACAACCAAAAGAGGCACGATCTGCGGCAGATGCAGTAATAATCAAGGTGTTATCATCTTGTAATGCAGGAACAAAACTCCCTGAATAACATGCAGAAATAACGATCACACGCCAGCGAATCCCAGACTTATCTAACGTCTCTTTTAACCATTTCGGATCAACATCATTTAAATCGATTGGGGCATTTTCCATTTCAAACTGATTCGGCAAACCATGCGAGGTCATGTATAAAAATAATACATCACTTTCTCGGTTCATTTGCTGTCCAATTCTACGCAGCGCCAAATCCATACTGGTGCGTGAAGCGATGGGAATTTTAGTTCGTGTTGTCGGATTATTAATTAACACCAATGAACGCCCAAAAGTTCCAAAACGGGTATCAAACTGTTCCTTAATGCGTTCAACTTCCGACTTAAACACGTCTTGATAGCCTGCGCCCGCCACGCCTAAAAAATACCAATGAGATTGCGCAAACTCACCATACTGAACGGCTTCCAGAGATTTATTCAGTACCTGATTTTGGGCATAAAAGGCATCTTCAGCAAAAGTGGGTGGTATTTCTTCAACTTTCCAAATGGGTTGGCTTTTGACTGACATTTGCCAAACTACAAGGGTAAACAGGGTTGCAGCAACAATCAGTGCTCGCTCCCACCAAGGCCACTTTAATTCACGTGAGAATACCCAAACCACGGCCAAACTTTGCCAAACAAACAACACCATGAAAATCGTGGGTAAATAATCATAGAAGATATAAGGCAATACATCGATATAACCTAAATACTGAATGAAACTTTGTAATAAGGCGATATGTGTGTCGAGTACCAACCACAACAATGCGGGTACGAGCATTAAACGTGGGTTATTAATCCGTTGTGACAGGAAAATCCCAACAATTAAAGCAATAAAAGGCCATAACGCATAACTAATCAAGCCTTGAGGATTGAAATCCCCGACTTCACCAGAACTTAACCAACTAAAAAGACTGTTGGCACTGCCGCCTAAAATTCCCCAAAAGATCAATTGCAAAATCGAGGGGCGAACGATCTGTAAAGACCGACGCGACCCCAAAAAAAGCCACATCCCTGCAGTTTGGTTACTTTTAAAATCATGCCAAAAATTGATGGAGGGTTTGAAGTCGATCATAGGATTTCGGGTTGGCTATAGCTCGCTGATTTACAATCTAAGTGTATGCTTGATGGGAGTTTTATCAATGCTGTTTTTAACTATATAACAGATTAATGCACAATATTGAAGCAATTACCCACCTACTCTATAAGATGATACTGAAAGTAAGCATCAAAACGACAAGCATCACCTTGCCATTGATGATTGGGTTGTTGATTTGCCAAATAGACGGCCAGACGTGGACGCTTCACTACTACTCGTTTTGCCAGTTTTTGTGCCAAAATCAATAAATTATCACCCAAGTCCATTTCACCATCTTCAGGTAAGAGCATATGTAACAATTGCATCTGTTTTTTGACTTGAGCTTGTTTTTTAATCGCTTGTTGATTTTGATCACGCTGCGGAAACATCGGGTCTAAATAAACCACATCAACCGTCTTATGCTGTTCAGCTTGCTGGATTAAATAGTCAGCAGAATCAGAAAAAATTAAATCAATCCGTGCCACGACCGAGCTTAAAAAAGGATCATGTTCAGCATTGTTTTTACTGTCTTCAAGCAAGGTAAATAAAATAGGATGTCGTTCAAGCAAAGTGACTTCAGCACCTAAATGTGCCATCAATAAACTATCATGACCCAAGCCTGCTGTAGCATCAATCAATCTGGGTTTTTCGCCTAAATTACATGCGCGTGCAATCATTTCAGATTTGAGTGAAGCTCTTTTTAATCGTGGAACTTCAGCTTTCCAATCAGGTTGCATTTTCATGCCATTGGCGCACAGCCAAAGACCCAATTCATCTACACACAACGCTAATTCTGGATGAAAACGTAAAAAGCGAGCATTCAGTTTTTCAATGATTTCTAAATTTACCTGAACCCCACGAGAAGAAAGCACAGCAGAATACTGCTGTGCTTGCGCTTGAAACTGAGGTTCTGTAAACAAATGCATTACCAAGAAACCCAACCTGTCCACCAAGTGACCAAAATAAACAAACCAAAGCCTATACGATAGTACGCAAATGCAGTGAAATCATGTTTCGATACATAGCGGATTAATGCACGAATCACGATGAGTGCAGAAATAAATGCCACAATAATACCCACAGCTAGAACAGCCATATCATTACTATGCAAATCAGCACGCATTTTGTACATATCGAGTAAACCAGCACCCATTAATACAGGAATACCCAGAAAGAAAGAAAACTCTGCTGCTGCTTTACGTGATACACCTAAAAATAAAGACCCAATAATGGTTGAGCCTGAGCGCGAAGTCCCTGGAAATAAGGCTAAACATTGAATCAGACCAATTAAAGTCGCTTGTTTATAGGTTAAATCATCGACTTCTTGAGTTTTAATGCTATGCGGACGGCGTTCGGCCCACAAAATAATAAAACCACCGACAATTAACGCAATTGCGACGGTAATCGCATTAAATAAGTAAGCCTTAATGATATCGCCAAAGGTTAAGCCAACAATCACGATTGGAATTGAAGCAATAATTAAGTTAAGACTTAAACGGCGACCTTGTTCTTGACCTTTTAGACCACCAATTAAAGCGCCCCAAAGTTTGCCCCAATACTCGTAAATCACAGCCGCAATTGCACCAATTTGTACTGCAACTGCAAACATTTCTCTTTTTTCAATTGTCCAGAAATCTAAAAGTTGACCTGCTAAGATTAAATGCCCAGTACTGGAAATAGGTAAAAATTCAGTAATCCCTTCTACCAAGCCCATTATGGCCGCTTTAAATAATAATAAAAGATCCATATCTAACCTTAAGTTGCTTTAATTTGTTCTGGAATTTTTTTCCAAGCGTTATCACGTAAATACACGGGTAATGCCTGTTCAGCACTGACCCATTTTTTTTGCTCAACATCTGTGCGCGCAATGGTCGCAATATCTTGCGCAGTCGCACTTAAGTCTTTGTATTGTATTTGTTCTGGCTTAATTAAAGCTGCACCCGAACCGACCAATTCAAATTTAACGATTTCAGTGGCATCACTATAGTTTAACAATTGCTCTGTATCAACAGCTTGCATAATACCCTGTTGATCGAGTTGAAAACTTGCAATATACACTTCCTTCATACGTGCATCGAGTACTGCAGTGACTGCGGTTAAACCGTAAATACGATAAGCTGCCTGCGCTAAAGCTTGTAAGCTCGAGACAGGAACAACTGGCAGATCGTTGGCCCATGCCAATGCCTGAGTGACAGCGGCATTAATTCGCACGCCACTAAAAGACCCCGGACCACGGCTAAATGCGATTGCAGTTAATTCTGACGCAGACAGTGCAAGCTGAGTAAATGCTTGATCTATCATGGGGAGAATGGTTTGCGTTTGTGCTTTTGCTCGCGCATCTAATTGAAAAAATAATTCGTGGGTTTCATCTACAATACAGATGGAACACTGCTCATTGGCAGTTTCCAGTGCCAGCAATTTCATGCGCAACCTTAATTTATTTGGCGATAAAAAACGAGTGTTATCATACTCCACTCATGCACGCTAGGCGAGATGTTACATCTGAGGGATACAAAAAAGCCAAGTACCAACTTGGCTCAATAAATCCATTCTAATTAAAGTTCAACAGCTTCCAAATTTTGAAAATGCTTAAAATGTTCAGCGTAATGTAGAGCACTCATTTTAAGTTTAACTTCAGCAGCCTGATCTAAAGTTTTGACAATTTTTCCTGGTGAGCCCATCACGACAGAATTATCAGGAATGATCTTCCCTTCAGGAATTAAAGCATTCGCCCCAATGATGCAATTTTTACCAATCACAGCATGATTTAAAATGACGGAATTAATTCCAATTAAGGTGTTATCACCAATGGTACAGCCATGTAACATGGCTTGATGTCCAATCGTGACATAATTGCCAATATGCATTTCAATGCCCGCATCGGTATGTAAAACGGCATTTTCCTGAACATTGGTAAAATCACCCAAGCTGATTTTACTGTTATCGCCACGGATTACGGCACCAAACCAAACACTGACCTGCTTGCCCATTTCAACTTGACCAAGCACGGTTGCATTTTCAGCAACCCAACCATCCCAAGGTTGATGCGTTGCTTGCGGTGCATAGCCATTAAATTTATACATCATGTTTTATCTTCCTTGATCTATTTACCACGTTGAATCTTATTGCTATAAAAAGCGGGGGAATTTAATAAAAAAGGCCATTCTTTCTGATAGTTCAAACCATACTGAAACAATGAAACTAACATGCGTGCAGTCAGCCCCCAAACGATTTCATTTTCCACCCGCATACTGGGAAAATATAAAGACTGATGTGCATAACGTACTTCATAAGGGATCGGTGGTGCTTGAATTAAACTATCCAGTGATGCAAAAAAGATACGATCAATTTCACTCGGTTGCGCAATCAAGTTGACTTCTGGCGGAATCAATCCCACCACAGGTTTAACCAGCATGCCATTACGTGCTTTTTGCATCGGTAAATCACCAATCAACTGCACATCAAATGGATTTAACGCGGTCTCTTCATAGGCTTCACGTAATGCCACCACAATATTACTGGTATCTTGTGGATCTCTTTTACCGCCCGGAAAGGAAACCTCGCCAGCATGATTGGATAAATAAAGTGAACGGCGAGTAAGTAAAACCTTGGGATTGGACTCATTGGTAATCGCAATTAATACAGCCGCTTGTGCAGATTTTACTCGTGTGGAAAACCGTAATCTTTGCTGTAATGATTGAATTAACGAATGGTCATCCATAGCCGACTCTCTGTTTATTTCTTCTTCATTTCATCATAGCTGAATTTTTATTCTAAAAGATAGAAATGATGCCAAAGTTAAATTTTTCAGTTATGCTGATCACACCTTGATCATTGACGATGAATATGAATTTCTGTGTAATTTGTGGACATAAAACAGCGGTAAAAACCCCACTCGGCGATCATCAATTACGTCGTGTTTGTACAGATTGTGGCAATATTCATTACATCAATCCCAAGGTTATTTGTGGGGCGCTGGTACTCTGGGAAAATAAAGTTTTACTTTGTCGACGCGCCATTGAGCCACGTTATGGATTATGGACACTTCCAGCGGGTTATATGGAATTGTTTGAAACCATGGAACAAGGTGCGGCAAGGGAAACACGCGAAGAAGCCGAAGCTGAAATTGAAATTGAACAGCTCTATTGTATGTATAACATTCCTCGAATTGGTCAAATTTATGTTTTATTCAAAGCCAATTTAGTCAATGGTATGTTCGGTGCAGGTGAAGAAACCATTGAATCCCGTTTATTTGAAGAACATGAAATCCCGTGGTCTGAGCTGGCTTTTCCGAGTGTAGAACATACGTTAAAGCACTATTTTGAAGATCGTAAAACCCATTCATTCAGTATGCATTTAGAAACATTGGGTTCGCGTTTAGATCATACGGGCTAATTTTTTTGAACAGAATTAAAGCCTCAAAAAAGCCCATTTCTTAATGGGCTTTTTTGATACTGGTCGTAATGATTACTTAATCGCAATGCTATAACACGGGGCTAAAGTGAAATCGAGTGTTCCCCCCGCTAACTGAGCAAGTGCCTTATCTGCATCACTTGCTGTATTGGCATTCGCTAAATTATAAACATGTTGAAAACTCGCTAAACTGTTCCCCCATCTGACCGGCTGCTTAGCTGAATCTGTAAAAGTCACACGCGCTTGTCCACTGGTTAAAGCTGGATCCAATAAACTTGCTAAATCTAACAATGCTCCACCCACAACGACGCTTTCAGTCGATGAATCAGATGATGTTCTAATGGTAGAGTTCATGCCAACTAAAGCACCATTAATTTTTGCAAACTTGTTCTGAGCTAAAATCATACGTATAGAGAGTAATTTATTCGCAGTAAATGCACGTGCAACCGTCCCTAAACGATACTGTTGTACACCATACTGATCAACAAAGGTATTCTGATCAAATGAGTTTTCAGTACACGCATTATTGGATGTAGACATATCCGTCTCGGTAGAGCCTGATTTAATATTAGAACGGATATCACCATTTTGATCGATCACGATCCCTAACTTAACAGCAGGGACTGCAGTGTTTGTAAATTTAAAGGTTAAATCTGCATACATTGGAAAAATATATTTATCCCCAGATCTCACATTACTGACAGATTGAAACACTTGTTTATCTAAATAAGTGATTGGAAATATTTTATATAAATCTAAAGACCCTTTAAACTCATCTGTAGTGGTACTTTGCTTCCAACGACCTAAATCTTTTAAATCTTCCGTACTGACTGTCGTCTTATTGGTTAATAATTTATAAAATTGTTCTCTACCCGCCATCATATAGTCATTAAAAAGTTTACCCTGACTGATGATCAATGGCTGTGAATTCACATCTGCTACATCTAGCTGATAATCTTGATCAATTTTTTTATTAATAGGGTTAATCCAATGCCCTTGTGCGAGTGCGGTCATACGCACAGGTTTTACCTTACGAATTAATTCAGCATTGACACTACTAATTGCAGCCAAATTATCTGTAGCTGCACCTTTCCATTGTAAGCCGCTACCAAAAGTGTAGCCCTGTCGGTCGGTAATCAACATAAAATGCCCGAACAAATATTTGGTCGAACTATCACTCTTCTTTAAATCACAATCTTCTTTATTACAGCCGATCAAACCATCGGAACCCGATATTAAACTGCCCAATACGCCACTGGTTGAAAATAATGAAAACTCGGGTTGATAGACTGCGGCAGTTGCAATCGTCATTAATTTACTGACCACTTTAAATGCTTGATCATCATCAATCACTGAAACATCAACCCATGGTTTAATAATATTTATATATTCATCACTGACAATTTGTTGCGAAGTGACTGAACTTAAAATAAGTTCTAATTTTGAGCGCATTGCATCGGTAATATATAAAGCTTGAATATCAGTGGGCGTATTAATTTTGTTCTCTTGCAAAGCTAAAGCTTGGAAAATTTTCACCAACTTCATTGCCACCCTGATAGTGGGATCATTTTTATTTAAAGCTTGAGCATCTTGTTGCGTAATCCCCACAGCCATATCTAAAATAGTTAAACGAGGGACTTGATTAGCACTGAGTCGTGCAACTTTATTTAAATCAACCACACCTAAATTAATTTTTTTATCTTTTTCACCTTTGATAAAGAAAGTAACTTTATCACCTGTTCTACAACTTCCTGTTGCAGCACCATCGCTCAAATCTAATATTGAGATAAAGCTATTGGTTGTATCACTACTACAAGTAAAATTAAGTCCATCCAATGGATAATCTAAAGCAAACTCTACACACCCGTTCATTTTTGGCGTACATGTACCATTTGCTGTACTTGAATCATACGTCTCGGGAGTAATATTAGCGCTCTCACCACCACAACCACTCAAAGCAGCCATCAATGTTGTGAGTGTAAAAGGGAGTAAATATTTATTTTTCATCCTGAATTCTCTTGTTCTATTCTTAACGAATGGCAATTAACTTTAATTGACCTTGATTGGTCAGTGCTCTGTTCTCTAAGTCGATGGCACTGGCTAAAGGTGTGAGTAATATATATTGGCTTTTAAGTGGGACATGAATCACCCCTTCAATTTTTTCATGGGAAGTAAAAGATGCCACTGCATCATGATTTTTAAAACCACCTGCACCTTCTAGGACACAAGCATTTGCATCTAAAAAAACCACAAAGGGCCAATAAAAAGTAGGATCCTGTTGACGTGAAGCGTAAGAATTAATTTGAATGTTTTGAATTGCATTGGATACCTTCACAATTTCAAAATCGAATTGATCTTTTAAAGGTACTCGTGGCCATAAATTAACCTCTTTCTCCAAACTCACGGTTTTGGCATTTTTAATTTTTTTATCTTGAATACATTGTTGTCCTAAGCCATCCACCACATCCGCTTGTGAAATTCTATAGTACGTCGATGATAAGGTAATGGGGCCACTCTCTTTTTTTTGATTCTTTTTAAAAAGTGACTGTATGATTGATTTACTGACCCCTTTTTCTCTTTCTACCAATTGCAGCCGCGTTGCGCCATGCTTAAGATCAATGATCCCTTCAGGCATTGCATAAAAACGCTTTTTACCCTCTAGATTAAATTCCTTATCTTCTAAGTATTCATTTCTAATATATTTTTCACCATTGATACTCACAAAAGCGTCGGTATTTTCAGCTTCTGGTTGTTTTACCACAACAGAGAGGCTTGGCTTCTGTACAACTTTCTCAATCACGGGCTTTGGCTTTAAAACATCTTTCTTTTGTTCTTCATTTTTAGATGCCACCTGTACAACATGCTGCTGTAGAGCTTGATCCGCAACATTAGAAGTTTTTGCGGTCATGTTCGCCAATGATTGCTGATCAACCGCCCCCCCTAAACCCTTTGATGACTTTATTTCAGCGACAGCGATGGATTGCTGAATGTCTGGCACTTGTTTTTGCTCTGGAGCAGGTGGTTGCTGTTGCGTTAAAACTTCAGCAACCTTGTTTTTGGGCGGCAGACTTCTTTGTTGTACCACCATCGGTCGACCATCTGGACCAATAATGGTATAAAACTCACCTGCATATGAAAAAGATACATCTAAAAGGCATAATGTCAGTATCGATTTCACCAATAATTTTTTTTTCATTATTTTCAATATACCTACCATCTGGTTCTATAGTTCAATCCTAGAATTGTGACTTTCGTATCCGTTTTAACATTTAGACCTGCATAAGGATTCAATAGAATATTATTCACACCTGTTTGGTTTGCTAGGCTACTCGAATTTGCGGGAATTTTATCTTTACTGCGCAGAAAACCAATCGACAAATCTACATCTGTATCTGCATCAAAACGGTAACCCACCCCTAAACCAAACAATTGTGCATTGTTAATCGGCACCATCGTATTGCGTTTATTATCAGGAATTGCACTGGTACGAGGCTCATACCCCGCACGCAACTTCAAACGATCTGTCGCTGAATATTCCAAGCCTATGCCAAAATTCCATGGTGAGGTAAACTCTAGCGGCAGTGCTAAAGAGGTATCCCCAATATTTGCCGAGAGTAATTTGGCAATTTTTAATGCTGAAATTTGTCGATCAAATTCAAATTTAAACTTATCCCAAGCCTTATAATCTGTCCACCCAACATCAAAATTAACTTGTAAATCAGGTAGTACTTTATATTTTACACCTGCTTGAAAATGTGCAGGATATTCAAAGTCCATGGAAACAAGACCTGACTCACTGGCAGGAACCACACTCGGGAAACCTAAAATTGCGGCAAGAATTTGTCCTGTTGGCGAAGACATTAACCCTTTAATAAGCTCCTGCGGTGCTTTAGCATTATCAATATGGTATTTACCTTTTAGACGCATTTTTGCAGAGCTTTGATAAACCATCCCAAAACTAAAATCTTCGGTCGGTTCCCACAAAACACCAAGGTTATAACTTGGACTGAGCGACTGCTCTAATGCCAGCTGCATTTGTCCAAAACGGCCAAAAGGATTCATCCCCTCTTCGGTATTACACATACCAAGAAGCAAGATGTCGGTAATAATGTCCTGATTTTCCTTGAAAGGGGTACAAACGACCTCATCGATCATTCTGAGCATACCAATCAATTCATTGGGAAAACGCAAATCTGTTTTTAAGCCAATCGCTTGATAAGACATCCCGACTGAAGCACCAATCGACAAAGCGTCATTCACTTCATAGGCAATTGATGGTGATAAATAGGTAATCCGTTCCAGAGCAACTTGTTGCCCCATATAATTCCCAGCATTACCATTTTCAGCACCAAAACCAGCAACTAAAGGTGCATACATTGCTGTCGCAAACGTCATTTTTGAACCAGGTGGTTTATAGGCGATACCTGCTGTAGGTGCAGCCATCGGTATCCCTTCACCCAGATCAACCATTTTTTTCAATATTGGTACATATAAACTGACGTACTCTACATCACCATTCACAGTGCCCTTAAAGTCCGTACACAAATCTGAAGAAACCTCAGGGCCATCATTACACACCATTGGATCATCAGAGTAACCAAATACGTTGTAACCTGCTGGAACCGAAAACTCTCTTTTAATATCAAAATTAGCAAGAATACCCTGCACATCCGTTTGTAAACCTTCAATCTTGGTCAAAGCAGCAGGATTAAAATGAATAGCACTAATGCCTGGAGGATCTGCCGTAACAGCATTCCCCATACTGAGTGATCGAATATCAACCGATAAATTTTGCCCCAACTGAGCAAATGTTGCACTTGAACAGCCCGATAATATAATTGCTGCGGCTAACGGGCGAAGTCGAATCTTATACATACGACCACCCTCTTAGCGTAGTTTCTTACCGAAACCTAAAATATCAAGTGGGAATGACAAACCTAAAGAGACATCAGGTGCATCTTCTGTTAAACCTATGCCCACAGTTCCATTTACAATGGTTTCTGGTGAAACACGAACACCCAATGAAATTGCTAAAGTAGAACTGGTCTGATCTGCGGGAGAATAACTTTCACCAGAACTATAGGTAAATTCTGATCCAGTGTTAAAACTCTGCTGATATGACATCGTCATAGAAACATCATAGTTAAACGAATAAGCAAAACCAAAAGCAAAACCGCCACTAATCCCAGGTTCAAACTCATTAATAGTACGTGAACCACGTTTCTGATTAAGCTCCGTTTCTTTAAATCCATAATTTGCTGAAACAGAGGCAAAAAGTACGACAGGGTCTATATATTTACGTGTACTGGCACCAACACCCGCTGAGTAATACCCTTTTCCTGTTCCTAGGTCATCGGCTGCATTTACTTCATACGGACTATCACCTGTTTTAGTCGATACATTACCAAATAAAATCAGCGGTAATCGACCCGTTTTTAGTGGGAAGGGTTCCCAACGTGCACCAAAAGATATATCACCTAAACCTGCTGTAGAGGTATCTTTTAATAAATCTGTTTTTGCGACTAATGGCAAAGAAGCAGTAAAGGTTAAATTATCGAGGACACCATACTGCGCAGTAAAAGTATTCGTCATTGAATGTGTTGCATTTTCTTGAACACGCAATTGATAAAGCTGACCTTTGGCCATTTCAGCATCAATTTGCGTATCACGATAATACGTATAATCAATATCATAATAAGATGAAATATCACCTTTTTTGATTAATGAATACTGTCTTTCATTTGAGGTAAAAACTTCTTGTAAACTTGCTTCCTTACTCGCATCACCTTCTTGCTGTTGTAATGCTGAAGAGGCTTGTGATTGTTCATTGACAGGTTGGGTTGCCGTATTTGCTGAAGACGGTGCAGGTGTAGATACCGCTGCTGCTGGCTCCTCTACATCGTCATACCCACCCAGTGCTGGCTCTTCTACCACAGCCCCCCCTTCAGATTGAGAAGGAGTCGCTTGAGATGCAGTTAAATCAACATCTGCTTGTTGTTCAACAACATCATACTCACCCAGCGCTGGTTCCTCTGCTGCATATGCCCCCCCTATTGCCACTTGAATACTCAAAGCCAATAAAGTTTTGTTCATCCATTTACGATTCATATTCCATCTCACCATTTTTATTTTTTTAATCTGTCACTTTTAAACTTTATTTACTCTTGTAATAAAGACGTAAAAAATTATAGGTAGGTTTACCAAAATTTTCGGATTCTTCATTTAAATTTTTATCTAAACGAATTGTTGATGCTTTATCTGCAATTTTATCCATATAAAATTGTGGATATTGCAAATCAACAAAAGCATAGCGATTCACGGTTGCATCCTCTACATGTCGTAAATCTGAATCTTGAAGTGCTAAGAATTTTTTTCTGTTTTCAGGAGCGACATTAATTAAAAAAAGTGTATTGTTTTCCCAAATATCTTTAAAACGCTGTTCATCAAAGCTGATATTCCCCAATGCAGGATCAGCCACATAGACGCGACCATTCTTATAAGCCTTAAAAACAACGAAATGCTTAAATCCTGCATAAGAAATTGGCACAATAGCAGGCTGAGCCTGTGTGACTAAATCTGAAAATTCGCCTTTATATCCACCACTTTCTAGACCTAATGCACCGACAAAGCGCTTCATATCCAAAAGAGAGAAACTTCGACGTTCAATAATTTTTTCAGTTTCACCAAATTTCAACAGACCATTCATGGTTTGTTGTTCAGATAATTGCGTACCGACATATCCATTTAACAATGTCGTTAATGCGGCAGACCCACAACTATAGTCATATGCTTGACGGACAATGCCACGAAACTGATCCTCTAAAGCAGGTTTGATGAGAACAGGCTCACGATGCATTCGACTAAAAGAATCTTGTCGAGAGTCCAATGTTTCTGTGTAATAGACAGCTTCCGCTGGTTTTTTCTTAATTTCAAAGGCTTCAGTGGCAAAGTAGTACATCAATGCCGAGCCTAATGCGATCTCTAACATATCTTTTTAACTTTTCTAGTTATCGGCATGACGTGCCTATGTTCATTATTTTTCTAGAGCAAATGCTCTACATCCATGTAAAAATGAAGATACCTTTTTTTATAAAAAAAAACAGCTTTTTTTTACTTTTTTTAAGCTTTTTTGAAAAATTTCACATTATTTTTGTAAAAAAAAGCGCGTGAAATCACGCGCTTTTTTCGATTCAAAATTAACGACCAGAAATGGTAATGATAGAACCAGGAACATAAGTGCCCATAGCTGGGCTGAAGTAAGTTTGTAGACCTTGAACCTCTACGTCACCAATTGAACCAGCAGTACGGCTACCTAAATGAACACCTTTTACATAGGTATCAATTGGACCTGAACTACTGACCATACGAATATAACCATTACTCGCGCCTTCTTTACCGATCACACTAACACTTTGCTTGATTGTTAAATCTGTAGAATTTGCATCTGCAACCTTAATGCTCTCAACGAAAATTTCACCAGCAGCACGGTTACCAGCAGTACCATCACCCGTACCCTGTTTAGTTGAATTATCCAAAATGCCTAGATTTTTAATTTCAAGACCACCCACCATTTTGGTATTCAATTTAATCATCGCACCTTGAGGAGCTGCACCCAATTGGATATTGGCAGTCATTTGGCCTGTTTTAAGCGATAAACCACTTAAGATTGCGTTGTAATTCTGACCTGCACCTGCATCATCTTTACCACCACGGCGGATTGTACCCGCATTAGCCCCTGCTCCAGCTACACCAGATGCCGTTACACCAATTTCACCAATATTAATATCTAAGCCAGACACTTGAGCAGCAATATTGATAAACGCACCATTAGCGCCTGTACCCGCATCACTATCAATTTGCAAATCTGCCAAGTTACGTGATGCCAATAAATATGCACCAGCGTTGTCATAGTTTGCACCAATGACTATACCGTGATCTTTATTTACGTCACCCGTTTTACCATTCCCCTTAATCACAATTGCACCGGCAGTCCCTGTACCACCTAAGCTACCTAGTACTTCAGCATCATTACCAGCACTACCATCACCAGTGCCCACAGCTGCACTACCACCATTTAAGTATTTATTTAAACCATCATTATCATGAATATAAAGTTTTCCAATTTCAATTTTTGAAATACCAATCCCGATGTTAATACCATCTTGACCAGTGGTCGCGCCCAATGAAGCATCATCCATTGCTTGCATTGCCATCGCATTTGCACTAATTGCCAATGAAGAAACTAAAGCAAGTTTAGTAAATTTTTTCATCTTTGTACTCTCCCAAGAGTATTATTTTTTTGATTGTTAACCACTCGATATCACCGATTGTTTTTCGTTTTCTGACAACAGTGAATCTTTTCCTTGAGCAGTCTATTTGCCCTAGTTAAGTTATATCTGTGTCATTTTTTGTTCAACTGCTGTTGGTCGCAATCTATATGTTACCGACAAACGGTATTTACAGTTTTTATGCATAAACATTGTTATAGAATAGTACTCACTTGTATCCTTTGCTGTAATTTAACACCGTATGAATAATCCTATTGTTTTTCAAAAATTGCTGACTGAACAATGGCTTAGTCCCGCTCAAATACTTTCCTCCTTATCACATCTCACACATTTGGTTTATTTAAAAAATGTAAACCAACCTGTGATCGCATTTTTTGCTTCCGAATATATGTTGAAGCAAGATCAAATTATTCAAAGTTTCAAACGAGTTTCTCTACATCACTATCAAGAAAAATCATCACCTATTCATTTTAATCATTTTTTTAAAGACAATACTCAAACGCATCAAAGTGATTTTAAAGGGGGGATAATTGGTTTCATCAGTTATGATGCTGCTGCACAACAACAAGTCTCTCTGCAAGAAAAAAAACAACCGGCTTTATTTTTAGGTATTTATCGTAGCTATCTGAAATTGACTCCGCAAGGTTGGACTTTTTTTAGTGATGAAGATGAGGCTGAAGAAATTTTTCAATTGATTCAAGCTGCATTAACCAACACAAAACATCAGTCTTTCCGACTGACTCAAACATGTAGTGCACGTTGGAATAAAAATGAATATCGATCTGCATTTAAGCAAGTGCAAGAATATATTAAAGCTGGCGACTGCTATCAAATTAATTTAACACAAGAATTTACAGCAAAAGCGCAAGGTTGCTTACTCGATATCGCTGAAGATTTTTGGAAACTCACCGATGCTCCCTATTCTGGCTACCTCAAAATTGATGATTTTGAACTGTTAAGCTGTTCACCTGAACTATTCATTGATTTTGAAGAAAATCGAAAAATTGTGACTCGTCCCATCAAAGGTACAATGCCTCGTTATGCTGACCCAAAGCAAGATGAACAATCAAAACAACGCTTGATTGATTCTCAAAAAGATCAAGCTGAAAATGTGATGATTGTCGATTTACTACGCAATGATCTGAGTGTTTATGCTGAAACAGGTTCGGTAAAAACCCCACAACTTTTTGAAATTGAATCTTTTAATCAAGTTCATCATATGGTCAGCGAAGTCACAGCCACGCTCAAAGATGATACCAATCCCTTTGATGTCCTGATGTCTGCACTGCCTGGTGGCTCAATTACGGGTGCACCCAAAATTCGTGCCATGCAAATTATTGATGAACTAGAGGGTGCTCCACGTGGTGCTTACTGCGGTAGCCTTGGTTATTTTAATTTTGATGGTACAGGTTCTTGGAATATTTTGATTCGTTCCATCCAAAAGTACCATGAAGATGTGTCGTTATGGGCTGGTGGTGGTGTAACAATCGCTTCAGATTGCGACGCAGAATATCAAGAATGTTTTGATAAAGTTTCTGCCATGCTTGAGCTACTCAACACATGGCAGAAATCATCTGAAACTTAACGCTTAAGCTAAGATGTCATTTTTTAAAGTATCTACTAAACGTTGATTTTGCTCATCTGTACCAATGGTAATACGTAGAAATTGATTGATACGCGGTTTATTGAAATAGCGCACAATAATACCTTGTTCACGTAATTGTGCAGCCAGTTCACCCGCATCTTTGCTAGGTAATGATGCAAAAATAAAATTGGCTTTTGATGGTAAAACCTTAAAATCCATGCTTTCTAATTCAGTCACCAGCTTGTCACGGCTTGCGATCACTTTTTGGCATTGTGCTTCAAAGTAAGCTTGATCTTCAAATGAAGCGACCGCAGCTGCAATAGCAAAACGATCCATTGGATAAGAATTAAAACTATTTTTGACCGCTTCAAGAGCTGCAATTAAATGGGGCTGCGCAATTGCAAAACCAACACGCAAACCCGCAAGTGATCGTGATTTCGATGTGGTTTGGCACACCACTAAGTTTTCGTATTTTTCGACTAAGCTAACCGCAGACTGCGCACCAAAATCAACATAAGCTTCATCAATCACCACCACTGAATTCGGGTTAGCTTGTAATACTTCTTCAATAGCAGACACCCCTAGCGCAATACTGGTTGGTGCATTGGGATTGGTAATAATGATACCGCCATTGGCTTGTTTATAATCGTCTAGCACAATTTCAAAATCATCATTCAATGGCAATATTTTGGTTTTGACTGCAAAAAATTGGCTATAAACGGGATAGAAACTATAGGTAATATCAGGGTAAAGAATAGGCTGCTGTTGCACAAAAAATGCTTTAAAAATATGAGCTAAAACTTCATCTGAGCCATTACCGACAAAGACATTTGCAACATCAACATTCTGCTGCATCGCAATCGCTTGCTTTAACGCAGAAGCATCTGGATCTGGATATAAACGTAATACATCGGCAGAATCAGCCAAAACGGCTTGTACCGCTGCGACTACTCTTGGTGATGGCGGATATGGATTTTCATTGGTATTTAATTTAAGTAAGTTCTGGATTTTCGGTTGCTCGCCCGGTACATACGGTTCTAATTCACGTACTTCAGGACTCCAAAATCGCATTTGTTCTGTTGTAATGTTCATCTTTTAATATCTCAATCAAATCTGTTATAGGCTTAAAAAAAGGCTGATCAATCAGCCTTTTATATCAATCAAAGCTTATTGATAACGATAACGTGCTGAACGTGCATGTGCATCCAAGTTTTCTTCTTGTGCCAAAATATCCGCGGTTTTCGCAAGGGTTTTCACCCCCTCTTGCGAGCACATAATCAAGCTGGAACGTTTTTGGAAATCATACACACCCAATGGCGATGAAAAGCGTGCCGTCCCCGATGTCGGTAATACGTGGTTTGGCCCTGCACAATAATCGCCAATCGCTTCAGGGGTATAACGCCCCATGAAGATCGCACCAGCATGACGAATATCTCCCGCCATTTCTTGAGCTTCATCTAAACACAGCTCTAAATGCTCAGCCGCCACTTGGTTAATCAGCTCAATTGCCTCAGCACGATCTTTCACCAAAATAAGTGCACCACGATTGGCAATTGAAGTACGTGCAATTTCAGCTTTGGGTAAATTTGCTAAATGCGCTTCAATGGCTTGTGCAACGTCACTTAAAAGTTGTTCATCTGGGGTGATGAAAATTGCTTGGGCAACGGTGTCATGTTCAGCTTGTGACAACAGATCCATCGCCAACCATTGCGCATTGTTCTCACCTTCCGCATAGACCAAAATTTCAGATGGCCCAGCAATCATATCAATACCGACTTGACCGAATACCGCACGTTTTGCCGCAGCAACGAAACGATTCCCTGGTCCAGTAATTTTATCAACCGATGGAATGGTTTCTGTACCATACGCTAAAGCCGCAACAGCTTGCGCTCCGCCAATGGTAAAGACGCGGCTTACACCTGCTAAATAGGCAGCGGCTAAAACCAATGGATTTAACTCACCCTTTGGCGCAGGCACCACCATAATAATTTCAGGCACACCCGCAACATGTGCAGGTACAGCGTTCATCAACACCGAAGATGGATACGAGGCTAAACCACCCGGTACATAAATTCCGACACGATCAAGTGGTGTAATTTTCTGACCTAACGTATTTCCTAACGCATCCACATAGGTCCAGCCTTCTTGCTTTTGCACTTGATGGAATTCACGAATACGACTTGCTGCAAGCTCCAAAGCTTCACGCACTTCGCTATTTAAGCCCTCAAATGCCGCTTTTAATGCATCTTGAGTCAGTTCCAAATCTGAGAATTGATGCGCAGGATGTCGATCGAATTGTTGTGTTAGTTTTAAAACATGCTCATCACCATGTTCCCGAACATCTGCAATGATTTGGTCTACTGTTTTTAACAATTCTGGATCGTTGACTGTTTCGAACGCCAATAAATCGGCAAAGACTTGTTGAAAGTCTTGATCTTTAGTCGATAAACGTCGCATCAATTTACCTACAAGGTGAATGAAGAAAAGATTAGTTTACCTTGTTTCGTTGCATTTTTGGGTATCAATAGCACATCTATCGCTCAAGCTTCATAGAAAATAACTTTTGAAATGATTCAGCAAATTATTTTATTGGTATTTTTAAACAGCCAAACATTAACCATAAAAAAACCGTCGTGATTCACGACGGTTTTTGATAATCCAAACAAGACCAAGACTTATTTTTGGCTTTGACGCTCAGCAACTGCTTTTTCAAGCTGTGCTAAAATTGGATTTAACAGCATTTGCTTACGCTTAAAGCTGGCTTTATTGACAATGAGGCGAGAAGAAACTGTACAAATTTCTTCAAGTGGCTCAAGACCATTGGCACGAAGTGTATTACCTGTATCAACGACATCGACAATATAATCACCTAAACCAACCAATGGTGCAAGTTCCATCGAACCATAAAGCTTGATCACATCAACCTGTTCACCCAAGCTCGCATAATATTGACGCGTCAGATTTACATATTTCGTGGCAATCTTTAAACGGCCTTTCGGACGAACCATGCCAACTTTACCTGCAGTCATGAGTTTACAGTTGGCAATTTTCAAGTCGAGTGGCTCATACACATTTTGTGCACCATGTTCCATCAACACATCTTTACCCGCAACACCCAAATCAGCCGCACCATTTTCTACATAAGTCGGTACATCTGAAGCACGTAAAATTAAAATACGCACCTGTTTATGGGTGGTCGGAAAAATTAACTTACGTGATTTATCTGGATCTTCCAGTAAGTTAATTCCTGCTGTTTCAAGCAACGGTAAAGTTTCTTTTAAGATACGTCCTTTGCTTAATGCTAAAGTTAAACCATGATCAAAATTGCCCATTACGTCAAAGTTTGGATCATCGTTTCTCATATCACTCATTAACTTACTCGCTTAATTTGGGCACCTAAACCCTGTAACTTTGCTTCAATATCTTCATAACCGCGATCAATATGATAAATACGGTCAATCAATGTTTCTCCTTCTGCCGCTAAAGCAGCCAAAACTAAAGAGAATGAAGCACGTAAATCGGTTGCCATCACTGGCGCTGCAGAAAGTTTGTCTACACCAGTCACAACAGCATCATTACCTTCAACCTGAATATTTGCACCCATACGAGAAAGCTCAGGCACATGCATAAACCGGTTTTCAAAAATCGTTTCAGAAATCGTTGCGAAACCACGACCAATGGCATTCACAGCCATAATCTGTGCTTGCATATCGGTTGGAAATTCTGGATGCGGTAACGTTTGGAAGCTGACTGCTTTCGGACGTTTGCCCATCATATCCAGTTCAATCCAATCTTCACCGCGCGTCACTTCTGCGCCCATTTCTTCGAATTTGTCTAGAACAGCTTCAAGAAGATTTGGATCCGTATGTGTGGTTTTTACTTTACCACCAGTAATTGCAGCAGCAGCAAGATATGAACCCGTTTCAATGCGGTCAGCAACTACTGCATATTCACAGCCATGTAAACTTTCCACACCTGTTACTACAAGTGTATCTGTATCTAAACCTTCAATTTTTGCGCCCATTTTAATCAGCATTTGCGCAAGGTCAGTAATTTCAGGCTCACGTGCAGCATTACGAATCGTGGTTACACCATCCGCCAATACAGCAGCAGTTAGAATATTTTCAGTTCCACCCACAGTCACCATATCAAAGACAACTTCGCCACCTTTTAAGCGACCATCGACTTTGGCATGCACATAACCATTTTCAACTTCAATATGCGCACCTAAAGCTTCTAATGCTTTTAAATGCTGATCCACTGGACGTGAACCAATCGCGCAACCACCTGGAAGTGACACTTGTGCACTACCATAACGCGCTAATAATGGACCAAGCACTAAAATGGATGCACGCATGGTTTTCACCAATTCATAGGGTGCAAACTGATTATCTAATGTAGAAACATCAGCTTTAACTGTGTCACCTTCATAAGAAATTTGAACACCTAAACCGCCAATCAATTTAACTAAAGTATTGACATCTTTAAGGTTCGGCACATTGGTCAAAGTGATTGGGCTATCTGCAAGAATCATGGCTGCAAGTAAAGGCAATGCTGCATTTTTTGCACCAGAGATGCGTACTTCACCTTCGAGCTTAGCACCGCCCTGAATTAAAAATTTATCCATTTAGTTCTAAGCTCCGAATAAGCTTGCTTTACGCCATTCTTCTTTGGTCATTGCACGAATAGTTACCGCGTGTACTTCACCGCTGGCAATATATGAATTTAACGGAGCATAAACCGTTTGTTGACGTGCGACAGGACGTTTCCCCTCAAATTGTTCATCAACGATTCGAAGATCAAACTTACCGCCTTGCCCACTAACCGCAACTTCAGCCTCTGGAAAAGCAGCTTTTAAAATTTCAGTGAGCTGTTCACTATTCATCACAAAGACCTCTTATAGGACCAACGGTGTAAACCTGCCATTTTACTATAAATATGAAAAATAAAGCATTAACGTATAACATTTTATCTATAAAAAAAGAGGTCACTAAAAACCTCTTTTTATTTAAAAAAGCAAACTATACAAGTAAAGGCTGATACTCGACCTGCATTTTCCGATGTTTATGCAATTGTCGTTTTAGTTTTTCTGTTAATTTTTTAATCGAAGTATACATATCATCCGCACTGGCTTGAGCAAACATTTCTATTCCAGGTAAACGTATAATCGCTTCAGCAATATGATTGTCACTGCCTTTTTTAGAATGTTTATCAATTTGATGATCTTTTGAGAGTTTCACCTGCATGCTATTTATTTGATCTAGATGCTTGGTCATTTGCGAAAATTTAAGCCGAATATCTTCTTCAATTGCAGGGGTGATAGTTAAATGATGACCACGGATTGTTATTTGCATAGTTCTATCCCTCACCTTCTTTTAGGGTAATAAAGGAATTGCCAAGTCGATCTAATGACAGCAAAAAAATAAATCCTGCACATTCAACATTAAATCATTCTGGCTATTCCTTAAGTAAAAAAGAGATTCATTATTTTGTCATAATGAATCTCTAGAATAGCCACACTTTAAAATTTAGATCAACACTTTTCGTTCAGAAGATGATGGAATATGTAACGACTCTCTATATTTAGCAACGGTTCGACGTGCGACATCAACCCCATCCTCTTTTAATAAAGTAGCAATAATATTATCTGACAAGGGTTTACGCGGATTTTCTTCAGAAATGAGTTTTTTAATTTTCGCACGAATTGCAATTGAGGAGGCTTCTCCACCCGACGTTGTCGCGACATGACTGGAGAAAAAATATTTCAGCTCAAATAAACCACGTGGCGTCAGCATAAATTTATTCGTTGTCACACGTGATACCGTAGATTCATGTAAATCCACTTCTTCTGCAACATCACGCAGCACCAAAGGCTTCATCCCTTCCGCACCAATTTCTAAAAACATCTTTTGATGCTCAACAATACATGTGGCAACTTTTAATAAGGTCTTATGTCGCTCATCCACACTTTTAATAAAATTTTTAGCATCTAACATTTGATTGCGTAAATATTGATTATCATTGCTTTGATCTGCACGTTTAATCATATTGGCATAAAAAGAATTAATGCGTAATTTCGGCATAATGTCTGGATTTAATTGTACTTGCCAATGCGCATTTTTTTTCATTACTACAATATCTGGAATTTGATAGTCTGAATCTTTTTCTTCAAACTCCATTCCCGGATAGGCTTTCAATGTTTTCAATAAATCAACAGCACATTTTAATTGATCTGGATTTAAACCAGTCTGTTTTACCAGTTTGGGTAATTCATTAGAAATTAATAATTCATAATGGTTTAATAAAATGATTGCTTCACGACGACATGCTGTTTGTACGGGTAAACTTTCCAATTGTACCAACAAACATTCGGCTAAATTACGTGATGCCACCCCAGGCGGATCAAGATGCTGAATATGCTTTAAAACAACAATAACTTCATCGTCTTCAACTTCATCATCGTAATCCATAGACTCCAGCAAATGCTGAACTGAGGTTGTTATTTCAGCGATTTCTGCATCTAAAAAACCCTTTTCATCTAAGGAATCAACAATACAATGCGCAATCAAGCAATCAACTTGTGAAAAATGCAATAAATTAATCTGCTCAAGCATGTGCTCTTTTAAACCCAAATGCCCTTGACGATTATCCTCACGCTCCTCATATTCAGGTGAACCCAGACTTGTTGGCTGATGGCTATAAATATCATCCCAATCCGTATCAACCGGTAAATCATCAGGTAAAGTATTGGCATTCAATTCATTGGTTAGATCTTTATTATCATGTTCTTTTTCTTGCTCCTGCAAAGAAGATAAACTCTCTATATTCGACTGCTCTTCTACTTTTTCCAATAAAGGGTTACTATCCAATTGAATCTGAATTTCTTGCTCAAGTTCCAAACTCGAGAGCTGAAGCAAACGAATGGCCTGCTGCAACTGCGGTGTCAACGACAAGGAGTTCGCAACTTTTAATCCAACCGATAACTTCATATTACCTCTACTCTTTTTCAATATTTCTTATAAGCAATTTTCATGCCGCTTTATATTTTTATAACATAATTTCATTCAAAATAATATAAATTAACAAATAGATTAAAAGAAAAATTTAATAAGTTTTCACATAGATACCCATATTGATAAAAATATATAGAGACTACAAACACTAACCTGTTTTTTATATTTTCAAAAATGATAGATAATTAAAGCACTAAAAAATAAAAGTCTTTCCAGTCAAAGATCATAATAAGTTTAAGCATAAATCATTACAGAAGCACACCCAACTCACTAAATAGAGAAAAGTTCTGTAATTATCCATTCCCCACAGTTGCCTATTTTTATTTCTATTTTATCTAAACTGTTTAAATCCGGTCTACTTTTTTATTAACTTCCGCGCATAAAAAAACACCCCAACTCGTTTGAGTTGGGGTGTTTTCAGGAATAATGAGCTGGCGATGACTTACTCTCACATGGGTAACCCCACACTACCATCAGCGCGAAGAGGTTTCACTTCTGAGTTCGGG